>NZ_LBJX01000090.1:0-134172 GCF_028128895.1 Bradyrhizobium sp. CCBAU 11434
GACAGTCATTGGAATGTCGCCATGGCCGGTAATGAAAATGATCGGAATATGTATGTTCAACCTCGCGAGCTCGGTCTGGAAGTCAAGACCGCTCAAGCCTGGCAGCCGGACATCAAGAACCAGACAGCTAATAACGTCCGGAATTGTGCTCTGCAGCATTTCGCGGGCCGATCCGAATGCAATGACGTCTAACCCTACCGATTGAAAAAGGTTCGTAAGCGAGCGACGCATTGAGATGTCATCCTCGACGACGAAGACGGTCGCCTTTGTCGAGGCCTCGGCATTGCTGCCTTCATCTGGCGCGCCAAATCGTGCAGTCACGAGACGGCCTCCTTATGCAGCGGTAAGGCAAACTGGAACGTGGCACCCGGTCCATTTTTGTGGACCATCGACAGTCGTCCTCCATGAGCTTCAACGATCGACCGGCAGATTGAAAGACCCATTCCAAGGCCAGTCGATTTGGTGGTGAAGAAAGGATCCAAGACGCGGTCCGCGTCGTTCTCGGCGATGCCCACGCCGCAATCCGTCACGGCAAGATGGATGTGCCCCACATCGTCCTTTGATGATTGAATCAGCAGTTCGCGTGTCCGGTCGGTAACTGCCTCCATGGCTTCGATTCCGTTCATCACGAGATTGATGATCACCTGTTGTAGCTGAATCCGATCGCCGAGGATCCTAGGTAGCCCTGCCGTCAACTCGGTTCGTAACGTCACTCGGTGGCTCACCAGCTCTCGTGTTACCAGCGCAATGACGTCCTTAACGACCTCGTTGATATCGAGCGGCACCATCTCAATCTCGCCCTTCTTCGCGAGCGCGCGAATACGACGGATCACCTCGCTTGCCCGGATTGCGTCTTCGATGATCCACTCCACCGAAGAGCGGGCGGCGGAAAGATTAGGCGCTTCCCGGCCCATCCAACCGAGGCACGCATCGGCGTTGCTGATAATAGCGGCGAGTGGCTGGTTTATTTCGTGGGCGATGGAGGTTGTCAGCTCTCCTAATGTCGTTACACGCGTCACATGCGCAAGCTCCGACTGTGCCCTTCGTAGTTCTTGTTCGGCTTGATCGGCGCGAATGGTAGCGGTGATGTCAGTGCTGACGCCACGGTAGCCGAGAAAATTGCCCTTTCCATCGAAAAAAGGCTTGCCACTCGTGCGGACGTAGATCGGAGAACCTGTCCGATTCACGGTGCGGTAGACGAGATCCCGAAACGGAAGATGGGCCTCCAATGTCGCCCGATGCTGCCGCCACTTCTCGGGTTCCTCTTCGACGTCGAACGCAATGTCCCAGCGAAGCAGGCCGATCAATCCTGTCGCCAAAATTCCCGCAGCGCTGGTGTGCTCGGATAAGCGAGTGACCTGATGATCCGGCCCGGTCTCCCAGAGCCAGTCGGAAGCCGTTTCGGCGTAGTCGCGAAAGCGCTGTTCGCTTTCGCGCAGCGCGGCAAGCGTGTTTTCCAGGCGTTCCCTAGCTGCGTGTTGCTCGGTCACATCCATATGTGTTCCGATCAGCTCGCTGACGTTGCCATCGCTGCCGACCACCACGTGCGCAACGGAGTGTATGCGTCTTATCCCGCCATCCGGTAGAAGGATACGAAAATCATATTCGAACCGCCGCTCCTTGTGTTCAATCGCCTGGCGCTGCACCTCCTGTAGCCGCGGCAAGTCGTCCGGATGGATGCGCGATCGAATGGTCTCGATCGACACCGGCTCTTGTGGGCGAAAGCCGAACAGACGATCGACCTCGGCGGACCGATATATGAAATCTAGACGGTAGACGTCCCAGGACCAGCTCCCCGTGTGACTGAGATGCTGGGCCTCGGCCAGATAGGCCTCGCTGCGGCGCAGCTGCTGTTCTGCTCGCCTCGCCGCCGTGATATCCGTAGCTGCTCCAACAAACTCGATGTCACCAGAGGCTGTTCTCGTCGCCCGTGCCTGGGCATGGATGTGCTTTACCGAGCCGTCCGGCAGCAGAAGCCGGTATTCGTGCTCGAAATCGCTCGGGTCTCGCATCGCGCGATCGATAATTTCTTTAACCGAAGCCCTATCATCTGGATGAGTGCGCTCAACGACGAGCTGCGGCCCCGGCGGCACTGTGTCAGGATCCAATTGGAAAATGCGAAATGTTTCCTTTGACCAGAAGGCCTCGCCCGTAGTGGGGTTCCAGCTGAAGCTGCCTGTGTGACTCAACTCCTGCGCCTGGGCTAAATGTGCTTCGCTCCGCTGCAGGGCGAGTTCGGTCCGCCTTCGCTCCGTGATATCTTCGCAGGCGATGAGGACAATGGGCTGCTCATCGCCCCAGAGCATGGCTTTGGCGTTTTCACGTACCCACAACACCGAGCCGTCCTTCCTGACTTTCCGGACGTCCCACGTGCGCGTTTGTCCGACATCCTCAAGGCACGTCCGAACGCATTCGCGAACGAAAGCGCGATCCTCCTCGAGAAATACGTCCAGCACTGATCGAGCGATCAGTTCAGCACGAGCATAGCCGAGTTGTGTCGCGCCGAGTGAATTGACGTTGAGGATAGTGCCGGCTTCATCGACCATGAAGTACATGGCGGGATTGTGCTCGAAGATGGCGCGCCACCGCTTTTCGCGATCCTCCAAATCGGCCGCACTCCGCTGAAGCTTGGCCGCAACGACACGCGCAGCCTCTCTTTCCTGGCGGAGCTTTCCGATCAGGTGCGCTCCCAGAATCGAGGCAATAAAGAATGCAACAACCACCGGCAGATCTTGGGGGTCATCGATACGCAGGCTGAACGCCGGCGGCGCAAAGTAGTAAGCGAGAGCAGCGATGGCTATGATGCAAAGCGCGGACGACGCAATGAAGCTGCCCATCAACGAAAACAGCAATACCACTAACAAATACGCGAACGCCGTCGCGGCGAAATGGGCGTGAAGGTACAAGCAAGCTAGTGTTACCACGGCCAGCGCTATGCTGCCGAACGTAAACTGAGGGGCTGAACGTTCTAAGCTGCTGATCGAGCTACGCATTCTGATACCGTCCGGCCTCTTTTCTCCGGCGGGGGAGCTATACCATTTTAGGCAAAAATAGGGCAATACTCAACACCAGGACCCGCTGGTGAGCGGTTCCGCTCGATTGCTTGTGGTGAACTGAGCACGCGCAGAGAAAAATTGCATCACAGACGTACGTATAGTTGTCCTAAACCTTTCAATATGGCGCGGTGAAAGCCTGCAATCGATGCTCAGGTGCCTGCTTTCCTCCGTTGCCGATAACTCCGGGCAGGCGCTCGAGGCTGCAGCCGAGGATAACCAGCCGCAGGAGGACAGCGGCTGCAGTTCAGTCAAGACGTTGAGCCGGAACAATCAGGGGCGCCTCGCCGAACCGGAAAGAACAAAGATAAGCTGCCGAACCACTCATCGCCGGTACGATCGGTCATGGGGGAGAAAGCGCAATGGTCATGTGCCGAGATACGAAGGCGAAGTTACGCGACTGCTTTGTATGTCCTGGGGCCTTCACGCCTCGGTGCGGAGGACTTGCCTCCGGGGCGCTGGCCGGAATCGAGCGCGCGTGCAGCGACGCCGAACCGACATTAGCCGTCTGCGACCCGCGACAGCTCTGTCAAGGTGCCATCTAATACGTGCTGATCACACACCATCTGATCTAATGCGACAACGCGGACCTCAACAAGGGATGATGAGTTGCGTCACAGGATCGCTACCACGTCGTTGGTCGGACGAGGCAAGCGCAGTGACCGCACACATGCGATTGTGCGGGGAGCAACAACTAGTTTGTCAGGCCGACCCGTTCTGTCGCAGTCCTGATATCTGGCGCGGCAGATGTCGCAGAACCGTTCAGATGGCCGGAAGCTTGACGGTGAAAGACGCGCTTGAAAATGACTGGTAAAAAGCCACGACTCTTTTGCTCGACGGGCATCTTTTCAGGGCGGCTGGCCCGGGGCGAGGTGGGCAAGGGCTGCGCACTGGCGATCGCGCGTGAAAGTTCCGGCTCGTCAAGTCGGCTGTCTCGATTCAAACTACGAGAAATGTCGATGGGCTTGCATTCAACGCGTCTTTGAATGGCGGCGGTCAGGATCCGGGACCTATCTCATCGTGTGTCGATAGTGGTGGAAACGTTGGGCTGGTTGAGCCGAGCTTGCAGCGTCGTGTGCTCGAGCTCGTCCTCCCACCAGGATACGAACACGGCGGCGATGCCATTGCCGGTGATGTTAGTAAGGGCGCGCACCTCGCTCATGAACTTGTCGATCGAAAATACGATTGCCATGCCCGGCACCAGCGCTGGGCTGACCACCGACAACGTCGCAGCGAGCGTGATGAAGCCCGCGCCGGTGACGCCGCTTGCTCCCTTGGACGTTAGCATTGCCACGAGCAGGATCGTGAGCTGCTGGCCAAAGGTGAGATCGACCCCGAGTGCCTGGGCAATGAACAATGTCGCAAGTGTCATATAGATATTGGTGCCGTCGAGGTTGAAGGAGTAGCCAGTTGGCACCACCAGGCCGACCACGGACTTGGAGCAGCCCAGCCGTTCGAGCTTCTCCATTAATTGCGGCAGCGCGCTTTCAGAGGACGATGTGCCGAGCACGATTAAAATTTCGTCCTTGATATAGAGAATGAACTTGAAGATTGAAAAGCCGACGAGGCGCGCGATCAAACCGAGCACCACCACGACAAATAACGCCGCCGTCGCGTAAAACAGCGCGATCAGACCGATCAAATTGCCGAGTGCTGCCGGCCCGAACTTGCCTATAGTGAAGGCCATGGCCGCGAAGGCGCCGATCGGAGCCGCTTTCATGATGATAGCGATCACGCCGAACACCGCGTGCGCGACGTCGTCAATCATGCCTCGCAGTCGCTCCCCACGGGTTCCTAACGCCATCAGTGCAAAGCCGAATAGAATCGCGAACAGGAGAACCTGCAGAACATCGCCGCGGGCGAAGGCGCCGACTACGGTATCCGGAATGATGTTGAGAAAGAAATCGACGGTCTTCGAGGCTTCCGCCTGCTTGACGTAATTGGCGACCGCCGCAGCATCCGGCTTGACCGCAAGGCCATGACCGATTTGGACCAGATTGCCCATAAGCAGGCCCAACACCAAGGCAAAACTGGAGACGATCTCGAAATAGACCAGCGCCTTGACGCCGACGCGCCCGACTTTCTTCGCATCCTGAATATGCGCAATACCAGATGTGACGGTGCAGAAAATAATCGGCGCGATCACCATCTTGATGAGCTTGATAAACCCGTCACCGAGCGCCTTGACCCAGTCGTTGGTCGCGACAGACGGCCATAGGCAACCGACCATGGCGCCAATCAAGATCGCGATCAGCACCTGCACGTAGAGAATCTTATACCAAGCTTGCGACGCGCGTGCGGGCGCCGCAGTTGCCATGGTGGTCATGACGCTTCCTTCCCGAATATACTCGAATGCGAACCGCCGCGTCATTGAGGGACGACAGCGTCATACGAGCCTCATCATTTTAGCCGTGTCCGATTGAAGACGGTTCCGAGAGCCGGCGCGTCGTTCCAAAGGCAGGCGTTTAGTTGCGTTATCCCTTCTCGTTAAGCAAGATATGCACCAGTTGCCCAAAGTGCGCCCGATTAAGCAGTCTCGGACAAACCGTCTGATTCCGGGCGGTATCGGTTTCGGTGCTCGGCCCCAGTTCGCAAGGTCGAAACAAAAAGTCGCAGCGAGACGCGCAACTTGATCGGCTGAGCGCATTAGCGGAGTCCCGTCTCGAGATGGAAGCCCGAGCGTGATCGATATGCGCCAACTGCTGATGGATGCAACAGTAGATGACATCGGTAAAATTGATAATTTGGATCGTACTCATCCACGAGATGGAAGCCTTTTAGGAGCTCGATTGCGTGGCAATATCTTGAATCGATGCACTGCCTTGTCGCTAACGGCAAAGCTCGTCGTGCCCGGGGCATTTGTCTCCAGCCTGTGCTAACGATGCGCATTAGGCAGGTTGGTCGAGATTCGGCCTTCGCTCTCGGCCCGCGCCTTTTGCCGCGTCGCAGAAGCTGCGTCACGATGATTACTCAGCTAGATCGTTCGCGTTGCTGCCAAAGGGCAGGCCTCCTACGATCCGTTTCATTGCCGGCCCAACGAGTACGGTGTTTGAGCTACCGAGAAACTACCTAGGCATCTCTGGCCGCATGAAATTCTGCCGTTCGGTTGCGCGACCGTGCCTGTCTGCTCGGCAACAGAGGTGCCAGAAATCTGACATAGCGTTAGTTCCGCGCCACAGCGACGTCGACGTCTATGCGAATGTCTCCCATTTTGCGCATAGCGCGCCGCCGTTCGCAAGCGGCACAGGAATTGCTGATTTTAAACGAGAAGGTGCCGCCGTCAGATGGATGGAAGCGGCCCTGTCACAGGAGTTGCCGATGAGACTTGCGACGCTGCTCTTGCTCGTGGAAACGACGCGCGTGAATGTGGCGGCCGCCATGAAGTGCGACGCGACTAAAAGGCGATCGGCGCCACATAGCTGGGCGAGCCGCACGTGCAGGCGATCACTGAACCCGTAAAACGACCTGCTTTCACCTTTGGGCTGACGCACATGGATGTCTTTTCGGCAGAGATTGCGCAATCTGTTGCGCTCACGATTGAGCTAGCCAGCGTAACGACCGTGATTCTCCTCGTGATTAGCGTGCCCCTCGCTTGGTGGCTAGCGCGCTCAAAGACTCTTTTGAGTGAGGCGGTGACGACGATGATCGCCCTGCCGCTGGTGCTGCCGCCGACGGCTCTGGGCTTTTGCTTACTCGTGTTGCTCGGCCCAGACGGACCGGGTGGCGTTCTCGCCTCTTTGTGGGGCGAGCGTACGCTCGCTTTTACTTTCGCGGGAATCGTGATCGGATCGGTCCTCTCGGCGCTGCCGTTGGTGGTGCAGCCGATCCGTAACGCCTTTGTTGGCATAGGAGATCGCCAGTTGGAAGCTACGGGGCACGTTTCGTCGCTGTACGCCTTTATTACCGTCAGGGGGCCGCTGGCGCGATTGGAGTTTGTTAAAGCCGCTGTGGTTGGCTTTTCTCATACGATCGGCACATTCGGCGTCGTGATGATGATCGGCGGCAACATTCCTGGGCGCACCAAGGTTTTGTCAGCCTACGTCGTAGAGTACGTCCAAGCATCGCGCTGGCGCGAGGCGAGTGTAGTTGCCGGCGGTATGGTGGTGTTCGCCTTTGCGGCAATTTTCACCTTAGCCCTCATCGACAGACACTGTGCCAGGAGAGGCACCGAACCGTCTTAGGTTAGCCGGCTGGACATATCCGATCGCGACCGAGCGGCAGTATTGCAAGCCGGTTCCATCAATCCTTGCGAGGCTACAATGAACAAGCTTGTTATGGCCGCGGGGCTGTTGGACTCGGCTTCAATTCAGTGCACTCCGCGCCTCTGCCCGGAGCGACCGCCCATGATGTCGGCGTTTCTCCGGAGCGCCTCGCCAAGCTCGACGAGTTCTCCGCTCACGAAATCGCGAGTAAACGCGTGCCGGGTGCGGTGGTTGCAGTCGTCAGCGACGACAAGCTGATTCATGACGAAGGCGCACAGGCAACTCGATCTTGCAAAAGAAAAGTCGATGCGGCTTCACGGGATGTGGTGATCCAGGAGCTCGAGCGGAGACAGAAATTGTTGATGGGTGAGCTTGTTCATCGCATCAAAAAAACTTCGCGGTCGTAATCGGGATGACGCGGCAAACGTAAGATCTGCTAATCAACTCAACTGCCCCGCGAGCTTCCATCCGAATGGTAGTGGAGGGCCTCCTCGCACCGTACCATTCGAACACCGAGCGATTAAGGTTGTCTGGTCCAGCAGTGGAGCTGGAGTCCAAGCAGGCTCTGTCCCTTCTGATGACGATCCACGAGCTCGCGACGAACGCGGTGAAGCATGGGGTCCTTTCCTGGGATGACGGCTATATCCTATCTTGGGCTTTCGACGGGAAGGAGTTCTGCTTCTCTTGGCGGGAAAGCGGCGGCCCAATCGTCACCGAGCCGACCAGGAGGGGTTCGGCATGATCGAGATACTTCTTGCGCACGACTTCGGAGGCGTTACCAAGTTGGCCTACGAAACATCTGGCCTCGAGTGGGGCGATGTGCTCTTCCGAGAGATGCTCCGACCAACGGCATGCTGACTGCGGAGGGTAGCCTTGACGTTGACCTTGGCGGTCCCATCCGGACCACATCGGCTGGAACCGACGAAACCCCGAACTCACGTCGAGCGCAATGTGAGACTTTGCCCAATTCTGGTAGTTTGACGCGGCACGAGGCGGCATTCTAATTCTCTCCATCGCAAATGGGGGGAGTCCTGCAATGACCGGCGGAAGCATAGGCTCGCAACCCGCGCCGGCGAGTGACGGGCCAAGAAAGCCTATGAGCCCGTCGGAGCGGCTCGACGCGATTGACGTGCTGCGGGGCGTGGCCCTGTTCGGCGTGCTCGCCATGAACATCGTGACCATATTTCGGATCTCCATCTTTGCGCTGTTCTTACCGAACGCGGAGCCGGCGGGGCCGCTCGACGGGGCCGTGGCGGCTGTGCTGACGGTTGTGGTCGAGTTGAAGGCGTTTTCGCTGTTCTCGCTGTTGTTCGGCGTCGGCCTTGCGATCCAATTCGAACGGCTTGCCGGCAATGCGCGGCGCATGATCTTGCTCGTGCGCAGGCTGCTTGTGTTGCTGGTTATTGGCCTGGTGCATCTCTATTTCATCTGGAACGGGGACATTCTCGTCGAATACGCGTTGGCGGGCTTCGTGGTCCTGCCCTTCCTCGGGGGCGCGCCGTGGCTCATGGCAGGTGCAGCCCTGCTGCTCCTGGGGCTCTACGTGACCATGCCGCTGTTACCGCCGATCGTGCCGCTGCCAGGTGCAGCCGAGATGGCCGCTCTTGCCACGGAGGCGACGCGTGTGTACGGCACGGGCGGATTTCTCGATGTGCTCGCGTTCCGGATCCGCGAGGTGCCGGCGATTTTTCCGCTGCACGTCATGGGCTTTCCGCGCACTGTCGCGCTGTTCCTCGTCGGCGCCCTCGCGTGGCGCAGCGGAGTTTTGCGTCGGGCCTCGGCGAACCGGCGCCTGCTGCTCGTCGTCGCAACCTTTGGCATTCTTCTCGGCGGCGGATTGAGTCTCGCGGCAGCACGACAAGAGCTCTTCGATTGGCCGTCGCTCGGTCGCGCGCGCTTTCCGGTGGAAGAGCTGGGGGTGGTCGTGTTGGCGCTGGGTTATGCCGCCGCAGTCATCGCCGCTGTGAACCTCCCGGGCGGGCGGAGAATACTAGGCTGGGCCGCGCCGCTTGGCCGCATGGCGTTCACCAACTATCTCGCGCAATCTGTGATCTGCGGCTGGATCTTCTACGGCTATGGTCTAGGCCAATTTGGTCGCCTCGGCGTGGCCGCGACACTGGCGATCGGTATTTTCGTGTATGTCGCGCAGGCGGTGTTCAGCGCTTGGTGGCTGCGCCGCTATCGGTTCGGTCCTGTCGAGTGGCTCTGGCGCTCGTGCATGTATGGGGTACCGCAGCCGATGCGAGCAACGGTCAATTTAGCCATCATGCGCGCAACCAAAGCGGTTTGATGCGGGGTCCCGAACCAAGCGAGTACTGCTGGTTTTGGCCCTTTGGCGACCTTGGGAGATGTCCGCTTTTCCGCCGGTTGGGGGGAACGGACATCAGGCGCCCAGTCGCTCAAGAGTACACGGCCTAGGCAGACACTGTTTACTACCCATCGACGTCGACTGAAAGTCGGCGCCGTCACCTGCTGTCTGCGTCAGCCGCTCGCGCCAGTGCTGCAACAACGAGATCGCCTCCCTATTACGAAGAAGCTCTTGCAGGCGTGTTTGGTGTCGCGACGCGCAAAGACCATCGCGCATTGCTATCGATCGGCTCGCTCGATGAACGCTCCTGTGATAGCTCTAAATGTTCAGGCTCTCTCCCCTGCAGCGTACGGCGAGCCGCTTGGGATCAAAGGCAGATAGGATCGATCACCCCTAAAAAGCGACGCCAGTGCGCGCATCGCGGGTCATATTGCGGCTTTTCTTCATCGCTCGACAGCTGCTTTGCCGGGCTGCTTGCGCAGTTGCGACTATGAGCGGGCTTTAATGCCCCATTGGTAAGGCGATCGGCAAGTCTGACGAAGACTGGAGGGCGGTCCGGTGCCTGTCAGCTACGCCAATTCTATTCAAGAATCGGCATGACGCGTGAGTGTCGCGGTCGTGCAAAAGCGAGCATGACGTAGTCGCCATGCAGTGATGAACTATATTGCTGCTCTGTAGAAGTGCTCACATGAACGTCCAAAACCGGACACCGTGTGCGTGAAGATCATTGGCGCAGCCTGTGGCTTGCTGGCTGCTTTCGACAGTCCGCAAATGCCGAAGCGGTGGCTTGGTATCTGTCACGTTGTTTCGCCTCCGTGGCTTGTTTCTTGCTGAACGTCAGTATTCGTTACGGCCGACGACAACTCACATGGAAGGCTCTATGGGTGGTCCAACGGAAACGTTCTACAGCGTGATCAGACGTCAAGGTATGACGCGTCGTAGCTTCCACAAATTCTGCAGTTTGACTGCTGCGAGCATGGGACTTAGTCCGCTCGCCGCAAGCAGTATTGCCAACGCCTTGGAGACCAAACCACGTGTGCCCGTCATCTGGCTGCACGGGCTCGAGTGTACCTGCTGCTCTGAAAGCTTTATCCGCTCGGCCCATCCCTTGATCAAGGACGCGCTGCTCTCGATGATTTCGCTCGACTATGACGATACGATCATGGCGGCGGCAGGACACCAGGCCGAAGCCATCCTGGAGGAAACTCGTGCCAAGTACAAGGGCAGGTATGTGCTCGCCGTCGAAGGCAATCCACCGCTGAATGAGGGTGGCATGTTCTGCATTGACGGCGGCAAGCCGTTCGTTGAAAAGCTCAGGTCCATGGCGGAAGAGGCCATGGCGATCATTGCTTGGGGCACGTGTGCGTCGTGGGGATGCGTGCAAGCGGCCAAGCCCAATCCGACTGGCGCGGCGCCGATCGATAAGGTGATCACCAACAAGCCAATCATCAAGGTGCCAGGGTGCCCGCCTATCGCAGAGGTCATGAGTGGCCTCGTGACTTTCATCACCACGTTCGGAAAGCTTCCGGAGCTCGATCGCCGAGGGTGTCCAAGTATGTTCTATTCCGAGCGCATTCACGACAAGTGCTATCGCCGTTCCCATTTCGACGCTGGCCAATTCGTCGAAGAGTGGGACGATAAGAACGCGCGGAAGGGCTATTGCCTGTACAAGATGGGCTGCAAGGGGCCAACCACCTACAATGCCTGTTCGGCCATTCGGTGGAACGGCGGCGTCTCATTTCCGATTCAGTCTGGGCACGGCTGCTTCGGCTGCTCCGAAGACGGCTTCTGGGATAAAGGGTCTTTTTACGACCGTCTCACAACGATCAAGCAGTTCGGCATCGAGGAGAACGCCGACCAGATCGGCATGGCCGCTGCCGGCGTAGTTGGGCTAACGGTCGCTGCCCATGCGGCGGTCACCGCCGTGAAGCGGTTGACCCACAAGTCGGATCGCGCAGCCCCAAAAGCAAACTAAGTTGAGGAGGGGGCGACGTTGGCCGTCCAGACACCGAATGGATTCAATCTCGATCGTTCAGGCAGGCGAATCGTCATTGACCCGCTGACGCGGATCGAAGGCCACCTGCGTGTCGAAGCCAATCTCGATTCGGACAATGTGATCCGCAATGCGGTCTCAAGCGGGACGATGTGGCGTGGCATCGAAGTCATCCTGCGCGGACGCGATCCGCGCGACGCCTGGGCGTTCACCGAGCGGATTTGCGGGGTCTGCACCGGCACCCATGCGCTCACCTCCGTGCGCGCGGTTGAAAATGCACTAGGAATTGCGATTCCGGAGAATGCCAATTCGATCCGCAACATCATGCAGCTGTGCCTGCTCGTGCATGATCACCTCGTACATTTCTATCACCTGCACGCGCTGGATTGGGTCGACGTGGTCTCCGCGCTCAAGGCCGATCCCAAGTCGACCTCGGCGCTCGCGCAGTCTATTTCGCCCTGGCCGCTGTCGTCCCCTGGCTACTTTAGGGATTTGCAGATCCGGCTCACCAAATTCTTCGGATCAGGGCAGCTCGGTCCGTTCAAGAATGGCTATTGGGGGCATCCGGCCTACAAGCTGCCACCGGAAGCGAACCTGATGGCTGTAGCGCATTATCTGGAAGCGCTGGACTTCCAGAAGGAGATCGTCAAGATCCAAGCTATCTATGGTGGCAAGAACCCGCATCCGAACTGGCTGGTCGGCGGCGTGCCCTGCCCGATCAACATCGGCGAAACTGGTGCGGTGGGTGCGATCAATATGGAGCGACTGAACATCGTCTCCTCGATCATCGACCGTTCGATCGAGTTTGTCGAGCAGGTCTACCTGCCCGACATTGCCGCGATCTGCTCCTTCTATAAGGACTGGCTCCATGGCGGCGGACTTTCGAGCAAGAGCGTGATGTCCTATGGCGACATTCCCGAAAACGCAAATGACTATTCCGCCAAAAGTTTCAAGCTGCCGCGCGGGGTCATTCTTGGTGGCAATCTGAATGAGATACTGCCGATCGACCATGGAGATCCCGAGCAGATCCAGGAATTCGTCGCGCATTCATGGTATAAATACCCCAGCGATTGCTGTGGACTGCATCCCTGGGACGGTATCACCGAGCCGCATTTTGAACTTGGGCCAAAACTCAGAGGCAGCAAGACAGATATCAAGGAACTCGACGAAGGCGGCAAGTATTCTTGGATCAAAGCGCCGCGCTGGCGCGGCCACGCCGTGGAGGTCGGGCCGTTGGCGCGATACATTATCGGTTATGCGCAAGGCAAAGCCGAGTTCAAGGAGCCGGCCGAGAGACTACTCAAGGGGCTTAATCTTCCGCTGACCGCGCTGTTCTCGACGCTTGGCCGTACTGCTGCGCGGGCGCTCGAATGCCAGTGGGCGGCGCATCAGATGCGTTATTTCCAGGATAAGCTGGTAATCCACATCAAGGCAGGCAATACGGCAACTGCCGATGTCAGCAGGTGGAAGCCGGAAAGCTGGCACAAGGAGGCCAAGGGCTACGGGTTCAGTGAGGCCCCGCGCGGTGCACTTGGGCACTGGATCAAGATCAAGGGCGCCAAGATCGACAATTATCAATGTGTTGTGCCGACGACGTGGAACGGATCTCCTCGCGATCCCAAGGGCAATGTTGGCGCTTTTGAAGCCTCCCTGATCGGCACCCCGGTGGCCGATCCGCAGCGGCCCCTGGAGATCTTGCGCACGATCCATTCCTTTGATCCGTGCTTAGCTTGCTCGACCCACGTGATGAGTCCCGACGGCCAGGAAATGGCTTCGGTCAATGTTCGCTAGCGACATGCTGGATAGAGCCCGGAAGCTCCTTGCCAGCGTCGATGCGGAACCCGCTGAACGGAGCATCGGCGCTGGCACTGCCTACGCGCCGGTGCGACTGTGGCATTGGCTTAATGCGGCGGCCATTCTTGTGCTGAGTTTAACCGGCTATGTCATTGGAACCGGTACACCCGCGATGTCGGGAGAGGCAAGCGGCAATTTCCTATTCGGCTATATCCGCTTTGCTCATTTCTCGACGGGATATGTGCTGAGTATCGGCTTTCTTTTGCGTATCTACTGGGCGTTGATCGGAAACGCGCATGCGATGCAGATCTTTTGGTTGCCGCTCTGGCGCAGGCGCTTTTGGCGCGAGGTGTACCACGAGATTCGCTGGTACGCGTTCCTTACAGTTGAGCCTGAGAGGCGGCTCGGGCACAACCGTCTTGCTCAGTCAGCAATGTTCTTCATGTTTACGCAGACGATGACGTTCATGGTCGTCACGGGCTTTGCACTTTATGGGCAAGGTGCCGGTACTGACAGCTGGCAGTACAATCTGTTTGGCTGGGTATTTTCAATTTGGCCGAACAGCCAGGACGTCCATACCGGGCATCATCTCGGCCTGTGGGTGATCGTGACTTTTGCGCTGGTCCACATCTACGCGGCGATCCGCGAAGACTCATGTAGCGCCGGAGCACCTCTTCTATGATATCGGGTTCGCGGATTTCGCGATTGACTGGGAAGCGGATGCATCCGGAAAACAAGAAAAGGATCCTGGTGCTCGGCATCGGCAATATCCTGTGGGCCGATGAGGGATTCGGCGTGCGAGTGGTCGAGGAGTTTCACCGCCGCTATGCGATCGATGACAACGTAACCGTCCTCGATGGCGGCACACAAGGGCTCTACCTCATCAGTTTTCTGGAGCAGGCCGATTGCCTGATCGTGTTCGATGCCATCGACTATGGATTTCTGCCCGGGCAGTTGAAGCTAGTGCGAGATGACGAAGTGCCAAAATTTACCTCCACCAGGAAGGTGAGCCTGCATCAGACCGGCTTTCAGGAGGTCTTGAGTGCGGTCGACCTGCTTGGCCGGCGCCCGCGAGAGCTCGCTCTCATCGGCTGTCAGCCGCTGGACCTAGAGCATTGGGGCGGTCCGCTGACCGTCCCTGTACGCGTTCAAATTGCGCCTGCGATTGAACTGGCTTGCAAACTCCTGGAGCAGTGGGACTCGCCGGCAAAGGCGCGGACCGCGCCGCTGCCTGCATCAGAACGGCTGTTAGCGAACAATATCGACCATGCAAACTATGAGATGGGGGCGCAGCCGATTTAGCGGCCCGCGACTGACCATGTGCCTTGGCTTGCCAATGACGATTGTCGAGATCGACGGCATCACGGCGCTGTGCGAGTATCGCAATGAACAGCGGCGCGTCTCGGTCGTGCTGCTCTCCGACGCCTCGGTCGGCGCCAAGGTGCTCGTTCATATCGACAGCGCGGTGCGGCTTTTAGACGAAAATGAAGCAAGGCTGATCTCGGATGCACTTGACGGGCTTGAGGCCAGCCTCAACGGCCAGGACTGCGATCGCTTCTTTGCGGACTTGATCGGTCATCAGCCGCAATTGCCGGAGCACCTGCGCTAGAAGTTCCGCTCGCCGGTTTTGCTCACAAATCGTATCCCAGTCGCACGTACCTTTGCCGCGAAATGTCAGGCGCTTCCATCCGCTGGCTCGAGTGCGAGTCGCGGCCAGACGGTGATTGGCATACGCCTTGCTAATACCCTGCTAGCAGAACCGAACATTATCAGGAAGGCGTGTGATGAAGTTGCAGCCGACGCAGCATGGTCTGGCGCGATCCGCTCCGCTCGACGTGGAGGGCGTCAGCGTCGATGCGCGCCTGGTCGCGAACCCTCCCGTGAGGGCGGCCGTAATGCCGCTGCGGGCCGCCGATCCTCCATATTTGCTCCGGATCATCCAAGTCGCACTCTTACTTCGTGAGATGGTCAAGACGCTTCGGCGGCGCAGGCAAGGTGCAGCGCCTGCGTGCGGTGTAGGTCGCGAACTGGTTGAGTGGCTCGGCCTGCGAGGCCCGCCGGCGCCGATCCTCTGCCAACGGCACGGTACACTCCTCCTGATCGGCGGGAGACCGCTCTGTTTCGTCGCGATCGATCGCATTTCCGTGCCGATGGCTCGGCCACACTCCGGCAGCGCTTATATCGGCAAGTGCATTGCCTCTCGATACGGCCAACGGAACATCGCATTATGAAAACAGCGATCCGCGTTGTATCCGACGTCGCCGACGGAGCGGCGAATGACCTTGCCACCGGCTCTGGAAGTCTCGATGTATTCTACAGCGGGTTAACGAGGGCGAGTGCGCTCGCCAAGCGCGCTTGGCGCGACGGCGACGAGCTTGCAAGGACCTATCCGAATGCCATCGCGCTATTATCAAATGCCGCCGCTGCCGTTGGCAGCCAGAAGAGCGGCGCTCGGACACAATTGTACGGACTCGCGAATCTCAGCGATCCCGAGCGCAAGCTGATAGGCGAAGTGCTCGGAGCAGGTGAGGTCGCTGGGGTGGTTGCGCTGCCAGATGGCTCTTTGGCGCAAATCCGTGAGTCCCTGCTTGCAGGAATTTGGCGCGTGCGCATCGGAAGCGAGCCGGCGCGCGAATATCTTGAGGTCGGAGCGATCCCGCAGATTGTCCGGCGCGCCGCAACTGACCTGACGTCCGCCGACCTTGCGATCGGCCCGGCGCCCGACGGCGCGATGAACGTGCAACCGGTGCTCGCCGAAATACGCGCGCGGGCCCGCGTCTGGCGCTTTGGCATGCGCGCGCATGTCATCAATCTCACCTTGCTCCCGATGAGCGTCATCGACCTGGCATTCCTGCAGCAAAGCCTGGGCACTGGTCCGGTCCAACTCATCTTCCGCGGCTACAGCACGTGCCGAGTGCAGGCGACCGGGATCAGGAACGTCTGGTCGGTGCAGTTCTTTAATTCTACGGACAATATCATCCTTGATACGCTGGAGGTCGGCGGCGTGCCGATTGTTGCGTTGGCTGCCGACGAGGATTTCCAGGACTCTGCCGCGCGCATACAGGAAATAATTGAGGCGTACTTCACATGAAGAACTTGGAGGACGTTCGCCGTCCGGTGGGATCCCGTAGACGGCGCCGGCGCAGCGACCGCCGGCATACGTCGCGCAGGATATTGGTGGGGTGCGCATGAGGTTCGCTGCCGGCAACAAAATCGACGTCACCGTATCGCTAGCTGCCGACGTAGTCGCCGCGATAGAGATCCTTCCGCGAGTCCGGCCACCGCTGGCACGGCTATTCGCTGGCAAACAAGCCTCGTCGCTGCTCAAGGTGCTGCCGCGGCTCTTCGCATTGTGTGCCGCTGCACAGCAAACTGCACTGCTGTCCGCCGTCGAGACGGCGCGCGACGAAGTGATCACTCGCACAACGAAACAGCGTCGTATTGCCCTTATCGTTATTGAGCGCATCGCGGATTTGCTACGGGGCCTGTTTGTCGGACATCTTGCGCAAGACATCGCCAGTGCGGCGGCAATCCGCTCCCTGATGCGGGAAATGACAGCGCTTCTCAGCAGCGCGCACTCACCCGGGGGCTCCGCTCAATGCGAAGCAACAGCGCGGATCCTGGCTGTGCTGAACGCGCTCGGCATATCGAATGAGGGGGGCGCGGTGAGGTCCGGTAGCCCATTGGCGCTTCGCATTGCAGCGCTCGATGAGATCGGCGTCAAGCCAATTCTGGCGGAGCACTCGTTCCTGTCCGTTGCTGACGACCTCAACATCATTAAGCGGCTGATCGTGGATGGCGCGAGGTTTTGCTATTGTCCGGATCTTGACGGCCATGTGCCCGAGACGGGTCCATTGGCGCGCCAAATGACGCGTGATCGGCTCTCGCCCAGCCCCTCCGGTGCGGCCGAGCGGCTGAGGGCCAGAATTGCTGAGAGCCTGCGGTTATGTGCCTGGCTCAAGGCCGGTGCTCAGATTGACTCGGCAGAGCTCGGGATTATCAAAAGATACAAGTTAGGGCCCGGCCGTGCGGCGGCCGCGGTCGAATGCGCCAGGGGGCGTCTCTACCACGCGGTCGAGCTCGATCCTCAAGGCCGGATATCCCGCTTCGAATTCCTTGCGCCGACGGAGTGGAACTTCCACCCGTGCGGACCGCTTGTCCGCAGCCTGCAGGGCGCGGTGCTGACGGCTGGACGACATCGGGATGCAGTCGATGCGGTGATTGCATCGCTCGATCCGTGCGTCGGGTTCACTCTCAATTTTCGCGAAGTTGGCGATGCATGAAATGGCGATTTGTCTCGGCATCATTCAAATCGTCGAGGAGGAGGTACGTCGGCGATCGTTCTCGCGGGTGCGCAGCGTCTGTCTAGAGATGGGAGCGCTGACCCATGCGGCGCCTGAAGCGCTCAGGTTCTGCTTTGCTGCCGTTGCAACGAGGACGGCCGCCGAGGGGGCGGTCCTTAATATCATCGAACTGCCAGGCGTTGCCTGGTGCATGAGCTGTTCGAAGAGCGTCGAGATTGCGCGACGCGGTGAATGCTGTCCTTGCTGCGGCAGCTATCAGTTGCAGGTAACCGCGGGCGAACAGATGCGCGTGAAAGAGTTGGAGATCGATTGATGTGTACCGTTTGCGGCTGCACCGAAGGGACGCCGTCCACCAACCGCGCCAAGGCGCATGATGTGGAGCGCCATGAGGGATACGATGTCCATATGCATGGCGATTGCGATCGCCATTGTGCCCGTCCGCATGACGGCCAAGGGCCGCAGCGTTCAAACCATGCTGGCGATAGTCATAGTTGCAATCCTCGCTCCGCCCATCACCAGGCTCATGGTGCGCAGACGCCTCTGAGCGGCGCCGGGCCGGCTGGCTTGAAGGTCGCGGGTATGAGCAGAGAGCGGGTCATTCAGATCGAGCGCGATATTCTTAGCAAGAATAATGGGATTGCGGCGCACAACCGCGCGCTCTTTCTCGCCAATGACCTGCTTGTATTTAATCTTTTATCCAGTCCCGGTGCAGGTAAAACGACGCTACTCGTCCGCGCGGCGTCTGAGCTCAAGCGCAGCCGGCCGGTTGGGGTTATCGAGGGCGACCAGCACACCTCGAACGACGCCGAACGCATTCGGGCCGCCGGCGTGCCAGCCATTCAAGTTAACACCGGCAAGGGTTGCCATCTCGACGCTGCGATGATTGGCGAGGCTTATCGCCGGTTGCCGCTGCTCACGTGTGGTATTCTCTTCATCGAGAACGTCGGTAATCTGATTTGTCCCGCAGCCTTCGATCTTGGCGAGGCCTGCAAGATCGTGCTGCTATCCATTACCGAAGGTGAAGACAAGCCGCTCAAATATCCCGATATGTTTGCAGCTTCTTCGCTCATGGTGATCAACAAGATTGATCTGGCCCCGCTGCTTGAGTTCGATTTCGGCAAAACGATCGAATACGCCAGACGAGTCAATCCAAACATCGAGGTGCTTTTAGTTTCGGCTCGTACGGGCGAGGGTCTTGGCGCGCTCTACGCCTGGATCGATAGACGCGCATGGCATCAAGGGCGCGCCGTAGAGGACATAAGGCGATGAGCGCCGCAACCACCTGCGACCGAACGCGGCTGCGCGTGCGCGTGACTGGGGCCGTGCAAGGGGTCGGCTTTCGTCCTTACGTCTATAGACTCGCCGTGCGCTACGGATTGGCGGGGTTTGTCATCAATGGCCCCAAGGGCGTTACGATCGAGGTCGAGGGCAACCGTGCGTCGGAGTTTGTAGCAACGTTGCCGCTCGAGGCACCTCCATTGGCGCGCATCGACCACATCTGCGTTCGGGAGACTACGGCGCTCGAGGCGAAAGAGTTTTCGATCGGCACGAGCGAAGCCGGCAAATTGTCAACCCAGATCGTCGCTGATGCTGCTGCCTGTCAGCAATGCCTCAGCGAGCTGTTCGATCCGGAAAGTCGGCATTACCTTTACCCCTTCATCAGTTGCTGCCATTGCGGCCCACGGTACACGATCGCCGAACGGCTTCCGTACGACCGCCGCAACACCGTGATGCGGGCTTTTAGGCTGTGCGCCGCCTGCGCGGCCGAATATGCCGATCCGGCGAGCCGCAGGTTTCATGCGGAGGCGATCGCGTGTCCGACATGCGGGCCTCGGCTCAGCCATGGGATCAGCGCCATTGCCGCGGCAATCGCGGGGGGACAAATCGTGGCGATCAAGGGGCTCGGAGGATATCAGCTTCTTTGCGACGCGCGTAACCAGGATGCCGTGCAGCGTTTGCGCAAGAGAAAGCAGCGCCTTCAGAAGCCGTTCGCGGTTATGATCGATTCCATAGAGCGCGTCAGCGACATCGCGGAGGCGAACGCGCTCGAGCTTGCGCTGCTCGAATCTGTAGCACGTCCCATCGTCCTTCTGTCTTCGTGTAACAATTTGGCGCCCGCCATAGCTCCTGGCTTATCACGCGTGGGTGTCATGCTGCCTGTAGCGCCGCTGCATCACCTCATCTTTCATGCGCTTCGCTCGGCCGGAGCATGTGGGCGGACCGGCCCGGTCATCGTCGCCACCAGTGCCAACCTTTGCGGCGAACCGCTCCTGATCGACAACGCGCAGGCGCTGCGGCGGCTCAAGGCGATCTCCGACCTTATCGTAACTCATGATCGCGATATAGTGACGCGTGCCGATGACTCCGTGGTGTCAGTGGTGGCTGGCCGGCCGCAATTCATTCGTCGTGCCCGTGGCTATGTTCCCGAACCGATCAGGCTTGCAAAGTCGGTGCCGTCCGTGCTCGCCGTCGGCGGCGCACTGAAATCGACCGTCACCATCACGCGGGACAACCAAGCGTTCGTCTCCCAGCATATTGGCGATCTGGACACGGCCGAAGGCATCCGCGCGTTCGAGGAGACGATCCGACACCTTACATCGAGCCTTGATGTAGAGCCTGTCGCCATGGCCCATGATCTGCATCCTGATATGGCTTCTACCCGGTTTGCGGAAGCCAGTGCCCGCGCGCTGGTCGCTGTCCAGCATCACCACGCACACGCTGCCGCAGTGATCGCCGAGCACGGTCATGCGGGACCTGCGCTTGCCCTTGTGCTGGATGGCCATGGCCGCGGCTCCGAGGGCGGTAACTGGGGTGGCGAGCTATTGTTGTGCGAAGGGGCGGGGTGCCGGCGCATCGGGCACTTAGCGCCCCTGCAAATGCCCGGTGGAGATCGTGCAGCCCGCGAGCCGTGGCGGATGGCCAGCGCAGTATTACACGGACTCGGTCGGGGTAACGAAATCGGGCTGCGCTTTGCGGCACAACGGCAGGCTGGATGTGTGTCGGCGTTGCTCGAACAGCCGGGCGGGGCCACCACGACCAGTGCGGGCCGGTTGTTCGACGCCGCAGCGGCGCTGCTGGGGATTGCGAGTTTGCAGAGCTATGAGAGCGAAGCGGCGATGAAGCTTGAGGCGCTGGTGCGGCGGACTGCGATTCTCGAAGCCGGCTGGACGATCGATGGTGGCGTGCTGTCGCTTCGCCCGCTGTTTGCGCGGTTGATTGCAGATGACGTTGACGCGGCGGGCGGAGCCGGCCTGTTTCATGGCACTTTCGCCGCCGCCTGCGTTGATTGGGTCGCGCGATCTGCGCGGACAACTGGCGTTAACACGGTCGTTCTGAGCGGTGGCTGCTTCCTGAACGCGGCGCTGGCGGATGAAATCCCGCGCGGTTGCAGCGCTGCCGGCCTTACCCCGCTCGTGCCACGGCGGGTGCCGCCCAATGATGGCGGTTTGAGCCTTGGCCAGGCCTGGATTGCCGCTCTGCAGATAGCTCAACAGTCGTCCGCCAGGGGAGGATCAGCCTGACTATGTGTCTTTCGGTTCCGGCAAAGATTACGAAAATTCTTCCCGACGACATGGCTATAGTGTCCATCGACGGCATCAGCCTGGAGATATCGATTGCTCTCGTCGAGGAGCTCGAGGTCGGCGATTGCGTCCTTGTCCATGTCGGCTATGCGCTGGCCAAGATCGATCCGACGGAAGCCGAGCGCTCGCTGGCGCTGCTGCAGGAGCTAGGCAGCGCAGGAGAACGCTGATCATGAAATATGCCGACGAATTTCGCAGCAAGGCCATCGCGCAGGGAATTGCGCGTGCCATTGGCGCCGAGGTTAGTTCGCAAAGAGCCTATCGATTCATGGAATTCTGCGGCGGGCACACTCATGCGATCTCCCGTTATGGCCTGGAGGATCTGCTGCCCGCGAACGTCCGCATGATCCACGGGCCCGGTTGTCCGGTTTGCGTTCTGCCCGCCAGTCGAATCGATATGGCGATCCGGCTTGTCGACCGACCAGAGGTCACTCTGTGCGTGTACGGCGACCTGATGCGCGCGCCTGGGTCGCAAGGACAGTCCCTGTTGCGAGCTAAAGCGCTCGGCGCCGACATTCGGATGGTCTACTCGACGCTCGACGCTATCCGTGTCGCCGAACAGTCACCGAGCCGCGAGGTGGTCTTCTTTGCCATCGGATTTGAGACCACGACGCCGCCGACGGCGGTGATGATCCGACTTGCCGAGAAGAAGCGGCTGAAGGGCCTCAGCGTGTTCTGCAACCACGTGCTTACGCCCTCTGCGATGCACAGCATTCTCGAGAACCCCAAAATTCGCGACACCGGCGGGGTTCCAATTGACGGCTTCATCGGGCCTGCACATGTCAGCACCATTATCGGTACGCAGCCTTACGAGCCCCTGGCAGAACAATTTGGCAAGCCTATCGTGATCGCAGGATTTGAACCGCTCGATGTGATGCAGGCGATCCTGATGCTGGTGCGGCAGGTGAACGAACATCGCTGCGAGGTGGAGAACCAATACAGTCGTGCGGTGACACGTGAAGGCAATCGGCGCGCCAAGCACGAGGTCTCGCAGATATTCGAACTGCGCGACCAGTTTGAATGGCGTGGGCTCGGACTCGTACCCAACAGCGGGCTGAAGCTGAAACGGGCTTACGCGCAATTTGACGCTGAGACGCGTTTTGCGATCCAAGACCAGCGTGTCGCAGACAATCCGGCGTGCGAGTGCTGCGCGATCCTGCGTGGCGCCAAGCGGCCGGTCGAGTGTAAGCTGTTTGGAACCGTCTGCACGCCGGAAACTCCCATAGGGTCCTGCATGGTATCATCGGAAGGCGCTTGTGCGGCGTATTGGACCTATGGCCGAGTTCGCCATGAACCGTTGAGGCGGACGTCATGAGCGCAAAGGGCTATCAGCGCAAGCTCGACCTTGAGAACGGACGGGTTGATCTTTCCCACGGATCCGGGGGCCGTGCCATGGCACAGCTGATCTCCGGCCTTTTTCACCAAGCCTTTGGTAATGAATGGCTCGCCCGCTGCAATGATCAGTCGGCGTTTGACGTTGCGGCAGGCAGAATGGTGATGACGACCGACGGCTATGTGGTCTCGCCGCTGTTCTTTCCCGGCGGCAATATCGGGTCACTGGCTGTGTACGGCACCATTAATGACGTCGCGATGTCCGGCGCGCGTCCTCTCTATCTGTCGGCCAGTTTTATCATCGAGGAGGGCTTCCCGTTTTCTGATCTGAAAGTGATCGCGGATTCGATGGGCTCGGCAGCGCGCAGTGCCGGCGTTCACATCATTACCGGAGACACCAAGGTTGTTGAGCGCGGCAAGGCGGATGGTGTGTTCATCTCTACAACCGGCATCGGGATTGTGGCCGATGGGCTCGATCTCTCCGCCGACAAGGCAAGGGTCGGGGACCGTGTGCTGGTGTCCGGTAGCCTCGGCGATCATGGGGTGGCGATCATGTCCAAACGTCAGAACCTCGCTTTTCAAACCGAGGTCGTGTCGGATTCCGCAGCGTTGCATAACCTCGTAGCGGTCATGGTTGCCGCCGGCGGTAGCGGAATTCGGGTGATGCGCGACCCCACGCGGGGTGGGCTTGCCGCGACCCTCAACGAGATTGCGCATCAATCCGAGCTCGGGTTCCGTCTGCACGAAGCATCCATTCCGGTGAAGCCGGCGGTTGCGGCTACCTGCGAACTTCTTGGACTCGATCCCATCCATGTCGCCAATGAAGGCAAGCTCGTTGCGATCGTCGCACCTGATTTGGCTGATGCCTTGCTTGCAGTCATGAAGGCGCACCCGCTCGGGTCCGACGCAGCTGATATTGGCGAAGCGGTGGCTGATAATCGGAAATTTGTGCAGATGGCGACCGGTTTCGGCGGTCGACGAATCGTCGACTGGTTGTGGGGCGAACAATTGCCTCGGATTTGTTGACACGCTGCACATCGTCCAGCTTTTGGAAACCAAGTGTGATCAATGGTCATGAGCCGTGACGCATCAACCATCACCCATTAGCTGTGGGAAACGATCCTTTATGGGCAATCTGCCCAACCGGCAGACTGCGACTTCGGTCTTTGGGCGTGCTGAATTTGGGTTGTTAGCTTTTCCACCAGCCGAGAACGCAATTCGAAACGATTCACCGCGATCGCGCATCGACGGTTGCTCAGCGAGCATGGTCACACCATCCGCTCGGCATCCGTGGGTTTGAAATCCTGCGAAGCTTGTCAAATATCGATGAATTTCTGCGCCGTTTTGACGGCTGCGTCGCAATATCGCTGCTCGCTTCCGATTAGAAGGGCGCTCCAGGCAGGGAGTTTTCAAATGAAGGTCGGAGTCCCCAAGGAAATCAAGGCGCACGAATATCGCGTGGGCCTTACCCCGGGTGCTGTCCGCGAATACGTGGCAGCGGGCCACCGCGTGATGATCGAGACCAATGCCGGCGCTGGCATTGGTGCAACCGACGACGATTATCGCATTGTTGGTGGAACGATTCTAACTTCCGCAGCTGAGGTATTCGCATCGAGCGAGATGATCGTAAAAGTTAAGGAACCTCAGCCGTCCGAGTGGTGTCAGCTGCGGGAAAATCAGATCTTGTTCACTTATCTGCATCTGGCCCCCGACCCGGATCAGGCCAAGGGCCTCCTGAAATCTGGATGCACTGCGATCGCCTACGAGACCGTAACTGATCCGCATGGCGGTCTTCCGCTGCTCGCGCCGATGAGCGAGGTCGCGGGTAGGCTTGCGATCGAAGCGGGGGGGAGCGCCCTGAAGCGGAGTGCAGGCGGACGAGGGCTGTTGATCGGTGGGGTGCCCGGTGTTCAGCCTGCCCGAATCGTGGTGATCGGAGGTGGCGTCGTTGGTGCGCACGCGGCGCGCATGGCGGTTGGTCTGGGCGCAGAGGTGACCATCATTGACCGTTCGATACTCCGGCTCCGCGAGTTGGACGAGCTATTCGAAGGACGCGCTCGCACCAGGTTTTCGACTATCGACTCTGTGGAGGAAGAGGTATTTGCGGCGGATGTGGTGATTGGTGCGGTGCTCGTTCCAGGTGCGAGCGCGCCGAAGCTGGTCCGCCGGAGCATGCTGAGCTCAATGCGTAAGAGGGCGGTGCTCGTGGACGTCGCTATCGATCAGGGCGGCTGCTTTGAGACATCGCACCCAACCACTCACGCTGATCCTACTTACGAAGTTGATGGCATCATTCATTATTGCGTGGCCAATATGCCCGGGGCCGTGCCGCTGACCTCAAGCCAGGCACTGAACAACGCGACGCTGCCGTTTGGTTTGGCTCTGGCCAACAAGGGCTTTTCCGCCGTGCTCGAAAATCCGCATTTGCGCGCAGGCCTCAACGTCCATCGGGGCCGGCTAACTTACGAAGCGGTGGCCGAAAGCCTCGGGCTGCCCTTCTCACCGATCGAACAGGCTGCGGCCTGATTCCAGAGGTCCTTATGGGGTTTCCTCCCTGACTTAGGCCACCCTTCGGGGTGGCCTTTTTTCGGCTCCATCGATCTGCTGACCCGCCCCGGCATTTATTACGAACGCGGAGCGAAGCGTCGGATCACGGACGAACGCTTGGGCTCAGTCGCCCGCACGATGCGAGACAATGTGCTTTCGCTCCATACAGCGTATATGAATGCCGGTTTGCTGGGTAATCAAAGGCAATTTGAGAACGCGTTCCGCGCGTCGCTGGGGACTCGCGATCACCGGAGCGGCTTTATCTGGCGCGATCGCCGCGACTCTCTCTGACTGGCTGTGGAGACGCTACCAGGGTCGCAGTATGCGAGGGTAGTTTATCGTGGTGCAGTCGCCGAAGCCGCCGCCGTCCCGGTGAGTGGAACCGTCAAGATGCAGCTCGGGGTCGACCTGACACGCCGGCGGAGAACTTTTTGAAGTCGCCCGGCGCATCCATCGTCGGCGCGGCACGGCGGCCTTAGGAAGGATCGGAGATCGTTCCCCTGAGGCGCGCAAACGTGGTTCACCTGGTCGCTGGCTGCCGTGAGATCGACCATGCGCAAACCACGGGATCGAGCTCAAGCTACTGTCATGCGCGTTGTAGGATTTGCGACACCGTGTCGAGGCGGTGACTTGTGTCCTCGAAAATAGCTCAGACAAAATCAAGTTAAACTGTCTGGCACAAGACTTGAAAGCAAGAAAATGTCCGCAACTTTCGCTCATGGAATCGCAGTGATGGCCTACAAGATAATCGCATCCCAGTGCACTGTCTGCGGTGCATGTGAGTTCGAATGTCCCAATGCCGCGATCAGGCTGAAAAACGATATATATGTGATCAATCCGACCCAGTGTACCCAATGTGAAGGGCACTTCGACGCGCCGCAATGCGCCGTCGTTTGCCCGGTGCCAGATACCTGCGTGCCCGCATAGGTGGAGTAGCCGATGAGAGGAGCTCCTGCGCGAAACATGATGAAGACGCTATCGACAGCCGCCGTCCGTCGGAGTCGTCTTCTGTTTTTCTCACTCGCTGGCGACGAGTTGCCGGCGACTTGCGCGGTCCGCTTGGATCGATTGCGGCGGAATCCTCGCCGGCGGGAGTTGTCGTTGCGCCAGAGGAGCGGGCAATGGTAGCCGTACAAGAGACGGTCGAGCGCGTGAAGCGCATCGACGTCGACCAGTATCGTTATGGGTTTGAGACCCTGATCGACTCCGAGAAGGCCCCCAAGGGGCTGTCGGAAGAGATCGTTAAATTCATCTCGCAGAAGAAGAACGAGCCCGCCTGGATGCTCCAGTGGCGGCTGGAGGCCTATCGGCGCTGGCTGACCATGACCGAGCCGACGTGGGCGCGTGTCGAATATCCCAAGATCGACTTCCAGGACATCTACTATTACGCGGCGCCGAAGCCGAAGAAGACGGTGACCTCGCTCGACGAGATCGATCCGGAGATCCTGAAGACCTACGAGAAGCTCGGCATCCCCTTGCGGGAAGTCGCCATGCTCGAAGGCGTCGAGCCCAAGGTGGGCGAGGAAGATCCCGCCCGCCGCAAGATCGCGGTCGACGCGGTCTTCGATTCGGTCTCGGTTGCGACCACGTTCAAGGCGGAGCTGAAGAAGGCCGGCGTGATCTTCATGCCGATCTCGGAGGCGATCCGCGAGCATCCCGAGCTGGTGCAGAAATATCTCGGCTCCGTGGTTCCGACCTCGGACAATTTCTACGCAACGCTGAACTCGGCGGTGTTCTCCGACGGCTCGTTCGTCTACGTGCCGCCGGGCGTGCGCTGCCCGATGGAGCTGTCGACCTATTTCCGCATCAACGAGCGCAACACCGGCCAGTTCGAGCGCACGCTGATCATCGCCGACAAGGGCTCCTACGTCTCCTATCTCGAGGGCTGCACTGCGCCGCAGCGCGACGAGAATCAGCTGCACGCCGCCGTGGTCGAGCTCGTCGCGCTTGATGACGCCGAGATCAAATATTCGACGGTGCAGAACTGGTATCCGGGCAATTCGGAAGGCAAGGGCGGCATCTACAACTTCGTCACCAAGCGTGGCGACTGCCGCGGTGATCGTTCCAAGATCTCCTGGACCCAGGTCGAAACCGGCTCGGCGATCACCTGGAAGTACCCGAGCTGCATCCTGCGTGGCGACAATTCGAGCGGCGAGTTCTACTCGATCGCGATCTCGAACGGCTTCCAGCAGGTCGATTCGGGCACCAAGATGATCCATCTCGGCAAGAACACGTCGAGCCGCATCATCTCCAAGGGCATCGCGGCGGGCAAGTCGCAGAACACCTATCGCGGTCTCGTCACCGCGCACCGGAAAGCGACCGGCGCGCGCAACTTCACCGCCTGCGATTCGCTGCTGATCGGCGACAAATGCGGCGCGCACACCGTGCCGTACATCGAGGCCAAGAACTCATCCGCGACATTCGAGCACGAGGCGACGACTTCGAAGATCTCCGAGGACCTGCTGTTCTACTGTGTTCAGCGCGGCCTTAGCCATGAAGAGGCGGTCGGCTTGGTCGTCAACGGCTTCGTCAAGCAAGTTCTACAAAAACTGCCGATGGAGTTCGCAGTGGAGGCCCAGAAGCTAATCTCGATCTCGCTCGACGGATCTGTCGGATAACCAAACCTCACGCGAGCCCCCTCGAATGCGGCCCGCCAGAGGACATTTCAGGGACAAGATCAGAATGGCGCTAGTCGAAATCCGAGATCTGCATGTTGGTGTCGAAGACCGCGAAATTATTCGCGGCCTCGATCTTAACGTCAATGCAGGTGAGGTGCACGCGATCATGGGGCCGAACGGCTCCGGCAAGTCGACGCTCTCGCATGTTATCGCCGGCAAGCCCGGTTATGACGTCACCGGCGGACAAGTCCTGCTTGGGGGCGAGAACCTCTTGAGGATGGAGCCAAATGAACGCGCCGCCAAGGGCGTGTTCCTGGCATTCCAGTATCCGGTCGAGATCCCCGGCGTCACCACAATGAACTTCCTCCGGGCGGCACTGAACGCCCAGCTCAAGGCGCGGGACCAACAGGAATTCTCCACCCCCGAATTCCTGAAAAGAGTTCGCGAGCTGGCCGGTTCGCTCAGCATTCGCCAGGACATGCTCAAGCGCGGCGTTAATGTCGGCTTCTCCGGCGGCGAGAAGAAGCGCAACGAAATTTTGCAGATGGCGTTGTTCGAGCCGAGTTTGTGCATCCTGGACGAGATCGATTCCGGCCTCGACATCGACGCGCTGCGTATCGTCGCCAGCGGCATCAATGCCTTGCATTCGCCGGAACGAGCGATGATCGTGATCACGCACTATCGGCGGCTTCTCGACCATATCGTGCCGGACGTTGTGCACGTGATGTCTAAAGGGCGGATCATGAAGAGCGGCGGCAAGGAACTCGCGCTGGAGCTCGAGGCTTTTGGCTACGGCCAATTCGAAGACGCGGCCTGACGGCTCTAGGGACTGCGATGAAGCAGGTTTTGCCCGAAGCCGACCCCAAACCCGGCAATGTTTTCGCTGCGGCGCGTGGACGGCTGCCTGGTGCAGGCCTTGTCCCCCAAATCCGGGCGAGCGCATTTGAGGTCTACGAACGTACCGGCCTTCCACATCGGGGCATGGAGGACTGGAAATACACAGATCTGCGCGCCCTGATCGGCGAGGTGCTGCCGCTCGCTCCGCGACCGGATGCGGAGGCGCTGGTGCGAGCAAAGGTGTCGGCCGAGCAAGTGTCTGCCGATCAGGCGGTCAAACTGGTTTTGGTGGATGGCATATTCGCGCCGGAGCTATCCGATCTCGGCAGGCTGGAAAATGAAGTGGTTGTGCGGTCGCTGCGAGAGGTTCTCGAGAATTCGGTCCCTGGCGACATGGCAGGTCTGGTGCTGTCGACGACGAGTGATTCCGCTATCTCGCTCAACGCCGCAATGGCGACAGATGGCCTGGTGATTACGGTCGCCGAGGGCAACGCAGTGAAGCGTCCAATTCAAATCGTTCACGTCGCAACCGGCGTGTCGGTGTCCACCTTTACACGTTCGTATCTACAGCTTGGTCAAGGAGCGCATGCGGCCATCGTTGAAAGTTTTGTCTCGGCTGAAGGCGCGAGCGGCTATCAAGCCAATGATGCGATAATCGCCCTGGTTGGTAACGAGGCGAGCCTTTCGTATATTCGCGTCGCAGCCGCTGCCTCTGACGCGGTGAATATCTCGTCGGCGATCGTCGCAGTCGGCGCCAGGGCTAAGCTCGACCTCTTCAACATGACCTGCAGTGGCTCCATCAGCCGCTATCAGGGATTCATCTCGCTGGCTGGCGAAGGAACCAAGGTCTCGGCGAATGGAGTTAATCTCATCAGGGGCGAGCTTCACGCCGACACAACGATGGTGGTCGACCACGCCGTGCCACATTGCACCAGTCAGGAGAAGTTCCGCGCGGTCATCGACGATCGCGGCCGCTCGGTATTTCAGGGCCGAATTGTCGTTCGTCCGGCTGCCCGGAAGACGGACGCTACCCTGACGACGCGAGCGTTGCTCCTATCCGACCAGGCCGAGGCCGACAGTAAGCCGGAGCTTGAAATCTTGGCTGACGACGTGACCTGCGGCCATGGAGCAACATCGGGTGCGCTGGACAACAGTCTCGTATTCTATCTGCGCGCTCGGGGGCTATCCGAGAAGGATGCGAAGTCGTTGCTGATTAAAGCGTTCATCGGCGAGTCGATTGAGGAGATCACTTCCGAGGATCTGCGCGATTTTGTGACAGCTCAAGCTGAACACTGGCTGCAGGCGGGGCAATGAGCGCACATCCCGCCGTGAGCAATGGCAGTTACGACGTCAACCGCCTACGTACGGACTTTCCTGCGCTCGCCATGATGGTGTACGGCAAGCCGCTTGTTTACCTCGATAACGCTGCATCCGCGCAAAAGCCCAACGCGGTGCTTGACCGTATGATGCAGGTTTACTCCAGCGAATACGCCAACGTTCATCGCGGCTTGCACTACCTCGCTAACGCGGCGACCGAGGCGTATGAGGGCGCCCGTACCAAGGTGGCGCGGTTTGTGAACGCGCGTTCAAACGAAGAGATCATCTTCACTCGGAGCGCCACGGAGGCAATCAATCTGGTCGCCCAGACCTTTGGCCGTGAACGCATTAACCCGGGTGATGAGATCGTTCTCTCGATTATGGAACACCACTCCAACATTGTGCCATGGCACCTCCTCAGGGAACGACTCGGTGCGGTGATCAAATGGACGCCAGTGGACGATGACGGAAACTTCTTGCTCGATGATTTTGAACGACTGCTGACCCCGCGCACCAACATGGTAGCAATCACACAAATGTCGAATGTGCTCGGCACGGTGTTGCCGGTGAAAGACGTGGTGAGGATCGCGCATGCTCGTGGTATCCCGGTGCTGGTCGACGGCTCGCAAGCTTGCGTCCATCTGAGCGCCGACGTCTGCGACATTGATTGCGATTTCTACGTCATGACGGGCCACAAACTCTATGGTCCGACTGGGATCGGTGTGCTTTACGGCAAGTCTGAGCATCTGGCATCGATGCCGCCGTTCAATGGCGGCGGGGAGATGATCCGCGAGGTCTCGCGTTCCGGCGTCATTTATGGTGATCCGCCGCACCGGTTCGAAGCGGGTACGCCGCCGATCGTCGAAGCCATCGGTTTAGGGGCGGCTATCGATTACATCAATTCAGTAGGCAAGGTGCAGATCCGCAGCCACGAGAGCGTACTGCTCGCTTACGCGCAGGAGAGGCTGGCGGAGATCGATTTCATACGCATGATCGGAACCCCGGCCAATAAGGGACCGATCATCTCCTTTGATATGGATGGTGCGCATGCGCATGATATTGCCACCGTCATCGACCGCGCCGGTGTAGCGGTGCGGGCGGGGACCCATTGTGCGATGCCGCTGCTCAAGCGGTTCGGCGTGCTGGCAACGTGCCGTGCGTCATTAGGACTTTACAATACACGTCAAGAGATCGATGTGCTCGTGCGTGCGCTTATCAAGGCGCGGCAGCTGTTCTCGTGATTCGGCGAGCCTACGCTGTCCAGGTTGCAAGGCAGCTCGCATTGAGGTCTGGGTAAGGTCATGCACCTCATCGCATCGCAGCAGGTAAGCACCTGTAGGTCGCAACAAGCATAGATAGCATTGGCAGGCCTTTGTCACCCAGCCGCCCTTGCGGTCGGTCTTCCTATGCGGCGCCTTCGGCGAGCGCGATCGCAGAGTACTGCGATCGCGGACGCGCTCGAGAATTGCGCGGGCAATTTTCGCGAATAGCCAGCCCTTGTTCCATTTCGAACAGAGCCAAACCAAGAGTTCTCTACCCAGAGCGGAATGTCGGGTTCGCAACAGCACCCCCCGCCAACGCACGAGGCGCGCTAAGCGATTTTGATTGCTATGTTTTTGGTGTTCACGAGGCGCTGGCATGCTGGTTGCAAAAGTCTTGCTCAAGAAGCCGCCCTCGCAACAGCTAACCTTTGAAGGACATCAGATGAGTCTCGCCACGACCCAGAGCATCGCAGAAATCAGGGCTCGCAACAAAGAGCTGATCGAGGAGGTGCTGAAGGTCTATCCGGAGAAAACCGCGAAACGGCGTGCCAAGCACCTCAACGTTCACCAAGCCGGCAAGTCAGATTGCGGGGTGAAGTCCAACATCAAATCCATACCTGGCGTGATGACGATCAGAGGCTGCGCCTATGCAGGGTCAAAGGGAGTGGTCTGGGGGCCGATCAAGGACATGGTCCATATCAGCCATGGCCCGGTAGGCTGCGGTCAATATTCGTGGGGCTCGCGACGCAATTATTACGTTGGCACGACAGGCATCGATAGCTTCGTGACCCTGCAGTTCACCTCCGATTTCCAGGAAAAGGATATCGTATTCGGTGGCGATAAAAAGCTGGTCAAAATTCTTGACGAAATCCAGGAGCTGTTTCCCCTCAACAACGGCATCACGATCCAATCGGAATGTCCGATCGGATTAATCGGTGACGATATCGAGGCCGTGTCGAGAGCGAAATCCAAGGAGTATGGCGGCAAGACCATCGTGCCGGTCCGTTGTGAGGGCTTTCGGGGCGTGTCGCAGTCACTAGGCCATCACATTGCCAACGACGCGGTGCGCGATTGGATCTTCGGCCAGCTCGACTCCGATGGCAAACCAAAGTTTGAGCCGACGCCGTACGATGTTGCCATCATCGGAGACTACAATATCGGCGGCGACGCCTGGTCATCGCGAATTCTGCTGGAGGAGATGGGCCTGAGGGTGATCGCGCAGTGGTCCGGCGACGGTTCACTGGCTGAACTCGAGGCAACGCCGAAGGCAAAACTTAACATTCTGCATTGCTACCGTTCCATGAACTACATCTCACGCCACATGGAAGAGAAGTTCGGTATCCCTTGGTGCGAGTACAACTTCTTCGGACCTTCAAAGATCGCAGAGTCGCTGCGCAAGATTGCGGGCTATTTCGACGACAAGATCAAGGAAGGCGCCGAGCGGGTGATTGAAAAGTATCAACCGCTGGTGAATGCTGTGATCGCAAAATATCGCCCGCGCCTCGAGGGCAAGACGGTGATGCTGTACGTCGGCGGGCTCCGTCCGCGTCATGTGATTGGCGCATACGAGGACCTCGGGATGGAAGTCATTGGTACCGGCTACGAGTTCGGTCACAACGACGACTATCAGCGCACAGCTCAGCACTACGTAAAGGACAGCACACTCATCTACGATGACATTAATGGCTATGAGTTCGAGCGCTTCGTCGAAAAGCTCCAGCCTGACCTCGTCGGCTCGGGCATCAAGGAAAAATACGTTTTTCAAAAGATGGGTGTGCCGTTCCGGCAGATGCATTCCTGGGACTATTCGGGCCCATATCACGGCTATGACGGCTTTGCCATCTTTGCGCGCGACATGGACATGGCCATCAACTCGCCGGTCTGGAAGAAAACGAAGGCCCCCTGGAAGGAAGCTTCGAGGGCCAAGCTCCTGGCTGCAGAATAAACCAACTCATCTCGGTCTGCGCGAAGGCCGGGGCGACACCAATCTCGATAGTGAAGGATTTCAACAATGGCGCAGAGTGCCGAACACGTGCTCGATCATCTCGAACTGTTCCGCGGTCCAGAATACCAGGAGATGCTGGCCAAGAAGAAGATATTCGAGAATCCGCGCGATCCCGCCGAGGTCGAACGCATCAAGGAATGGACGAAGACGGCCGAATATCGCGAAAAGAACTTTGCGCGGGAGGCGCTAGCGGTAAATCCGGCCAAGGCATGCCAGCCGCTTGGCGCCGTATTCGCCTCTGTTGGCTTTGAGGGCACGCTGCCCTTCGTCCACGGCTCGCAAGGCTGCGTTGCCTATTACCGCAGCCATCTGTCGCGGCACTTTAAGGAGCCTTCTTCCTGCGTCTCCTCGTCGATGACGGAAGACGCTGCCGTATTCGGCGGCCTGAACAACATGATCGACGGGCTCGCGAACAGCTACAACATGTACAAACCCAAGATGATTGCGGTCTCGACCACCTGCATGGCCGAGGTGATCGGCGATGACCTCAATGCCTTCATCAAAACGTCGAAAGAAAAGGGCTCGGTCCCGGCGGACTTCGACGTGCCATTCGCCCATACGCCGGCGTTCGTCGGCAGCCACGTCACCGGTTATGACAATGCGCTCAAGGGCATTCTGGAGCATTTTTGGGACGGTAAGGCCGGAACAGCGCCGAAGCTGGAGCGCAAGCAGAACGGGGCGATCAACATCATTGGCGGGTTCGATGGCTATACCGTCGGGAACCTTCGCGAAATCAAGCGCATCTTGGCGTTGATGGGCATCCAGCACACGATTCTCGCTGATAATTCTGAAGTCTTCGATACTCCGACAGACGGCGAATTCCGGATGTATGACGGAGGCACGACGCTGGAAGATGCGGCCAACGCGGTTCACGCCAAGGCGACAATCTCCATGCAGCAGTGGTGCACCGAAAAAACGCTGCCATTCGTGGCTGACCATGGGCAGGACATCGTATCCTTCAACTACCCGGTGGGCTTATCCGCAACGGATGACTTTATCGTGGCGCTGTCACGCATCAGCGGCAAGGAGATTCCCGAGCAGCTCGCGCGAGAACGTGGCCGCTTGGTCGACGCCATCGCTGACTCCAGCGCGCATATCCACGGCAAGAAGTTCGCGATCTATGGCGATCCGGATCTTTGCTATGGGCTGGCTGCGTTTCTGCTCGAACTCGGCGCCGAACCGACCCATGTGCTGTCCACGAACGGCAGCAAGGCATGGCACGAAAAAATGCAGATGCTGCTTGCAAGCTCGCCATTCGGGCAGGGCTGCCAAGCCTATCCGGGCCGGGACCTCTGGCACATGCGCTCACTCCTGTTCACCGAGCCAGTCGATTTTCTGATTGGCAACACCTATGGCAAGTATCTGGAGCGCGATACTGGAACGCCACTGATCCGCATCGGCTTTCCGGTTTTTGATCGGCATCACCATCACCGCTCCCCCCTATGGGGCTATCAGGGCGGCCTGAATGTGCTCGTGAAGATCCTGGACAAGGTCTTCGATGAGATGGACAAGAAGACAAACGTTCTTGGCAAAACTGACTATAGCTTCGACATCATTCGTTGATGAGCGATCGTGGCGCGTGCCATCGCCAATAGCTCGGCGATGGCACAAGCACACGACCGTTCACCATGCAAAGTTTGCGCTGAGAGGAAAAAGGGATGATATCACTAGCGGCCACGGTCCAGAATATTTTTGACGAGCCGGGCTGCGCCAAGAACGGGAGTAAGTCGGAGGCTGAACGCAAGAACGGCTGCACCAAACAACTGCAGCCGGGTAGCGCTGCCGGCGGCTGTGCGTTCGATGGCGCCAAGGTTGCGCTGCAGCCGTTCACCGATGTCGCTCACTTGGTGCATGGTTCGATCGCGTGCGAAGGCAACTCCTGGGACAATCGCGGCGCGGCGTCGTCAGGCTCGGATCTGTGGCGCACGGCCTTCACAACCGATTTGAGCGAAACCGATATTGTATTCGGAGGCGAGAAGCGGCTCTGCAAAGCGATCAAGGAGATCATCGACAAGTGCGATCCTCCCGCCATCTTCGTCTATCAAACGTGCATCCCTGCGATGATCGGCGACGACATCAACACAGTCTGTAAGGCAGCATCTCAACGGTTTGCAAAGCCAGTGATCCCGATCAATTCCCCGGGCTTCGTCGGCTCGAAGAACCTCGGTAACAAGCTCGCAGGCGAGGCGTTGCTCGACTATGTAATCGGGACGCAAGAGCCGGATTACAGTACGCCGTACGATATCAACCTGATCGGGGAATACAACGTTTCAGGAGAGCTCTGGCAAGTAAAGCCATTGCTAGACGAGCTTGGAGTACGGATTCTCTCCTGTATCTCCGGCGATGGCAAGTATCGGGAAGTCGCTTCATCTCATCGCGCGCGGGCGGCGATGTTGGTCTGCTCAAAGTCCATGATCAACGTCGCTCGCAAGATGGAGCAACGCTACGGGATCCCGTTCTTCGAGGGGTCGTTCTACGGTATTCAAGATTCAAGCGAATCGCTGCGTCAGATCGCACGCTTATTGGTTGAACGCGGCGCGCCGACAGATCTGCTCGGACGCACTGAAGCGGTGATCGCGCGCGAGGAAGCGCGAGCCTGGGCTGCAATAGAGCCGTACAAGCCTCGGTTCGAAGGCAAGAAGGCCTTGTTGATTACCGGCGGCGTCAAGTCATGGTCGGTCGTTGCGGCACTCCAGGAAGCAGGGCTTGAGTTAGTCGGAACCAGCGTCAAAAAATCAACCAGGAAAGACAAGGACCGCATCAAGGAGCTCGTGGGGCAGGATGCGTACATGATTGAGGACATGACGCCGCGCGAAATGTATAAGATGTTGAAGGACGCAAAAGCGGACATCATGCTATCGGGCGGCAAGTCGCAGTTCGTCGCGCTGAAAGCGGCGATGCCCTGGCTCGACATCAACCAGGAGCGTTGCCACGCCTATATGGGCTATGTCGGAATGGTCAAGCTGGTGGAGGAGATCGACAAATCGCTCTCCAGTCCGATGTGGGAGCAGCTTCGTCGACCGGCACCGTGGCAGGCATTAGCCAAGGCGATGGAGCAGATGCAGTCGCCGGCGGCAGCGATCGCCTGCGATCCGGCGCTCGGAGAAACCGCGCGCCGCGCGAGGAAGATCTGCGTCTGTAACACGGTCGATCTGGGCACGATTGAGGATGCAATCTACGCGCACGGCCTGAGGAGCGTCGCAGCGGTGAGAGAGCATACCAATGCGGCCGGTGGCTGCTGCCAGAGACGCATCGAAGGTATCTTAGTGTCCGAGCCATCTGCCATGCGACAGGCCGCGGAATAGGGAGGGGTCATGGCCATCGTCACGGCGCCGACGAAAGCCTGCGCTGTCAACCCGCTGAAGATGAGTCAGCCGATCGGTGGCGCATTCGCCTTCATGGGGCTGCGCGGGGCGATGCCGCTTCTGCACGGCTCCCAGGGATGCACATCCTTCGGGCTCACGCTCTTCGTCCGGCATTTCAAAGAGGCAGTACCGTTGCAGACCACGGCGATGAGCGAGGTCGCGACCGTACTCGGCGGTTATGAGAATCTCGAGCAGGCGATACTGAACATCTACAACCGTACCAAGCCAAGGATCATCGGTATCTGCTCGACCGGTGTCACCGAGACCAATGGCGACGATGTGGATGCCTACCTCAAGCTAATCCGCAAAAAGCATCCGCAACTCGCAAAGTTGCCACTGGTGTATGTCTCGACGCCTGATTTCAAGGGCGCGTTCCAGGACGGGTGGGAGAAGGCTGTGGCACGCATTGTGGAGGTGCTGGTGGAAGGGCCCAGCGCCAATGGCCTGCGGGACCCATTGAAAGTGAATGTTCTGCCAGGATGTCACCTGACGCCCGGCGACATTGATGAACTCCGCGCCATAGTGGAGGATTTCGGCTTGTGCCCGTCCTTCCTCCCTGACCTGGCGGGATCGCTCGATGGGCATATCCCCGATGAGTATACGCCAACGACCATCGGCGGCATCGGCGTCGACGAAATTGCGAGCATGGGGCGCGCCGGATGGACGATTGCAATCGGGGCGCAGATGCAGCGTGCGGCAGAGGTCATGCAGGTCAAAACCGGCGTGCCTTTTCGTGTCTTCGAGCGGCTGTGTGGTCTCTGTCCGAACGACGAATTCATGACCTTCCTGAGCGAGATCAGCGGCCGCCCCATACCCTTGAAATATCGGCGCCAGCGCGGTCAGCTCGCCGATGCAATGCTGGACGCACACTTCCATATTGGCGGTCGCAAAGTTGCTATCGGCGCTGAGCCAGATCTTCTGTTCGATCTGTCCGGCATGCTGCACGACATGGGCGCGCAGGTGACAGCGGTCGTGACGACCACTCAGTCGGAGGTGATCGAGCGGATCAAGACCAAGGAGGTACTCATTGGCGACCTCGAGGATCTGGAAGGACTTGCCAAAACACACCATTGCGACCTGCTGATCACGCATTCGCATGGCAGGCAAGCGGCGGCTCGGCTGAAATTGCCGTTCTATCGCACGGGTTTTCCGATGTTCGATCGGCTTGGTGCGGGACACCAACTATCCGTGGGCTATCGTGGTACCCGCAATCGGATCTTCGAAATCGCCAACCTCGTGATCGCGCACCGCGAGGAAAACGATCAGCCTACGCCCGATAGATGGCGGACTGCGTCCGGACTGCCACGTTGCTCGGGCGATCGCAGCTCCACCGGCGCGGCTGGGGAGGCGTTTGGATGAAGGTTGCGTTTGCCACTCAGGACCTGAGACGAGTCGATGCCCATTTTGGTTGGGCAAAGAATATCGCAATCTACGATGTCACACCTGGCGGGCACGTGTTTCTCAAAGCGATTGAGTTTGAGGGCGATCTTAAGGAAGACGGCAACGACGACAAGTTGGCGCCGAAGATCGAGGCGATCAAGGATTGCGCAATCCTTTACGTCGCCGCCATTGGTGGTGCCGGGGCTGCGCGAGTGGTGGCCAACAAGATCCATCCTATCAAGGTGGACAAACCAGAAAGCATTCTGGTGTTGCTCGAAAAACTTGAGCGAGTACTGAAGGGCACGCCACCTCCATGGCTACGCAAGGCCATGGCAAAGGACCGACGGCGTACGTTCGAGTTCGACGAATGAGATGATATGACCGCAAAAATAGAGCAACAGGGCAGCGTCGTCGACGGGCCGTTCCTTAAGGAGTTGATCAAGATTTGGCGTGCTCAGGATACCAACGGAGCCTGGGAGGCGAAGAGCGATCTCGACCTGCTCGAACCATATATCTTGGACAAGAAGAAACGGCGCGAATTGCCGATTATCGGTGATCCTGATCCTGATACGATGTGGCGGCTCAAGCTATTCTTCGATGCGGTCGCGCTCTCGATCGAGAGGGAGACCGGCGTGATGATCCAGCCGATTCTGGATCTGCATCATGAAGGCTTCGGCCGCATGGTGCTCATCTCAGGCCGGCTGATTGCCGTGAACAAGCAGCTGCGCGATGTGCATCGCTTTGGATTCGATAATTTCGTAAAGCTCGCGCAGGAGGGCGACAAATATGTCAGCGATGGAATCGACCTGATTCGGAAATTCCCGGACGTGGCAAACTATTGGGGATACTCATGAGCGATCGTGAAACACTGAAGGCGGAACTAAGGAAGGTATCCGCCAAGGCGATACAGGCCAAGATGAATTTGCACGACCTTTCGGAAGAATTACCCATCAACTGGACCTCGATCATGGTGGTGGCGCAGAAGGCGTACGATGCCTATGCCGAACTTGAGCGCAAGGGCCTCGACTTGAAGGCGCTTGAAAAGACTTAAAGGGGCAAGGCATGACGTTTCAAACACGAGATGGACGCGACTGGACGCCACAATACCTGATCTCGATCGATGCCAAAAAGTGCATCGGCTGTGGCCGCTGTTTCAAGGTGTGCGGCCGAGATGTCATGATGTTGAAAGGAATCAGTGAGGATGGCGAATTTGTCAACCTCGATGACGACGACGATGAGATCGAAAAGAAGGTCATGGTTCTGAATGATCAAGGTGCCTGCATTGGCTGCGGTGCATGCGCCAGGGTTTGCCCCGCCAACTGCCAGACTCACGCGTCAGCCGCACCTGCAGCGGCGTGAGCGAACACACTCGTCCTCTCGCGGCAGGCGAGATATAGGTGAGGAAAGGTGCAATTTTGATCAGGTGAAAGCATAGTGAGGACGGCGCGAAAGGATCTCGATTGAACATCGAATAGCAAGATCGAGCGAGCTAAAGCACAAGCCTCGGTGATGGTTGGGGCCGGCTATGTTATGCCGATACAACAGCCGTTGCTCACAAGCCACTCCTCAAGGCGAGCCGCGCCTCCCGCGGCGCTAAGTAGATCGAAGTGCCTGTCATTATGGAGTCCGAACAGTATAGTTCAAGGCAGGTAGCCACTACGTTGGGCGATTTGAGCCGAGGGGATGCTGTGCATGCCTGCTTGCGATCAGGAGAAGCTTACGTGTCTGCCTCGCCGCCGATCGTGGACAATGATGTCTGCCTAGATGGTCGAATCTGAGAACGTGAAGTGCCGGGAACACCTTAGTTGGTCTTTTTGCCCACGTCCGGTGCCGGGCGACATTCATTGCCGAGTATACAGTCGTTGCAACAGAGCATCGAGAGCACATCGCAAATCAGACATGGAACACTTGGCGCGCAGGTCTCTAATTGTCGTTGCGCGGGTACCTGGTCGGGCCCGGTACCCATCTGCTGATAGGAACCTGCGAGTCATTATCGTTAGACGTAGGTCTCTTTGACGGATCGGCAGCCGGCGATCTTGCGTGCGATTCTACCCACAGATCGCGGCTTGTCGCAGCGACATTGTAACTCACGCGCAGCGTGCGTCGCGTAGTCACGCCGAAGCGCAAAGTGTTCTGGTCAGGTTGTGGTCGGCTAGGAATCCGATCCTAGCCGCAGAGCTTGCACGGCACGAGCTCAGTTGCGTGCAACTTCGCCGAGAGGAGAGCGCTCTCATGTATGGCAGAAGCGTTGGCTCATCCAGCCAGTTTACAACCGGTAACCAAACTGACGATTCGTCAGCAGCGGAAGATAGTCCCCAGTTTGCGGAAACAGTTGCAGGAATGGAGTGAGGTGGGTCGTCATCCGAACCAGCGGCGTCATACTCTCGTTTCCGAACCGCCCATTAGAGAGATCGACCGAGACTCCTTTTTGCGCGGAGTTGAGAGATTCTTGCGCAATGATATCAGGCACATCGCCGAGAATCCAGAAGAGTACTCGGACTTCGTCTCCCAGAAGGCTGAGCGCGTAGCAACGGTTGCTGGAAGTTACGCCAACACGTACGACGATCCAAATGAACCAGCACGATTTTACAGCTACCGGTTGGGCGACGAAATTGTCGGGCTTCTAAGAGCAGGAGGCCCGGCTCGGATTAAAGGAGACCATTTTCAGCAGCAGTTTGGACGCAACGATATCACGTCCGTCGTCGATCTTAGGTGACTCATCCGCTTGTCGAGAACGCTGGTGATATCTTGCTCGAACATCAACTGCGAGAGGATGGGGACCATCCGCTGATCTTGTCGCGGCCGGCCCTAGCGGGCATGGAACCTCGTCTGGCGGACATGGGTTTTGTTCCCGTGGGTCGTAACCACTGGGTGCTTGATCCTCACCAGCGCCCCGAGGTCTGGGCGAAGAACGAGAACGATGAGTGGCAGCGGATAGGCAAGCCTACGAAGTATCCTTCCAAAGATGGGGGCAGTGATGTCGGTCCTCAGACAAACTACGAAACGGATTCGTCGGACGATGACCCTTCAATTTACTTGGAGCGCGCTCTTAGGGGGATGCACATGGAGTAAATCTGCTGCAATAGCAGCAGTGGGCCTGAAATGACGGACATTTGACCCGTTCTATGCCGGTCTCAAGGGTCTTGCTTCAAAGGGGGCGCACGCTCGCTACGTCGCCCCCGCCGAAACGTCCGTTCAACCTTTCTTCAAAGGCGCTTACGAAGCTGCGGTGGGATGCGATCCGAGTGGGCGTACCGGGGGACCTACGGAGTGGCCATCAACGAGCAGCAACGACCAGCCTTCGCAGGCAGCTCTCCAGCAAATGGTGCAGAGGGCCTGGACCCGAAAGCTGCGGCTGTACGGCCTTCATGGAAACGGCATCAAGGCCCAAAATGTCGAACTGATTGGTCTGAATTATGCGTCGGGTAATTGGGTGAGCCAGCAATGGCGGGCTTGCGCGTTGGATTGCCTCAGACGCTATCAGCCCGGCACTTGTACGGTTCTTGCAGGTTGATTGCACAGCGACAATGAAAATCGTCTTGCGATGAATGGGCGATAAATGACGCCAAGTATCTACGCGATCTGCAAGTTTAACGACATCCCGAGCCGCCAGGCCATGGGATTCCATCTTATGGTCGTCGATGACCACGGCAATAACCGGCCGTGGTCTATCATTGTGGTGCGCTGGGGCAAAAGGGTGCTTGGCTACGTCAATAGATGTCCGCACAACGGCGTCAATTTGGACTGGCAGCGGAACGAATTCCTCGATCCATACGGTACCCGGCTGATGTGCGGCAAGCATGGTTCGACCTTCGAACTCGGCACCGGCCGGTGCGTCGAAGGTTCATGTCAAGGTAGGGTACTCACGCCGATCGCGTTGGCAGTTCTGGACGGTGATATCTGCGTTGTTGGCGTGCATCTTGTCGAAGACGATGCATCGACCAACAACTGAAGTTAGCGCTCAGACCGGCCGGTTCTCGTTGCGGTTTTTCACGGGCTCCATCCTCTTTAGCCCCTCGTCGTACGAGATCTCCTCATAGGATAGGTCGAGATCCTTTGCGGCATCGAGGAGGTAATCAAGCTTGCCCCCCGAATCGAGTTTCTTGATGTCGTCCTTGTTGAGCCCGACCAGGTCCATCATCTCCTTCCAAACCGTGGATTCATCGCACGGTAGGACGTGGAAGCTAATATCACCGAACTTGACCCGGTACTTCGCCAGTAAATCAATGTTGTTGCAAAACATGAAATAGCTGCCAGTTGGGCTTAAGGAGCCGTCAAGGACGGTCGCGACGTCAGCAAGATAGGCGAAGGAATGCAGGTAGCCGGCCAGCACCGGAATAGTGCGTTCGCCGTCCTGCGCGATCGTCAACACCTGCTCAATCGAGTAGTCTGGCGGCCGTTTCTCGTCCGCGACCTGCGCCTGGAATTTTAGTGCCACATCGCCGCGAAAGCCGAACCGGCCCGGCTTGGTAGTCCCGCCTTTGAGTACGGCATTGAGCAGGCGGCCCTCCTTCTCAAATCTGCCGAGTGCGGTGTTCTCGATTGCAGTCATTAAACTCTTCCTCGATCTAAACTCTTCACCGGCGCCTTGGCCGGTGCGAGAAGCGATGCAAATTGCTTGCCGTCGCATGTGTAGTAGCGGCCTTCGCAGTAGCTTAGAAGAAAACGCGTCAGTGGCTGCTATCGCCTCAAGGAGCCTTGTCGGGAACCCGACACCGGTTTGAACGCCAACAGGCGCGATCCTAAAAAGTGAGCATCATCAAGCGTCTGCGCGCTGGCACGTGACTTGCCCTTAGCAGCCAGATCCAAGCTGATGAGGGAAAGCCGTGATCAACCTGACGGATAGCGCAGTGAACGCAATCAAGAGCGCGATTTCATCGTCGACGCACCCGACCGGCGGTCTGCGCGTCATGATCGAAGCGGGCGGCTGCAATGGATTCAAATACAAGATCGGTCTGGTCGAAGAACCGAAGCCTGACGACACCGTGATTGAATGCGACGGGCTGAAGGTGTTCGTCGATAACAAGAGCCGTGAGCATCTGATCGGGACGACCATCGATTTCGTGATGGCACTGGAGAGTTCTGGCTTTACGTTTCACAACCCGAACGCCACCGCGAACTGCTCATGCGGAAAATCGTTCAGCTGATAAGGAGGACATCGAAGCATGCCCGCCGAACCGGAACAACTGAGGCAATCGCCGCCCATTACGGCAGACCGAGAGCGTCGCCTCCGCGGCGCCATCGAAGCAATCGGACCCGATCTGCAACGCGGTGGAGGTGACTGTCACCTGATCGAGATGGATGGCAGCAGGATCATGGTCAGGCTGTCCGCTGCCCGCACGTTGCGTAAGCTTTCGAGCGTTACGCTGAAAGGCATTCAGGCGCGCGGCTTGTTGATAAACTCGGCGAATTGGTCCGACTGGTCCCCGTCCCGGCTGCAGGCGAGGTAGCGGATTGAGCGAAAATCGAATGCTGATTTACCTCGATAACAATGCAACGACTCGGACCGATCCATCCGTCGTGCAAGCCATGTTGCCGTTCTTCACCGAGCAATTCGGAAATGCTTCGTCCACGCATGCCTCTGGCAGCGAGGTCGCAGTCGCTGTGAGGCAGGCCCGGCGTAGCTTGCGTATCCTGCTAGGGAACGCATGCGATCATGAGATCGTTTTTACCTCGGGAGGGACCGAGGCCAATAATGCCGCGATCCTCTCTGCGCTTGCGACATACGAAGACCGCGACGAAATCGTCACGACCTCGGTAGAGCACTCCGCCGTTCTTGCGCTAACCGATCAATTGGCGACAAGAGGAGTCAAGACGCACATCGTACCCGTAGATTCCCGCGGCCGGCTCGACATCGAGGCGTTTCGCGGCGCACTCGGGCCACGCACAGCGATTGCCTCGGTTATGTGGGCCAACAACGAGACCGGAACGATGTTTCCGGTGGAGTGTCTGGCCGGGTTGGCCCGCGAGGCGGGTGCACTGTTTCACACTGATGCGGTCCAGGCCATCGGTAAGGTGTGCGTGAACCTGAAGGACAGTGCGATCGACATGCTGTCGCTATCCGGGCACAAACTGCACGGCCCCAAGGGGATCGGCGCGCTATATTTGCGCAAAGGGACAAAATTCCGGCCGCTGATCTGCGGCGGATCACAGGAACGAGGGCGCCGAGGCGGGACTGAGAATATTCCCGGCATTGTTGGCCTGGGGAAAGCCGCCGAGCTTGCGGCGGAGCGGCTTGACCCCGAACGCGATCGCATTGGCGCTTTGCGTGACCGTCTTGAGCACGGAATCTTGAAGAATGGCGGGTGCGTTGTGCTCGGCGACACCGGCAATCGGTTGGCGAACACGGCCAATATTGCCTTCGACCATCTCGAAGGCGAAGCCATCGCACACCATCTCGATCGGGCGGGCATCGCTGTGTCGCTCGGATCAGCCTGCAACTCCGGCTCCATTCAGCCATCGCATGTTCTGCGTGCCATGCAGGTGCCGCAGTGGCGGATGCACGGCGCGGTGCGCTTTTCTCTGTCGCGTGAAACCTCCGTCGCGGAGGTCGATGAGGTCGTGTGCGCAGTGTCGGACATCGTGGCTCGCCTGCGTGCCACCTCCCCCGTCGCAGTCAGGGAGTAGACCTCGTGAAAATTATGATCCGCCGGTCTCCGGACGCGGGCCTGTCGATCTACGTGCCAAAAAAGGATCTCGAAGAGCCGATCGTTGAATGCGAGTACGAGACGCTATGGGGCGGCTGGATCAAAGTGGCTAATGGTTGGGTGCTGGATTTGCCTGAGATGCCGAGCGGCACAGGGTTACCGGTCACAATTAACGCCAAAAAACGGGGCGAAAACGGGGACGATCCGTGAAGGCGGCCCTACAGATCGGCTTTGTCGATGCTGCCGATGCAAGGCGATGCTCGTGGACATCGCTGCCGGGCTGAGGGCCGCGAGCGTCATTCCCTATCGCTGTCCTGGCCTCGCCGAATTGTGCAGATCCGATATGCCGACCACGCCAGAGGCGTTGGCCAGCTTCTTCGCGAGCAAGGTTACACCGCCGCGGCGGGCTAGGGGCAATGCGTGGGCCTCGGCTCAGCATATCGAGATCAGAAAACACCGGTGCGCCGTGACGGCATTGATGATGCAGGCCTTCGCTCGGCCAGTCGAGCCGACACGGTTGCACCACCATCTTGCGTCCCTGTCCCTGTCCGTCATAGTCGACGTTGGTATAATGCCGCCATGCGCGCGGCGCTGGGTGAGCGCGATGGATGGGGCGAAGTGCAGGGTATCACCCGCATCGGCATTGGCGACAATCGCTGGTATCGCTTTTACGATTCACTCGGCCAAGAGGTCGACAGTGCCGTGGCCGGCAGCTGGGCGACGGTGTTGTACAAGCCGCATGGCAGCGTGCAGCCGGCCAACAACTTTCTTATCTCCAACGCTGACTATGTCGAGGCGTTGACCGAAATCGACATTCAGACACCCCGGACATCATCAAGGAAAGGCGAACCGGACAGACCTTTCTCTTCATCGGCTGTCGCTTCAAAGACCAGCTCTTGCGCAGCTATGCCCGGCAGATCATCAAGCGCTGGGCCGACGACCACTATGAGATCGTTGATCCGGACGCGCTCTCTCGCAACGAGGTCCGCTTTTTACTCGAGCAAGGCCTTACACCGCTTGCGATTGGGCTCCCTTGCGCGGTTGAGATACTGATCACCCATTAGCGTCCTTGTGAAGCCCGAATCCGGCAGCTCGTATCGACTTATTTGCGAGAGCCGCAACGCGAGAAGAACGGGTTCAGATGGAGCCGGGTTCCGGCGAGCTCAGCACGAGAATGAATGCGCAAGCCATGGTGCGCTGCGTGAGAATGACGACGTATCTGTCGCACTGACAACAAGCGCATCATTGCATGTTCTTACATGAGCCAGCGCCCATCGTTTCCGCTAACCCGTTGGCGTATGACTGCAATTTCATCGTCTCCGCCATGGCATGCAAGTTGCTACCCAGCTTCTTGAGGCTCGCTCACGGATGGTCCTGGGAGGCCGATGATGCCTGCAGGGAAAGCTGAAAATGAACGTGGTCGTCGGACGCGGAAAATATGTCAAAGCTGCAGTGGATGGCGGCAAGATGAAGCCCCCCGCCGAGCATAAGAGCTGCCGCACTTCGGCCAACACCGGGCAGGCGAGCTGCGGCTCGCAGGCAGGGCAAGGCGATCTGCCGATCGAAATCTGGGAAAAGGTCAAGAACCATCCCTGCTACAGCGAAGAAGCGCATCATCATTACGCCCGCATGCATGTCGCGGTCGCGCCTGCCTGCAACATCCAGTGCAACTACTGCAACCGAAAATACGACTGCGCCAATGAATCGCGTCCGGGTGTGGTGAGCGAGAAGCTCACGCCCGAGCAGGCGGTAAGAAAAGTGCTCGCGGTCGCGACCGCCATTCCGCAGATGACGGTTCTTGGCATCGCTGGTCCCGGCGACCCCCTGGCCAATCCAGCAAAGACGTTCAAGACCTTCGAGCTGGTCGCCAAGGCGGCTCCGGATATCAAGCTCTGTTTGTCAACCAACGGACTGGCTCTGCCCGATCATATTGATACCATCGCCAGGTCCAAAATTGACCACGTCACCATCACCATCAACATGGTCGATCCCGAAATCGGCGCCAACATCTATCCATGGATCTTCTTCAACCACAAGCGCTACACCGGCATGGACGCGGCCAGGATACTCACCGATCGCCAGCTGCAAGGCCTTGAGATGCTTAGCGAACGGGGCATCCTGTGCAAAGTCAACTCGGTGATGATTCCAAACATCAACGACCGCCACTTGGTCGAGGTCAACAAGGCGGTGAAGTCGCGCGGTGCCTTCCTTCACAATATCATGCCGCTGATCTCCGCGCCCGAGCACGGCACGGTATTTGGCCTCAACGGTCAGCGCGGACCGACCGCGTGGGAATTGAAGGCGCTGCAAGATGCTTGTGAAGGGGAGATAAAAATGATGCGGCATTGCCGCCAGTGCCGCGCCGATGCGGTCGGTCTACTCGGGGAGGATCGCAGCGCTGAGTTCACTACCAATCAGCTCATGAAAATGGACGTCCAATATGACTTAGAGATGCGCAAGGCATATCAGAGCAGGGTAGAGCGTGAGCGTGCCGCCAAAGTCGCGGCCGGCCAAAAGGAGCTTGCCGAATGTGCCGGAGAGATGAGCGCGATCACTCTTCTAGTGGCCGTCGCAACCAAGGGCTCGGGGTTGATCAACGAGCACTTTGGGCATGCAAAGGAATTCCAGGTTTACGAACTTTCTATATCCGGCGCCAAATTCGTCGGCCACCGCCGCGTGGACGTTTACTGCCAGGGCGGTTATGGCGAGGAGGACAGGCTTTCCGCCATCATGGGGGGCATCCATGACTGCCATGCGGTCTTCGTGTCCAAGATCGGCGGCTGCCCGAAAAGCAAACTGATCAAGGCGGGGATCGAGCCGGTCGATCAATACGCACATGAGTTCATTGAGAAGTCGGCGATCGCCTGGTTCAAATCCTATCTGGACAAGGTGAAACGCGGGGAGATCCAGCACGTGCAGCGCGGCGACGCCGCGATCCGGCAAGGATCTCTCATCTCTGCAGCGTAAAGGGGGCTACGTGCCATTCAAGATTGTCGCCTCGCAGTGTACGAGCTGCTCAGCCTGCGAACCCTTATGCCCGAACGATGCCATCTCGGAGAAGGGAGGGAGCTTCGTCATTGAAGCGGTGAAATGCACTGAATGTGTTGGCCATTTCGACGAGCCGCAATGTGTCGCCGCCTGTCCGGTCGACAATACCTGCGTGGTTGACACATCCTTGCCGCGTTACCAGGCGCCAGCTTAAAGCGTGAGGCCCATGAATGGCATGCCAAGAGCTGGTTCAGAAAGCGTTATTAGCTACGTGCTGCGCGTTGGCGGCGGCGCAGGCGCCGATGTTCGGTCCTCCATCCCGGACGAGGACTGCGCTGGATTGCCGTGCGTTCGTGCTGTAGCTGCTCGGCAGCACGGCCCTGGCGGGCATTTCATTCCGCGCGGTGGTGCAAAGGCGGTTTGCGCTGCCGAGAGCGGCCTTCTCGGCAGCGCTGCCATGGTCGATGTGACTGACGATGCCGCGCGATGATGAAGTGAGGCAGGGTCGCCTGCGGTAGGCGCGGCGGCTCCCCGCATCTCCAAAGAAGCGATGCATGAGGAGCGATACATGAACAGCATCGTTCGCGACAGCGACGTCGTCGAGCTCACCGAGCCGCCTGTCTTCAGCTTTGGCCAAAAGGTGCGAGCCAATCGCACCATCCGCAATGATGGCACCTATCGCGGCAAGGAGATTGGCGACGTTTTAGTCAAGAAGGGAGAGGTGGGTTACGTCGTATCGATCGGCACGTTCGTGCAGCAATTCTACATCTATGGCGTCGAATATCTGGAAAGCGGCTACCGAGTTGGCATGAAGCGCAGGGAACTGGAGCCGGTGGACACCTACGAAGAGGTCGATGATATGCCGTTGCCGGAGGAGTCATGACGCAGCGTGGCTTTCCGAACAATCGCGTGGTGAGCGGGCCAAGACCGCAGTCGACCTTGTCAACGACCACTCATTCCCGATACGGAGCCCGAAGGAATCTTGCTCGTCGCCGGAGCGGCCGGAGAGATCATCAATGTCGCGATCCATACCGAGGCGAACGTGCCGATCTACGTTGTCGCCTTTGGTAAGCGGGGCTTGAGGAAGAAATCACAGTGCTTTGGATGGAGGCTTTCGCCATGAATGCTGCGCTGATGAGAAAGGTAAAGGCCGGGCTGGTGCCTCACCCCAACGAGCTCGATCGCAAACGGATCGAGCGCGGCTTGAGCTCACGCAGGCGCTATCTCTACGTCTCGCCGAACGTGACGCCGGTGAGGGGCGGCTACCTCGTCGAGAGTCCATGTTGCTCGCGCAACATCACGGAGGATGGCGCTCTCATCGATGTCGCGCTGATTCTTTATGATACCGTGAGCGGGGTCTGGAAGCTGTTTCGCAAGAACCACGCGCGAGGAATCTGGGAATTTTACAGCCTTTGCCATCGATTGACTTCTGCAATCGACGAATTGAATGCGGATCCTGAGCGTCTGTTTTGGCAATGAACCCCACCTTTTAGGAGAAGAGGAGCCGCGATGGCGCTCACCGCGGAGGAAGTGATCGAAATTGAGGGGCTGCTTGCAGCCGAGGGCGCCGAGATGGGTCTGTTTGTCGAGCTGCGCCGCCGCTTTCCGCAACTTGCTTGGGTGCGCTGTGATGCGTCGGATGTGGCGGATCAGCCCTTCAGGCAGTTTCCGCGTTTCGACCTTCATCTGATCGATGGATCTGATCACTGCGTGCAGATTACGCCCGATCCGACGCGCGCGACCGGCATCGTATTGGCTAAAAGGAATGTTGGGCGGTGAGCACTGCACTCGCAGAGTATCGGCTTTATGGCGCAGACACTGTGGAGGAGAATACATCATTCATTCCACTGTCCGATCCCGATATCACCTTTGGTCGCAAATATGCTATTGCGGTCTCGAGTGGTACCATAGGGCTCCTCCTTGCGCTGAGGGCGCTCGGCATAGGCCCTGGGCACGAGGTTATCGCCTCGCCCTACTCCTTTCGTGAGATCGCGCATGCCATCAGTCTCGCAGGCGCACGAGCGGTATTTGCAGATATCGATTATTGGTCGGGAGCATTAGTCCCAGCGAAGGCCGAAGAGCGCATCACGGCCAACACGCGGGCAATTGTCGCCGGCAATCCCAACGGTCACCCAGCGCGATGGTCCGAGCTGCGCGCGGTTGCGCAGCGCCATCAGCTGCTGCTTTTGGAGGATTCCACCGAGGCGATCGGATCGAGCTACGAGAGTGAGCTCGTCGGCCGGTTTGGCGACATCGCGGTGTTCGACTTTGGTCAGCCGGTGGCCCTAACCTGTGGCGAAGGCGCAATGGTGGTGACCGACGATATCGACATCGCGCTCGGCTTGGGTCGCCATCGCGCCCATCGCCTGGACGAGCGCTCTTCCGTTGTTGTCGGTCGCACGGCACCTTATCAGGCCGGCATGAGCGATCTCACGGCTGCCTTGGGTCTAGCGCAGCTCAAGCGTCTCAATGAAATCATGGAGCGGCGTCGATTCGTCGAGCAGCTCTATAACGCGCATATGCAATCATTTGAGGGCATCAAGCCACCTTATGTTGGCCCCGATGTGACCGAGGTGAACTGGTTGCTTTATCTCGTTCATCTGGGGACGCGCTTCACGCGATCGGGGCGCGACGCCATTATCGATGATCTGCGCGCCACGCAGGTTGAATGCGTCGCCTATAGCCAACGGCTGGACTTGCAACGCCACTACTTTGACTTTGGCTATCGGCGTGGCGATTTCCTGGTCGCGGAAAAAGTAGCAGATCGCGCTGTTGCGCTTCCGTTTCACACCCATCTGACGAACAAGCAGATCGAGTTTATCGTCGAGACCATGAAAGATGCGTCAATAAACGTGGGAGCGGGTGCCGCGATTTACTAAGATGATCGTCATCCACGACACGGAACAACGAGGGTTGAGTTGCGATGAGCGTGGTAGGTCTCATCGCAAGAGATGAGCAACGGACCCAGGATCGTCGTTTGTGGCAGCGTTGTCGGATACATCGTGCCCCACATGCTGGGAGCGCGCCGCATGCCGCTGGAGGCATGCACCCGACTTAAGGCCGCAAGATGAATGCTCCTAGCGAGCGCGAAGAAGACCTGCTCGATAGCAGAGAAGGCGGCGCGTCCAAGGCGCGGCTTCAGAGCCTATGCGCCAAGGTGCCAAAAACCAAGCGCATCAAAGTCGAGAGTCTCAGTGTCCGCTCAGGATCTTTAGAGTTACCAAAACAGGGGATCGGTATGAACTCGCAACAAGTCATCATCCACGTCCGCTTCGCTCCTAACGGAAGGGTGATCCAAATCAGCGAGCGTCCGGCGAAGCTCACGCCGAACCAGTGGTTTGACGTCCTCAACACCCGTGCCGGCTCGGCCTATCGAGCGCTCGCGCGTGGCCGGGGCATTTTTCAGCTGAGCCGGACTGCGATCGAAGCCTTCAAGCAGGAAACTGCGAGGCCAGGATGAGCGAACCTATAATCGGCAACCTGATGAGCGGTTGTCAGATCGATGTTTTTGTCGTCTGTCCGGCCGATGCCATCGAGCGAAGTGGGGCCATGAGCTTTAGCCTGTCACGGATTGATGATAGTGGCGAGAGCCGGCCGCTTCGGATTATTGTGGTGCGCACCTTCGGCAATGACTATTTTGGTTACGTGAATCGTTGTCCGCATGAGAGCGTCTGGCTGAACATCGGCTCCGGTACGTTCTTCTCGGCGGACCGCTCCTTTCTTAGATGCGGCCGGCACGGAGCGAGATTCGAGATCGACACTGGGATGTGCATCGACGGCCCCTGTGATGGACAATCGCTTGAGCCGGTAGCGCTCGCCGTGATCGAAGGTGACGTTTGCCTGTGCGGGGTCAAGCTGCTGGAGGACGATCGGTTTGCCGACCCCTTCGGGGACAGCGACGAGACCATGGATATCACGATCCATCCGGACTAACGGGCCTATCGCTTTGTTGTGATCAAGCTCCCTGAGGCGCTTTGCCCTCAAATGAGGCCATTGTACTCATGAGCGTTGGTAGACGCGTGTCACAGCTTTTGGTTGGGTGAGACAAAACGGGGCACCTCGTCGGATTGCGACCTTGCACCCCGCGATCTCCGCAGCACCAACAAGCTGCTCTTGCGCTGGCTCGTCAAATGAGTCGGCAGGCGGGACATGCTTCCTATCGCTGTCGATATGTTTGAGGGGAAATGCCCCCGGCGGCTGGAAGTTCGCCGAGGGCATCGTCTGGGCTTGGAGAATGGCGGGACCCAGACTGACAGGATCGTTTGGGGGATGAGGAACGACGATCCTGTGTCAGAAGGCCGGCCGGTGCAGCTGGCGTTGTTGCCTGCGCTGCAACTGCCATGCCAAACCTTGGTTCGTGCGACGCTCTTCGAATGGCGTCACCATCGTCAGTCCCTGCCTCGTTGAGCTCTCGCGACAGGCGCTATCTGTTGAGCAAACGATAGATGGGCAGCGGCGCGACGCAGCGTCCAGCTTCAGGGCGAAAAAGATGCTGTGGGCTCGCGCCAGTCAATGCGGCCAGCCGATCGCCCATGGCAGAACACGGCGCTCGATTCGCCGCACGATCTTCGAGCTCCTCGCTAGGCGGCTCGAGGGTCATGAAGTTCGCTGCTCATTCCAAGATTTGATAGCGCAAGGGGTGGGCAAAATAACCGAGCTTCTCGGTTATTCTGCGTGCGAATTGCAGAAGGTTGAAGCGGGAGGTCAAACGCTATGCGAGGTTGTCGTGTCCGAAACAGAACCGAACGACATTGTCGCGACCTTCGCAATAATTGTAAGTCGCGCAAAGCAAGAGATCGTTGCAGAAACGAACGTTGCGCATCTGGTGTGCAACTTGCTTTGGAGAAGTTGGATGGTGAGCAAGTGATGCGGGAGCAGAAAGATCGAGATGAGCAGAAGAGGTTGGGATCTTCAGCGACGACGATCACTATGGCGCGCACTCATTTTGCCTGCCTTGGCAAGCGCGAATTGGAATCATTTGCATCAATTGCTCGAGTGGCGTTCAATCGTAAGAGATTGTGGGTTGCGATGTGCTCGCATCTTGTCTCTTCTCAGATGAAGCACGTTGATCACAGGATAGGCGCATGAACACAGAAACCGAATTCGAGCTTCCTCAACTTTATAGGCATCATGTCTTTGCCTGCAACACGCAGCGTCCGCCCACTCATCCGCACGGCAGCTGTGGCGCCTCCGGCGCGCAAACCCTGTGGGATCGAATGGCCAAGGCGATCGAGGCGGAAGGCCTCAACGATATTGGCTTCACGATGGCAGGCTGCCTTGGCTTTTGTAACTCTGGTCCCTTGATGGTCGTCTATCCCGATGGCGTGTGGTATCGCGCGACCACGCCTGAGGATGTTGACGAAATTGTAAACTCCCACCTCAAGCAGGGAAAACGTGTCGACCGCCTTGTGATGGTGTTAAAGCGAAGCTAGACGCCTCGATTAGCGGCCACTTGCCCGGGGTAGCGAGCATCGACGGCTTGTCCGGCAATGAGCTGGCCGCTCGGAGGTCAGATCGTCTGAGATTGAGCGTAGCTATCGCGCCCCGGATGAGAACAGCAAGTCATTGACGTTTCCGCGCGTGCCGCCTTTCTTCTCCGGCCCAATCGGCAAATGGCGCCTTTGCAACGCGCGCATTCTGGGTCGATCTGTTTTTGTACGCTCACCCCATGCCGCGCGATCCGTAGCTCAGAGCAAGATCTTTGCTGCAAATGGCTCCGGCGTTTCGCGAAACGACGCGCCCTTGACGCGTCATCTCGCTCTGCTTGCACTGCGGTGAGGTTAGGGGACGCGCTGGATGAGCTCGCCGCGTCCGGGTTGATCAAGCGGATTCCTCTTTCTGGTCCTGTTCTAGCGTCAGAACTTGTAAGTGACGCCGCCGCTGACGAGCCATGGATCGATGTTGGCTCGCCCGGTGACGGGAATCGAATTGTTTACGGTCGCGGAGTACTCCGGCCGCAGCCATAGCTTCTTCACGTCAAAGTTGAGGCCCCAGTTACGATCAAGCATGTAATCGAAGCCGAATTGGACCGCCGCGCCGAATTGGTTGCTGATGCGCAAATCCGTAACGGCAAGACCGCCGAGCGACGTATTGGCTGCCGATTGGTTGAAGAATGCGGTGTAGTTGATGCCCGCGCCGATATAGGGCTTGAGCGCGCCGAGATCGGTGAAGTGATATTGCAGGGTCAATGTTGGCGGCAACAGCCAGGCTTTGCCGATATCGAGGCCAGTGAGCGCGCCATTGCCGCTGATGTGATGGCTGGTCACGCCAAGAATGAGTTCGGCGGCAACGTTTCGCGTGAAGAAGTAGGTGATGTCGAGCTCGGGTATGGCTTGATCGCTGATCGAAAGCCCAGAGATTGGTGAGGACAGCGAGGGCGCCCCGGCGACGCTGACTGAGGTGCCTGCGGTATCCGGTAAAACGCCAAGCACGCGCAGGCGGATCATCCATGGATTGAAGGGTTCGATCTGGGGCGCTTTATAGTAGATCGGCGCCCGGGCCAGATCTGCACCCCGTACCGGGATGCTGGCCAACGAGGTTGCTAGCGCGAGGAGTGATGCCCTCGTCAGAACTCTCCTTGTTCTCATCGAATTCTCCATTCCAAAAAATCGCGCGAAGAGCCGCGCGAGATCTCTGTCACACAAGGCTAATGGCGGAGATTTGATGCCGATCAAAATGGAGCGAGCAGAGCGCAATTATGCCGCTGAGTTGCATAAGGATCACGGCCGCGAAGCGTCGAGATCTGTTCTGATCGTTATTCAATTCAAGAGAGCCGGGTCTCTTTAAGAAGCCGCAGAAAGCCGAGAGTGGGAAGCGTCATCTTTGGCCTGTTTGGCGCCCTGGGGGAGGCTTCTTCGTTTCCTCAGGTCTGCGGACAACGCGTGGGATTTGCTTCGTGCAAGCATCCCTCGAGATCGTCTTGCGTCTTGCGGCCAAGCAGTGACAGCGCGGACTCATGATCGAGCCCGGCAAATCGTGCCCCGCCTATGTCGATCAGCGGTCGTCGTGTCAGGAGCGGATCGCCCACCATCAATGCGAGTGCGCTTGCCGCGTCGATAGTATCGGATTGACTTGGCCTGACCTGATACGTGCCGCAGCTCGGTTCAACCAGGAGCCGACGGGAATATGGCCGAAGAACCTACGTAATTTCTCCACATCCGATGGCTCCTTCAGGATGTCTTGGGCTATCACGTCGGGGCCGGCGGACTTCAGCGCTTGAATCTGGTGCGCGTTGGTGGCGCAGCCGGGCTTCCGATAGAAGATGATTGTCGCCACGACAAATATGTAGGCGCGCTGGAGCTGAACGATTGGCAAGCCGCGGCTGCTTCGGGAGCCCGTTCAATTTCTTGCCGGCATCTCCAAAGTCAGCGCACCAAGCGCCGTACCATGTATGCAACCTCGCCGCTGGTGCGCCAGGTTTCGGGCCCGACCGGCATATTCACCATCGTGAGATCAGAGCAACTTCCGTTCCCAACTGAAGGCATCGGAACAGGCGCGCCAAATCGGTGTTTTCGCGGTGATGGTTGTAGTCGTTGTTAGTTTTCTGACAGCCGCGCAGATCCTGTTAGATCCTAAACAGCCAGGACCTTGCTCACCAGCTAGTTGGTTTTCGGAAACGTAATCAGAAGGTTAAGGAGCGCGGTCAAGCGTTGGCACGGCGGTTGCTAATAAGCGGCAGCAACACTGAGTGAGGGCTGAGTGCACGCCGACGCGTAAGACGAGCGATGTGCTCCTTCCCTTGAACCCGTGTGCCCCCGTTTCTGAGAGAGAAACAAGCTCGCGCGCAGGAAGCGCGCAACTTTGGCAAATCGGTTGATGGAGAGCAACATGTCTTCACTGAGACAAATCGCATTCTACGGGAAGGGCGGCATCGGCAAGTCGACCACTTCGCAGAACACGCTGGCGGCGTTGGCTGAGATGGGTCAGAAAATCCTGATTGTAGGGTGCGACCCGAAAGCGGACTCGACCCGCCTGATTTTGCACGCCAAGGCGCAAGACACGATTTTGAGCCTTGCAGCGAGTGCCGGCAGCGTGGAGGACCTCGAGCTCGAGGACGTAATGAAGGTCGGCTACAAGGACATTCGCTGCGTGGAGTCTGGTGGTCCTGAGCCGGGTGTCGGCTGCGCCGGCCGCGGCGTCATTACCTCGATCAATTTCCTGGAGGAGAACGGTGCCTACGAAAACATTGACTATGTCTCATACGACGTGCTCGGCGACGTCGTTTGCGGTGGCTTTGCGATGCCGATCCGTGAGAACAAGGCGCAGGAAATCTATATCGTGATGTCCGGTGAAATGATGGCTATGTATGCCGCGAACAATATTTCCAAGGGAATCCTGAAATACGCAAACTCTGGCGGTGTGCGGCTGGGCGGTCTGATCTGCAATGAGCGGCAGACCGACAAGGAGCTGGAGCTGGCGGAAGCGTTGGCCAAGAAGCTAGGCACTCAGCTGATCTACTTCGTGCCGCGCGACAACGTGGTGCAGCATGCCGAGTTACGCCGCATGACGGTGCTCGAGTATGCACCCGATTCCAAGCAGGCCGATCACTATCGCAATCTTGCGAGCAAGGTTCACAAAAATGGCGGCAAAGGCATCATCCCGACTCCAATCTCCATGGACGAGCTCGAGGACATGCTGATGGAGCATGGCATTATGAAGCCCGTGGACGAATCCATCATCGGCAAGACCGCCGCCGAACTCGCGGCCTCGTAAAGGTCGCAAGTCGCGGCCTTGCGAAGGCGCGCGACGAATGCCGGTCTCCCTCACCGCCCATCCCGGGAGGCCGGCATTCTGACGATCGACCCTGATCAAAACCAGGATGCGGCAGCGCAAGCCAGACCATTGTGGAAACTCGCAAAATTATGTCCGAAGCGCACTTCCTTCCGCTGACGGCTGATTGTGCCGTTGATGCCAACAGTCAGATGCACAGGGGAATTGCAACCTACCGCCTACTCACCGGTGTGGCTCCTGCAGATGCCGATGTTGCCATTGACAGCAATTTCGATTGCCATGTCCTAGCATCTATCTTGGCGGCTGCCACAATTGATGGTGGCTCCCTTCCCGAGAAGGCCGGCCTGTCCGGCCTTGAACTGGCGGCCTTGCTGGAGCAGTACTTTCCCTCGCTTGAGATCAATATCGCGGAGCAGCTCTCGGTTTTCAGGTGCGAAGGGGACGAGGAGATCGCAATGCTGCGCGATCTCTTGCTCAAGCAACGCTCGACGGAACGGGATATTGACCGCTGGCTGGCTGCCATGATAGCGCGGCGCGCCATTGAGCCAGGCCATCTGTGGGAAGCTCTCGGCTTGCGCAATCGCGGCGAACTCTCCCGGCTGCTGAGCCGCCATTTCGCGCCGCTCGCCGCGCGCAATGTCAACAATATGCGCTGGAAGCGCTTCTTCTACCGCATGCTTTGCGAGAATGAAGGCCTCGTGATGTGCACGACACCCGTGTGCAACCAATGTGACGACTTCAACATCTGCTTCGGCGAAGAAAGCGGTGAGAGCCGGATGACCGAGCGCCGGCGCGATTTTCTGTTGCAGGCGGCTCGGCCGGTCGTTGCCGGCGATTCGCCATCTGAGCTGCCACAAGGGTCCGCGATCGCACCATCATCGGAGAAAGCCTCGCAGGATTGGTAAGCCGCGCGGAAGGTTGAGGGCGCGGCTGACGCCGTTTCGAGCGAGCGACCATGTGTCCAAGGCGGCGGCGGGCTCAAGTGCTCCGCAACAATTCTCACATCCCGGCATGCCGCAACTGCATTAAAGGTCGAACTTGGCGGGGCAATAGGCAAGGCGTCCGCTTCATGAGCCTGTCGCATTTACGACAATCCATTTGCTGAAGCTTAGGTAGGTCAAACAATGAGGAGCTCTCGCGTGATTGCCGCTAGCACCGCCGTAAAATCGTCTTGGTCCGACCAAGTGCGCGCCAAGCCCACCGTGCTCAACGACACGACATTACGCGACGGCGAGCAGGCACCTGGCGTTGCGTTCACCACAGAGGAAAAGCTAGCGATCGCGCAGGCGCTGGCGCGGGCCGGAGTCACGGAGATCGAGGCGGGAACGCCGGCGATGGGCAACGAGGAGATCTCCGCCATTCGCGCCATTGTCGAAGCAGATCTTCCGCTGACCACCATAGGCTGGTGCCGGATGCGGGAATCGGATGTCGACGCGGCAATCGAAGCAAGGGTGTCCATGATCAATATGTCGGTACCGACCTCCGACGTCCAGATCGCGGCCAAGCTAGGTGGTCACCGCGACCTGGCGCTGGAACGGGTGAAGCGATTGGTAGGCTATGCCTGTGCGCGCGGACTTGAGGTCGCCGTCGGTGGTGAGGACTCCTCTCGCGCCGACATCGATTTTCTCATCAGACTGATGGCAACTGCAAAAGCCGCCGGCGCGCGTCGCTTTCGTATTGCAGACACGCTCAGTGTGCTCGATCCCGACGCAACCTACGTGTTGGTCAGGAATTTGCGTGCGACCACCGATCTCGAACTCGAATTTCACGGTCACGATGATCTCGGACTCGCAACCGCCAACACGCTCTCCGCTATCAAGGCCGGCGTGAGCCACGCCTCAGTGACCGTCATCGGGCTGGGCGAGCGGGCCGGAAATGCCCCGCTCGAGGAAATCGCGGTCGCACTCAAGCAGCTCTACGGGCGCGAGACTGGCATCATACTCCCGGAGCTCGAGAACGTCGCCGCGGTGGTAGCAGCCGCGGCCGCACGCGCGATTCCTGTGAACAAGGCCATCGTCGGAGAGCATGTATTTACGCACGAATCCGGCATTCATGTCGATGGCCTTTTGAAGGATCAACGCACCTATCAATCGCTTGATCCCGTTTTGTTTGGCCGCTGCAACCGCTTTGTGATCGGCAAGCATTCCGGACTTGGGGCGATCACCGCGTTACTCGATGAACTGCAGCTCGTCGCCAGCGCCGATCAAGCCAGACAGATTCTGTCGCGAGTCCGCAAATATGCCATCGAGCACAAGCGCTCGGTCGAGCGCGAAACTGTGGCCGCGATCTGGCGCGACGTGTGCGGATGCCTGGCAACCCACCCCGCGTGAAAAGCCGTGTCTAGCAGCGTTTGCGTAAACAGACGCGCCGCAAGGATGGCGTCCGATATCGCTGATGGGCCCGAACGGCGTCCAGCTTTCGCACGTCAGATTCCCTGGCGCGATCTCATCTCCAGATCTTACTTCCCGTTCCGCCATATATGCTGTGATCTCCTACCCAATGGCGAGCCGCCCCGCACTGCCAATCGGCGTCTTCTCGCGCTGAGTTCCGGTCCGGCGACCTTCCTGACGAGCGTCAGCCTCGATCGTGGTTTGGCCATTGATCCCGCCAGCAGTCAACAGGCGCCACCCCATCTCATTCACCGTCCAGAGCTAATCTGAAGGAGAAGTTTTCATGATCAACTCATCCCCGGCAGCCGGTATCCTGGATCGGCTCAGCAAGGCCTCATCGGCGGAGGATTTTTTTTCGCTACTTGGCGTCGATTACGACCCTAAAATCGTGAATGTCGCGCGCCTTCACATCTTAAAGCGCATGGGACAATACTTTGCAAAAGAGCAATTTGCTGGTGCCGCAGAGCCGGAAATCAGAGCTCGGTGCAAGGCGATGCTGGAGAGGGCCTATGCCGATTTCGTGGCATCGTCACCGATCGACCAGCGAGTGTTCAAGGTTTTGAAGGAGGGGGCCGCAGACCCTAAGAAGGCGGCGGCCTTTGTCCCATTGAGCGAGCTGAAGTGATCTGGCGTTCCACTGCAAGGTGCGCCTGGCGGGGCACCGTGGCAACCCGATGTGGGGCCTTCGTCTTTATCCGGGTCAACTCTGCAGCTATCACCCGAGCGGCGGCTGTCGTATTCCCGACCCATGTCTGGACTGGTGTCCAGATATCAGCGGATTTCAAGTGTCTGCCAAACCATTACTTTCGGCTGACTTTCACTGTTTTTTGCAACTGGTACGACACTTGCTGCTGTCCTGCCGACCCGATCATCGATGCCGATGGATGGTAGTCGTCCGAGATGAGATTGAAGGAAGACCCATGATGCTGCTTTTAGTGCCTGCCGAGCTCTGCGCCATCATCTCGTGGCCTACGATCGCGCCAGGTCCGTTCGAAACGGTCTTTGACGCGATCAAGGTTCCATACGGACGGTGAGATGGTGGTCAATGGATCAGTCGCCCGTTCGCACTACACCTGGAGAGGGTATGCACAGCGTCGTCCGCATCAAATCGGCCCCGGATTTCCCTCAGATTTGTATTCATCTCATGGCGGATAGCAACATGCGTCAGGAAGAGGGCCAACGTCGGCCCATACGGGCTGTCCGCGCTGGAGGCTCGGCATGGATGGCGTGATAGGTACGTTGCGGGTATCGCGCTCGTCGTCGCAGTCAATGTGGAGCTGGTGGGCCGAAACTGAGGCGCAGGTATTGAGCAGCGAACGGAATCGCCAACTCAGGCATGGAAGCGAACGGTCAGAATCACCGCGGCGCCCTCGCCACCGCGGTGGCGCTCGTCAAACGCGGCGCGCAAGCGTTCAGTGTAGAAGACCTCGCCAAATCCGGCCGGACCGCTGCGTCTATCGCGATGACGCGTCTTGTTGTGAGGCCGGTCGGACCAAGCAGACGGGGCAGAGCAGCCGGCCACTTGCTGACCAAAAGTGATCTTCAGTTAAGGAAGCTAAAAAGCAACCTGTGGCGCGGGCGCGCCTATCTTTGAGGGGAATTTAGAGTATGAGCAATGTCACCAGAACGGTCATGCCGGCGCCGGCCGGGCGCGCAGCAGCCAAAAAAGAACTGCCGGAGCACTTCAAGGCGTACAAGCACGTCTGGGTTTTCGTCGAGCTGGAGCGTGGCCAGGTGCATCCGGTTTCATGGGAGCTCATGGGTGCGGGCCGCAGGCTGGCCGACAGGCTAAAGGTGAATCTTGCCGCTGTCGTTATCGGACCGGAAGGGCAGCACACACGTAACGCCGCGCTTGACGCCTTTTGCTATGGCGCCGATCTGGCCTACCTCGTGAGCGACAACGTTTTGTCGGATTACCGAAACGAATCCTATACCAAAGCGCTAACCGAACTCGTCAACACCTACAAGCCCGAGATCCTGCTGTTGGGGGCGACGACGCTCGGTCGCGATCTCGCAGGTTCCGTGGCGACGACTCTGTCGACGGGGCTCACTGCCGACTGCACCGCGCTCGACGTCGACGCCGATGGTTCGCTCGCGGCGACGCGTCCGACCTTTGGCGGCTCGCTGCTCTGCACGATCTATACCTTGAATTATCGTCCGCAGATGGCAACCGTCCGCCCGCGGGTCATGCCGATGCCTGAGCGCGTCGTACGCGATGCCGCACATATCATCGTCCATCCGCTCGGTCTTCTCGAAGATGATATTGCCACAAAGGTATTGTCGTTCCTACCCGACCGCGATGCAGAAACCTCCAATCTAGCCTATGCCGATGTCGTGGTTGCGGGCGGCCTGGGACTGGGATCGCCTGAGAACTTTCGGTTAGTGCGCGAGCTCGCAACTCTACTTGGCGCTGAATATGGCTGCTCGCGTCCTCTGGTACAAAAAGGGTGGGTTACGTCTGACCGGCAAATCGGCCAGACGGGGAAAACCATCCGGCCAAAGCTCTATATTGCCGCCGGCATTTCCGGAGCGATCCAGCACCGCGTTGGCGTGGAGGGCGCGGATCTCATCGTCGCCGTCAATACTGACAAGAATGCTCCGATCTTCGACTTTGCCCATCTCGCGATCGTCAGCGACGCCATCCAACTGCTACCCGCGCTGACGGCCGCATTTCGTGCCCGCCTTTTGCCGAACTCGCGCGCCCGGATCGCGGTCTAGAGGAGATGATGATGATTGAAGAGAGATTCGATGCGATCGTGGTCGGAGCCGGTATGGCCGGCAACGCGGCGGCAATGACCATGGCCAAGCGCGGCATGAAGGTGCTGCAGCTCGAGCGGGGCGAATATCCAGGATCGAAGAATGTGCAGGGCGCCATCCTCTATGCCGACATGATGGAAAAGCTGATCCCCGAGTTTCGAGAGGAGGCGCCGCTCGAACGTCACCTGATTGAGCAGCGGTTCTGGATGATGGACGATCGTTCCCATGTCGGCATGCATTACCGTTCAGACGACTTCAACGAGGAACGACCGAACCGGTACACGATTATACGCGCCCAGTTTGACAAATGGTTCTCTTCCAAGGTGCGGGAGGCTGGCGCGACCTTGCTGTGCGAGACGACCGTCACCGAGCTCATACGGGACGAGCGTGAAAGAATCGTCGGTGTTCGTACAGATCGCCGAGACGGCGAAATACATGCCGATGTCGTCGTGCTGGCCGAGGGGGTCAATGGCCTGCTCGGGACGCGCGCGGGCCTGCGCGCGCGGCCGAGACCCGACAACGTTGCGCTCGCGGTGAAAGAGATGCACTTCTTGCCCCGCGAGACTATCGAGGCGCGCTTCAATCTCAAAGGCGATGAAGGCGTCGTGATCGAGGCGGCCGGTACCATTTCCCGCGGCATGACCGGAATGGGTTTCATCTATGCCAACAAAGAGTGCATTTCGCTGGGCATCGGTTGTCTCGTCGCCGACTTCCAGCGCACGGGCCAGACGCCATACGGCCTGCTCGATCAATTCAAGAGCCACCCCTCCGTGGCACCCCTGGTAGCAGGGTCCGAAGTCAAGGAGTATTCGGCCCATCTCATTCCTGAAGGCGGGTACAAGTCGATCCCGCAGCTTTATGGGGAAGGCTGGGTCGTAGTGGGCGATGCGGCCCAACTCAACAATGCCATTCATCGTGAGGGGTCTAATCTCGCGATGACTTCCGGCCGCATCGCCGCCGAAGCGATAGGTCTGGTGAAATCGCGCGGCGAGCCGATGAGTGCAGCAAATCTGTCGATCTACAAGAAGATGCTAGACGATTCCTTCGTCATCAAAGATCTAAAGAAGTACAAGGATTTGCCGCCCCTAATGCATACCCAGTCACAAAACTTCTTTCTCACCTATCCGCAGCTCATCTCCAAGGCGATGCAAAACTTTGTGCGCGTCGATGGTACGCCGAAGGCTGAGAAGGAGAAGGCGACCCTGAAATCCTTTGTCAAGGCGCGGTCATGGGCGGGTCTGTTCGGTGATGCTTGTCGTTTTGCCCGGGCCTGGCGCTAACCGCGACAGTTGTGAAGCCCAACAATGGAAGGTCAAAGCATGAATGTCGAATCCCCAGTCCGCGTCGAAGACAAGCTGTATTATAATCGTTATCTCGTCGACATCGGTCACCCTCACGTCAAGGTCCGTGCGCACACGACGCCATCGCCGCAGCTCCTTGCACTTTTGAAAGCATGCCCCGCGCGATGCTACGAGCTAGACGACAACGGCCAGGTCGAGATAACAGTTGACGGCTGCATCGAGTGCGGTACCTGCCGGGTGATCGCCGAGCCCACCGGCGACATCGAATGGAGCCATCCGCGCGGCGGATATGGAGTGCAGTTCAAGTTTGGGTGATGGTGGAACAGGGCCGTGGTGCGACCGAGTTAGGCGATAGGGCTTCACCGCATCATTGGCGCATTCCGCTCCACTTGCGCGGCGCCTGAACGTCGAGCAAGACGCTTTTCGGGGGGCGCTGCACAAGCCATAGCGTGCAGATGTGCCGCTCGTTCGGGAGCCGCGAAGGACTGGTTGTGACCTCACTGAGTGGCGCCACAACGCAGTCGATCGGATGGCAGAGGAAGGATCAGCCCCTCGCCTGAGAGGGGTCGGGCCCAGCGGCCTCGATTGCGATTGCCACTGACTGCATGATCGCGGCAAAGCGCACGGCGGTCTGGATCGCTTCCGAATTGACGCCCGCGGCTCTCAGTGTCTTCTCATGGGCATCGATGCAGGCACCGCAGCCGTTTATGGCGGAGACCGCAAGCGACCACAGCTCGAAATCGGACTTGTCCACGCCGGGATTGCCGATCACGTTCATACGCAGCCGTGGCGGCATCGTTTTGTATTCCGGGTTGGAAACAAGGTGAACGAACCGGTAGTAAACGTTGTTCATTGCCATCAGGCTGGCTGCGGCTTTCGCTGCGGCGATCGCCACAGATGTCATCACAGCGGACGCAGCCGTTTCCATCGCGGCAATCAGGGCTGCATTGCGGGTGGCAATCGCGCTCGCCAGCAGCAGCCCGTATTTTCGTTGCGGCGAAAGCGTCTCATCGGCCACCAAAGAGGTCAAGTTAAGCCTGACATCCTTCGCGAAATCGGGAATCCTGTCGCTTAGTTGTTGGATCGAAGACATGCTGCCTCACGCGACCTTCAAGGTTTCGCCGCCGATTTCGCGGTTGCAGGGACAGAGCTCGTCGGTTTGCAGCGCGTCCAGAACGCGGAGCGTGTCCTTAGGACTGCGCCCGACGCTGAGATTGGTCGCATAGACGTGCTGGATCGTATTTTGGGGGTCAACAATAAAGGTGTAACGATAGGCAACCCCTTCGGGTGAACGCACGCCAAGACCGTCGACGAGCGTTCCCTTTGTGTCAGCAAACTGCCAGATTGGAAGTTTGTGCAGGTCGACATGTGAGCGCCGCCAAGCGAGCTTGCAGAACTCATTGTCAGTCGAACCACCCAGTACCACCGCGTCGCGGTCGGCGAATTCCTTGGAAAGCCGGGCAAACTCCGCGATCTCTGTCGGGCAGACGAAGGTAAAATCCTTGGGATAGAAGAAGATGATCTTCCATTTTCCTGGAAAGCTCGCTTCGGTCAGCGTCTCGAACGCAGTCTGTCCTCCTTCTTCCTGCGCTTGAAAACCGGGCTTCACGCCTGTGATTTCGAACGGCGGCAACTGACTTCCAATTCCGAGCATGCTGTCCTCACAATTCGCTCTCTGTAGAAGGTGGCTTCACTGTTGAAGCAAGCTATGTGCCATGCGTTCTCAGGAGTGGAGTCCAGCGGCTTTGATACAGGCATACCCGGGCGCTTGGAGCGTCGATCCGAGAAAAATCTGTAGCCAAGCGCTTCCTTACCAAGCTCATGAAAACAGTCTTGCTTTGCGCGGCCGCCTGAGATGTTCGCGCTGCAAGCGTATGGTCAAAGACCGTTCTGCGTCCCTTAGAGCAAACTTCCTCATCTCGCCATCAATGTGATAAATGATTGGCGGCCTGCCGAGATCTAATGGAAATATGGAACCTGACGAAGCACGAGGTTCGTTGCATCTAGCGCAAACAAGAGCGGCTGTATCGCCGCGACAACAGATTGCGCCAGTAAGGCCAGATGCTCGCGGCTGCCAAACAAGGTGCGAGTAACCATAGGCTACGGCGCTTCGCGCATTGAGGCGCTTCAAGCGGCGCTAGATCGCCAGGCTCGAGGGTTTGCCGGATCCTGAAACGCTTCAAAGCCAACCGGGCTCGCCTTCGGCGGGGATTGGGGCTTGAACTCTACGTGGCGTCAGGTTGTACAGTCTGGATCATACATGCGGCGATCACTCTGAAGCTCCTTTATGAGAAGGAGAGACCTCAATGTCTCAAGATCTTAAGTGCGTTAGGCATGTGGCTGTGCAGGCACGACCCGATTTGTCGCGGATGTGAGGGCATTGGCGTGAAGAATGCGAAGCGGGACGTTCCGTTGCAAATATCAAATCCCGGTAGGTCTTCCAACGGCAATTGATCAGCCCAATTTCGATCCAGATGTGCGGCATGCGACCTTGCCGGGGGGAGTAGTGCGCGAACGCCGTTGCTCTTGGGATGAGGCAAGTTGGCTTTAGTTTATCTTGGACTATTTTCGGCTTTAAGGATGCCACTCAGGGGCAGGCGCTCTGCTGCAGAAGGTTGGGCAGGTGTGAGTAGTGCACGAGCTCGGAGCGGCGTGTGATGGAGGTCTCTTGTGTCCAGGCATCGATCTCGTCGGTCGGTTTTTTGAGCTGGAGTCTACATGATCGGTGCACCGGAGTGTGACTCTGGGTCGGCTATGAAGACTTATGTCATCTAGAGAGAGTGGTATCGAGCCGGGTTATAACGATCCGAACTATTGGATGCGCTGGTACGCCGAGCAACATGAGCTGCAGCGTGCGCGGCAAGAGGCCGATGCCGAGCCTGCAAATCAAGCTGGTTTCGAGCAGCAGTTGGACGAGCTGCAACTCCGCTCTTCTGAGCAGAGTGCGCCTGAGGCGAGTTCTCCCGAGGCTCCAGCGGCCCGGTCGCATGAAAGTATCCGCCGTACGGATATTGGTGGTTCGATGCCGATGCCGCCAAGGTCCAACCTGCGGGCCAGTTCCTTCAGTAGCACGCGCTATAGCGTCGATGTTCCGCACGCTCATCTTGGCTCGACCGCAACCGATTACCAATCTGACTTGCGGGACAAAGCCGTTCAGCAGCATGCGCTACACAACGCCGCTGAACGGGCAGCTGGTTGAACTCTCGCCATAGAAGGTCCGCAATCGGCACGTTCGCAAGGCATCGCGGGACGCAGAGCGTGGGAGCGGACGCAAGAGCTAAGGCTGTTTTCGGAGGCGGCGAAAGAGCCCGATGGGCGATTTCGGGGACGAAGTGGTCGACAGTCTCATTGTCGTCATCAAGCGATCCGGTATCATCGTCCCCAAATAACCGGAGCTGGGGCTGATGACCCCGCCGCGCGCCCGGCGCGTTGAGATCTCGCGCCACCACTGCTCCAAGGATTGACGATCACAAGGCAGCAGCGTGCTAATGCCCGCGGTGAAGGTTCGCCAGTCGGCAAGGCATTTTTTCGGAACGGCTGTCAGGACTGGTACGCCTTGGGTGATCGCGTCAACGAATTCGGCGCGCAGGCCCCGGCCAGCGGCTTCTTGTTTGGCGAATTTGTTGATCACGAGAAGATCGATCTTTTTGCGAAGTGCCTGGGAAACGACAGCTGCGGCCTCGGCAAGCCCATTTGTATCGAGATTACAGGACATAGCTCCGCTGCCGAGTGGCTGGGAAATCGAGATCTCTTGTCCTGTCGCAATGTCGATTGCGAGCATGACGTGCGTGCCATTTGCGCATCTCGCGTGTCGCTGCACGATGCCGCCGATGCGTACGCCTTGCTGCGCGATATCCTGCGCGAAATCGGCGAGTAGCCTATCCACATCGTCTTTTGGACGGTAGAGAATAGCCCCCACACTATTCAAATCTATCTGATCCAGGTTATCGATCACGGCCGGTTCCTGTTGATGTGTTTTCTCGTATCGGGGCAACGCTGTCGAACGCTCTCATGCGGATCGTGGCAGGCGTTGCAAGCACCGCTCGGCAGCCGCCAGCGGAACGGCGCGCGCGACCTCCGCAAAAACGTTCGCCCCATTGCTGAGCCGTAGCGCATCAAAGGAGCGGCGCGTGATGCGCGCCAAAAGCGGCACGCCGGAACGGCCAGTTTCAAGAGCCAGAACCAAGGTGACCTCCGCCTCGTTGAACGGCAGAAAGGCTTTGATGCGTGCCGGAAATACATTGAGGATAGAGCTTGCACGTGGGGGCTCGCACGCGATGCTGACATCGCCGGCTGCGATGCGCAGCCGCAGCTGCGCGCCCGGTCTAAGCGGCACTCCAGGTATCAGAAGGCGCGCCCCGTTGAGGCGAAGCATGATCAGCCCATAGCGCCCGTCATAACCGCCGACCAAGGTATCAAGACAGACTGCCGCTTCGCCGCGCCCGGCTAGCGCCGGATCGCTCTGAACGACGTTGAGCGGCCCGGCCGCAGTCACGACGCCATCTTTCATCATGACAAGATGATCGGCAAAACGCTCGATATCAGCGTAATCTTGGGTGATGTAGATCATCGGCAATGGGAGCTTTTCCCGCATGCGCTCGAGAAATGGCAGGATCTCGCATTTGGCGGCGCGATCGAGCACAATGAGTGGATCGTCCAGCAAAAGTAGCTGGGGCTGGCCCAACAGCGCGCTGCCAAGGGCAAGTCGCTGTCGCTCGGCCGCGGAAAGATGTGACGGCGAACGCTCGAGCAGCGGTGACAAGGCGAGCAATTCGACCACTCCATCAAAATCGATTAGTGTTGGTGTCGATGTCGACGCCTTGTATAGGAGGGTGCGCCGTACAGACCAATGAGAAAGAGGAATTGGTGGTCGGAATACATATGCGACGGGACGCAGATGAGGCGGTCGAAAGGTCGTCTCATCCTGCCAAATCTCTCCATCGACCGCACAAAATCCAGTCGGCACATGCTGCACGCCAGCGATGCAGCGCGCGAGTGTGGTCTTGCCGCACCCGGGCGGACCAAAAATTGCCGTGACGCCTTTGGCCGGCAGCCTGAATTGCGCATCTAACGGAATGTTCGCGAGAGAGCCGTTGAACGCAACCTCAATATAGCCCGTTTTTGCTTCTCTCATGAACCTGCGCCTGTGCTGTGTCTTCCCATCCAAGTCACGAGCACAATCGCTGCAATAGAGATGATCGCCATGCCTCAGATAATCCGGCCGGTGCCGCTCCAGCACGGCGTCTCTGCTCGCCTGAGGGCATAAGCTGCGGCGGCGGACTGCAGATCTGTGTTAAGATCAGAGGCTTCTTGAGCATCTCCGCGCGGCGACGATCGTGACAGTCGGACGCTGCCCAGTGCGCTTGCCAATGAGAGGCAAAGCGGCTGTCCCTTAGCGCGAGGTTTTCAGCCTGCTTCGCCGGTCCGGCGGCTTCTGCTGAATGTCCAAATTGCGCGGCTTGAGAGGTTTGGCGGTAAAAATGTCGGCTCAGGCCAGAGCCGAATACTGGCTCGGAGCCGGAAATCCGCATCAAGGATCCCACGGCTTTGCTAGCCGATTTGAAGTTTGCGCCGGGAGCCACGGTCATGGCTTCTGCATTCTCGGGTGCGAGCACATCAAAGCCAGATCGATCAGGATGAATCGGATAAATCTCATTGAAACTCCGGCTCCCCGCGCTCCTTCCTTGGCGGCGACTGGTTGATTCCCACCCCAGCAATCCGCGTGCCGTTTCAAGGAATTTCTGCGCGTCTTGCGGCAAGCGAGGTTTTGTATCGGTCTTCACCCGACGTCTTAAGTCGCCGCATCTTATTGTAGGACTGTGGACGCTCGCGTCAGCATGCGCACATGTAGGAGCTACCACATGGAAGCTGAGGATGATCCGTCGCCTTTTGGATTGGGGATGATGCTTTGGCGAACATGAGCGTTAAAACGCGTCAATGAGGGACAAGTGCATGCCATCCGATCTAGCGTACGTTCCGATCTGTGTGGAGGAGAAGGTCGGCGGCCGGGCGCTTGGAAAAAGGGCTGATGTGAGATGATATGCGGGCCCGCGAGCTACGGCAGAACGTCTTGCTAGCAGCACGGGTTACGGACGTATTTCAGGGCGCGCGGGCCTTCGTTGACTCGCGAGTCGACGCGGGATTGAGCTGCCCAAGATGGGATGATTTGACCGGCCCCTAAGGAACTCTGGCGTCGGCGACGAACGTGTTGGGGCTCGAGGCCCGCGATTTGAGCCTGATGAATGCTCCAGCTTGGACCGCATAGCGTGTCGCTATCGTGAAGGCCTATTTGTCTAAGGAGGGCTTTGGCGTTGCAATGGTGCGCGTGGGCAGTATCGGGTACTCGATCTTCGGCAGCTGTCCGGTGAGCGAATTCAGAAACGCGACAATTTCGTCAGTTTCTTCATCGCTGAGCTCTGCTCCAAGCTGAACCTCACTCATCACGCCGACCGCTTGCTTAAGACTCCAAACCTGACCAGAATGGAAGTAGGGCGGACGCAATGCGACATTGCGCAACGGCGCCGAGCGGAAAACATACTCGTCGCCGAGGTCCTTGGTGACGGCAAAACGACCCTTGTCCTCCTTTGGAAGCAGGCTTTCGGCTGGCCTTTTAATGATGCCGAAGCGAAAATAATCCTGTCCGCCGACGTTGATTCCGTTGTGACAAGAGGAGCATCCCTTTTCGATGAATAGCTTTAGCCCGGCTTTCTGCTGATCGTTGAGAGCATACTCATCGCCCTCGAGGTACTTATCGAAGGGGGCGTCGGGAGTAATCAAGGTCGCCTCGAAAGCCTCGATGGCCTTGGCGAAGTTTTCAAACGTAAGGGGCACCGCTTCGTTGGGAAAAGCCTTACTGAACATAACGACATAATCGGTCATTGAATTCAATGTGCTGAGTACGCGATCGGCCGTCGCATTCATTTCGACGCTGGCCTGGACAGGGCCTGCTGCCTGCGCCTTGAGATCCGCCGCTCGCCCATCCCAGAACTGCGCCACGTTGAAGACTGCGTTATAGACTGTTGGCGCACGACGAGACCCCAACTGCCAGCGATGACCAATCGATCTAGGGCCGGCATCTACCCCGCCCGTCCCAAGGTTATGACACGTGTTGCAGCTGATAACTCCGCTTGCAGATAGCCTCGAATCGAAAAACAAGGATTTGCCAAGTGTGACCTTTTCATGGGTGATAGGATTGTCCTTCACCGCTGGAACGACTGAGGGAATCGGCTTGAAAATCCGCTTGGCGGCGCGCATCAGATCCTCATTGGCGCCGGCTGCTGGGGAAACCAGAATGGCTGACGCAACAACACTGAACCTGCAGGCCCTGGAAAGCTCGCTTAACACTATTTTCCTCATGTGATGTCTCGCTTTTCTCCTAGATCCTGGAATCGCAAACATAGCGCTCGGTCCGCGTCCGCCCGCAGAACGACGTGCAGCAGTCAACGATGGTGTCTTCCGTATGCTGGGCTAGGCTGCACCCAGGCCGACGCTCCGCCGGTGCCATAGCAACCGGCGTGCCAGGGGGCCCAAGGGCGAAGCCTGCCGAGCTGGTTTCATGCAATTGCGGACTGTGAATTGCAGCAAGCGGCTTGAGGCTGTCGTACGTGACGGGTGCGACAAATCATCATCCAGCCACAGGAATCCCGGCCTTTCGGTTCCAAGCCTCCGTGCTTCTCGGAAGCTCACCGGTACGGCACTACTTGACTCTGCAGGTCAGCTGGCTGAAACCGCGAACAAAGCGAGCTGCGCCGGCGCAGCTTGTCGCTGCTCGCCTCGATGCGTGCGCTTTGAGCCTTCCACCCCCACACTAAGCTGATCGCCACCAACATCGGTGACGTTCCTACCTGCGGGCCGTCGGTCAGGCGTGCTGTTGTCGGGAGTTCGTCCTACTGCCACCAATGTGGGTATGCCCTTCTCAGCACGTATTCACACGTGCCGGACGCTCAAAGTGCTTGAATCGACCGTGGCGTCAGGTTGTAGGCATTGCGAAGCAGAACGCCACCGGGGAGACAGCATCGCCACACATGCTCTAAACGGCCGATCTTGTCGTACCTCCGTCTTCGCAATGAGCGCGTTGCGCGTGGCGGGACGATGATTCGGAGGCCGTAATCATTGCGGCTGCCCCGCAACAGGCGCGATCATGGCTGCCGAGGCGCCCAATCCGGCAAACAGATTACGCTCGCGGGGCAAAGAATAATAGTGAAGGATATGCGGCTTAAGACAGGTTTGGTGAATCAAGAGCGACGAATGAGCTGGATTTGCAATGCGCATTGCTGTGCATCCGCCCTCGCTGCGATCGTGATCGCGATCGCAGCCACGTGGTGCACAGAACAAGCTCGTGCGCGAGATCGTGGGGCCGAGCAAGTCTTAATGTCATGCAGACTAGACGTGATGCGCTTCTGTGACCGCTTTAGAGGGCCTAGCGATGTGGAGGTAGCCATCTTTTGCCTTAGGGACAATTTCAAGAATTTACGCGGCGAATGCCGCCGCATGATGCCAATTGCGGCGGAGAGAAACGAAGGACCAAAACGGCGTCTCAATAGGCTTCCGGTCGTCCTCCATCGAGAGTGAGGCGTCCGAGTGGCAGTTGCAGAAACTGAGCGACAGTGAGGTGTTCAGACCTACGGGCCAGAGTTTGGCCAGCGTGGCCGAAAGTCGATCGGGCTGAAGCATCAGCCGGCGGCGCCGCAGTTCATCTATCCGGGGGCTGAGCTCCGTGAATCGATCAGCCCCGATCAGCGATCGATGTGCGCCCACGCGTGATACGAGATTACAATGCGCTCTGAACTTCAATTTCGTACTGAAGCAGTTGCGCTCTTCAGCGCTGCAGCGATCCGCCGACTTTGGGCCCGCCGTGAGATTGCCATCGGCTTGGTCATAGGAGGTCGGAAAGACAATCTGCGTAACTGCGGTGGTTACGGCAGGACATCTGCAGGAATTCGTGCTGCCCACCAATCTATGGCGTTGTGGTCGGCAGCCAAGTATTTTCCGGCAGGTGGCTAAGTCGGCTATAACTGGCAAAAGATCGCCGGAACGTTAGCGTTGGAGGTTGTTCCGTCGTGGTCTTCGTCAGGTTTCTCAGCTGGAGAATAGCCTGGTTTTGACTGCCGGGCTCAAGATAAAGATAGAGCCAGGAAACCTCTTTTGTTATCCGCCCATCGACTTCCCGAAGGAACCGCTTGATGCCATTGCGGCGTTGTCGATGGGTGCTTCAAGGGAATCAGTTTGCCCGATCGTGATGCTCTTGGCCGAATACCGTTTCGGGCCCAAGGTCAAAGGAAACGCCGTCGACAAGAGCCGTTCAAAGGCAGAAAGTTGTTCAACCAGACGATTCTCAAGGGCCTTGCGCTCCGCGCCAGGTAGGTCCGTTTTAAGGAGTCGACGGCACCGCCAGATTTCGCTCCGCAGCGATCTGATCTCACTTAATGCATCATCAATTGAAGTCATCACAGATGCTTCGTCCCTGGAGTATCAAGCATAGCGGTGGTCATAGAGCTGCCATTCCTTGGCTCCGCATTTCTGCCGAATAATTGCATCCGAAGACTCGCGACTTTCCCGCCCGTTCGTTCGGTGAGCAAAGATGCGCAGTCCACTGAACGGTCGTAGATCGCAATTCATGCGTGCGAGACCGTTGAGAGCGCCCTCGAAGACGACCCATAGGCCGGACGAATAGATGGTAGGCAGATCGGAATCTCAAGTGGCCCTTGTGCAACGTAGGCTGTCGATATCCGTGCTCCGAGATCGATAGACCTTTCGCAGCATCACACTCGAATCCAGATCGCGAAACATGCTGTAGTTCCGCCGGATCCATTGATGCAGCTCGGTGGACCAGTCATTCTCGTTGCGTAGATATCCAGTGAAGGAAAAGCCAAGCCGGTCTATATATCTCTTGAGGAACAGCGGAAGCGCGGGAATCCGAAGCACCCGCTCGCCATCCATCGCTTCAGGTAATTCGCCACGAAGCACGAATTCATTGTGGACGGTGACCAGCGATGCCGCCGGAATTCGCCGCCGCAGCATTTCATAACCGCGAAAGGAGATGCGGTCAGCGCCCGCGATGAAGAGGATGATGGGGGCGACATAGCAGCGCGCCGTCTCCTTCATGAAGCCGATCTCTTCGCACATCCTGAAGAATTCGTCGAAGGCGTGAAAGCCGAGATCGATTACCTTGGCTACCCGGTCGTGGATGATAAGAGGGTCCATCAGCTGCATCTTGCCATAAGTGTCCATCACATCCGCGGTCTCCGTGATGTTGGGGAGGTAGTCGAGCAACGACGGCTCTTTCAAGTTGGCATCAAACGACAGTGCTGTGCCGTTTTTCAGCAGCAAGAACTCGCTCATGGCCCGAGCGATGAGAGTTTTACCGACCTGCGGGCTAGGAGAGCAAATGATGTAGATGGGGGTCGCTAACATAGCCGGCAGATCAATTTCGTTTCGTACGTGGGCCCGACCGGAACTCGCCGATATGCGACTACTTCTCGCCGGCCCGGGTGGGGGACTTGGCGCCGGCCAATTCCGTCAAGTTGATGCGATCAAATTCGCTCCAGACATTGGCCAGCCAGTGACGGACATAGCCGCGCAGCACGAAGGAGTTGTTCGCGGGTTCATCGTTCCGCCCCTTGTTAGCGACGAAGTCTATGAATGGGACGGATGCGACTTCCACCTGCTCATAAGCCATCGCGTTAAGCTTCGGTATGACCAACTCAGTCGCATGTTTGATGCGGTGAAAATAGGAATTATAGGTCGCTTGATCCCACTGGAAGAATTGAGTGTCGTTGATGAAGTTCTTGACCAGGTAGTACTTTGCGCCGCTCATGAAGGTCGCGGTCTCCGCGATCTCGTCCAGCGAAGCGATGGATGATCCTAGAATATGGAACACGGCGAATGTTATCTGGCCAGACCGCGCCGAGTCCAGAAATCCGATGTCGCGCAAGGAAGCCAGCGCAGAGGACAGTAAGCCTGCGCGAGCATCAATGACCGTGACGGACAGCCCTGAGTTCAGGGTATCGAAGATCTTCATCTGGTCCGCTGTCGTCGTCATGTCAACGATCTCGGTGATCTCGGGATAAAAGCGCTTCAGCGTTCCCCGCGGCGACTCCGTGTCGAATGCGCGTGTTTGCACGTTGTTGACGCTGAAGTAGTCCAGTAGCGTTCGTGATACGGTCGTTTTGCCGACTCCTCCCTTGTCCGCACCTACCACAATTACAACTGGCTTCACCATGGAAATCTCCTGAGACACTTGCTATTGCCGCGCGCAAATTGCGCAACCGGCGCGTCTCTGCTTTGGGTGCGAACATGGCAGAAAGAAGGGGCAATGACCCTTCGGACGCGAGAGCTCTTCAACCGATGAACATTGTCAACATCAAGCGAGTGACGTCCGTAGATGGCAACGACGACGCACGCCGCGAATGGGGAGTGAATCACTTGTGGGGGTGATCTACGTGAGGTTTGTAAGCGGCTGAAATGCGCGCCAAGAACCAACGGTAGGTCTGTGGTCGTCGCATCGCCATAGGTTATCTATCGACGCCGCTATCTAGATCGGCATAAAGCAACCGAATCTTACGTAGCGTCAGATTGCGAACTCAGGGAAGAGTAAAGGCGGTGTCACGCGGTACGAGTATGGCTTGGAAAATCATCAAAGGGTCTTCTGGATCAGATCGTCGTCTTTTCGGCAGACAAGTACTGAGAGATGATCCTGAAGATCCGGCCATCGCTGGTTGGGCTGGAAATGAAAAGAATTAGGGCAAGCCATTTGGTAAGCGGTTATCTCCACGTCCGAGCTATTGCCCAATGGCAGGACGACAGTGCCTCAACTTAGTCTTCGCGGAGGCCTGTTTTCTATCTTGCATTTGGTTGCCCTGAAGACTTCAACCCGGACTGCTTGTTTGGCAACGCGCTTGAGCAAAAACGGTGCTTGAGCGGCCGCATGGTAACTGTCCACGAGCGAATATCTCTGCAGGCTGAAGCCGGTGGTTAGACCCAGTCTACGCGCAACATCCGGGGGCTTGCCAAGCGCCTGGGTTGCTAGAACGTCAATTCGGTGGAGCCGTCGGGGCGGCGTCTAGTTGCTGGGCGCCTGGCGGAGGTGTGGTCGCCGATGGCATGGTGGTCGGCTGCGCTGCGTCCCTGGGGGGGCGGCCGACGATAATTGTGAGCAGACCATCGCCCCACAAGCGCCGTGCTGCTCTCTTGGCGTCCGCCAACGTCACCCCATCGACCACAGCGTTGTGCTTTTCGAAATAGTCGATGGGCAGCTTGTCAAGCTGCTGCTGCTGCAGCGTCCGCGCAAGCTTTGATGATGTGTTGAGAGCCAGTATTTGCGACCCTTTCAGGTAGGACTTTGCATCATCGAGTTCCTGCTGAGTGGGTCCCTCCTCGGCGATGTGGCGGACCTGCTTCTCGAGTTCTTCGACCGTTTCGTCGGCACGATCGGCGCAGGTGCCACTATTCCCGAGAAACATGGCTGAATGATCCAGCCAGACCAGGTTCTCACGAACCGAATAGGCTAGTCCGCGTTTCTCGCGGACTTCGCGGAACAGACGCGACGTCAGGCCGGCGCCGCCAAGGATGTGGTTGACGACATAGGCTGCCATGAAATCCGGCTCGCTGCGACGGAAGGCTGGACCACCAAAAGTCACAACTGTCTGCGGCACGTCGAGCGGAATAAAGAGCCGCCGCGGCGGCTTTGCTGCAACGACTTCAGGAACCGGCGCCGCTTCCGCTTCGGTCGGCAGGTTACCAAAGGTCTTGTCGAGCAGTTTGCAGAGGACCTCTGGACGGACGTCGCCGACCACCGCAAGTTTGAGCGTGTCTTTTGCGATCACGCGCCGGACATAGCCCTTGAGATCCGCGATCTCGATTTTCGGCACGCTTTCCAGCGAGCCCCCGGCTGGGCGAGCATAAGGATGATCGCTAAAGGCGACTTCGAGGAACTTGAGATGGGCCAGAGACGAAGGATCGGTCGAGTCGTGCCGAAGGCGCGCAAGCACAGTGGCACGAATCCGTTCGACGTCGGTCGCGTCGAAACGGGGCGAGGTTAGCGCCATCCGTAAAAGGTCGAAGGCTTCGTCTGCGTTGTCCTTGAGCGTGCGCAAGGAACCGCGGAAGTGATCATGGGTCGAGTGAAAATGCAGATCAATGGCACGATGGTCGAGCCGCTCATGGAAGGTCTTGAAGTCAAGCCCGGCGGAACCTTCCTTGAGCAGGCCAGCGACCATGTGGCTCACGCCAGGTTTTTGTTCGGGGTCCTGAGTCGCGCCGCCGGTGAAGGCAAATTCCATCGCGATCAACGGGACAGTGGAATCCTGCACGAACCAGGCTTCTATACCGCAAGACGAAACCAGGCGCTTGATCCCGGTCCGGGCAATTGTCCTCGTGGCGGCAAGCGAATTGGGCGAAGCGAGCATCGCGATTGAGAGCGAGGCTCCCCCGAGGAGGATCTCACGTCGTGTGCAAGGATGGATCATTAGAGCTTCTCCCCCTGTTTTGGGGTGGACTCTTTGATGAGATAGCCGGTCACCGATCGTTTCTTGTCGAGCCATTTCGGCGCGGCCTTGTGCACCTGCTGTGCACCGACCGCGCGGATGCCGTCGGCCCATCCCCGAATATGGTCGACGGATAGTCCCGTTGTCAGGCCGCGGCCATACCAGCGGGCTAGCATTTCCTGATTGTCCTGGACATAGGTTACCTGCGCGATCAGCCGCGTCTTGACCCTCTCGAGATCTTCGGTGCTCGCGGGATTACCCGCAATGTCGGCTATTACCTCGTCGATGGCGCGCTCGATCTGGCTGAGTTTGACGCCGGGTTTTGGTAGGGCAAAAATCGCGAACAGCGAGGGATCGAGCGCGGTAGAGTGGTAACTCGCTCCGGCAGTGACGGCGAGCTGCTTTTCGACCACCAGCGAGCGATAGAGGTATGAGTTGACGCCGCCGCCCATCAACTGCTCGAGCACGTCAAGCACTGGACCCTCGCCCGCGGCCGCGGTGTGAGCCGATGGTACAAGATAATAACGGTGCAGGGCTGGCTGCTCGACGCGGGCATCGGCCAACGTCACTGTGCGCGGCGCTGCCGGCGTCGGCTCTTGCGGCCGCAGGCGTTCCAGGGGAATTAATGCTTGCGGGGGGAGGCCGCCAAATGTCTCCGTCACCATCGAGCGGATTTCCTTGGGGGCGACGTCGCCAGCGACAATCAGGATCGCGTTGTTCGGTGCATAGAAGCGCTTGTAGAAGGTAAGCGCATCCTCTCGGGTAAGATTTTCGATTTCATGGCGCCACCCGATAATGGAGCGACCGTAGGGGTGGTTGAGGTAAAGCGCCGCCATCATCTGCTCGGCGAGACGTTCACGTGGATTGTTGGCGACCCTCATATTGAATTCCTCCAGTACGACGTCGCGCTCACAAAGCACGTCCTCATCTTTGAGAATGAGACCGGTCATGCGATCGGCTTCAAATTCCATCATCTTGCCGAGGTGCTCGCGCGGCACGTGCTGGAAATAGCTGGTGTAGTCGAGCCCGGTGAAGGCGTTCTGATTGCCGCCGGCGCGCAGGACGGCCTTGGAGAAGGCATCCGCCGGATGTTTGGAGGTGCCCTTGAACATCAGGTGCTCGAGGAAATGCGCAAGCCCCGATTTGCCAGGCGGCTCGTCGGCGGAGCCGACCTTATACCAGATCATCTGAGTCACAACCGGTGTACGATGATCCGGGATCACGAGCACCTGGAGGCCGTTCTGAAGCGTGAAGCTAGCGGGTCGATCCGATCTCACCCTGTCGGCAAGGACGCTCTCCTCTTCAGGTGGATATAAGTCAGTGCTGTCATCCATCCTGTGCTCGACCGCCGGCGCGGTGGGCGTCGTCGAGCCGGAAGTATTAGCGGCGGTACCTCCTGCCTCGGCGGTGACCGAAATCAGATTCTTCATGGTAGCGCCTTTCATTCCATGCTGATCCACGTTCACGGCGGACAAATCCGACAAAGCGCGGAGCCGCTCGTTGTCTGCCAAACAGCAGAGCAAAGACCGGACCAGTTGCTGGAGTGGTGTACTCACGGCCGCGCGCACGCCAAGTGGATACAAAACAGAACTGGCACCTACCATCCTGGCAAAAGGTGAACCGTCGACATGTCGTGAACACGACATCTAGAGAAAACGCGTCAAGGATAACGTGGCGTCAACTGGCACAATGGAAAACTTGCAGAAGAGGTGGATTGAGCTGGCGGTATGACGTCCGAGCAATTGTCCGTAGGCTCGCGGTTACAGATCTCGCTCTACACGATGAGTGGCTTGGCAATATTTCTCATGGTAGCGAGGCGGGAGTCTGCCAGCAGCTCCTTGGAGTACACTGCGCCGAAGTAGTCCAGGACGAAGGTGCCAGAATAGCATAGGTTATCCGCCGCGCGGATTAGGTTGTCGAGAATTGTGCCGACTTGGCTAATGCGGTCGCGATAGCGCGAGCGGATAACATTAACGGCGTTCATCGAGTGGACCGCCTCGTCAGCAATCACCTGCCGCAGCCAATGATGGAACGTGGTGTTCCCAAGGGCGTCATAAAACGGCTTTTCTGCTGCATAGGCGCGGCAAGTGCACATTTCATCAAATGCGATCATAACCATCACGGAAAACTCGTCCTTCAGGTGTTCAACGATCGGCCCAAAATCATGAGATCGAGCCTCCAATCTCTCCCGAAGAGTCCTCTCGGATCCATTGGCGACAAGTTCAATGATCCGGATGAATCCATCGGTGTGGCGCTCTTCGTCAATCGCCCAGGCGTTAAAGAATGCAGCAGCTTCATCGGAAGCGATAAGATTTCTCGCGACTAATTCTTGTTTCAAGTACCGGGCGTCATATTCGGTGTACAGATCAGGCCACAATTTGTCCCAACGTGCGCGGATAGCCGGCGGCTCGGCGGCGAACATCGCTGGCGTAAGAGTATTGAATAATTCTTTTGGACTCCAGTTCCGTCGAAACGGCGTGATCATCCAAGTGCCCCTAAACCCGTAGGATGCGAGCGCGTCGGCGCACAATTGCTGTCGTCCGTACGCTCCCAGAGCATATGCAATAAACAAGAGCCAGTCGCCTCCTTGTTTTGATAGGCTGATGGCCAGAGGTCTTTCGGCTGGCTGAAGCGTCCCCTTGAATGGCGCATTAGCCTTTTGTGATCCACGCGGCCGCAAAACCAGGGACACTTGTCATTGCTAGTTCCGGGTCTAAAACGGCCTCAGTTGACCTCGCGAGGGGGCTCTGGCGGGCCGCCATGCTGACAGGCACGATAGTTTCACCAGATCGACGGTGCCGCATATTGAGGGGTAGTACTGCGGCACGTTTTGAAGCAATTTGCGGCACACGTGGCATCCGGTGGGAGGCCCGGCATCAATCGGGTGTGGACCAATTGTGGTAGTCCGCGTCCCAGTGGATCCCGAACGCTAGTCTCGTTCCCATAGCCCTTTAATTTCGGGATTGCGGCGATACTACTTCCCATGAGTATCGATGAGTATCTCTGGCCTTCTTCGATTCTGCTAAATTCTCAGTGAAATCCCTATGCACTCCCGCCGCGCAAGCGTACCGCTAATCAAGTAAACGGAGCTACGGAAGAGACTCGGAAGGTTATTCGATAAGCTTACGCTACCTGGTAGATTGCCGAGGGTTGCGCGATTGAGAGGATCCGTCGCTAAGCAGCATTTCGGTTGTCGACCGGCGAGATAAACAGCTGCTCAATCTCGCTAGCTTCGATGAGACGGAGGAAGTCACAGTTGCGTGCCGTTTGCTGTTTATGGAGGAAAAAGGATGGCGACAAAGCACCGGCTCTCTGTCTTTCAAATCACCAATAACCGGATTGCTCGAATTAGTTAGTGAGGAATCCAAAGACAGGCCAGTTCACAGTTATCCTGATTGAGATTGCAAGCCGAAACGTGCCTCGCTCGCGCTAGCTGCTGCTAACTCCGCCATGCAACCAATAAACTGAGCCAACCAGGTGCAGAACCGCCCGGATGGAGCACTGCCGAGCCGGGTTTTATGCGGATGTGCTCCTTGTGGAAGACATTCATTATCGGCCTCCGTGATACCGGCAAGGTTGTGCCAACCATACACAGCCCCACTCCGACCGCTAACGAATCGAAAACGGTTTTCGAGCAAGTTCTTGCCCGGGATAGCAGGGGAGTAGATCCACACATGACCGGACCGGCCGTTATGGAAAACGTGCGCCGCTATCGCGCGATAGCTTCGTTGTGTCGTCAGTCCGCCGCATTTCGGCCAATCCAAGGGGACTCATTGCTAGCGCAAGCTGCAGAGTGGGAGGAACGTGCGATCGCGGAGATCGAGAGATACTTCAGCTGTTCTGCTGCACGTCCTGCTTGATTGCGCTCGATGCCGTGCAAACATTAAGCCCGAAAGACGACCGTAAGAGGGGCATGCTGAGTAAATCTGCTAGCCGCCGGGAGCTCAGATGTGTTCAATGGATGAAAAGAACCCACCGTTTGGCCAATAGGTCGGATCATGAAAGGCAATGCTGGCCAAACGATCCAGTCGCGCAAGCGGCCGCGCTGGGAATTCATCGGCGGGAGCTTCGAATAAAACGCGATCGCCTGATGAATGTCGGCGCGCGCTGGACAGCCGGAAGATCTGATGTTGCGCCGCGCAAGGAAAACGGAAACTCCGGCTTGTCAAAAGCGCGATTCCGCGATCCCCAGCGGATGCAGAAATCATTGATCAAGAGTTATATGGCCAAGGGCATGAGATGCGAGGGCTGACCTCGCCAAAGTCGATCTGGCCAATGACGTCGGTTATCTTCGTGCAGAGCCTGTACGCTCTAATAAAATATATCATCGTACGGATCGCTCGCGGGCTTTGCCGCACTCTCGATACGCCTGGCATTGCAGTTGCGGCAAGTACAAGGGCGGTTTAGTCGCTCGTTGCCATTTGCATCCTTGGTTTTCCGTTTGTCCTCTGCTTGGTTGGGATCAAGTGTAAGCGTCGTTCCGCTCCCACCTTCTCGTGGCACGTGGGATAGGCGAGTCTCACGATGTCTTTGAAGGGATCGGCTTGTGTCTATGCTTGACCATACGCTTAAGTCGGACGTGACGGCGCGCCGGCTGGAAGTGATCACGGAGACGGGACGCCGTCGTTGGTTCTCCAAGGACGACAAGGCCCGGATCGTCGAGGAGACGCTGGTACCAGGCGCGGTCGTTTCCGAGATTGCGCGACGACACGGGTTGATGCCGCAACAAGTGTTCACTTGGCGTCGGCAGGCGCGCCGGTTGCCGACGCCGATGGCTGACGATCCGCCGTTCGTACCGGCAGTGGTGGACGCCACGGCACCAGTCGCGGTTGCTGGCCAAGAGCGCAAGATGGTGCAACGCAAGGCCAAGCAGGATGTCCGGGCTCGCCGTTGCGATGCCGGCGGCATCGAGATCGAAGCCGAAGGCGTCACTATCCGGGTCGGCCGAGGCGCGGACGTGGCGATGATTGCGGCCATCGTACATGCGCTGAAGGCAAGCCGGTGATCGGCCCGTCCGGAACTGTCCGGGTGATGGTGGCAACCAAGCCGGTCGACTTCCGCAAGGGAATGGAGGGGCTTGCCATGTTGGTACGCGAGCACATGAAGGCCGATCCGTTCTCGGGTGCTGTTTATGTGTTCCGAGCCAAGCGTGCGGACCGGATCAAGCTGATCTTCTGGGACGGTACGGGTTTGTGCCTGTTCGCCAAGCGGCTCGAGGAAGGCGTCTTCCGCTGGCCGAAGATCGAGGATGGCGTGATGCGTTTGTCGGCGGCAGAATTGTCGGCGCTGCTCGAAGGGCTCGATTGGCGGCGTGTCCACGCGGCAGGGGAGACGGTCGTCCCGACGCAAGCCGGATAATTGTGGGTCGCGCTGCGGCGAAGTGAATCAGGGGCATCGAGCGCGTCGTCAGGCGGGCGCGAATATGCTCTGATTTGCCTGTGGGCGATAACCTTCCTGATGATCCCGAGACGCTGAAGGCGATGCTGCTGGCCGCGCTCCATGAGAGCGATCGGCTGCGCCAGATCATCAAGGAGTTGCAGCGTCATCGCTTTGGCCGGAAGGCCGAGACGCTTCCCGAAGAGCAGATGCTGCTCGGTCTCGAAGATGTCCAACAGGTCGAAGCCTGTACCGATGCCGGCCAAGACGCAGCGGTGCCGGAAGGCCGGGCGGAGCGGGCACGCAAGCGTCGCAACAATCGCGGAGCGCTGCCGGCGCATCTGCCGCGGATCGAGGTTGTCATCGACCTCGACGACAAGACCTGCCCCTGCTGCCAGGGCGAACTGCATCGGATCGGTGAAGACAAGAGCGAGCGGTTGGACATGGTGCCGGCGCAGTTCCGCGTTGTGGTGACCCGGCGGCCTAAATATGCCTGTCGTGCCTGCGAAGATGGCGTCCTGCAGGCCGAGGCTCCGGCCCGACTGATCGAGGGCGGCCTGCCGACAGAAGCCACCGTCGCTCAAGTTCTGGTGTCCAAATATGCCGATCATGCCGCTCTACCGGCAGGCCCAGATCTATGCCCGCCAGGGCATCCATCTCGACCGGTCGACGCTGGCAGACTGGGTGGGGCCTGCGGCCTTCCATCTGCGCCCGCTGCATGAGCGCCTTCTCACGGTGCTTCGAGCGAGGTCCAAGCTGTTCGCCGACGAGACGACGGTGCCGGTGCTCGATCCCGGTCGCGGGCGCACCAAGACCGGCCAGCTCTGGGCTTATGCCGCCGACGACAGGCCCTGGGCCAGCCTCGATCCGCCCGGCATCGCCTATGTCTATGCACCCGACCGCAAAGCCGAGCGGCTGTTCAACCATCTTGCCGGCTTCAAGGGCGTCCTGCAGGTCGATGGCTACAACGCCTACCCAAAGCTTGCCGATCGCGGAGAGGTTGAGCTCGCCTTCTGCTGGGTGCATATGCGGCGCAACTTCTACGAACTCGCGACAGCCGGCCCCGCTCCGATCGCGAGCGAGGCGCTGAAGCACATCGCCGCATTCTATGCGATCGAGAAGGAGATCCGCGGCCGTAGCGCAGAGGAGCGTCGCCTCGTGCGGCAGCAGAAGAGCCGACCACTGGCCGATGCCTTCGAGGTATGGCTGCGCGCCAAGTTGGCTCTCATCAGCCAGAAGATCAAGCTCGCCGAGGCCATCCGCTACGCCCTCTCGCGCCGGCAAGCCCTAACGCGCTTCATCGATGACGGCCGCATCGAACTCGACAACAATACGGTCGAACGATCAATCCGTGGTATCAAGCTCAGTCGCAAGAACGCGCTGTTTGCTGGATCCGACGGGGGCGCCGAACACTGGGCCGTCGTCGCAACTTTGGTCGAGACTTGCAAGATCAACGACGTCGATCCGCTCGCCTATCTCACCGACGTCCTGACAAGGATCGTCAACGCGCATCCAAACCGCGACATCGACCAGCTACTGCCCTGGGCCTACCACGCTCACGTCCTCAAAGCCGTGGCCTGAGAACGATGCTTACGATCAAGTACCATCATCGAGTCACTTACCTCAACAAGCCAAACGCTGCTGCGCGAGCTTCGCTTACGGATTGAAAGGGTGAGAGAGGACGAGGGTTCGTTTCCGTCGATCCGGAGTTGATGTTCAAGCAAGATATCGCCCGCGTTATCGACAAGCGGATGAGTAGCCCTGAAATCCATTATTGAGGTGAGTTCATCTCACCCAGCAAATTGTTCGCGCCAATCATTTTTGCGCTTGAGCAGCTCACTCGGGCGACCTCCGGCTTCGGTTCTTAGGAACCCGGCGCTCTTGTTCCCGAGCTGATGGCTGAAATATCGCGCTTTCTTTGAACCAGACTTCGTGCGGAAACAAAACGCAACGTCCGCTGTGCGTCGAGCCTTTCGGGCACCCGAGCTAGAGTATCGCTGCGGATGCGCAGCAATATGCTCTATGTCTCCGCCATAAACTCTGCCAGCTTGCTCTGGAAAGAAGATCTTGAGATCTCAACCACCGGTGGCTCGTCAACCAGGGCGTATGGCGGGACTGCAGTCGAAAATGAATCAGAGGAGAAACTCGATGGCGCCGAATTCAGGAAGGAGAGTATATCCGGCGAACCTTTGGCGATGCGCGTAGTACCGGCCATTAGTCGCGCTCGTTCTCATTTCATCGGCCTTGGAAGCGCATTTTGTATTGGATAAATTGCTGGTGCGCTGAAACATGAAGTCTCCCATTTGTATCGACGAGGTCGCGGGGGCTGCCGCCGATTGAGTGTTCCGCGTTGATGGTAAGCCTAACTGTGCGCATGCTGACACTTGGCATCAAGACGTCACCATTCCGAGCCGCTCCCGCATGGGCTCGTTCGAGATAGCGCCGCGAAGTGCGGGCCGTCCGCCTGCGGTGCTGGGTTGGCGCCGCCGGTCTCCGTCTTACTTTCAAGGGCGAGGGACAGTTTGAAGTTATTGCGCAGCATCGGGTTTGCGGGTTCCGCTGCGAGAGCTTGGCGGTAGAGTTCTTGGGCCTCTCGATGCCGGCCCTCCTGATCGAGAACAACTGCTTTGGCATTCAATGCGCGCAGGTCGCCAGGCGCTGCCAATAAGATCCCGTCGAGCACCTCAAGCGCATCATTCGGGCATTTGCGTGCCAGCAAAGCCCGCGCAAGAGGAATCGCGGCATCAACATTGTCCGGTCGTTGTTTCAGCGCATCGCGCAAAGCCTTTTCGTCAGCATCCCGGCCGAGGGCGAGAGCGATGCGCTCGCGCATAGCTGGATCGACCTCCTTGGCCCCCACCAGCTCTGCCGCAGACGTCGGCTGCTGTGACAGACCCGACTTGCGCGAGTTAACGCAACCTGCGAGCAGCACGATGGCAAGCATGGGGAGAAAGGCTGAGCACGAATGGCGGCGAAAGTTACGCCTGCGCCGCAGAACGTTAATCTTACATGAATTCATAAGCGACCTCACGACCCAAAACCTGTGCTCGTCAGCCGGCCGCAGGGAGGAGGTCACGATGCCCGCCTGTAGGAGTCTTGTCCTTGCCAGGCGCAAGTTTGACGGAGCCAATCGGCTGGACGGTGAAATCCGAGGCGAGATCCTGATAGGAGAGAACAGGTAGGTCTATTCCATTGCGGGTGAGAAAGCCGCGGACGAAGCGCCGAATATCCATCGATCCCAGGATAACTGGCTGGTTCTGACTGCGTGCGATGCTCGAATGGATCTGGCGAAATTGTGAAAGCAGCATCTCGCTTTGCCGATCCTCCAAAACGAGATAGGGACCGACAGCGGTCTCGCGCACCGCACTGCGCACGATATCCTCGGTCTCGCGCTCGACGATAAAAGCCGCCACAATACGATGGGCGTTGGCGTAGCGGTGACAGATCTGGCGCTTCAGAGCGGAGCGCACATATTCGGTGAGCAGTACGGCATTGTGTTCCCGTTCGCTCCATTCTGCAAGCGCCTCCAAAACCAAGCGGGTGTTCCGGATCGGGATGCCCTCGTCCAGCAAGCGACGTAGGACATCCGCGATGCGAGGGATCGGTGTCGTGCGCAGCACCTCTTTCACCAGATCGGCATATTCCTGCTCCATCCGGCCAAGCAACTGACGCGTTTCCTGAATGCCCACCAGGCGCTGTGCATAGCGTGTCAACGTTGACTGGACGCGCAAGGCGATGATTTCGCTCGGACGGTGGTGCCCTATTCCGGCAGCTTTGAGAGCAGGCGCATGGACTTGTTTGATCCAGATCCGATTCGTGTCTGGGTCGTGCCAAAAGGGGATCCCGCTCAAATCAATGTTCGCCACGTCGTCATTAAGTAAGAGTTGTGTAGGGTCAATGGCGCCCTCTTCCACGGGCACTCCTTCGACATCCACCCGGAATTGCGATTGGGCCAGGTGCTTTGCTATTTGGGCCGGAATGCGTGGAATTGTGATGCCAAGATCAGCTGAAACCAGTGCCGAAACCCGAGCGACGCACTGCTCGAGTTCCCCTACGTCGATTGCCTGCATCAGGCTCGGCGCTAACAACAGCGTAATTGGAAGTGCCTCCGCGGGCACGGCTTGCTTCTGACCCTGTGTGGAAGCGGGAGCCGGACCGGTGGGACCGGCGCCGGCTTTGGGAGCGGTCATGCCCTCTGGCACGCCAACCTTGAGAAAGCTGGCGGCGGAGAAGAGCGCGGCCAGTATGACAAAGGGAGGCAAAGGGAAGCCAGGAACGAGCCCCATCACAAGCAAGACACAGGAGGCCAAGCGTAGCGCTTGTGTGCTGGCCGTAAGTTGGTTGACGATATCGGCGCCGAGATTGAGTTTGGAAGGACCGTTGACACGAGTAACAATGGTTGCTGCGGTAATTGACAGCAGCAGGGCCGGAATCTGCGAAATGAGCGCATCACCGATCGTCAGGATGGTGTATTGATGCATCGCCTCCTCGAGGGACATGCCCTTGGAGAGAGATCCGATCGTGATGCCACCCAGCATGTTGATGCAGATGACTATGAGTCCGGCTATGGCATCGCCCTTTACGAATTTCATAGCGCCGTCCATCGCGCCGTGCAGTTGGCTTTCTCGCTCCAGCGCGCCGCGCCGGCTGCGGGCTTCGTGCTGATCGATATGGCCGTTGCGCAGCTCCGCGTCGATCGCCATCTGCTTGCCCGGCAGCGCATCGAGCGTGAAGCGCGCCGATACCTCCGCCACCCGTTCGGCGCCCTTGGCGAGAACCATGAACTGCACCATGGTCACGATCAGGAATATGACAATGCCGACGGCGATGTTGCCGGATATGACGAAATCGCCGAACGTATGGATGATGCTGCCGGCATCGCCCTCGGCTAGGATCAGTCGCGTCGTTGCAACGGTAAGAGCGAGACGAAACACGGTGGAGATCAGGATGACGCCCGGTAGGGACGAAAAGTCGAGCGGCGTGTTGAGATACAGGGCTACCATCAACAGCAATATGGCAAACCCCAGATTGAAGCCGATCAGCATATCGATCACGATGATCGGGATCGGCATGATCATCATTCCGATCGCCAGAAGAAGCATCAACGCGACCATAAAATCCGGGTGAGCCGGCGCGCGCGTGATGAGATTTCGTAGAAGGTTGGCCATGAGAAGCCTTATTTTTGTTCAATTGCAGCTGTGCTGCCCCGCAACAAAACATAGCGTTTGAAGACGGCTTGCGCTTCGGTCATGTGGCCAGCGTGACGCAGCGCGTGGCTGCGCATCAGCATCAAGGGTAGACACGAAGACGGCTCGTCATCCAGCTTGTCAAGCTTGTCCAATACCGACAGTGCTTCGTCACCGCAACGCTCCGAGATGAGAGCGTAGGCCAGGATGCGGAGCAGGCCGATATCTTGGGACTGTTCGTGAGCGACCAGACGCAACAGAGCCAGGCTCTTTGCGCTCTGTCCGCACGCAAGGTAGACATAGGAAAGCACGCAGAGCAAATCTCGCTCCGGCCCGGAGATCAGCTCGACAGCGCCGGCTTCAGAAGCGCGCTGTGTAGATGTGAAGTGTTGCACTTTGTCTGGCCCGGCCATCGCTAGCCTTTGATCAAGCCGTTGTGACTCTGCCGGAGCAGGATTAATCGCTGCAGCTCCAGCTGCAGAAGCGCGGCCCCTTCACGTGATACCAAATCCTCTGGCGCGGCTGATAGCGTATTAGCCAAACGCTCCAGAAGAAGGCCGTGTTGCTCTGGACCCAGAACATGCGAATGACGTAAGCGCGGCGTCACGAAGGAGAGCAGACCGTGCGCGAGATTTGGCTCATTAAGCCAAGCGAGTTCCGAGCCTGGCTCGACCTGACCTGGCAGGGCGCGCGCCTCGTCGAGATTGACGCGCGAAACTGCATCGATCGAACTGAGCTCGAGCGCGCTCTCGATCGTGGCGTCCACCAACGGATCCAGCACGTCGCTGTGACGAGAAATTGAGGTGTGGCTCTTGTTATCATTGCCACGCGTCCGATCAATCCCGATGGACTTGCCTCGAGAACGAACCGGCGTGTTGGCAGATGCATGATGATCGACGTTTGGCTCCTGAAAAGAGGTGCCAGGCTTGACGGGATTCGGGGGCAGCCTAGTCATGGCACTTTGCTTCCTTACCTGCGGCCTAAAACGCTAATAGGGTAGGCTGGCAAGCCGACCATCCCGGCTCAGCAGAACACGCCCTTCCTCAATCCCGCAGACGGTCCATCCATTGCTCAAGAGCGCGCCGACGAAATACTTTTGACCCGCAACGACAATATAGGGTTCGCTCCCGCGCCAAACAGCTTGGACCTCAATTGCTGGGGGCGTCTTCTCAACCTTGATGGCGACCGCATTGACGAGCGTATAAGCGCCATTGCTGTTTTGATCAAACCGCTGCTGGACGTCTCGCCATGTGGCGAGCGAGGCGGGCGTAACGGTGCCATCGGCGGTTACAACGCCCGCCCCAGAGCCGACCTTGATGCCGACAAGGCCCGCTCTGTCAACTTCCTCTTGCAGCCGCTCGGCAGCTGCATCGGTGGCCAGAGCATCAGGAGCGCTGAGCGCCAGCGTGGGTGCAATGGCCGTAGCAGGGGACGACCGACTTGACGCCACGGTGGTGTCGGTCTGGACAAAACTGGATGAGACTGCGCCAACCGCGGCAGAGCTGATCAGGACAAAAGTGAGAACGGCGAGCGATATACGCCGGCGGTTGATGGAGCCAGCGTGTTTGTAGTCCTCGCTCGTCCAGCGAATGGACATCGCCCCGGCATGCAAAACGAGAGGAAGAGGGACAACAATGGGCTCATTCGCTAAAACAGTCTCGTGCCCCTCGATCCTGACGTCCCTAGCAAGGGCCTCGATCTCGATTGAATTAGAATGCGGGGTGACACGGAGATGGTGCGGTTCGAGGCCTTGTTCGACGAAGATTAAGTCTGCATCGAGGCTGCTGCCAATCAGACACGATCCGATCCCCGCTTTACTTGTCAGCCCGGAATAACACCCCGACAGCACTTCGAAATGCAAGCAATTTGGTTCATTCACGGTCAGTTTCCTGAATAGCGAACGGGACCGTACGGCAAAACCGTACGGCCCGTTGCGACTTCACAGACTAAGCAGCCGGGGAAAGTGGGGCGGCGACGCCGCCCCATCTCATCCCTTACTGCACCCGCTCATCGGCCGCTTTTTTGATAGTCGAAAGCTCAGTCGAGACAACGCGAAGTTCCACATCCCTCTCAGCAGCCTTTGTGCTGGTCGCAGTCAGAGCGGCGATTTGCTTTTGGAATGCCGCCTCTCCAGCAACTTCAGCACCCGCGGAAGCGGCTGCAGCAGTAGCGGTGCCGGCTGCCCCACCTGCAGTCGAGGTACCAGACGCACCAACTCCTTTACCCATACTATTCTCCTGTTTGCTCGATTTCGCCGCCACGTGCGGCTCCTATATCCTAAGGTCGCAACATGCGACGTCAGGAATCCTCCTCCGTCTCGGCCATGACATCGTCGAAACGGCTCATTGCACTATTCGCAAATTGGAGAGCAATGGCTCCCACAGCGACGTTGAACGCTTGTTGCATAGCGGCTTCATGCGAGTTACCGCCCGGATTGGACGCGCCGCCGTTTGCTGGAATGTTGGCATCGGGTGACCGGCCATGATCGTCGCGCTCGCCAGGCTTGTGAGATCCGTTTTTGCCGCCGCCTTTGCCGCCAGCCGCATGGAGGTCAGCATCAACGTGCCCAGCGCCGCTGGAGCTCGTAACGCGCATCGGATTCTCCTATGTCAATTCGATCGTGCCAATGGAGGCAGTTTCCGCCCTCCACCATGCAAGTATTAGCTTTCGACAAGCTGACGAGTTGTAGAAAATGCAATAAGCCGATGGTCGATCATCATTATACGTCTTCATCAGCGGACCGTATTTGATCAAGTGGCCCGCGAAAGCTGGAGATCAGATGGTTAAGACAAACAAAGCTTGATCGGGTGAGCACGTTGCTCATCGTTTCGAAAGCCTCAATAGCGAAATATCAAAGCCCAAAAGCGTTTTGAGGTCGACGTGCTGCAATCTCGGGCTCACGTCCCTTGCAATGCCTCCGAGATCTTTCGACAATTTGCTTGCAGTCAGGTGAAGCGGCATGGAGCTTGACCTGGTCGGAGCCGAGGCGGAAAGCTAGAGTGACGGCCGATTGAGCGGCCAAGAGCGGTCCCTCGGTCCTGGCGGGCCCATAGCAGATCCGTCAATCGCCACCTACTTTGAGACCGAGCAGAAGCCGCCACTGGAGAAAGAGCCCTTTGGGACTTCTACCGCTCCGGACCAATGTGCTCTCGATCCTTGCGCAACCGGCAGGCTCCGCGGCTCGGCCGGTCCGTCGCGTAGTGTTAATGCATCGCGGTCTCGACAGGTGGCGTATGCAGTCGATCGAACTTCACAGCGGCAGACTGGGTTTGAGGTCGGATTCGAACGATCGAGTGCGGCCAACATAGTTTGTACGCAGTGAAGAGCCGAAATAGGGGGCGGTCTCAAGTTTGCTGGTAGAGCTTGCGCGGCCTATTGCTCGGCAGAGAGGGCCAACCGCGCGGAGTCCGCGCAAGCTCGATTAGGGTTTCCAGTGTGATCCTGAGAAGATAGCGTCGCTCCGACTAGGCGTTAGCGCCTGCAGCTTGCAAGCGCTCGGATTCGATGCGCGCCTTTAGGTTATTCAGATAATCCTCCGCGTAGGACTGGGCCACCGAAACCGGCAGGTTGATGCCGGCCGTCGCGGCTTCTTGAATGGCCTGCTTCACTAAGCCTTCTCGCATTGCTACTTTGACCTCAGGTCCGGCGATGCAGCCCACCGCCTGTGCCGCAAGGCTCAGCCCGGCTTCTTCCAGCGCTTGCTTTATGTTGCCGCCACTGATGGCAGTGTGAAGAAGATTTGCGGCTTGCGCCTCGGCTTCGAGCACCATTGACGCCAGATCGGCCAATTCACCCAAGCCTGGAATGAAGCCAAGTACACCGACTGCTGTTGCGGCCCAGTCGAATACCTTAGAGCCAACTTTGAGCACGTCGTTAAGTGCGTGCATGAAGGCGCCACCGTTCGTTTTGGGAGACTTGATGTCGGGCTGGTCTGCCATGCCCGTCGTCATGTCCGCGACCGCGGCCTGCTCGGCAGGCGTTCGGACGGCATGCGTCTTCACTTGGTGAACGGTGCGGTTCGCACCCGACATGGTGTTGAAGAACTGGGCGAAGTCGCTGTTGCTGATGTTGCCGGAATCGACCGTATGTCCGCCGCCGAAGTCGAAGAACTTGTGGTGGGTTTTGTAGCCCGTAATCGCGTTGTTCATCAACCCGAACAACACAGGATCGGAGAGCAGCTGGGAGGCCGCCTTTCGCACCTCGGGCGCGAGGCTCTTATCATCGACCATGCTCGCCAGCTTTTCCCGGGTCAGGTCACCCTTCCCGAAGAAAGCGTTTTGGTTCTTGCTGATCGTATTGAGCGTATCGAGCTCGGCTTGCGTGAGACTGATCGATGATGAAGCAACCTGCAGGAAGTCCTCTTTGTGGACCTTGTCTATCGAGCCACCGTACAACTGCTTCCATTCATCCGGGTGGTCGAGGAAGTATTGAGCGGCAGCGAGGACCTGTGGCGGGCATTTGCCGGTTTTGGCTTCGCCGTCGACGATACGCTTGAAATCCGCAAGGCTCAGGTTCTTAGGCAGGTTGTCGGCATAGCGATAGAGCTCGCGCAATGCATCGGTCTGAGTCATAACCGATGGCTCGTCATTCCGGGTGCCGTCGGAAGGGATGTAGTTTTGCGTATAGCTCTCTGCCCGCTGCTCCTGGAAAGCAGCAACCTGAGGGTGGTGATCGGAGAAGCCGGAGAGATCACCTGCTTTGATCTTCCCGCCACAGCGGCCGTCACCTTGCGAGCCTATCGCATAGAAGAGCTCTGGGTCCTGTTGCAACGCCTCGATCGCCGCCTTTAGATCCGGCGGTGTGGAGGGATCGTTGGCCAAATCTCCGAGAGATTTCCAATCCAGCGGGCATTTGTCTTTGTGTCGGTTCAGCACCGACACAATCTCCAGCTCGGCATCAGTCAGCGTGCCGCTGTTCCACGTGATCCTGGAGCTTTGTACGGGTGCCTCTGCAATCTTTGGCGCGCTCGCAGCGGAGGAGGACTCCGCGGAGGATGGCTCTGGGGCCTGCTGACATGCGTCCAGTGCGGCCTTGATCTCCGGCGAGAGGATGCTCCGCACCTCCTGCGTGAGTTCCTCCGTCAGCCGCTTGGCTGAGTCTGCAGCCGGCGGACTCTGTAGAGTGGAATGGTCATCGGCATTGTCTTTCAATGAGAAACTAGCCAGCATCGCCTCGAAGTTTGAAAGATCCCGCGCCGATGAGGGCCCGGGGGCCAGTCCGGACAAGCTCGAGCTGGCGGTTAGCGATAGGTTGTTGACTGACATTATACGTCCTCTGATTTGAGATCGCACCACAAGCCGGTCATGTGGCACAGCCGGAGAATCGCAACGAACAAAAGCAAGAAATGTCGATAGGCTTCGATAGCTCCTACCACTTGCTTCCGATTGCTCGGCGTGCCCCCAGGGCTCAGTTCCGCTACAATCTATAGGCACATCGCCGTCTAGATATTCACGCCGTATGGTAGGTTCGATTAGCTTTCCAAAAGCTGACGGCATTCGTAGGTTTCATAACGAGGCGCGAAATTACAGTGTGAAAGGCGGTGATGGTTCTTGATGTCGGAATCGGCTCGCCTGTTTTGTTTCGATCGCTCGCCTCCACGCCAGTTGGGTCGAATTGATGAACCCGAGTCTGCCGCTCTGCGGATGGTTACGTGCGCTGAGTCCTGCAACAACGTCGCAGGTCTCCGCAGCATCTGATGGTGAAATCACCCACGCCTAGCGATCTCGCGCCTGCGCCCAACGAGAGTATTGGCGTCTGCCCGATGAGCCAGATACGGAAATGATCGTATCAGAGTGACGGCGTAGATGCTCGAAAGAGTCCGACAGTTATTGTGCCGACCATGTTGCCCCGAGCGGATCGAAGCTCAGCTGCGCCTGGCATTGTTCATGTCATCATGCTTATCCGCTTGGCGAGTGTTCGCTCGAACCTACAGGCCAAGGGGAAGAGTCTAGCGATGGTTTGAGACGAATAAAACCTTCTTTTCGCCATTCCGCCCTGTGAGGCACACCCAGGTTGGTGAACGTGGTTCGGGGCAGCCCTGGTCGGTATGAGGTCGCGGCCTCTTAGCATTTCGATCTGAGCGGGCGTAGCAGTCTGGCCAGTGAAGACCCACTCGTCCTTGGCGGGACGGCCGTTCGCCATGGTGAAATCTCCAAGTTCCGGCGGAGCAACCCGTGCGGGCAACGCGAGCTCCGCTTGAGACGGTCCAGCGTGAGGTCACCCGGATATTGCCAAATAAGGTCGTTGCCGAAATCGGAGGCGTCCACGCGGTGCTGAGCGATCGGATGTTGGGAATTTGTCCGCTCGCCGCCGCTCAATGATGGCGCGAAACGCGATGATCTGCCTCCGAGTTCTTGCCAAATTAGGTCCTGGCTGTATTCGGGTATTTTATGCAATGCGAGTCTCTCGGACCGGCGGGCGACGAGGACGAGTGGGACACTGGGCTGTTGTCCGCCGGGCTTAGCGCGTTGAAGTCCATCCTGTTCCTCCTTTGGGACACGACGAAGCTCATTTGCATGGCAGAGTTCGTAGAGTTGTTCAAAAGCTCGCACGAGGCGCTAAAGCGGCAAAGCACGGTCGCCGATGCTGCTGGCCAGGACTCTGGTTCGCATCCGTGGCTCCGGCCTGGACGTTTATTGCGCCGCCCTGCGCCATCGGCCATCTACATATCGGCGCTCTGACAATGGCAGCAGCAGCTTTCGAAAAGCTGACAGGGGGCATAAACAGACGCATTGCACCTCTTCGTAGGCGATCTGTTGTCATCAGGTCATTTCTTACCTGCATCGGGTATGTGGACCATGCCGTCTTGATGTGGTGCCTCCGGCGAAGCAGCGTCGTTCGGTCGTCCTTCGCGAATGACCACGCTGGAGGATCCCCGAAACAGCATCAAAACCGACTCGTGCGGTGGCTTTTCGCCACCGCTCGGGTTTCGCCGTGCCTGTGCCTCCGCCGCAAGTCCTTTGAGTGTTTGCTCCACAAGCGCGACAAAGCGGGGCGGACCAGAGGCGAAGACGAGGCCATCTCCCGGTACGGCTCTCACGATGTAACGCTCGTCGGAGATGTTGAGCGCATCGAGTGCCGCCTTGAGCGCATCAAAGCTGATTGGACTCAAGACCAAAAGGCGGCTTTGCGCCTCATGCGCGTCGGATACATAGAGCACCAGCCCATCGTAGTACCATTGAAGATTGTAGAGATTGATCAACCGTTCGAGGAACTCTCGCGGTGGGAGATCCGGCAGCCGCCCGCGGATCCGCCCCTTCACCCCGGTGCTGACATTGACTTTGATATTTAGGTTGTTGCCGAATTCCTGCAGTGCGGCCGCGAGGTCCTGATCCAGAACTGTGTAACTATAAGGCGTCGATGGCAGCGCCAGGGGAGCGCCGAGCGCCTCGGCGACGCCCAAGCAAATGAAAACACCAGCATAGAGAAGTTTCTTCAAGATGTTCCGCCTTGTGGATGGAATGAGCATTCCTGCTATTTTTACGCTTGAGAACAAGCACCGGAATTCGTCCTAAAATTTGGGAGAAATTTGGAAGCCGCTGCTTCGCCGAAAATTGGAAGTTGACCGTGATCATTAGATTACAGCTGCTCGTCAGTTTTTGGTCAGCTTGCTTCTCTAGGGTGCCGGCCCGTTCGTGTGAACTGACGGCCCACCTCACTACGTGACAGAAATGATTTCCTCCATGTTGTTTTGCATTACGTCGACTCCTATCAACTCCGTCGAGTGTGCCTCCAACGGCTGTTCGCCGGCACACGCCCGGTTTGATGAGAGTCTTGCGCAGGCGGCCTCGAACCAAGGTGCCGCCTCTTCTGTGACCGAGCGCGCGCCAGCTCTATTGCTGCCGGAAGTGCAGCGCGCGGTCATGTCGGTGAGCCCGCTCGGCGATCGCGTCCTTCAGAGCATTTCTGCTATCCATCAGGGCAAACCATTTCCGTCGGATGCAGTTTCGCCGACGCTCGTCGGTGAGCCTGATCCTACCAAGGGTCTCCAGCTTGGGCCGGCAGCGCAACCAGTCTTGCGTGTAGAGCAAGTCGAGGTGCATCCAGCGGGCAAACCGGAAGGTGCGGATCATTTCGACTCGGCGCTGGCGAATCTGCGCGATGTTTACAACGGCGTCATCCAGGTTTCGCTCCTCTCCAAAGGGACAGGTGCTGTCAGTTCATCTCTGAACAAGCTTCTATCGGCAGGCTGAGCGGGCCGTTGGCTGTCTCGACGAAAGACAAGATCGGTAACGGCTGTCCCGCAAGAAAGCGGCTTCATGCTCTCGTCCTGTTGCCGCTTTTGCTGACCCTCGCCGGTTGCAAGGCTGATCTGTATACCAAAGTTCAAGAGCGCGAAGCCAACGAGATGCTTGGGCTGCTCCTGAGCAAGGGCGTCGATGCCATCCGTGTTGTCGGTAAGGATGGGACCAGCACAATTCAGGTGGAAGAAAAGCAGCTCGCCTACTCAATCGAGCTTCTGAATGACCAGGGCTTGCCGCGCCAACCCTTCAAGAGCCTTGGTGAGGTGTTCAAGGGGGCGGGCCTCGTTGCCTCTCCGGTTGAGGAGCGAGCCCGCTACGTCTATGCCCTCAGTGAAGAATTGTCGCGCACGATCAACGATATCGATGGGGTTCTCTCCGCCCGTGTTCATGTCGTTCTGCCGAAGAACGATCTTTTGCGACAGGATGCAACCCCGTCTTCGGCGTCGGTGTTCATTCGATACGCCTCGAACGCGAAGCTCTCGGCGTTGCTGCCGCAGATCAAGATGCTCGTCGCCAACAGCATCGAAGGTCTATCATACGACAAGGTGGCGGTCGTGTTCGTGCCGGTTGAGCGGGCTCAGCATGAGGTCTCCGTTGTGCCAGCGGCAGCTTCCGCCGAACCAACCAAGTTCATCGCAACCCACATTGTGATCGGTGCAGGAGGTGGGCTCGCCGCGTTGGGCATTCTATCTTACGTGCTGCTGAGCACACGTGGGCGACAGCTTCGTCAATCCTGGCGAAAAGCGACAAGTTTCGGCAGAGATGCCAGCAAGCCAGCGGTCCAGTCCGCCGGCAAAAAGCCCTCCACCGATCTGAAATAGCGGCAGCAGGTCCGTATCGATGGCATCCACTAACCCAAGTTATTCACTCAACCCGCATTCCGATCGCCTGCGCGAGCTTGCCGCTTTGATCCATCCCAGTCGGTTTGCCGGCCATCTTGATGGGCTCCTGTCGGCCGCCACAGTGCTGAAGTTGCAGAACTCTCCGAGACTGCAGCGAAGGCTGGTCGAATTGCTGCTAGGTAGTGAGCTGGTTTCGAACGGAACCGACTGGGGTAGGGACGTTCTGCTCGGGCATGATCCGCGTCGGGCGGGGCTGCTCGCTGGCGGTATCTGGCATGCCCGTTCGGTGCTGAAGCTTGTGTCAAGGCATGACGTAGCGATTCTGATCGAAAATATTGGTGCGGAAGCACATGCTTTCGCAATCCGACATTTATCCAGCGCCGTCGCAACCACATCGATTGACGATCCGCAGAAGCTGGCGAGCCAGATTGAACATGACGGATGTGCCTGCCTTGGAACTTGGCTCAAGGACGCATCAGAACTTGACCGTGTGCGCGTTCTTTTCCGCTTACCTGTGGGGACCGCCGCCGACTCCCCAGCAGCCGAACACCACAACTCAGCGGGTCAGTTAATGTCTTTGGTGGTGGCCCACTTGGCCACGGAGGAGCCAGCGGCATGACCGCCGATGAAACAGTCTTGCCAGATAGCCCGCGGATACGGCCGCTTGGTCCGCTCATACCAGCCGCGGAACTTGGCATCTGGTACGATGCGGTGCAGACGCGCGCGCTAGCCGAGCGATACCTGCGGCAGGTTCGCAGTTGGGCAAGGAAGGCCTATCAGCAGGAGCGGGAGCGCGGGCACTGCGAGGGTCTAAGGTCAGGCTCGGACGAAATGGCACGGCTGATTGCCGGAGCTGCTTCCGATGTGGCCCGGCGAAAAGCCGTTCTGCACCAGGAGTTACCACAGCTCGTCATTGAGATATTGACCGATTTGTTGGGCTCCTTTGATCCGGGTGAGATGTTGGTAAGAACCGTTCGTCACGCCGTCGAGAAAAGATATGGCAGCGCAGAAGTATGCCTTCACGTGTCTCCTGTGAACGCTGAGGCACTAAGACATGAATTCTTGGCGTTCGATGGAACGAATGGTCGGCCGAGAGTCACAATTGATCCGGACCCCGCCGTGGGGCCGGACCAGTGCGTTCTGTGGAGTGAGTTCGGCAGTGTCGATTTAGGACTTGCCGCGCAGCTCCGCACATTGCGTCTCGGCCTTAATCCATCTTCTCAGGAAAGCTACCCGTGACGACGCAACGATCAGGCCAAGATCAAGCCGGCGGAGAAGGAGATGTGCATGCGGCGATAGCATCTCTGCGATTCGCAGCAAAGGATGTCGATACGCGTGCCGTGCGGGGACGGATCACGCGTGCCATCGGCACCTTGCTCCATGCCGTGTTGCCAGGGGCCCGTGTTGGAGAACTTTGCCTGTTGCAGGATCACGCTGCCGGATGGTCACTTGAGGCGGAAGTCATCGGTTTGCTGCCGGACGGAGTGTTGCTGACGCCCATTGGCGATATGGTAGGCTTGTCCCACCGCGTGGAAGTGCTCCCGACCGGGCGCATGCAGGAAGTGTCAGTCGGGCCCGACCTGCTCGGCCGCGTGATCGATAGCTTCGGCCGTCCACTCGATGACAAGGGCCCGATAAAAACGGTCCACACTTGTCCGCTCCGCGGCAAGGCGCCCAACCCGATGAGGCGGCGTGGCATCGAGCAGCCGTTTCCGCTCGGCGTTCGCGTTCTGGACGGACTTCTGACGTGTGGCGAAGGTCAGCGGATCGGAATCTATGGAGATGCCGGTTGCGGTAAGTCGACGCTGATGTCGCAAATTGTAAAAGGCGCGGCCGCCGATGTCACCGTGGTTGCGCTCATAGGGGAGCGTGGACGCGAGGTGCGTGAATTCATCGAACGTCATATTGGAGATGCCCTCGCTCGCACGATCGTTGTCGTTGAGACATCCGATCGATCGGCAATGGAGCGCGCGCAATGCGCTCATATGGCGACCGCACTCGCCGAGTATTTTCGTGATCAAGGGCTGCAGGTCGTTCTGATGATGGATTCGCTGACGCGCTTTAGCCGTGCGATGCGCGAAATCGGCCTTGCCGCCGGAGAACCTCCCACCCGGCGCGGCTTTCCTCCTTCCGTCTTTGCGCTGCTTCCTGGTCTGTTGGAGCGAGCCGGTATGGGCGAGCGGGGCTCGATCACGGCATTCTATACCGTGCTTGTCGAAGGTGACGGCACGGGCGATCCGATCGCCGAAGAGTCGCGCGGCATTCTCGATGGTCATATCATTCTTTCGCGCGCGCTGGCCTCGCGAGAGCATTTTCCCGCCATCGACGTGCTATCGAGCCGAAGTCGTGTCATGGACGCGGTCGCCTCTGGTCCACATCGCAAGGCGGCATCCGCATTCCGCGATCTGCTCTCGCGCTACAATGAGGCTGAGTTCCTGATCAAGGTCGGTGAATACAAGCCGGGCAACGATCCACTGACTGATCGCGCAATCGAGTCAATCGAGGAACTGCGCGCATTCTTGCGCCAGGGACAGAACGAGCCGTCTAGCTTTGAGGAGACCGTATCATGGATGTCGCGTCTGACGGCCTGAATCTCGTGCAAGCGTCGAAATTGCGGCTGGTGAAAGACATGAGAGAGCGAAGCGCGCTTCGTGAGTTGTCGAACATGGAAGCCAGGCGCCAAATTGCGGACGCAGCGCTGCAGCGAGCGTCTGAGAATCTTAAAGGCGCGGAGAAGCGTCGCGCCAAGGCCGAAGCTGAACTTTATCAGGAGCTGGCGTCGCTCGAGATGATGTCCGTGACCGAGCTCGATCGTCGCTGTCAACTCGTCCTTGGGCGGCTGGCAGCAGAGATCGAATCGGCACGCCAGGCGCGTGAGGAGGCGCGCATCGCGCATGAGCAGGCTCAGCGGGCGGTGAATGAGGCGCGGACCATATGGGCCAAGCGTTCGGCGGCGAGCCAGAAATGGGAGGAGATTGAGGGCGATGTCCAGCGCACTACCGCTGCCCGTTCGGAGTGTGCAGCCGAAATCGATGCCGACGACGAAGTCTTGCTCCGATATAAGGGTGATTCGCGCAGCCAAGCGGTCGATGGCTCGAACTAATGGCTGGTTCTCTTATCACGTCGCGAGCTGCGCCCGCGGAACCTGTCGATAAATGCCATGGGTGAACCCGCACTATTTCAGCCAGCGGCAAAGCTGTCGCATGAAGTGGTCTCCTGGCTCAACGAGACCGCCGCACCGCGCACGGTTCTGCAGAGCCGCATTGGCGATAATCCGCTATCGATCCGTATGAGCCGGCTTGTCTGGCAGGCCGAGCCATATGCCATGTCGGTGCTCGACTGCGTATTTTGCGCCGGAGGCGAGACCGCTGTGTTGTCCTTGCCCCGCCTTCTCGTCGAGGCACTGATTTCAACGGTCCAGCATGGCCTTACTTTACCTTCCGACCCAACCCGCTCGCTCCTTCTCGAACTTGCACTGGAACCTTGGCTCGCTCCATTAGAGATCGCGCTCGCGCGGAATTTGCAGCTGATCCGCGTCGAAGAGGCAACGGCCAAAGGCCCCTATTTGGAGTTCGACGTTACCTTCGGGGCGTTGGCGGCCAAGGCTCGCCTGTACTTGTTCGCGCCTCTTGACGGTCTGGTTCCGTCTGCGTTTCGTGTCCTAGGCGAGTTGATCGGCCAATTACCGCGAGATTTACGTAAGATTTCTTCGGAATTGCCGGTCGTAATTGCGAGAGAGATCGGCTCGCTGCGCGCGCCCATCAAGGTTCTTCGCCAGGCAGAGCCCGGCGACGCACTGCTGCCCGACGTCATTCCCTTTGCCCATGGCCAGCTCATCCTCGCTGCGGACAAGTTGTGGGCGCCGGCGCAGGTCGCGGGCGACAGACTTATAGTTCGGGGACCATTCCGCCCGCAGTCCCATCCTCTAAGGTATGCAAATATGACGATACGCCCCCAAGCTGAACAAGCAATCCCGCCCTCGGAAGCCGACATCGACAGTGTTGAGATCACGCTTGTGTTCGAATGCGGCCGCTGGCCCATCCCGCTGGGTACGTTGAGAAGCATCAACGAGGGGCACGTGTTCGAGCTTGGCCGGCCGGTGGACGGTCCGGTCGACATTGTTGCCAATGGTCAATTGATTGGCCGCGGCGACATCGTACGTGTCGGTGAAGCGTTGGGCATCCGGTTACTTAGCAAGTTGGCGGTCAATGGTTGACATTCAACCGAGCATCCTTGCGCTTGTTGCGGCGACCGCCGGCCTTGGTCTGCTGGCGTTCGCAGTTGTCACAACAACGGCGTTCATCAAGGTTTCCGTCGTTCTCTTCCTGATCCGCAACGCGCTCGGCACTCAGTCCATACCGCCGAACATCGTTCTGTATGGTGCTGCATTGATCCTTACCGTGTTCATAGGCGCCCCAGTATTCGAACAAACCTACAACCGCGTGACCGATACGCAACTTCGTTACCAAACCGCCGATGACTGGTTGACCGCCGCCAAGGAAGGTAGCGAGCCGCTGCGCGCCCATCTCAAAAAGTTCACCACTGAGGAGCAGCGCACGTTCTTCCTGTCGTCGACGGAACATATCTGGTCGGAGGAGATGCGTGCCAACGCAACCGCCGATGATTTTGCCATCCTCGTGCCGTCTTTTTTGATCTCGGAGCTTAAGCGTGCGTTTGAAATCGGTTTCCTTCTCTATCTTCCGTTCATCACGATCGACCTGATTGTGACGACAATTCTGATGGCCATGGGCATGTCAATGGTATCACCAACAATGATTTCCGTTCCTTTCAAGCTCTTTCTGTTCGTCACAATCGACGGCTGGTCGCGGCTCATGCACGGATTGGTTTTAAGCTACGCATCCCCGGGGGGGTAAGATGGACGAGGCCAGCATCCTCACCCACCTGAGCCGATCATTAGTCCTGTTCATGATCTGGGTTCTACCGCCGCTCCTGGCAGCCCTCGTGGCCGGATTGGGTATTGGCATCGTGCAGGCAGCGACCCAGCTCCAGGATCAAACCTTGCCGCTTACCGTGAAGCTTCTCGTCGTCGTCGCTGTGCTCGTTCTATTTGCTCCGGTGCTGAGCGCGCCGCTGATCGAGCAAGCCCAGCGTATCTTCACTGAGTTCCCCGCGCTCACAGCGAGATATTAGTACACGCGGAACGCAAGCCTGTCTAAGTTTCAGCTATAGCGTTGCGTTTGTTGGCCTTCATTGCGGGGCGAGTTCGTCAGCTTATCGAAAGCTCGCCTCACTATTATGAGACGAATAGACATCCGAACTGTCCTGTTCGGCTCTATGAGCCTGCCGTATTCGGAGGAAGAATGACCCCTTTGGAATTTCTATCCGTTCGATTCTGGTTTTGCTCGCGATGTGATGGAATTACCTACTGAGACTTGGTCCTCGTGCACAGCCTGGCGAGTTGCGACGCAAGTGAACGGGCGAACTGCTTTGATTGTAAGCGGCCCCACGATTCTGGCGTTCTGGTGAATGAGCCTGCGAATGAAGGTGCCGCTCGAGACCGATCTCCATAGACTGAGAAATTGATGGGAGCTTCGAGGCCCTCAAATCACCGAACCGCGCTGCGGCCGGTGAGAGCCGAAACAGCTTGGCTTGTGGGCCGCGCAGCGCCGCGATTTGGCCGGTGCTCTCATCGAATGGTTATACCTCTGCGACGGATGGCTCTAGCCATATGGATGGTTGACGCCGAAGTCATCTACCCTGTGGGATGCGTGTCGCTCTGCAACCGCTGGAACGGGAGGGCCGCTGATCTGCAGAGTTCTTGACGTCTCACATCATGTCGACGCGAGTGCGAGGGTTGCATGGCTGAAGCAACGACGAGCTGAGCTCAAATGGATGTCTTGTCACCCACCGAGACGCAAACGCTGGTTCAGACTGCTGTCGAGTTCGTCGTTGCGGCCGGGCTTGGCGCGGCCCGGGTCCTCGGCATTATGCTGGTTCTTCCGGTATTCACGCGACCGCACATTAGCGGGCTTATCCGCGCAAGCGCGACGGTTGTGATTGGATTGCCTTGCTTGGTGCAGATCAGGAACGGCTTGCAGACGCTAGATCCGGGCACCCGTATGATTGCGGTCTCGCTCCTCGGTTTGAAGGAGATATTTATCGGCCTGCTGTTCGGTTTTCTGCTTAGTATACCGCTTTGGAGCATCCAGGCCGTTGGTGACATCATTGATACCCAGCGCGGCATCTCCAGTCAGGTGGACGATCCTGCGACACGCAGTCAAACCGCCCCGATGGCGCTCTTTCTCGGGACTGCCGCGGTTACGATCTTCGTTGTATCAGGAGGTCTGCAGACCATGGTCAAATGCCTCTATGGAAGTTATCTGATCTGGCCCGTGTATCGGCTGCTACCGCCCCTAACCCAGCAAGGGGCAATGGAGTTTATCGGGCTCCTCGACCATATCATGCACACGACCCTCGTGGTTGCCGGGCCCGTGCTGGCTCTGCTGCTTCTGATTGACGTATCCCTCATGCTGCTGGGGCGCTTTGCGCCGCAAATCAAGCTGAACGATCTCTCTCCGACCATCAAGAATGCCGCTTTTGGCATCATCATGGTCAGCTACGCCGTCTTCCTGATCGAATATATGGGAGCAGAGATCATTCGGTTCAACGGCGTGCTGGAGTGGCTCGAGAAGTTCTTGAAATGAACGACACGAGCGAAGAGAAAAACCTTCCACCAAGTCACAAGAAGCTGAGGGACGCGCGTAAGAAAGGGCAGAGCCCGCGCAGCGCCGACTTTGTGACCGCGGCAAGCCTTTGCGCTGGTTTCGGTTGCCTGTGCTTCAGGGCCAGCTCGATCGAAGACGGATGGCGCGAAGCCGTGAGGCTCATCGACAAGCTGCAGGAACAGCCCTTCAACAATGCGTTCCGGCAGGCGTTGGTCGGATTGATGGACCTCTCTATAGCAGCCGCGGCCCCCATCCTAGGTGCGGCGGTGGTTGCGGCGATTCTGGCCGGTGTCTTGGCCGGCGGGGGCCTGACGATTTCGGTTGAGCCGCTTAAACCCAGCTTTGAGAAATTGGATCCCGTCAAAGGGCTGAAGCGGATTGTCTCCCAACGGTCGGCTGTCGAACTTGGAAAGTCTATCGTCAAAGTGTTGGTTCTTGGCGCTACGTTCGTTTTCACTGTGCTCGCAAGTTGGAGGGCACTGGTATACTTGCCCGTTTGCGATTTGAGCTGCTTTGGTTTTGTCTTTAAAGAGCTCAAGGTGCTGATCGCGATCGCTGCCGGCGCTCTTCTGATTGGCGGCTTGGCTGATCTGCTCATTCAGCGTTGGTTGTTCTTGCGCGACATGCGCATGACGCAGAGCGAAGCCAAGCGCGAGTCCAAGGAACAGGATGGTAATCCGCAGATCAAGGGTGAACACCGCAGGCTCCGCCGGGAGTCGGCGAACGAGTCTCCGCTTGGCGTCCACCGGGCGACAGTGATACTGACGGGGCGAGCGACGTTGATTGGGCTGCGCTACGTTCGGGGCGAGACCGGCGTCCCGGTATTGGTGTGCCGCGGTGAGGGCGAAACGGCTTCACAATTACTGGCGGAGGCGCGCGCCCAACGTCTGAGCATTGTCGAGGATCATGTGTTGGCGCGTCAGCTGATCCGAAAAGGTGCGATGGGCAAGGCCGTTCCGATGGAGTGTTTCGAGAGGGTTGCAAAGGCAGTCTTTGCCGCCGGCCTCGCTTAGCGTCGCGCAAACATCGGCGCGCTCAAACCACTGGTCAATGACCGAACTGTCCCAGAACCTGATCTGCGAGCTGTACGATCCCCAAAACAGGACCGAGCAAAGATTGGAGTCCAGGAGGCTCGTCGGCCGATTCCAAACTGATATGGACCAGAATGCCAACCGACGTTCATGCTGTTCGGGTCTTACGAGCAGCTTATTGGGTTTCTGGCGCAGCCCTGTTATGGGTTTCATCCTCAAAATTGCTTCTATTGCCCACCGTCGTCGCCCCACGTGAGGTGATGGGAAGCACTGCACGATCACCACTGGTCGGCATCACAGCGTGATTGCCTAACAAGTCGCCAGGATCATTGATCATGACCGCGAGGTTATTCCGGACTGAGCAGCCAAGGGTCGGATTGAACGAATTCTCGTTCACCGTAGGACCGACGATGGAGAGCGAGGGGCAGACCGGAGGATGAGCTTCGAAAGTGATCGCTTCGACCCTCACCCCGGAACGAGCCGGCAGATCCACACGAGAAGCGGACAGGAGGATGTTGTAGTTCGCAACACCCATGGCGCGAGCCTCGTCGGCCACCTGTGCGATGAGTCTGGGTGAGCCGATGACACTCACATGGAGGGCATCCCGCCGGCCGCGACTGGTCGCTGCAATAAAGCTTCGCAGTCGATGCCGTTCGGGGCCACGAAGGCTCCGCAGGAACAGCACGCTACTCTTCTGCTCGACCTGGATCTCTTGGTCAGCCGGCGCGGGCTGGATCGAGGCGGTATTTGCGCAGCCACCCATTGTTGCCGCAATAAAGATCGGGTAGCACAGATGTCGCAATGTCATTTGACGACCCTCATTCGATAATAAAGCCGGCGTTGCCGGTCAGTCCTGGTGCGCTGGCGCGAGGCGCATCGCGCTCTCGTGGCGGCCGGGCCACCGTGTTCGTCAAAATCCGCCCCGCGTCTGAGGGCGGCGAGATGCGGTCGCTTGGTGCACTGGTCTTGTTCGGGCTCGATGCGGGCCGCACGATGTAGGGCGTGACAATAATGACCAGTTCGGTTTCACGTTTTTGAAACGATGAGGAGCGAAAAAGCGCTCCGAGGATCGGCACATCGCCGAGCCAGGGAAACTCGCCGATATCAGTGTTGAAGTTGCGCCTGATGAGGCCGCCGATTGCAAAGCTCTGACCGCTGGCGAGCTCGACCACGGTGCTCGCCCGCCGAGTCGAGAGGGCAGGGACCGCCATGCCATTGATTTTGACTTCGCCTTCGCTCGACAGTTCGCTGACTTCGGGCTTCACACGGACATTGATCTGATTATTGTTGAGAACCGTCGGAACGAACTCGAGGCTCACGCCGAACTGGCGAAATTGGACCGAAACCTGCCGGTTATCCTGCATCACCGGAATAGGGAATTCGCCGCCGGCGAGGAAGCTTGCGGCTTCGCCGGACATTGCCGTCAGATTCGGCTCAGCCAGGATTGAGGCGAGGTGCTCGCTTGCGAGAGCGTCCAGAACAGCGCTCAAGTTGGTGTTGCCGGCGCTAAACCCAATCCCGATCGTGCCGCCGCCGCCGGCTGCGCCGGACCCTCCCCCTTTGCCGGTGACAAGGAAAGCGCCGTTTGGGCTCGAGGCAGTGAAGTTGATGTTGAGATCCTTGACCGCGCTGCGGGAGACCTCTGCCACCCGGACGCTGAGATTCACCTGTAATGAGCCGGCGACCTGGACCTTGTTGACAACCAGCGCGCCAGCCCCAAGAAACTGCTCAGTGACCTTCCTGGCGGTCTCGACGACCTCGGCATTAGGCGCCGTACCGCTAAGGATCGCGCCGCGCGGGGTATAGCTGACCTGAATCGGATAGTCGCCGACCTCGGCCTTCAGCGCGGCCCGCAGATCCTCGATCGGTTGGGTGACGACAACACGCAGCTCGGCGAGAGCCTCTCCGTTGTCGTTTAAGGCGAACAGGCTAGTCCGTCCCGACTTTTTGCCAAACACGAAAATCGTGGTGTTCGACGGCGCCTGATAATCCGCAATGGCCGGGTCGGCAATAAAAATGCTCGCAGCCGGTCCGGTCAGATGAACTGTCTTGCCCTGTGAGGAGGTAAGATTGAGCGTGCCGGTGGTGCTGCCAGGCGCGGCCCGTGGCGGTTCTCCTTTGCCATCTCGCTTTGCCTGCGCTGCGACAGCAAGCGGAAGTAGCAGAGCAACCGCGCACAGGGCGTAGCAGAGGCGGAGAAAAGCGGCATAATGCGAGCCGCTGGCGACTATCGACGGCCCAGCAGCGCCGGCGTCATTGTTCATGTAGTACAAGGAAGTGCTGCTCTCAAGTTCGATCGGCTAGGCAGCCGATGCTGCGCCAATGAGTTCAAGGGTGTAACCGACACCGCGCGCGGTCTTGATCCTGAGCGTTGCACCCGCCTGGCTCAAATGCGCGCGTAAGCGATAAATCCCGACTTCCAGCGCATTGGTCGAGACCTCGTCGTCAAATGCATACAAGCTATCTTCGAGCGAGGCGCGCGGCACGGTACGGCCAGCGCGGTTGAGCAGATGTTCAAGAATGCACACTTCGCGGCGCGCAATTCTTAGTATTCGACCACCGACAGAGACTTGTCTCGCGATTGGATCGAAATGCAGATTCCCGAATGTCACCACCGGCGCCGTCATTTGCGTTGACCGTCGCAAAATAGCTCGCATGCGAGCAATGAGTTCGTCGATAGACACGGGCTTTGGCAGAAAATCATCCGCGCCCGCATTGAAAATTGCGATCCGCCGGCTGAGATCATTGAGACTGCTCATCATCATGGCCGGCATTGATCGTCCCTCGCGCCGCAACTGCTTCAGCCAGTCCAATCCGTCTCCATCTGGCAAAACCGAGTCGAGCAGGACCATGTGGTAGTTCGCGCAATCGAGCGCGGCCGACGCTTCATCCAGCGTACGCGTCACGTCGACGGCGAACCCACAATTTATGAGCGTTTCCTTCACGGCGCGGCCAAAGTCCGCATGCTGATCAACCAGGAGAATTCGCATTCATCGCCTCTCGTCCATCCTCGCTAGGACTTAAGCGTGTCACGCTTGACCATGAGATTCGGCGGAACCCAGAGGCTGCCGCTTTGGCGTGAAATCGAAAAGCCGTAAACGACACGCAAGGGCTTGTTGGCAGGCGACCCATATCTGCGCGTCCATCGTCATGGGATAGGTGGAGGCCTGCGGCGGATCGCTTGCGCGGGCGGCGCGGATCAAAATCTGCCTTACGCCGGCAAGAGCTCCGCCATCTCTCACGAGGCTGAGAGTCCTGGCCGCGCGCTGATGCATCTGTAGGCCGAGCATAGCGGTTCCTGCATGGGCTACGCGAGCGCCTGCACTAGCGATAGCATCAAACCGCCCCACCGAACTGAAAGCGCAGGCGAGAGCGGCTGTATTCGCCGCCGAACAGACTTGCATTGGAAACTCCCCAATTCGTCTTCATCCGCGGTCAGTCCTGCAAGGCCGTTGAGCCCGTAGTGTCGCCCGGTCACGACAACGCAAGTTTTCCACGTTTGAAGACACTCCACCCGCTATGCATCGGTCAATGGGCTGGAAAAGGCCGAGATGCGCGACGAAATGATCAACACGCCTTATCGGCGGGATAGACATCCTCTTGCTAGCCGGTGATAGCCAAGCAAGATGTCAACTTCCCGAAGTTCGGTCGCTCCGGAAAAGTTATCCGCCGCTGTCGAGCAAATACTGCCAACGGAGGACAAATTAAGTCCGGCGTTGCCGTCGTGCATTGTCTGAGGTGGTTACGCCGGCTCCGTTTCGTCAGACGGGGTGAATGGCGCAAGAATGATCTAATCTCGAACCTGGACTCGGCCTGTGGTCGGCATAGACGAAAGAGCGATTGTCCGCGTTGTTCTCGCGCGCTGGATCCTAGTCTGGCTGCGAGGAGGGCGCGGCGTCCTGCGCTCACAGAGCAGATGGACGACGCAAGCTCTGAAGGGGAGCAGTCGAGTAGTGTGACGAGGCGGATCGGCCGAGCGTTGAGGCTTTGAGACGTTCGCAAGTGTTGCTACCTGTCAGGAAGAGTTCACGCGAGCGGATTCTGTCGCGAGACTGTCGGAAATCCTACAATCTGACGCTGGGTAAGATTCAAGTGCCTTTAAAGGCTACTTGTAGCGGTGCCCTCAAATCGGAATCGTTGTGGGCAAACGGCGACACAGTTCGGCCATGCCGTCGACCTGCGCGTGACGGTCGGTCTCGCTCTTTCCTACGTCGTGGGCATTTGTCCGCCCAGTTGAGAGTAGCGCCAGAAACCCCTTTGACCTGCGCGAAGAGGCAGTCGTTCTTATCAAGCTTTGCGTAAGCCATGACGCCAGGATCGGGCGATCCGATCCGCCTCATACGTGGCAATTTCGCGGGAAGACCATGGCGAGCCGCGGGATGCTTCCACGCGACGACGGGAGCTAACGGCCGAGATGCAGACGGCCGATCGTGCGAGCAAAGTTGTGCGGCAAGGGACTGAGGAGAGAATCGATTGCCAGACGTCATCGTGAATGCGGCCTCCATACATTGCGATCGACTATGGGGCTTTTAGGTGTGCTCGGCAAAATCGATTGTTTTGATGGAACGCATCCAGGGGGCGGATCGGCCGTACTGCAACAGCGCCGCTTGCTGCGGACGAGTGAATACCAGATGCGAACACGGCCGAAGCACCTGTTGACCGCGCGGCAGGCCGATCTAGCTAAGGCGGGGGATCGTTCAGCGGCTTACCTCATCAAAGCCGCCCGTCAGCCGGGAGGGGCGGCTAACAAATTGATGCCGGGCGGTGTCACAACGCATCCAAGATGCAAGAATGCTCCAACGAGCGGGCAGGGAGAGAGGATGATCCGGCGTCCTCCGGACCGTCGGAGGTGCGTCTTCCGTCGCAGCCTCAGCTGCTGTACCGCTCGATCGGCGAGTTGATCGTGCCATCGGTGATGTCGCCATTATGCTCAAGCTGTTATGCGTGAGGCGGAGCTGGTGCGCCGTTTTCCAGTTCCCCCTTGGGCGGTGTTTTGGTGCTTGAACGCCAGCGAACCCGCCAAATAGCGTAGTCGACAGACCGTCTACTCATTACTCTCGCGCTTGTAGGGATTTGCCTCGTTAGCGGTCCGGTAGCGTTCCAAATTGCCGCCCAGGAACAGGCGCTCGGTTTCTCGGGTTGGCGTTCTACCCACTGAGCACATTAAATCGACGTCCCCATCGATGTTGTCCTGATCTTCGGCATTCATTCCAAGCGCAATGCTACTCAGCACGTCGTCGGGCGTCCAGATAGTGGACTTCGGTACGGTGTAGGTGTGCAGCGCGTCCGCGTTGTTGGCGATCGCTCTTGCCCAAGGATCGCGAGAAACGACGAGTTTTGTCGGATCCTCGACCAACGATACGAAGGGCGATGCTGTCGTCTTCCCGCGCATATGCCAACCAGCTTGGCGGGCTCGGTCCATGGGATACCGCTCCAGAGGATCTCCAACGGAAGAATGATCCCGAGCCGTGTTGCGGACATGAGATATTGCACTCGTGTTTTCTTCCGAGTGCGGCTTGCAATCAGCGTCCTGATTTTGAAAACGCCGCAGTATGACATATGACGACCCCGCCACGTCGTCGAATACGCGATCTCGATCAATGGCCGCGTCGGTCGGCGATGACCAACGTGCTGCTTGTTGAGCGGCAAGTTCGATCTCGTTCCGAAGTGCTTCAAGAGTGGCACCTGTCAGTGTTGCGGCAAGCAGAGCGCGCGCACTGACGTATGATGAGGCTAGATAACGACTGGGTTCCGAGGTCGCCTCTTTTGGCACAGATGAGGGCGCGGCGCTCGCGGAATCTGCCGCTAAGGAGACTGACTCCGAGGTTGGGTAGAGCGAATCCAAGCCATCTAGCGCCACGTCATTCAGCTGCTGCTCAAAACTTGCTTGGTCTTCTGAACTTGTCGGTGCGCTGGTTTGGGCGCTAAGCTCGTCCTGCTGTCGACCGACGTGGTGCGGCGGCTGAACCTCAAAGGAATTGTCTGCGGCATTCCGTGGATCAACATTCATCTCTCTCTCTCCCTTCGAAGTGCCGGCTGTCGGAGTGGATTGTTGCAGGTGCAGCTTTCGAGAAGCTGACGGAGCAAAAACAGGCCATTTAAGTCTAATCGCTGCCTTGTCGCTTCTGGCACTGCTGATTCGATCAGGCTGAGATCGGGTTTCTCGACCACTCCGCCACGTTCGCCCCACCACCTCGTTGCGGACGCCTCGCTTTGAGCAGACAGTCCTTTGCCGACGAAGATGGACAAGCAAGCGCATGCGGCTGATTGATTCAGTCTTTCGAAGAGTATCTGCTTGTGCAGATGTGACGGCTGCATTTTCTCGCTCTTTAGGCCCCTAATGGACCAGCGCGAGCGCTCGTCGTTTTGTGGTCTCCAAGCGGCCGCCGCCAAACAAATCGTTCTAGTCGAGGCCCGCGAGGCGAACCTCTCTCCCAGAAACCTCACCTACGAGGTTGTGATGTCGGAATAGCCGTCACAACGACTTGCGCCTGATTGCGGCAGGCTGTTTTTGTAGAGGCGCGAGCGCGCTTGCTGAAAGTACGTCAAGCAACTTGCGAGCGCGACATCCTGAAAAACGTAAGCTGTGGGACTTATCGAGGGAGAAGAGCATATGAAGATTACCGGCAAAGGACTGACGATCCTGTTGTCCGTGCTTTCGGTCGCGAGCGTTAGCGCGCTGGCGAGAGCGGATGAGCCATCGCCGAAATACACCGACGTGCTCAATGCCCTGCAGGCGGGGAAGAATGTGAAGCTCATACTGGACATGAGCCACTGTAACCCCGCGGAGGGCGTCAAACCTGCATCGGCGACGCAGGCCGGTCTGGTTATCAATGCATTCAGGGTGACGGTCCAGAACGGAATCAGCTTCTCCAATGCTCACCAAACGGTCGACAGCTCTGGACATGCCGTGACCGAGTACATCCGCCATAGCCTTAGCCGCGAAGGCAAGCTGACGGTGCGAGCCTCGAAGCTTGTTGTCGGAACTACCGAGCTTGTGAACCAGGGCGAATTCATCTGCGAACTGCCGGATGGCGCAAAGTTCATCTGGTAACGAAGAGCACAGAGAAGAGGGGCGATCCGAAGAGTTGATCCGTTAATCGTGTAGAGACCTTCGCACTATGACACGATCCTTCAATCTCAGGAACGCTCAGAGTTGCTCTTGCCGTCTTTTCGTCTGGGAAGGATCGAGTTGCGCCAACTTGCTGCTGTTTGACCAGCGTAGGGCACGAGGGCCGTCGATCTCCATTCGTCTCAGCGATTGGAGATCGACGGTTCGGGCTATCGTCGTATGGGTGGAGCCCCGGCTTCTCAGTCGAACGCTCCAGATGAGCCCGGCAAGGTACGTCCCCACGCCCTCCGCGGTCCTGTTGGGCAGTGTATTTACAAGCCGGTCAAGCGGCGGCCTCGCGATGATTTCGCTCGACCCTCGGCAACCCCAGGATGAGTTGGTATCTCTCAGCTCGCGGCTTTTGGGGTTCTTTCACTTGAACCTTCCGTGCTGCCGAATGCAGCCGCGAAGTGATTGAACCATCCCCGCTTAAGATCATGCTGCGAATGGCCGCCACGGGGGGCTCACCGCCTCATTTGTTCTTCGACGCGGTTCGGATTTCCGAAAATATGCGACGTGGGTTACGGGAGCTTGAGGGGCGCCCAAGGTGCCGACAGCATATCGTTCAGCCAAATTGCGGCCAATGAAAGAGAAGAACGCGGCCACCGGGTAGGCTTTCAGCCGTGTAGGGCTCGCCATGGATCAAAAAGCGGGTCATGGGGACGCCCCGGCTCGGCAGAAGGCCAAGGTTTTGGAGCATGTCAATCACGAGAGGCGAAGCCTCTCGTGGGCCGTGCCTCCAATCGTGGCCGAAGAAATCTCCGAGTTCAGGCACTTGCGGGAGCGGGTGATGGCCCGAGACGGGCGCGGCGGACGGCAGTTGGAGGTTTGGCGCCTGCAATTCGAACCAGGAGGGCCGATCAAGCCCAGATGCGAGGCCGTCGTAGGTATGCGGGGGAGCCATCGGCTTCACCGACGCAGCTTCACTCCTCGAAGCGAACCTTGGGTGATGGATGAGTTGAACGTCATTGGATCCTCTTGGCCCCAGCACGGCCGTATAGCGTTCGCCCCCAATCTCATAGTTCATGAACGGATATTCCGCATTAGGCAAGAAGCCCCACTTGCCCAGCTCAGAAAGCATGATGTCGGGAGCTAGCTGGGTGCGATGGGAAAAATCGTTGGGCACTGCGAATGAATCGTCAAATGTATCGCCAACAGCAGGAGAGCGTAGATGGATGAGCTGAAGATCGGTACGCCCACGCGGTCCTAACACGCCCGTATAGCGTTCACCGTGAATGTCGTAGGTCTTTACCCGCTGTGCTGCATCCGGCATCTGACCCCAGCGGCTGAGCTTGGAGCGCATCATGTCCGGTGCGGGCTGGGTGCCATGGGAAAAACCTTCGGTAATGGCCAAGGAGGCGTCAAAGCTCTCGCCGGCTGTCTCCCCATCTTGATTCATCGTCCGTCCAAAGTCTTTTTCAGAGGCGGGGCCCTGCGGCCGTGAGCTGGGCTGCCAAATCACGGCATCGAAAGGATCCGCTCCGCCGGTGCTATAGGTTGTCGCCTCCATTGCCGCCCATAACTTCGATGCCTCCAGATCGAAAGCAGGCGCAAGTCTCGATTCGCGGCATCGAAAAGCTCTTCCTGGGCGACACTTTGCACGTGCGAATGGGTGACTGAACCAGCTGTTGGCCAACGCACCGGTGCATCGTAGAATGTCGTCGGTAAGCCCTCGCGATAAGCAGCGACATCTTGGACGGGCGGGTAGGCGACCGAACTCATGCTCGGCCAAAGCACCGGTGCATTAACTGGCGGCAGGCCCTCGCGATCGGCGGCATCAAAAAGCGCTCCTGGGCGAAACTCTGCAGGGGCGAGGGGGCGGTGGCACGCATTCCCTGCCAAAGTACCGGCGCATCGACGCTGGAAGGTGGAGGCACATCGTTTTGGCGCACAGCGTCTAAAAGCATATCCTGTGCAACACGCCGCGCGGGAGAACGAGTGGTCAAACCCGTTCCCTCCCAAAACTGCTGAGCATTGAAATCGCCCGCCGGCGATGAGTCGTCCGCGTTCCCCAAAAGGCCGCTCACGTTCGAGAAGCTGGACGGGCAAATCGGCGACCGGCTGCATTGACTGGCGCTGAGGCGCCCCCGTAAGTCGGCGAGTTGTCGCGCCCCGCGATACGACGGTAGTCATTCAGCCTGTTCAACGCGTAGATGAGTTTTTTGTCCTTCGGAAACAAAGCATCGGCATGGCCGAGCAGCGCTTTGTGGCTGAGCTTTGCAATGGACAAGGGGCGCAGTGCTGCGGCTAGCTTGCGAAGATTGCTAGCGTTACTTCCGGCGGTTTTTGCGTCCATTGCTCGACCAAAGCCCGCCTAGGTAGCCTCTCTGATGAGGTTGGCGTCTTCCTTCGAGGGACGATAATGTGTTCTAAGGGGCGGAGCGGTATCGGTTGGCTCCCGGTACCTACTCACCATTGATAACGCAGAGAAGATGACCTTGTCTTCTGGCAGTAGCTTCTTGGCGCGCTCGAGCAGCGTGTCGTTATCGAGCTCAGCAATCGATGACCAGACTGCTTCAGCAGCTCAGCCAATTTGCGAAGCCGACGGTCATACATTTCGATGGTAATCGCCTTTGGCGGTGGGCCTCGGTCAAGGGCAGCACCAGACGCTGCTTGGATGAGGCGATCGTCTTGTTCGGTGATGTCATAAAGCCCGCTATGGGAATATACCGGGCCGAGCTGCCGCACCTCTCGCAAGTGTTGCTCGAACACCGTTTGCGGTTCTTTGGGCTGTTCAACCGTGGTACCTGACGCAGCGGAATCTTTATGCGCTGGGTTGATAGCGTTGTATCGATCCATGCTGCAGTCCGCTGGCTTCGTTTCCTCGTTCTTTCGCTACTCACGTTAGCTTTCCAAAATCTGACCTGGCCGGGCGGCAAGTTAGAATGAATATTGGTAGACAAGTGCCGTTTCGAACCCCTCGACGAGCGCGGGCAAAGGTAAAGACGGTCCAGGCTTCGGCTGAAATTGTTCCAGGTGCGATACGCGGCCAGCTCCCCCCGATGGCCAGCTCGGGGGGAGCACTATAGACGGAGCGAAAGCTGCTTTCGATTTTCCGAGCATCGGAAACAGCCAAGTTACGTTGCTAAGCCACCCTCAATCTTCTTTCCCTAACTTTCTGTAGGGATTCGATGCGCTAGCGGTCCAATAGTCATCCAGATTCCCGCCCAAAAACAGTACCTCGCGCTCCTCAGTTGGGGTATCGCTCACCCAGGCCAGATTGGGTTCATCATCCTCAGTTCCGTCCTCAAGAATACTGACGATCTCCTCGGCCGTCCAAGCGGTGATCCTCGGCACCGTGTACGTGTGCAACCCATTCGCATTTTTCGCGATCACTTTGGCGCCATACTCGTTGTCGTCGTCCGGCGAGAGGAGCAGTCGTGAGGCCTCCTCCGAAAGCGACACGAAGGGCGAAGAACTGGTGTCGCCCCTCATGTGTTCTGCCGCTGCGCGACCCAGATCAAGTCGTTGGCCTCCCCAGATATTCCAGGGGGCGGCCTTGAAACGCGAAGCCGCCATGAAACGCAAATGGGCCATTGCGCTTTGATTGGCCAACCCGCGCGGCTTGCAATGGCTGGGGTGGTTTTGAAAGCGCTGCAGCTCCGCGTATGAGGATGCCAACACGTCGTCGTAAACGCGGCTACTATCCACGCCGCCGGCCGACGGTTCAGTCGCTCCTGACCACGGTCTTGATGTCTGCGCAGCGAATTCGATGTCTCTTCTGAGTTCCGCAATGTTCGCGCAGGTCAGCGTTGCGGCGAGTTGAGCGCGCGCTTTTACAAAGGATGCGGCTGTGCACCGTTCGTTCTGCGGGATAAGGTCCGCTCTCCTATTGCCATCCGTTGCAGTTCGGGTTGATCCAGCCCCGGATGAAGCTGGTGCTGGGAGGACTGGCCGATGCTCTCCAAGCCGCAGCTCAAAGTCTGATTGCGCAGTCTCTTCCTGTTGCGGCTCGACGTAACTGATGCGAGCCGCGGACGGGTTGACGTTGTCAAATGGGTCCATTCCCTTCTCCCATTGGTTGCCTTGTCAATGTCATTCGAGCAAAGTTGGGTCCGATAAGGGTCAGAGGCCGGGCCGGGCGCAAATCTCGATAAAATTGCAGCGGATATGGTGCTCGGGTCCGTATGTTGAGGGCGTACGGATCGGGCTGACTCAGGATCCAGGTCCTTCCCTTGCGGTCATGAGCCATCAAGTGGGCCTGCTAGTCCGGATAGAGATATTGCTATGATACAGGGCTTAGCTGTCGAATAGCTGACCAGGCACGTTGGTTGAAGTACATTTCGGGCCCTTGCCGCTGTGTGGGCGAGCCTGTTGTTCATTGCAGAGTTGAGTTTGGCGAGATGAACCCTTCGCCCCCGCCCAGCTCCACGGCAGCGCGATGTGAATGGTCCGGGAGAAGCAGTTCGCGAAAGCGCTGCAATCGGTGAGCTTGCGCTGCGTGGATAAATCTATCTGGGCTAGCTTGCATTGTGCGCGAGCTGATGTCGTTGGTTCGTCGAGATGCTAGCTCTGATCCGAGTAGCCGATGCCGCAGCCATTGGGCTCGTGATTGCGCCGGCGTGAAGCTCATTGTGCTCTGTTTGGACTGCTGATTGGGGCGAGGAGTCGCGCGGGCCTCCCGGAGGCTGGTCGCAAAACACCGGCATTAGGTAGCAAACTCACCAAGCCACGGCAGGCGGCGCCGCCGCCAGCCTAGCTACCGATCGTGCAGGCACCTGCACGGAGGCTGCGATGAATGAGTTTGTGCTTAACGGGTTGGTAAAGCGCCGGGCCGAGTTAGCTGGCGACATAGAGCGGACCCACTAAGCCTTGCGGAAGATGGTCTTGGACCTAGCGGCATTGGACGCCACTATTGTCCAATTCGATCCTGATTTTCAGGTCGAGACAATCAAGCCAAAGGCCTTCGGGCCGCCGAAGGATTGAAGCAACCGGGGCGAGATGTCCCGGATTGTTCGCAGCATCCTCCGCCAAGCCGCAGAGCCGCTTATTGTTCTCACGCCAAGCCATCTCGCTGGCATAGGCCGACAAATAGGAGCCGGCAACGTGGTGATGGATGCCAATCTCGACGCGGCGTAGGCGCGAGCAAAAGGACTCCGCTTGGTTAGTGCAAGCCTCACCATCTGAATAGGCTTCGATGTGATTGATCCGCTTCGTCAGGAAGCGAGCACGCAGCGCATCCCAATGGGCGGCTTCGTCAGCGTGTACCGTACTGGCCGGACTGCACGGTGCGCGCGATCGTCACAACGGCGGCTTCCTCAGACTTGAAGACGAAGAGCAGCGTCAAGCCGCCGCGCTCACGCATGATGACCACAACGAGGCGCTTGCTGGTCCGGTTTTCGGTTAAGGGGCGGTCGCGGCGGCTTGCCTTGTTATTCGCCGGACGCGCGTGGCCGCCGAAGAAAGCCCATCAACTTCCACCGGCCTCTGATGCCATCGCTTCGCGGAGCTTATGAGCAAGACTAAGGCTGTCTTGTACTGGCAATCCAGATCGCGGCTGAGCTGGAGCGCGCTGTGGCCCTTCGCGCCGTTGGCGAAGATCGCAATAGCCAAGAGATAGTCGCGGATTGAGAGCTTACGGCTGGCGGGCGTGGTGCAGAACCATGCAGCCTCGAAGCGTCGAAGCATCTACAATCTAGAATGTTTCATCGCATTATTAGATGGTGGGCCTGGCGGCGCCTTATTGATCGGATGTCACTTTGCAACGCGGCAGCAAGCGGTCGACCAATCATGTCGCGCCAAAACTGCCGCTTGTTCTCGAACACATCGAGACATCTCTCTCGCTTCGCGCCGGCGCTGCCAATTGCAGTCGCTGCAATTACACAGCGCGTGTTCGGCGAGCCTGACCAGAAAGCGTCTTGAGGTAAGCGATGGAAAAGGTAAACATCGTAATAGAAGAGGATGCCAACAGACGATAGTAGATTGAAATACTCAACTATTGCGTTTGCATGGTCTGGACCTCTAAAGATTCTCTGTTTGATCATTGATCGCAAGTCAGCAGTCCAAACGTCTCGATCGCGAATGCTATCCAAAACATCTTCCTGAAAAGGAGCTGGCTTCTTGATAGATTCTGGAGAGCGATGTGAGTGTACTCCTGTGGAAGCAACCGGCCGCTGGAGACAAGCTGTCATTCGGCGTCAATCGGCAACCAGCGTGGTCGAAGCTCGTCTCGGCCGCGCCCGCTCGGAGAAGATCGCAAGAGCTAGCAAAAGCTTCTTTGGTGACATTCTTCTCACATCAGAATCAGCCGCCTGTTTGCTGTCTATCTCTCAGATTGGCTGCCCGGAGCACATTCACGCTGAGCTTTGCGCGAAAGGGCAGGCTGGCTGCCGAGATCGACTTGTCCACAAGATCCGCCAGGCGGCTCAGAGGCCGCCGCATGAGGGGCTGTGATGTCTTCGAATAACTCCATGCTTCATCTTGGCTTAAATCTTCATGGTGCCGGTGGTCATTCCGCCGCGTGGCGCTGGCCGGGCACAAGTCCAAACGCCTTTTTCGACATCGAGCACTACGTCGGCGCTGCGAAGATTGCGGAGCATGGTTTGCTGGACGCTGTATTCCTCGCCGATACCCCCGCCATAAGTTCCGACATTACGCACCAGCCGCCGCTTAATGGGCTCGAACCGACGCTGGTTCTCGCTGTGATTGCACGTGAAACGGAGCGAATTGGCCTGATTGCGACGGCGTCGACTACCTACAACGAGCCATACAATCTCGCCCGGCGCTTCCAATCGCTCGATGTGATCAGCCGCGGCCGCGTTGCGTGGAACGCAGTCACGACCTCGAGTCCGGCGACGGTTGCAAACTTTGGCGGTCGAGAGGTCGGGCGGGCGGATCGCTATAGACGTGCGGAGGAGTTTGTTGAAACGGTCCGTGCTCTCTGGCTGAGCTGGAGCGGCGAGGTGGTCATCGCCGATCCGGCTGCGGGTGTTTACGCAGATCAGAGTCAGTTCCGCCTGCTCGATCCCGCTACTAATAGTTTCGGCATCCGAGGCCCACTTACGCACCCCGCTTCGCCCCAAGGTCACCCAGTCATCGTTCAGGCGGGCGGTTCGGATCCCGGACTACGGCTTGGGGCCCGCAGTGCAGACGTCGTGTTCGCGGCAGCCGGGGACTTGTCAACGGCTCTGCAGGAGGCAGAGCGCTTGCGCGCACTCTCTCGGCAATTCGGCCGCCCTGCGGCTCCGCTCATCCTGCCAGGCCTTGTCACCTGTATCGGGGGCACCGAGGGAGAAGCGGCTCGTCGCAAGGAAAACCTCGACGGACTGCTCGATCTGGAGGGCGCCATCGTCGCTCTAGCACGAAGCATGGGCGTGGCGGTCGAGAAGCTCAGCCTCGAAAAGCCAATCCCGGAGGAGATTTTGCCTACCGCAGACGACGTTCCGTTTTCTGTCGGTCACCATCGCACGATTGAGACCCTGGCTCGTCAAGGTCGGACGGTTCGCGAAATCATCAGCAGCGTTCAAGCGTTTGGCCACCGCTTGCTCGTGGGTGCACCCGAGCAGATCGCGGACTCGATTGAGGCATGGTTTCGCGCTGGCGCGGTTGATGGTTTCAATATCATTCCGGACGTGCTGAAAGATGGCACTTCAGCGTTTGTCGACAATGTGGTGCCCATCCTTCAGAAGCGCGGCCTCTTTCGCAAAGAATATCGGGGGCAGACGCTGCGAGAGCATTTCGGACTTTCCATTCCTTTCGAGCCGGCACGAGCCACAGCTAGCTCACCGTTATGACGCTTCCTCAACATCAGATGGTTTGGAGACTGGATATGCATTTGTCGAATGCGCGGTCAACGAGGCGCTTCACTGGAAAGTCGAACTATCCAGCAAGTACCGTGAAGGCGACCCTTCTCGTGCTCCTGGGCTTGTCGCAACTGCCATCAAGCATCCATGCTCAAGAAGGGTCAACCGGTAGCGTAAAGCGAGGAGGCGTTATTCGTTACGGGCATTTTCAAGAGCCTACTTGCCTGTTCGGGGGCTGGGTGCAGCAATGGTATCTGCAACGTCAGTACAGCGATAATCTGGTTGCGCGCGGCGAGGGCGGCAACATTGTGCCATGGCTGGCCGAGTCTTGGACCATCTCCGACGACAAAAAGGTGTACACATTCGAGATAAAGCCGAAAGTAAAGTTCACTGACGGGACTGCGCTCGATGCGCAGGCTATCGCCGACAATATCAACGGATGGCTTAGCAACGATCCCGATCTTCGCAATCCGACTGCTGCTCCCTATCTTGGCGATAGCTTCGAATCGGCAACTGCAATTGCTCCTCTGACGTTGCAGGTAAAATTAAAGGTGCCGTTCCAGCCCTTGCTGAACGTGTTCGCCCAATCCTCACAAGGCATTCTCTCGCCATCGGCACTCAAACGTGGACTTGCGGTCAATTGCGAGAACCCTGTCGGTTCTGGCCCATTCATTGTCGACAAGTGGCGCCATGGACGAGAAGTCACCTTCCGCCGCAATCCCGACTACAATTCGGCCCCGGCCACCGCAAAACATCAGGGGCCGGCTTACGTTGACGGGATCACCTGGAAGTTTCTGCCAGATCAGACTGTCCGATACGGCTCGCTGATCACGGGCGAGACCGATGCGATATACGATATCCCAGCTGTCGCATGGAAGGACGCCAACTCCCGCTTTCCAGTATTGCGGCACCTTACCGGCGGCACGCCCCTGCGCTTGGCGTTGTATACGGCCCGGCCCCCATTTGACGACGTGCTCGTCCGCAAGGCCTTTGCCTATTCTACTGACCGAAGGGCCGCGGTCGATACATCCTTCCTTGGCTCCTTGCCGTTTGAGGGCAACGGGGCGCTAAGTCAGAGCTCGCCGGAATACCTGCGCGAGCTCGGCCATTCCTATGGATACGATGTTCGCAAGGCCAATCAGCTGCTTGATCAGGGGGGGTGGACTGAGCGCAATCGTAACGGCGTTCGTGTCAAGAACGGCAATCCGCTCATCGTGCGCATTTCCTATTCGAACGCTTTTCTGAAGCCGGATGGCGAGCAAGCCTTGCAAGTTATCCAGCAACAGGCAAGGGAGGCCGGTTTTGAAGTTCGTCTTCAACCCACCAATCCGGCTGATTTCTTCGCCGGCAAAAACCTCGGACCCGATGATTATGAGGTCGTTCTCCTCTATTGGGTTGCCCCCGGGGCCGAGATATTCCGAATCTCGTGGAAGCCCGATCAGAATGGCGAGTCCAATCGCTTCAATCCCTCACGCTACCAGGATCTGACGCTTTGGGGCGTCATTCAAAAAGCCGAGCAGGAGTTTAATGCGGTTGAACGTACCACCCTCTACCAGCAGGCGGAACGGAAGATCGTGGATGAGGCTCCTGTGATTGGCCTCACGGTGCTGGACGTAACTTTGGCGACCAAGCCGAACCTGAAAGACGTTTGGCTGGACCGCGGGTCAGTTGGCGAACCCGTCTTCTATGACGCTCATTTTGACGACAAATGATGCCATGAAGATAGTAGCCCATCATTCTATTGTTTGGTTCGCGCGTCGGATACTGTCAGGCCTAGCTGTGGTGTGGGCTGCCGCAACGTTTGCGTTCGTAATTCAGTGTGTGCTGCCCGGCGATCGCGCCCAGATCATCATCAATGCGACAAGCGGCAACGTCGGACTGGCGTCTTCGGCAGAACTTGCGGCGGTCAATGCGAAATACGGATTTGATCAACCGCTCGCGACTCAATACGGAAAATACATATTAGGAATCCTGCATGGGGACCTTGGCGTGTCATACCAGCAGCATCGGCCTGTCGCAGGGATCATCGCGGAACAGATTGGCCCTACCATTATTCTGGCGGTCACCGCGCTGCTGTTCGCATGGATTATCGCAATCCTGACGACCTTGTTCATCGCTGGCAGAGACAACATATGGGCGAAGTTGCTCAATGACACGCAAGTCTTTTTTGCAACCGCGCCGCCCTATTGGCTGGCCACAATTCTGCTGGTTGTTTTTGCGGTAAAGCTGCGCATTGTTCCGGTCATCGGTGGAAGTTCTCCGGTCGGGCTCATTCTGCCGACAGTTGCGTTGGCTCTTGAACTCTCGGGCTTTTTTGGACAAGTCGTTCAGAACGAGTTCACGCGCGTGCTCGAGCAGCCGTTCGTTACATCCGCGCGGGCCCGAGGTATGAGTGAGTTCGGCGTCAGGCTTCGCCATGTCCTCCGCCACGCCGCATTGCCCGGCATTACTTTATCAGGGTGGGCGCTCGGCAAACTTCTCTCGGGCGCGATTTTGATTGAGGTGGTTTTCGCCCGTCAAGGCCTAGGTGGTGTTCTTGTTGCTGCAACGTCTTCGAGAGACGTTCCGATTGTCTCGGGAGCTGTTTTGATCTCTGCCGGTCTGTTCGTTCTTGTCAGTTTGATTGTCGATCTGACTTACCGGGTGGTCGATCCGAGGATCAAGTTGACATGAGCATGTTCGCCGAAGCCACCGTCTCTGGGCCGCTCAAAGAAGTCCTGGCAATTGTCCGCCATGTTCCGTTCCGAGTTGCCGCCTGTCTTACCGTCATTGGCCTCTTTGCCCTCGCGGCTGTGGCGCCAAAGGTGCTGCAGACGCACGATCCGCTCGCTATTGATTTGAGATCGTCATTGCAGTCTCCGTCGATCGGCCATTGGTTGGGAACTGATCAATTGGGTCGAGATCTGTACTCTCGAGTAGTCGAGGGGGCAGGCCAATCCCTGGCTATTGGACTAGGCGCAACGGCGCTGAGCATGTCCATTGCGATCGTTTTCGGCGTCGCCGCCGCACTGTCTGGTGGCGTATGCGACAGCATACTGAGCGGGTTTGTCGACGTGCTCTTCGCAATTCCCACGCTCCTGCTCGCCCTTGTGTTCGTGACCGTTTTTGGGCCGTCGGTATTCACTGAGGTCATAGCTGTCGGAATCGGCACAGCGCCAGGCTATGCGCGCATGATCAGAGGCCAGATGCTTGCCGTCAAGGGGACCGGGTATGTGGAGGCCGCTAAGGTGCTAGGCCATCCATTTCCCCGTATTGTCTGGAGGCATATTCTTCCCAACGCCATGAACCCGCTGACGGCAATGATGACGATCGGCGTAGGTCAGGCGATTATATGGGCCTCCGGTCTTGCTTTTCTAGGGCTCGGCGTCGCTCCCCCGGCGCCTGAATGGGGCGCGCTGCTCAATGCCGGGCGCAATTATGTAATCTACGCCTGGTGGCTGGAGATCGTACCCGGTGTGGCAGTTACGGCGTTTGCCCTTAGCCTCACCGTCATCGGGCGCTCTCTACAGGACCGTCTGGAAGGAAAAACGTGAATGTCGCAGGGTCGCCTCCAGCCTGTCCCGCAGCAGCCAGACCTCCTCACGGTCGATTCGCTTCGTGTTTCCTTCGGTCGCGGCAACGACGAGAAAGCGGTTGTGCGCAATATATCCTTCTCGCTGCGACCGGGACGGTGCCTTGCGATTGTCGGAGAATCCGGTTCGGGCAAGAGTGTGACTGCGAGGGCTCTCATAGGCCTCGCTGGTCGCTACGCCAATGTTCATGCACGCCAGCTAAGCTTGGACGGGACGGATCTGACGGGTCTTAGCGATCGTGCCTGGCGGCGCATCCGCGGCAACGAGATTGGCTTTGTATTACAGGATGCACTCGTCTCGCTTGACCCGCTTCGCCGGATCGGCAAAGAGATTGGTGAAGGTTTGCTCCTGCAAAGTGCGGTATCATCACGCGAGGAGCTCGCGCAGCGCGTCATTGCTCTCCTTAAGCTCGTCGGTGTCCCTGACCCCGAGATCAAGGCCGAGCAGCTGCCGCACCAATTATCTGGCGGCCAGCGTCAACGGGCTCTCATCGCTTCGGCACTTGCGCTCGATCCCCGCATCCTGATCGCCGACGAGCCGACCACCGCTCTCGATGTGACGGCGCAAGCTCATGTGCTGTCACTCCTTGAGGAGACCAAAACGAGAGGCAAGGCTCTAATCCTGATCAGTCACGATCTGGCAGTGGTCTCCCGCGTGGCGGACGAGATCCTCGTGATGCGAGGAGGCGAGGTCGTCGAACGCGGCAACGCCGTCCAAATATTCAAAGATCCGGGGCACTCCTATACTAAGCAGCTGCTGGACGCCGTGCCCTCGGGCCGGCCGCGCGGCTCACGCCTTTCACCATCGACTATTGTGCGTTCGCCTGTCCGACAAGCGCAGGCCGCCGTGCAATCGCCGCCGAAATCTCGTCCCATCCTGCTCGAAGCGAAAAGTCTGGTGAAGCGCTTCAAGGGCCCGGATGGCACTTTACGGGCGGCTGTGGACGGCGTCTCCTTTGAACTGCGATCCGGCGAGACTTTAGGCATCGTAGGCGAGTCCGGGTCAGGAAAGTCAACGATGGCGCGCATGGTCCTGGCGCTCGACGAACCTGACGAGGGAGCCGTTCAGTTCGCCGGCCAGCCCTGGACCACGCTCGCCGAGGGCGAACGGCGGGGGCGGCGGCGGTCGCTATCGATCATTTACCAGGATCCTCTTGGCTCGTTTGATCCACGTTGGACGGTCGGACGCATCATATCCGACAGCCTTTCGAGTGACGTTGAGACACGGCGCAAGCGGCAGGAGCGCGTTATCGAGCTGCTCGATCTGGTCGGGCTATCGCAGGCCTTGCTGGACCGACGACCGCTCGAGCTCTCGGGCGGTCAGCGCCAGCGCGTTGCGATCGCACGCGCGATCGCACCAAATCCTGCCGTCATCGTCTGCGATGAACCGGTTTCCGCGCTCGACGTCTCGATCCAGGCCCAGGTCTTGGACCTGCTCGGCTATCTGAAGGACCATGTCGGCGTAAGCTATCTCTTCATCTCGCATGATCTCAGCGTTGTTCGTCACATCAGCGATCGGGTCATAGTTATGCGCCGGGGGAGAATCGTCGATAGTGGGGCGACTGAAGAGATATTTCGCAATCCACAATCTGAATATACCAAGAGCCTTATCGCCGCCATGCCGCGCCTTGTGCGCGACCACCAGATAGGTCATTCAGCTGCGATCCTCGAAGAAGGCATCGCATGAATGCCTTCGAATTCGATCCTTTATCATAAATTGCCTATCTCCGATCGCGAGGGCATTCGCCTTTGTGCACCGAGTTGGTCACGATTGCGCGCACGTTCATCGCTCGACGAAGATAGTCTGTGGCACGGGTTCCCGCTACATGGGCCGGTCGGCGAGCGGAGCAGGGCTATCCGCGTTCGAACACTCGCTATCGGCGAGGTCGGCGATCCGCAAATGTCGATTGCAGGTCATCGATTGCGTGCCCGGAAAAGGACGAGGCGGCTTTTGTGCTCCTGCAAACGAGCTCGCTCGCCTATCTCGATAGCCTCGCGCTCATGGTGCGGTCCCTGACACCGAGAGCGTGTTTGTCAGGTTCAAAACATTCGGCTTCAACATCGATTTCGTGACGCCTATTCAGCTCTTAATTGCGACTGATGCGGCTGGCACGGTCATTGCTATCGGAAATGAGGTAACGCCTAGTAGGGGCTGACTTCAGCCCTTGGACGACCGCCCGGAAGCCGTGGGTACATTCTGAAAAAGGAGCAAGACCTTGAAGTTTTCGCATTCGGTTTGATGGAGAGCGATTTGGATTTGCCTGCAAGAGCCGACGAGACAAAACACAACTTCGGGACATATCGGCACTGTCAAGCGACCGTCGCGTTGTCAGCGTTGCTGGACTTGGTAGTGCCCCGGGGGCGCATGACTAGAATTCGGCTGACGTGCTCAACTGTGCCAGCTGCCGAGGTCGCCGACACAATAGGCGCCTCATCGACGCGTCGTGTCGCCATTTCGCCGACGAGTTCGCCACAGGTCGCATAGCGTACCTCCAAGGCGGAGCAAAAAGAGGTCGATAAAAGGCCCCCGTAATCCGGGCAATACGGAATCGTCGTCATGTCGCAAACGATCGGCACTAATAGCGAGCGCACTGCGAATGAAGGGGCAGAGCACTGGTCAGATTCGAAAAACAATCTTTCATCAGATGGCGACTTTGTTCGGTACTGGAGCCGAGCTGCCGATCGGCTGCGCGCGGTGGCCGCCGTCGGGAGGCGAACCGAAGAGGCGATCAGAAGGACCGGGATTGGCTTGCAGCTATCCTCCGAGAATTTTAACGGTCACGACCTGTCAGATTTCCCGTTGCGACGCTGTACCCTCAATCGCGCGCAGCTGTACGGAGCAAAGTTGGATCGGGCAGACCTTTCTGGCGCGAATCTTATCTGTCCGGGGCTAGAGCGGGCAAGTTTCCGCGGGGCCAAGCTCGATTTTGCGTATATGCATGCGATTGCAGCGCAGGTCTGTAACTTCGATGATGCCAGTCTGCGCAACGTAATTGATGCAACAGGCAGCCTGTTTCACGGTTGCAGCATGAAAAGGACACGCTTTGATAACGCCATGTTCAGCGGGCTTCTCGCTTACCAATGCGACGCGAGTGATGCTGTATTCGATGGTGCGGAGCTACAGGGTTCGACCATCAATGAATGTTTCCTTCCTTCCGCTTCCTTCCGTTTTGCCAAGCTGAGCCAACTCACGATCACGAAAGCACATCTGGGGTCTTGCTCGTTCTTCCAGTCAAAGGGAAACTGTTTATCGATTGTGCGTCCCACCTCGGTCGATGGTCTTGTCCTGGAAGGCGCTCATCTTCCATATCTGAGACTCTCAAAGGTAAGCGGCCGCATTGCAGCGCGAGGGATGAGCGCACCATTCGCTGACATTCACTTGTCAAATCTTCCGAATGCGGAGCTTGAGCAGGCAGACCTGACCGAGGCGCGGCTTTTGTCCGTAAGCTTGTCCAACGCAAACCTCGTCGGAGTCGTGCTCGACGGTGCATCGATTCATTCCTGCCAGCTCGACGGAGCGGACCTGTCTCGGGCATCAGGCGAATGCATTTCGATAACAGAGAGCACACTGCGAGCCGCCAAATTATCAGGCTTTCGCGGCCGCTGTGCCTTTGTGCGCGACTGCGATCTCGAACGCGCAGACCTATCCAATGCTTATCTCTACAGGTCGATGATCACCGGTGATCCCCCGCAATCAATGGCACTGGATGAGGCAAATCTCGAAGGATCAAATCTCGTTCAGGCATATCTCGCCGCAGGAATGACGAGAACAAATCTGGAGGCAACGCGGGCTGCGTACGTTCGTATGAACCAATCGTCCTTGCGCGAGGCGAACCTGAGTGGAATGTCGCCGTTCCAGGCCAGCTTCGTTAAGGTGGACTTTTCGGGCGCTAAGATAACCACATTCGAGCCACCGTTCTTTGCAGACCGATGTCCGGGCCTACAGGCCGCTCTGAAGGGGAATCAGCCACGCGAGCCATCAAGTTATCTAACTGAATTCTCATCGTTGATCAGACGGGGTCGAGAAGGGTCGACCTGACGGCTCCGGAGACTGCAAAATAGAAGGGAATGCAGTTTCGGTGAGCGTAAGACAGGTCTGGGCGGTCGTCCGATCTGGGAGCGAGCGCTAAAGCGCTACTCGTTGGCATTGGCGGCGGATACGAGAGGCAGGGCAGACCTTCTGCGCGATCCGACCAATCAGATCGCTCTTTTGGCGTTCAAAGACACTGGAGTAGGAAAATGCATCTGGCATGTCTTTCCACAGGTAAAGCGTTCATCCGGGAGGTGGCGAGAACAGGGCAGACTATCGGGACGGTACATACTCTCGGCGCCCTTCATCTTGGGCATGCAGAACTGATCAGAAGGGCGGCATCGGAGAATGATGTCGCGATCGTCACAATCTACCCGAACAAGATCCAGCTTCGACCAGGTGGAACCTACGATTTCAATTTGGACGAGGATATTGGACTTGCATTACGTTCGGGAGCAACTGCCGTGATTTCCTCCAATGACACCGAAATGTTCCCGCCTGGCTATCGAACCTTTGTATCGCAAGGCGACTGTCATTTGCGTTTAGGGGGGCCTGAGGCATACTTGAAGGAAGCCGTTACCGGGGCAGTCCGCTGGATCTGCTATGCAAGGCCAACTCGCAGCTACTTCGGCCTTAAAGATATCGGTCAGGCGATCCTGGTGAAGCGCGCCGTCGCAGACCTCCTTCTGGATTGCGAGATAAGGTTTGTGCCGACCGTGAGATACAAGAACGGAGTGCCCATTTCGTCGCGTTTGAGGCGATTTAGCCGTTCCGAGCTTGATGAGCTGTCGTGCCTCTTCACGGCACTCAACCATTCGAGAAAAGAGATCGCCAAAGGCGTATCAAGGGTGAAGGATCTGGTCGCGTCGGCCACATCTCAGATCAAGTTCCGACACTTCAAACTCGATTTTGTTCGAATCGTGGGCGCTGACAACTTCGAAGACCTGGAGCAAGTCAAGCTCCCTTTCGTAATTTTTGGAGCGGCAACGGCTCATGATCTCAGGATCTTCGATAGTATCTACGTTCCAGATCAGGATGCGCTCCTGAAGGGTCCTTCGGATATTTGGATCGATCTGCCTGAACAGTCCTAGCCAGACGATTATTCATCCATGACCTTGAGAAAGCTATCCGATCCGGGCGTATCCCAAGGCGAGGGTCACCTTATGAAGGTGTACTCGGCTCGATGTTGCCTCCAGCGCATAGCCATCGCTAACCAGGGCTGAGAGCTCTCACTGATCCCTGGAGTATCGACTTGGAATGTCAATGCGATCCTTACTGCCGGACATGGTAGGGCGAGGTTAGCTGCACTGTGAGATAGCCTGGTCGAGCAGCGCGTCGCAGCCAAGCGCTTGCAGCGCCTCAAAGCAATGCATCGCGCCAGACCGTAAGCTCTCGAGAGCAGAATCTGCAGAGATGATCATGACAAGGCGATCGGAAGATTATACGGCTGCGGATTCGTGTGTTGTCCCGCTGAGCAAGCTGGATGTCAGCGAAGGCAAGCGCTTTCAAGACGATAGCATGTGGGCTTGCTTTGAGCGGTTGCGAAAGGAAGATCCCGTTCACTACTGTCAAGACAGCGCTTATGGTCCATATTGGTCCGTAACGAAATACCGGGATATCGTAGCCGTAGACACAAACCACAAAGCGTTCTCGTCAGAGCAAGGTGTCATTATTGTCGATGTGCCTGGCGAGCACTGGACCCCGAGTTTCATCAAGATGGGGCCTCCCAAGCACGCCGAGCAGCGCAATACCGTCAGCCCGATCGTCGGACCGTATAGCTTGACGAAGCTCGAAAGCTTGATCCGGTCTCGGGTCAGAGCGATTCTCGCGGGCTTGCCGCGCAATGAGGCCTTCAACTGGGTGGACATGGTGTCGATAGAGTTGACGACGCAAATGCTCGCCACGCTGTTCGATTTTCCATTTGAGGATCGGCGACTGCTGACCTATTGGTCAGACGTAGCTGTTACAGCTCCGAAAGCAGGCCATGCCATCGACAGCTGGGAGAAGCGAAGCACAATCTTGTCCGAGTGTCTGGACTATTTTACCCGGCTTTGGAACGAGCGCATCAAAGCCGAGCCGCGCCTCGACCTGATTTCCCTGATGGCGCATTCGCCTGCCACACGCCGTATGGAACCGAGCGAGTTTCTCGGAAATCTGATTCTGTTGATCGTTGGTGGGAATGACACCACGCGCAACTCGATTACCGGCGGCCTTCTGTTCATGAGTCAGTACCCCTCCGAGCTGCGAAAGCTAGCTGACAATCCCAAGCTGGTCTCGAGTGCCGTGTCCGAGATTATTCGGTACCAGACACCGATCGCACACATGCGCCGCACCGCCGCGATCGACAGCGTCGTAGGCGGCAAGCAGATCAGGAAGGGCGACAAGGTCGTCATGTGGTACATTTCGGGTAACAGGGACGAAGAAATCATTGAGAATGCCAACAGGTTCATGATCGATCGCAAGAATGTGAGGCAGCATCTCTCGTTCGGATTCGGCATCCATCGCTGTCTTGGTCGACATCTTGCGGAACTGCAACTGAGAGTGCTTTGGGAGGAGATTTTGACTGCGGATTTGGAGTTCGAGTTGGTCGGCGAACCCGAGCGGATTGCGTCCAACTTCGTGCACGGCTATTCCGCTCTCCCGGTGCGGATTGCAGCCTAGGCCGAGATTGCTCCGCTCACACAGGCGGCGGAGCCCGGCCTGTCCCGAATCATTCGTTGTTTTCTGCAAGCGGCCCAGGTGAGGTGATCGACGCGAAATCCGACCTAGCAGACGCTTGACGACCTGCGAGAAGCGATAGGTGAGGCGCGCGTGTCCACTTGCAAGTCGCCTGACATGCCGAAAAGGCAACGCAACGGCAACTCCGATGCCGCATCCAGGCTGCCTTGGATAGCCAGAACCGTACAGGCCGATGAACCTGATATTGAAGATTGTAGCGGTGGCAGCGATTTTCCTTGGAGAAGCGCTTACGATATTCGCCGAGTTGAGGGCCTCAAGGCAATTTGGAAAGAGCGGCGGTGATTTGGCAATGCTGTGGCCGATGTTTCTCCTGATATCCCTCGGTGGCATCCTTCTCGTTTTCGGATACGCGCTGGGCTACATGCATCTGAAGAATATCTGGATCATTGTCGCGATATCGGTGGGAGCTATTCTGGTAGTGGAACCGATACTCACCCTTCTGCTCTTTGGAGACGTGCCGACAGTCGGTTCGCTGGTCGGGCTGATGCTCGGTACGCTTGGTACGCTCACTGCCCTATTTCTATGAAGGTGATCTCACCGGGCCCGGAGGGGCGCCGCACTTTTGCGAAATGCGCCCTGAGGATCTGCGGAAGGTCGATTCAGCCGGTCGGCACGAGGAAAAATATCGATGCTGATCGTCCTTCAGCATCTCGTCGTCGGTGTACGGGCGCTAGATTGTTAAGCTCTTATGTCAAAGTCCCCTTTCCGTTAGCAGCACGCGTGTGGCGAGCGTAGGTCTGCCAATCTATAAGCTGGCCCTTTCTGCTTGACCATAATTCGTCGATTGGCCCCCGACTGTTCTCCCGGCTACTTACTAACATTTGGGGACGACTTGACTTGGTCGGCGTGAATGGAGCCATCGGCAGAGGGCAAGACTCGTACCGGATCGCGTCGAGGTCAGGGCACCTCAGCCGCGGTTACGTCGCGACTGCTTACACTGACGCAGTTACCCGCATCACTCTCTCAGCAACATTAGGGCTCCGATGGAAATGGAACTTCAGGTGACATCGGCTTTCTTGTGCATCCGCAAGAACGCTTTTGGTCAGCTAGTCGTCAGTCAGGCGGTCTATCCAGACGGACTGCACATTCGCGACTTTTATCGGAGACGAAGCATGACAGGCATTGGCCGCGCCGGCGCATCGGAAGCTGGGGCCGCAGGAGCCGGCAACAGCGGAGACGTGAGCGGTTCGAACGTGGAGCCCAGCCTCTTCCCGGGAGCACTCAGTCAATCTTTCGATGCTGTCATAGAACGGATGCGCTCTGGGCCTCATGACAGAACTGCGGCGCTTGGCACCTCAAGTTCAGAGGTGGCGGCGCCAGCCCGGGACCAGATAAAGGCAGCAAGGCGAAAGATGACCAGCCTGCTTGAGGAGCTTGAAACCAGCCGCCGAGCGGCCACGCACGCCCAGAACTTGGAAGAGGCGCAAGAGCTGATCGATCAGGTCATCAAAGCAGGCTCAACAGTTCTGGAGTACTACGCGGATCTGCCCGCCAATTTGGCGCGTCGCATTCTGCCCGACGATCGGGCTCGCCGGCTCCGCGATGACACGCTGGACGCGGCCGAAGAATGTAACGCAGTGGCCACCCAGATTGTCTACAAGCTGGAGAAGGATAGAAAGAAAGCAACATTGGTTCTCGAGGGGATCACACCCATCGGTACGCCCGTCCAGGTGAGCGACGCGTTTAAAAGCGTGGCGAACTACTATGCAGCTTGCATGGAATGGTGGGGAAAGAAGGTGTTGCGCTTCGAGCGGATGCAGTCTGTCTGTGCTGCTACTGCCAGCTTGCCAAGCAGCACGCCCGAGATGCGCAAGACCGAAGAGGCCGCACTAAGACTGCATACTGGCTGGGCTCTCAATACGAAGTGCATGTATCTGCAAGCGCGGATCGCTCTCGCGGAGCTCTTGATTGACTCGCGAGCAAGCACGCTCGACCCAGACGTGCGCGATGCCCTGATGGACGAGAGCGGGCGGGGGCGTCTGCTCGGGACCTTCATCGGGGATGTTTTTCCGGCATTCGTCTCCACGTGCGACGCCGTTCTGAACCGCGATGGAGCAGTGCTCGACGCGGAGCATCGCGCCGTTCTGGAAGGAGTCATGGAGCGGCTTTCGGAATTTGCATCCGGCCTGAGCGGCATCGTTGCCAGCCTGAGGCAGATCGGAACGGGAGCTGAAGTTCCCCTGCAGTTGCTGGACGAGATCGTGGAAGGGGCGTGGGTGACCGCGAACGAGGTCATGCGGCTGCTGGCATTGCAGCCAACGACGCCAGCCACGATTGAACCGCCGGCTTGGGCTGCGCTGCCGGAAAATACTGCCGGGGTGAGCCAAGGCAATTCAGGTCGCAGAAAAGGAAAAGGAAAAGGAAGGGGCGCAGCGGATGCAGGCGAGGGGAGTTCAACGGCCAGCTCATCCGAGCCGCAACTCGCCAGGCCCGATACCGCTACCGCTCCGACGCGCAAGGTTATCGTGCGCTCAGATGTCGGTACCAAGAAGCTCGCCACCATGGAGGAAGCACGCGCCTCATCCGCTGCAACCGAGCACCTCCGGATGTGGCAGGCGCCGCCGTCCAAGGAAGCCCTGGCGGGGTTGCTTGAGCGACTGGATGAACTGCTGCAGTTTAATTTGCCGGCTCAGCAAAGCGCCGTCTCGCAAGCGCGCCAGATGAAGCCAGAGGACGCCGACCACGTCTTAAATCTTATCGTTGATCGCTTGCAGACGCAGGTCGCCGAGATCAAGGCCTGTGTAGCCGCGCTGGAGGAGCCTCGCCGACGTGGCCTGCTCACGGCTTCGCAAGTGCCCGAAGTGCACCAAAAGATAGTCCGGCTCAAGATGATGTGGTCCGAGGCGCAGGGACAGGTCAACCTTTTGGAGGCGCCAAAGGCAGAAATCATGATGGATTGCATGAAAACCTATGCGTTTCCATCGCAAAGGTACCTTGAGCGGTTGCGAGCGGCGGGGGAACTGGAGTCAGTGGATCGACCGCGCGCGTTGAAAGGAGAGCCAGGGAGGCTGTTCGAGATCAAGCTACAGCCCAAGGCGCTGGGCAGTGGTGCGACGGCAAGCCCGATGTGGGTGCACATCCATACCAAGTGGCCCGTACATACCCGGCAATTGGCAACGCTCGGCGATCGTGAATTCGCCGCGTGCCACGTGAAGTCCGACGAACAGCGGGGATACAATCAGCAGTGGCAGAACGCTCGAGCCGCCGAGGGCCACGAGAACGTCGTGATCCACCGCGGCAAGCTGACGCCTGCGTTCTGCAGGTCCTTGTTGAGCATCGCCGCTGGCCGGCCGTGGCAGCCGCTTCCCGATCCGGAGCACGTTTCAGCGCAGATGGCTCGACTGGGAATCTAGTGAGCTGGTTGCCTTGCGGCGGTGAGCCGTTCGGTGGCAGCGTTCATTCCTCCCGGACCGGCGCGGAGGATTGCCTGAGAGAAGCTCGGGAGAGAACTCACCTCACGGCAAGGTATCAGCCGGCGGTCCGGAGGATTGTCGGTTGTTCCACAAGCAAGCTGCCATTCTGGCTGCGGCGAACAGCGGCGCCCATGCGAGAAGTTAGGTCGCTGAGTATTGCAGATTGAAAACATGTCCCTGATGCCCGCGGCGATCCGCCCGGATGTAACAGGACTTTCACCTGCCTGCCCGCGGCAAACTGGCGCGCAAACTCTCGGCAGAGCTTCGACAGATCGCGGATGCTCCGGGTGCAAGGGAGCTAAGCATTCCGGCCGCTTTGACGAATCGAACCAGGCGGTGCACAACAACGCTGCCTGTTTGCTACTCTTGCATAAGGCTACGACGGCCCCAGCATCACGCCTCCTTGGCCCCCAAAAGATGCTGGGGCTCGTCGTTCTTCCTCGAGCGCCTCCAGCCAAGTGACGTCGCAACTGCTTCGGTTCAACTGCCAATGGGCGCCGAGCCGCCCCGACAATCCCAATATATGGGCGTAGGTCAGTCATATCGCTGCTGTTCAGTCGCCGTCACGAGCGACCGACTCCAACGCGCCGCGAGGGGAGAGCCGGGTTCTGAGGTTTCGGATTGGGACGCTTCGGAGTCGGAAATCGCGAAAAACCATCACGCGACGATCCATCGAGAAGACGAAGCGGGCGACCATGAAGCGCGGCTCAAGCTGGAGGGGCCGAACACGCTCGCTGGTCCGGCGCCCCAATGATGGCCGCCAGACATCCGCACGATTCCGGTTTTCGAACAGCTATGTTGAGGGCGGCCGGCACATTCTCCTCTCCCGCATCGAGCTGATCAGGTCGAGCCTCTTATCTGTATTAAGATGTTCTCCTGCTAGGACTCTGAGCTGTCGATAAGCTGACTAGTCTCATCGCTTGTGAAATTCCGACATAACCATATGCGACGTTGCAAGTTTTGGCGAGCGCAGTCCCGCTACGCCGCTAGCATGCCGCCGCGGCCGCCTCCGTCGGAGCCCTGTCTTGTGGCCTGCAGCCGAAAAAACAATCGGTAAGCGGTTTTCGCAGCCCTCTCACTCGATGATGAACAATCGTGCGTCCAGGCGTAACGCACGTGCGTTTGGGCAGCGCATCTTCGGGACCATGCAAACCGACTGCGGCCTTGCTCGGACAATAGTGCTCCGAGACATGCATCGGCCACTCCGAGACCCGTCGAGCGTTCGATCATGAAGCAGATTGCAAGTTCCGAGTGGGTTACCACAGAGCCATACGGTGATGTCCGAACTTATCCATTCCTTAGATAGATATGATCAAGAAAATCAATTTTACCGTCTACAGCGTCGTCATATAGACCCTCGAGGACGGTTGGGGCTAACCTAGGGAAGCGATTTCTCGGATGAAAAAGTCTGTGTTAGTGACGGCGAGCGCCCTCGCGCTTGCAACGGCGGCGGTGCCTCCTTTTGCTCCAAAAGTTGCGGCGCAACCGATTGCCGGCAGGGTTGAGGTAGCCGATACATCATATCCTCAGTGCGCGGACGACCCGTTGGATGGTATCTGCGACTTGTTCTTTTGTTTGACCGATCCCTCGTGCGTGCGGCACTGAGGACCGAAAATAGGTCAAACAGTGAACGAGGATCGAGCCTCGTGCGGCCGCTTGCTCCGACAGCGGCCGCCTCCTCATCGCGTACGGTTAAACTGGCAGGGCAAGCGGCGCCATCTCAATTCTCTTAAGATCATCAAATCGATTGCTCACTTTCAGCCAGTCCGTGAATACCGCTAATAGCACGGCCGCCGCATCGGTGTAGGTTGGGTAAACGCGAAAAGTCGTTTTAAGTCGCGACGCTGTGTTCCGATGCGAGCTGCAGCTCGATCTAGAGCTGGTCGAATTTCTAATGCTTTTTCATGCCACACCCATAGCGCCCTTCGGTTCGATGGCTCGCATCGAGTGGCGCCGTCTCCGGCATCATGAGCATGGCAAAGAGCCCGGCCGCGCTAGCGAAAAGCA
>NZ_LBJX01000091.1:0-137750 GCF_028128895.1 Bradyrhizobium sp. CCBAU 11434
CGGAATCCCTGGCCGGCTTCAATCGGTACAGGCGGCCGGCTTCGCTCGGAATCCACGGCCGACTTCGTCGGAATGCGCATCCTCAACCCGGCGCTGGGGTCATTTCATTTCGGCTGTGGCGCCTGGCAACCATATCCGTTTAGGGATCTTTCATGCTTTGAGCTTGTCATGATTTACAGCAGTTATTTTGGGAGATTTCGACATGCTCAAGGAACGCGCAACGGCGAATGATCTCGCCCGCCTCATTACAGACAAGATCGGTGTTGCGGGCCTAAAAATCGCAATCCGGCCGGACCACGCATACGGCTGGGTGCCAACCGTTATCTCTGCGCCCGCCGATCCGATCGGATTTCAAAGACGAGCTGAAGAGATCGCGCACAGACTGAGAGTTCAATTCGATCTGGCGCAGTAGGGAATAACTGAGATGGAAAAGCCGCCCCGATCAGGAGCGGCTTTGTCGTAATGCGGTATCGGAGAAGCGTTAGGCGGCTGCGAACGCGCTGCCGTTCTGCCTGCGCCGATACGCCATGAAGCCGAGGCCGCAGAAGCCGAGGCCCATATGGAGGGCTCGGGGACGGCGGCGACAGCGTCGATTTCTGCTTGAGGGGAGCACTCGGGCGGAAACCCATGCGGAGAATAGGACTGCCACCCCTCCGTAGAAGGAGAAACGGCTATCACCTCGTCGATGGCGTATACATGGGAAGCGTTCCCCCTCCACCATACAGCAGTCCTTCCGAGGTCGGCGATCGCTGCTAGCCAATAATTGCCCGCGTCTAGTGTTCAGTTCGCGGAAACATCAACCGGCGTGCTTAGGCTCAGCGAGACGTGAGTGGAAAACAGAAATACCCCTGAGGTCACCCCGCTCGCGTCAGACATGACGCCAAGAGTAACACCTTGGCTGATCAATGGAGCGGGTGGCCCAGTGCCAATGTATGCGTGTATTTCCGTGATCATTTCAGCGCGGAAGGACGAAAATCCCACCGCGACTGATTGGGACTGTATCGGTGCCGTTGGATCATCGAAAACGATCCAACCTACATCGACCGAAGAAAATGGCCCCGTGATGGTGTTCAGAAGAACATCGGCGGAAGCTGGGGAATAAAGGAACAGCGATGAAAGTAGACCAACAAGAACTGAGCATTTGATTTTTCACGTCCAACCCCAAGCCCATTGCGACAAGAAAAGCCACGTTGCCGAAGAAGGCAACGCGATCACAGTTCTTACACTGAGTCGAACTCCGCAGAAGGACTGACCTTCAGGCAAGTCGGAAAAGCGGCTTGAGGGGCACAGAGGCAGAACGGCTTGCTGCCAGGTTTGCTAACAAACGGACCCGGGCACGTCGGTAGAGGCAGGGACTAGCGATGCCGCCGAAGCACGAGCACCGATCACCGCCCGGACCGTCCGGCCGGTCCGCATGCGCCGGCTCACGCTTGAAAGTGTGAATTTCTACCATTTGTTACGAACCATGGTTCCGTAGCTACCTAGTCCGGCCCAGGGTAGCTGCAGTGGGAGACTGCGATTCATGGAGCAAGTGCCAGTGGTGCTCATCGTCGAGGACGACGAACTGCTGCAGCGCATCGTCAAAGATGCCTTGTCGGAAGGCGCCTTTGACTTCATGACCTGTGTATCAGGCGAAGAAGCACTGACATCCCGACCTACAAGGCGTTGGTAACGGACATCAACCTCAAAGGTTGCATGTCCGGTTGGGAGCTCGCACGTCGCGCCCGTCAAACTGATGCTGACCTGGCTGTTGTTTACGTGACTGGCGCAGCCGCCGACGGGTGGCCGGCCGAAGGCGTGCCGGGAAGCATCCTGCTGCAGAAGCCCTTTGCTCCCGCACAATTGGGCACCGCCGTGTCTCAGCTGCTCAACAAGGGATCGTCGCCTACCTGAGACGAGGTCTTGCCTGCTGGTGTGTCAACCGGCGTCCAAACAATTTTGGACGCCGATCCCCCGGCTTAGGGGGTCAATATTGCAAGCCGAAACACATGCTGGTGGTCGAGCGAGGCGGGCCGGCGATGATGGCGCGCGTTGGGTGATGCGGGCGATCAATCGGGCACGTGCGGCTTGCCATTGGCGTGCACGATGCAAAGATCGATTGTTACGTGCTGGAGCTTCAGAATCGCCAGCGCCACCCCGCGGGCCTGTGGAACGCGGCGCTCAGGCTTGAACTCGCCTGTTAAGCAATTCCTTACCGGGCGCTGTCACGATAAGCGCATTGGCCGCGCGGTTCGCGGCAAGGCATTCTGAAAACGGTTTTAAACACGCCCAGTTGGCGGTCTTCTTCAGGAGAGGCCCAATGTTCAAGGGCTTCACGGTGGCAGTTGTGGCGCTGATTAGTACAGCGCAGCTGGATCAATACCTGACGAACGGTCGATACACCGACGCGGCCATGGCTATGCTGCGGCAAATCAGACACGCGTTTGGGTTTTGAGATCCGCTACGGTTTTGAGGCGCGTGATGGAAGGCATCTTATGGGCTGATCTCGACGCGGATGAGCAACGTGCCATTGCGATCTTGGGAGCCGGACTTTCTATCGAACTGTGTGACCCCGTTGCTCTCCTGACCCTAAGGCGGCTCGGTCTGATCGTAGGCTGCCATTTGACGGCTGCGGCACACAATCTGCGGAGAGAGTTTGTTCTAGGCGAACTCGCGACACGGCGATTGCGTGCCGTAGCTCTGCCTACGCACTTCGAAACCTAGCTCGTGTATGAAGGGCGAGGCCTTGGATGGGCCAGGGGCATGAGAGATGTCAAGAGCTGTCGAACCGATCGTGGAGGGCTATGTTTTCCTAAAAGACCGGAAAGCGCTTGATGAGCTTCGTATACAGCGCCGGAAGCTTCTCGAAGATCTCAATGCGTGCACCGGGATCGACTGTGCAAGTAGTATTCAGCAGATTGAGCAAGATATCGTAGCGATCGAGGCGGGGCAGGCGCCGTTGGATTGCACCTCGCAGCGCGTGACATGGCCGCCGAGAGGTGCCGTGCGGCAGCTCTCGATCGCCGACATCACCTTCAACTGGTCGAGGCTGACATGGCCCGCATGGGTCTGCCGCCATGCCGGACCACGGTTGCGGAAGATATCTGCAACCTCCAGAGCCGGACGAGACACGCCGGCCCCGCGTCAGCCGGGCGGCCGGGCCTGCTTCAGCTTGATCGCGATGTGCTCCAGCGGGCTCATGACGTCGCTGATCGTCTTGGTGGCGACGCGGGTATAGAGCGCGGTCATATCGAGCTTGGCGTGACCGAGCAGCACCTGGATCACGCGGACGTCGATGTTCTGCTCGAGCAGTTGGGTAGCGAAGCTGTGTCTCAGGGTGTGCAACGAGACGCGCTTGCTGATCTCCGCCATCTGGGCGGCGGCATGACAGGCGCGATTGAGCTGGCGTGTCGTCATCGGCTGGGCCGGATCGCGGCCCGGGAATAGCCAGCCCTGAGGGCGTGCTGCCTTCCACCAGGCGCGGAGCAGGTCGAGCAGGCTCGGCGACAGCATGACGTTGCGGTCCTTGCCGCCTTTGCCTTGCTCCACCCGGATGATCATGCGCTTGCTGTCGATGTCGGAGATCTTGAGCGAGACCACCTCGTTGGCGCGCAGGCCGGCGCCATAGGCCACGCTGAGAGCCGCCTTGTATTTGAGCCCGGTGCGGCATCGAGCAGCCGCGCCACTTCCTCCACGCTCAGCACCACCGGCAGCTTGCGCGGCTCGTGAATGAACTGGGTGTGCTCGACGATATCGTGGCGCTTCAAGGTGACTTTGAAAAAGAACCGCAACGTCGAGATGGCCTGGTTGATGTCGGCACGCCAACGCCGCTCGATGCCAGATACAGCTGATAACGACGCACATCCTCGAAGGTCGCCAGATCAGGCGATTGCCCGAGAAACACAGCGAAATGCTTGACCCGTTGAATGTAGTCATTTTGGGTCTTGGCTGCGAACTTCCGGATCGTCATATCTTCGATCATGCGCCGCCGCAAAGGGCTCATGGCCTCGTCGGTCATGGGGATGCTCCTGTCTTGGGTGAAGGTTGTGAACCCCTCATCTCAAGACAGGACGCCTCGTCGCGCTATCCTCTCAGCTGCGCTGCTGGCTGCCATGCCCTACCGCGCGAGCGGTTTAGTCCTTTGACCCTGAGCGGACCTAGACCACCGATCTGTTTCGTTTGCTTTGACCATTGCAGACCCGCTGTGGCGCCTCATGCTCGGGGCTGACTGTATTCGACGGTCAGCGCGAATGGCGCCGATCAGCGTACGAGCAATTGCGTAGGAGTCGCGCTCTGTTAGTTTTCCCTCCTGAAATCTCCTGATGGTCTCGACCGCAGTTCAATGCTAGGCACGGGGCGAGGACGCCTCAGCAGCATCGCAGCGCGAATACACCCTTGAGCGATCGGCGACCCTCAGCGCATTCTCAAGCTCGATCGTTGCGTTTACGAGGTCCAAACGGCGCGAGCGACGAGTTCAACCTCGCAGCCACCGCCCAGAAGCTTCGAAAGATGGCCAAGCAGATCCCGATGCCCATCCCGAAACCCGCATAGGGATCAGTAGAGCACTTCGCCACGTTGCGACCGAGCTGTTACAACGAAATACTGTCGGCCGTTTTCAACGAAATCAGTTAGAAGGCGACTGAGCAACGCAAGATGCTGGCGAAATTACGCATCCATGTCTGACTGAACCAGCGGCCGGAGCCGCAGGCAAAAATTAGCCGACGCATGCCGATAACAATCGTTTGGATTTTCATTCCGGTTAGCCCTTCACTTCGATTCTTGAGCTCGGAAACTTCTGGTCAAGCCGAACTCGCGGCTTGCTTCGAGAGAGCTTTGACGGGACACTGGCCGGACTTATCCGTCGGGAGGCCCCCTTGGAATCGAAATGGCGAATTCTAGCGATTCTTTTCACGGCGCGTTGCGTCATGGGCGTGCAGTTCGAAAGCGTCGGAGCGCTCGGCCCGCTGCTTCGTGCGGAGGGCCTCGATTATGCTCGGCTCGGCATCTTAGTCGGCGCCTACTTGGCGCCCAGCGTCCTGGTTGCGCTTCCTGGAGGTATGGCGATCCAAAAGCTCGGCGAGCGAACCACACTTCTGCTGTGCGCGGCGCTGATGGTCGCCGGCGCCGCTGTCGATTTGTCGAGTGACTGGAACGCGCGTCTGCTGGCCAGAATCATCGCGGGTGCAGGCGGCGTCGTATTTACGGTCGCTGGCACCAAGATGATCACTGACATGTTCGCAGGTCGGCAACTCGGCCTTGCGATGGCGGCTCTCGCCGGCTCCTGGCCGTGTGGGATTGCGCTGGCATTGATCTCGCTGCCGCCGATCGCGGACAAGTTCGGGCTGATCGGGGCATCGGTAGCGCTGGTAATCCTGACCCTGACGACGCTGATCCTGTTGTTCGCGCTGCCGAAGCAGACGCGACTTGGCGCGCCGTTGTCCGCGGCCTTCCCAAGTGCGGCCATCACAGCCGCGGTGGTGCTTGCAGGTTTGCTCGTTGGCACTGCCAATGCCACTTTCGCCAATGCGTTTGCGTTCGGCCCGTTGCTTCTGACCGAGAGGGGTTACACGGCCGAGATCGCCGCCTCTCACGTCAGCGTCGCGCTTTGGGTCACCATCGCCTCCATCCCAGTCGGCGGCGCGCTTGCGGTCCGGCGAGGCACTTGCATCTGGATCGCTGCCGCAGCTTTGCTGCTCGCGGCGCTCGGGATGGCAGCCGTTCCGGTGTCCGACCACGACGTTCTCATCTTCGCCGGACTGGGACTCGTGTCCGGCTTATCCGGAGCAAGTTTCGTCAGCCTGCCGTCATGGGTGCTTCCTGTCCAGACGCGCGCGGTCGGAATGGGAATCTACTTCTCGGCGTTCTACGGAAGCATGTTGGCGTTGCCGCCGATCGCGGGTTTCTTCGCGCACCGCGCCGGCGGTGCGGGCATCGCCTTCGACGTCGCTGCGGTGGCTCTTTTAATCGTCATGCCGCTGCTCGGGGGCTACGCCGCGCTGGTTTCCGCGCCCCGCTCGGCTGCGGCGGTCGAGGAGGGCGCGGCCTAAGGCAGCGAACCTCGTCGCCTCCTCTTCGCGCTCGGGATGGTGGTCTCTGTCCATGCGCTGGGTATCGTAGCCGGACTGGGTAATTGACAAGTCGCCGCGGGGCCGTCGGAATCCGGAGGCGGCGCAGCTCATCCGTGCCCTCTCACGAATCTCAAAAGGTCAGGTGCGAGCGCAACTTCACCGCCGCTGAGCGGTTCAAGTCCCCTGCGCAGGAACCTCCAGCATCTGCCGCCATCCGGCGAGACGGGGCAACCCGTCTAGCCCCGCATCTTCGCGAGCTTGGCGAGATAGATGTCCTTGAGCGCAATCGGCGACGCAGACAGCAGGATCATGCGGGTCTTGGTGTCGAGTAGGTCGAGATCCTTCAACGTGAGGGTCGCGTTTCTCTCGATGAAGGAGCCTTGGGCCTTCTGGAAGGTCTTCCAAACATCGTAGTCAGCATGACCACGCACGCGCAACATTTCCTTGTCGCTCTCGATTTCGGCGATCATAGCCTCTGGCTTGAGACGCCCTTCGTCGACAAGGCTGAAGTGACGGTGGAACCATAGCGACAGCAGGTAGGCCGATATCGTTATGCGGCCGGGCGAGATCGCCGCGTTCCAGAAGACGATGCGCGGCGCGGCCGGGTGGACCATGCTTCGGAATAGGAAGGCGGATTTCTGCTGGTCCAGCGAACGCTCGCCGTTGCTGTCGACCAGTACGACGGGGGCGTCCTTCGTTTGGACGAAACTAGTCCCACAAACGATCAGGTCGAACGTGTCGCGAACCGGCTCCTGACCGTCTGGAGCTCCACGTGTCGCAAGAAGCACTTGTTGTCCGTCGATCCTGGCAATCTCGCCGCGGTGGACCCGGGACCGGCGCAGGACGTCGATCTGCTCCCGCTTCCAGATAGCGCCATTGAAGCCGATGGCCAAGGGGTGCGACTCAGGAAAGGGCGACAGGAAGTGCCGGAAGAGCCGCAACGGCAGGAAGGCCGCGGCTGCGAGCGGGCGCAGGCGTCTGCTCTGGAAGAGCTTGAAGTAGAGGTAGAACCCCAGTCTCACGGCCAGGCTTCCGGCGGCGATCTTCTCGAAGTCGAAGCCCCACGTGTTACGGCGGAAGACCCATAGGTAGTTCTTATACGACCGGCTCTCAAGATAGTAGACGATGTCAGCGGCGGACTTGTTGCCGCCGAGAACCAGGATCCGGTCGCCCCGCCGCAAGGAATCGTTCAAGATGTCATCATTGAAGTCCGATGAGTGAACGATTCGTCCCCGGTAGGTCTCCTCGCCCTCGAATCGAGGCACGAAGCCTACGGTGGTGAATGTCGTATATACGACGAAGTCGCATTCGTGCGCGATCGTAGCGCCCGAGGTAGCGTTTCGTGCGGTGGCGATGATGGGCCTGTCGGATTCGTCCAGGCGGTACCGAATGTCGGTGACTTCGGTCTCGAACGAGGTGAGCTCGAGGAGCCCGAAGCGGCGCGCATAGCGATCGAGGTAGTCCGCGAAATCCTCCCGGGCGAATGGCTTGTCCTCGTCGAAGCCGGCCGGAGCCGGGAAATCGGGATAGAGGATGTTTCTCATTGGGCCGTGGCTGGCGAGGCCCGGATAGGACTTTTTCCGGTGCCAGGTGCCGCCGACCCCGTCTAGCCTCTCGAAGATGCGCACCTCGTAGCCAAGCGCGACGAGCGTCCTCGCCGCAGCGAGCCCCTGCACGCCCGCGCCAATGATCGCCACTCTCTTGCGCACCGTCATATGTAGGCCGGCGTCCTTGGGCGCGCCCCTCAGTTCCTTTCAGAGAGGTTGCGACGGATCGGTTGGATGATCAAGGATTCTAGTTAGAGTTGTCGGGGAAAAAGTGATAGATGATAAGGAGTTTAGGCAAGAGGATTTTCGAGATGACAGAAGGGTCGAGGGGGGCGGCGCCCAGCGCAACGCAGGACGACGCGTGCGTCCGCGAAATCCCCCGGTTTTTGACCAAGGAGGAGATGCGCAGCCTGTCCGAAGTCAGCTCCGGGAAGGTGCTGTCAGCGTTCGCGGCGGAGATGGCAATGGTCGGGGCAGCGATCTGGTTGAGCGAGGCAACGTGGTTCAATCCGCTGACCTACCTGTTAGCGTTGTTCGTGATCGGGTCCAGGATCGTGGGCATTGGCGGGCTGATGCATGAGGCGGCGCACTACCGCGTGGCGAAGAACCGGCTGCTCAACGACATCGTCGGCGAGATCATGGCGTTTCCGACAACCGCCTCCATGGCGGGATATCGAAACACTCACTTTGCCCATCACAGGGAACTCAACAGCGAGAGGGACCCGGACTGGACGCGCAACTTCGGCGTTGACGATTACGAATTTCCGGTGCCGCAGTATCTGTTCCTGCGGAGAGTCGCGCTTCATTTCGCGGGGCTGAAGACGAGGCAGTTCCTCGGAAGCTTCCACAACAATCCCCAGACCCGCCAGATACCTGTGTGGACGTCTCGGCTCCGGCTTCTGGCGTTCGGACTCTTGTTCGTCTCGGCGGTTGCCTTCGGCTTTTGGAAGGAGCTTCTGCTGTACTGGTTGGTCCCGTTGCTCACGACGTTCATGGGCGTGATCTACCTCAAGCGCGTTTCGGAGCACTATGGCGTGCGACACGAGAGCGTCCTGAACGAGACGCGGACCATCGTGGGACCATGGTGGCAGATTCTGGCGTTCGCCCCGTGGGGTCTGAACTACCACTTGGAGCACCATCTGTACCCCGGGATTACCTGCTTCAATCTCGGCAAGGCGCATCGGCTTTTGATGAACAACCCTGTCTATGCCGAGAATGCGAACGTGACCCGCGGGTACTGGGGCCTGGTGAAGGAGTTGGCGGCGGCGAAAGCGGGCGAACGCGACAAGGCGGAGGCGGCGCATCGTCTGCTTCGATCCCGGCAAGGCGCAATGGATATCGCTGGAGAAGCCGGTCTGCGTGAAGGAGCCGGCGCCGCCCACACGGGTTGATCGCGCCGGCGCAGCCGCCGCGAACCTAGCTGTAGCGACCTCAGCTTATGGCCCGAAGCCGTCAAGGGCAGAGCAGACGCACTCTGCGCTGCCCCACCGAAATCAGACGTCGACTTGTTCTGCTATCGCGATGGCGTCGTCGACCTCGATGCCGAGATACCGAACGGTGCTCTCGATCTTAGTATGCCCCAGAAGGAGCTGCTGACGAAAGCGAGCGTCGCAATCGACGGATCGAAGGTCAAGGCGGTCAACACGCGGGACAAGAACTTCACAAAGGGCAAGGTGGAGCGTCGTCGCCAGCGACTGGAGGAGAGCGTATCGCGCTATCTCGCACAGCTCGATACGGCAGATCTGCGGGAGCCATCTGAGACTCTCGCCGCGAAGACGGCGCATCTGAAGGGAAAGCTCACCAAGCTCAAGAGCGAGATGCACAAGCTCGAAGCCTACGAAGAGGCGATGCTGGCATCACAGATCAACAGATATCGCTGACCGATCCGACAGTCGGTCCATGGCACCGAGCGTCCGTGGCTCGGGCGTCGTTGGCTACAATGTGCAGGTTGCTGTAGATACCGAGCATCACCTTATCATCGCGCACGAAGTAACGAATAGCGGTTCAGATCGCGCTTAACGGGCAAAATGGGCAAACAGGCCAAGGCCGTGCTCGGCGTTGACAAGCTCGAGGCCGTGGCCGATCGAGGCTATTACACAGGTGAGGAGATCATGGCTTGCGCCGACGCTGATATCCTTATGACTCTACCGAGCCAAACACGACCGCATGGAGGCGAAGGGCAAGTTTGCATAGAACGACTTCGCATACCTGGCCAAGCAGGATGTGTATCGCTGCCCGGCTGGCGAGTTGCTGGCATATTGGCTGACGTCAGTGGATGGCGAACGCACCATTCGGCGCTACGTTACGAAAGCTTGGGGGAGTTGCCTACTGAAGGCGCGTTGCACCACGGCCAAAAATCGTGTGATCTCTCGTTGGGAGCATGAGAACGTCATGGAGGATGCCCAGAGGCGGCTCGATGCTGGTCCTCAGGCGAGGCGTCGCCGTTGCGAGACGGTCGAGCATCCGTTCGTCACACTGAAGATGCGCATGGGTGCGACGCACTTCTTGACGAAGCGCTTGCCGAAGGTCGCCACTGAGATGGCGCTGCACGTGCTCTCTACAATCTCACGCGCGTGATGAACATCATGGGTGCTGGTGCGCTGATCGCGGCGATTCAGGCATGAGGAGCATTGCTGTCGCGCGTGCCGCCAGCCTCATCATCGATCACAGCGGCTCGGGCAAGCCACTGGGCTGGCTTCCAGCGCTTCACCGGAAATTATGCCATTTCGGCGCAAATCCGGACCAGACGGAGCTGTTCAAAGCGGCGCCTCCCGCAATGAAATGTTTTCACGTGGCCAAGACCCGGAAGAGACATGCTCGAACGTCCAATCTTGCGGAACTGTCACATATTTTCGCAAATCGAGTCTTGACAGTTTATGCGCCCCTCCAGTTAAATTTAGTTTTTCGTAAGCATTAGATCGGGAGGTGATAATGAAACGACTTTGTCTCTCCGCCCTTGCAGTTGGTCTCATGGCAGGAGCTTCTGCCGCTCACGCCGGCAACAGCATCATCGACGTCACCACATCCTATTCAGACGCGCCGCCTGGTGTTGGGTTCGATTTACATTCACCTTTCAGCCCTTCGCCTGACACCAGCTACGTTTCGTTTACAAATAATGGCAACACGACATTTGTCGGGACGTTCGCCGATGTCGCCCATTCGGAGTTCAGCGGTGACTTCAGCGTGTTCTTTCCTGGTGTGGGACTTGCTCCCGGGCAAACCGTGTTCTTTGCCACGAGCCCTGAGTCTAGCAATCAAGGCGGATTTAACGGTCCGTTTGGCAGTTTCCAGCAGGGAATTACGCTGTTGATCATCGGAACTTTTAGCGATGGATTTAGCGCGAACTGGAACGTCAACGACGCGGACATCCATTCGGGCACCCTCAATGGGGGCGGCCTGACTGACGCATACGTCCTTCAGGGCGGCTGCCCGACCGGGTGCGACTACGGCGACGCGACCGAGGAGAGCCAGGTGAACGGCCATTTCCGCTTCCAGAACATCCAGGGCGCCGTGCCTGAGCCCTCGACCTGGGCTATGATGCTCCTCGGCTTCGCAGGCATCGGATTCATGGTCTATCGGCGAGAGCCCAAGCCGGCATCGACGGCCGCCTGATCAATGATTACCGGGTTTATTCGAGAGCCGCCTTTGGGCGGCTTTCTAGTTGGAGCAACATAGCATCGGTGAGTCAGTTCATGGCCGATTTTGTTGTATAAGTCGGGCTGTTGGCGGTGGATCGTTGGCTATTCGGCGATAAACGACCGGCGTTGATCCGCCGGTCCTGGCGCTCTTTACGCAACTCGAACGCTAGGCGACGCACATAGCCTGAGCAGGTGGTGGACGAGGCCGCCCCGTAGGCGGTATCCCCGACAAGCCGCTCAGGCTTGAGACCAAAGCGCTCCTCCGTCCGTTCGATCATGGTCTTTGCCGCGCCGGCCTCGGCCTCGCGAATGGCACGGGTAGCTTCGACATCGAGGATGATACCGAACGTCACGTCGATGAGATAATTGTCGGAGTAAGCGAAGAATGCCGCTCCCTTGTGAGCGCCGGTCCACTGCGCCGCAGGGCGAAACGAACTTCGGGATAACGTCGCTGGCCGCGCCCCACGCAGTATCGTCGAGGGTCGCCAGATACTCCTTCACCGCGCGGCTTGATCTCGCCGGATCGCGGTCCCTGCGCCAATCTTGACCTGCGATCGAGCGCTGCTTGTTGGCGTCGGCTGCACCTGCACTTCACGGCAGAGCAGCCGCTCCGAGCGGATCGCGAAGACATACCCCACGATCAGCATCCGGATCATCAGCTCTGGATCGATCGACGGGCGACCCATGGACGAATAGTGAGGAGCAAGTTCGCTGCGAAGCCACGACAGATCGAGAGCAGTGTCGACCTTCCGCACCAGATGATCTTCGGGAACCGCCTCGCTGAGATGAAACTCGTAGAACAGTTGACCTTGGTCACTCTTCAGACAGCCCGATCATGGATCGACCTCGTCGCGATTCGCGTCAACACAACGGAATCACGCTTGCCCCCTCGTCTCAACTGACTTTTGCAACAAAATCGGCCATGACCGGAAGTCGGTAAGCGCGGCGCCTTCCACCTCAACTCTTTCGATACGCGCCAATCCGAAAGGATCCGCACCAAAGAAAAAGCCGCCCGAAGACGGCTCCATCTTTCGCATTTTTGCGCGGATTTCAGACCGTGATCGCGCGGCGACGTGCCTGTTTGTAGCCAGCGAGACCGAGCCCCGCGAAGCCAATCAGCAACATGGCCCAAGTTGACGGCTCCGGAACCGCAGGAGCCACGCTGGGCAGCGTCGCGGTCCAGAAGCCCGCGGTCGGAAAACCGGCATCCGGGTTACCATTATTGAGCGCGTTAAACTGGTCGGCCACACTGTTCAGCGGATTGCCAAACGGACCAAACCGATTATCGACCGTGATCGACAAGAATGTGAGGAAGGGGTTATTGCTGTCCTGCCCAATCACCGCCAGACCCTGATCAGGGTCATGATAAATCAAGGCACCCGTGAGCGGATTAACAAAAGCAGCCGCATCAAGCCCGCCGCTGCTGACCACGAAGGTATCGAGAGAAAGACCGGGATAGGCCAACTGAATGTTCGTGATGTCGCTCTGTTGAATAACACCACTTTGAACATCAACGAGCGGAACTTGAAAAGAAGCTGTCGAAGGTTGACCGAGATTGAATCCGAAGCCTTGGCTCGTTGTAGTCCAATTATAGGTCACCATTGGATCAGCGTGTGCCGCTGAGCTGCAGAGAGAGCCTGCAACACCCAGAGCACTCAAGCCGGTCAGCGCGATAAGAAGTTTCTTCAAGACAACCATTCTTCTCCTCCCCTTCGACGATGACAGTCGCCTCATTCCAACCCAAAAAGTTCTCAATATCGTGACATCTTAAAAAAGAATTTACCCTGCCCTATTTAATTACGCAATGATAATCGACACATTCAATTGCCCTGACCGGCGGAGGTCTCTTCCGGGTCTTGGCCACGTGAAAACATTTCATTGCGGGGGGCGCCGCTTTGAACAGCTCCGTCTGGTCCGGATTTGCGCCGAAATGGCATAATTTCCGGTGAAGCGCTGGAAGCCAGCCCAGTGGCTTGCCCGAGCCGCTGTGATCGATGATGAGGCTGGCGGCACGCGCGACAGCAATGCTCCTCATGCCTGAATCGCCGCGATCAGCGCAACCAGCACCCATGATGTTCATCACGCGCGTGAGTTCATCACGCGCGTGAGATTGTAGAGAGCACGTGCAGCGCCATCTCAGTGGCGACCTTCGGCAAGCGCTTCGTCAAGAAGTGCGTCGCGCCCATGCGCATCTTCAGTGTGACGAACGGATGCTCGACCGTCTCGCAACGGCGACGCCTCGCCTGAGGATCAGCATCGAGCCGCCTCTGGGCATCCTCCATGACGTGCTCATGCTCCCAACGAGAGATCACACGATTTCTTGAGCTTGGTGAGCTTTTCCTTCAGATGCGCCGTCTTCGCGGCGAGAGTCTCAGATGGCTCCTGCAGATCTGCCGTGTCGAGCTGTGCGAGATAGCGCGATACGCTCTCCTCCAGTCGCTGGCGACGACGCTCCACCTTGCCCTTTGTGAAGTTCTTGTCCCGCGTGTTGACCGCCTTGAACTTCGATCCGTCGATGGCGACGCTCGCTTCCATCAGCAATCGCGTCCGCCGGCAAAGCTAAACGAACTTCGCGCACTGGCGATCGTCTTCTCGTCCGGCGAAGGCCGTTGTAGTAGCCAGATCACCTCGAGATTGCGTTTTGCCAAATAGCCGTAGATGTACAGCTTGAGCAGCACCGCTGGATGATAGCCGGGTCGCCCGGTCGCCGACGGTTCGATGTCGCCAAAAACCAATCCCATCGAGATCAAGTGCTTCGACAAACGCATCGACAACGCGAACAGGATTGCTCCCACCGACCCAATCATCTCGGCATTCCGGCAACAATGTCAATTGATCGCGATCCGCGCTTTCAATGAACCGTAGCATCGATCGTCTCCGAAAACCCCGAGACGATCTCTATCTGACTCGTCGGACTTCAGTTCAACGCTAAGTGCTGCGAATCCAACGGTTACCCGCGCAGACGTGGGCACATTGAGGGTTCTGGATCGGATCGCCAAAAAACTCCAAATTTGTGAAGCAGCGGATGGTGTGACTTAGATTGCAGCGACCCGGGCATCCGTTGCTCGGTCCTCCTTAGAGCCTGACTAAAAACCGAGCCGGGTCTTTGGAGGTGCAGCACCTTCTCAATACAACAGCCTGCCAACCTGAGCGCGGGCGTGTAGTTAGTCCTTCGTGAACAGCGGCAAAGCGACTGAGACAGAATCGCATTCGTCGTTGTGGACTGTTTTGGGATTGCAGGGTTTTGATGCTTTTGGCGCTGGAATCTTGGGATTTCATTTTCAGGATTCCGTCGAATCGCCACTCATGATTCCGTGCTCGCATCGGAGGTGGCGATGCGACCGAAGAAGCACAGGACGACGGGATCAAGCGATCTGTGCCGGGCTGGGCTGGACCAAATCATCAATATGAAGCCCGAGCTGGTTCAGCTCGCTGGCAAGGTCGACTGGGACTGGATCGATCGCGAGATCGCGCCGCTCTACAGCGAGAACGGTCGGCCGGGTATCGCGACCCGCTTCATGATCGGGCTGCTGCTGAAGCATATTTGCGGCCCGTCCGATGAGGGGGTCTGCGAGCGCTGGGTCCACGACCCGTATTTCCAGTACTTCACCAGCGAAGAGTTCTTTCAGCATGCGTTCCCGCACGAACGCTCGGACTTGAGCCACTGGCGCAAGCGGCTCGGCGACAAGCTGGAGCTGCTCTTGGTCGAGAGCTTGCGGGTGGCGCACGAGGCCGGCGCGTTGCGCAGCCCAGACCTTAAGCGGGTCACGGTCGATACCACCGAGCAGCCGAAGGCCATCACCTTCCCGACCGATGCCAAGCTGCTGCACGCGGCGATCAAGGGGCTCAACCGCCTGGCAAGGAAGCACGGGGTCAAGCTGCGGCAGTCCTATCTTCGCATTGCCAAGACCGCAGCGATGATGGCGGGGCGCTACGCCCACGCCAAGCAATTCAAGCGCCATCAGCGACAGTTGCGCATCCTGAAGAGCCGGCTCGGCCGGATCATCCGCGATATCCGCCGCAAGATCGAAGGTCAGACCGTGCTCGAGAACGCGTTCGCGCTCCCGCTCGGCCGGTCCTCCCAGATCCGCTCGCAGCAGCAGCGCCAGCGCGGCTGGAAGCTCTATTCCTTTCACGCCCCGGAGGTCGAGTGCATCGGCAAGGGCAAGGCAGCCGCTCCTTACGAGTTCGGGGTGAAGGCCTCCATCGTCACCAACAACCGCCGGGCTCCCGGTGGCCTGTTCGTGCTGCACGCCAGGGTGCTACCCGATAACCCGTACGACGGTCACACCTTGCGGGACGTCATCGACAGCACCGAGATACTCACCGGCTGTGCGATCCAGCGGGCCTATGTCGACAAGGGATACCGCGGCCATGACGCGCAGAACCCCGCACCGCGTCTTCATCTCCGGACAGAAGCGCGGCGTCTTCGGGGTCATCAAGCGCGAGCTGCGCCGCCGCTCTGCCATCGAACCCATCATCGGACACCTGGCCGATGGTCACCTCGGCCGCTGCTACCTCAACGGCCGCGCCGGCGATGCGGCCAACGTCATCCTCCCTGCCGTCGGTCATAACTTCCGCCGCATGCTCGCCTGGCTGAGGGTTCTTTGGTGCCTCTTCCTGGCCACCCTCATCGCGGATGTCAGCGGCCGCTCATCCCTACAATCGGCTTCTTAACGGACGACTGCTTACAGTCCTCCGCTTCTCTCCTGGATACCTTTTTAGAATACCGATCATGGTTCAAGACTCGTCAACGCTTTGCCAAGATGCCGCCTAGTTTCGTCGACACACCATCCAGAGATGCGCCCTGGAATTTCGATCCTCCCGTCGGCATGGTAGTAAGCCGCCTCCGGAGCTCCGGATACCTGTTAGCAATTGCAACATCGATGATTGTTGCTCGAGACAGATGGCACGGTATGCTCTTTCCTATTGCGCAAACTGATTGGCACCTGGGGAGCATTGCCGTGAGAAACGATACAGCTGTATTCGACGCTATTCGCCTCGACGCTGATCATGGAGAGAAGAACTGGGTCGGTCAAATGGGCACCCGCGAAGCGATAGCACGCGACCGTCTAGAGATTGACCCTGCATCGCTCGCCTATTGCCCTCACGAGTGGATCAACCACGAAGGCTACGTTGACATCGAATTGGTCCGCAAATACCCGTTGTTGGTTGCGCTCTGAGGCAACATGTCCCCGCCTCCCTCCGAAACGCTGGTTCGCCGGTTGCTGTTCCGCGCGGCTAAGCGTCGTCCGCGAGCTTTACTGCGGTCTTCGATACCGCACGCAACTGACACCGACCCAAATCGTGAACTCGCGCAGACCGAGCCGACTGCGATTTTGTTCTTCGTCTTTTTGTCCATCTTCATGCTTTTCTACGCGATTGTCGAGAAGATGCACGTGCGGTAGAGACAGCACCTGCAGCCCTTATTGCTGTGACAGAATAATAGGCAGTGGCTTACCTGTCCTGTGAACCAAACCACGGGAGACACGCACCAACGAAGAGATGACGGTGCTCGACGCACTATTTACGATCACATTCGCTTAAATCGTTCTAGCTCGCTCCTGGTCTTTGCAGACTACAAATTGCAACATTTTAGGTTGCCTAAGGAGTTTTGATATAGGTCGTTAACGTACTGGATGGTTTCGCATGAAGTGCAGCATTGGGTAGCGCCGCAGATCGAAAAATACTTTCATCATGTTTCGCGACTATCATATGCAAGTTGTTCCCAAGGGGATGGACACCTGGGGTCAGCTGGAGTGGCTTGTTCGTGGCCTGGAGAGCGAGCTGAAAAAATATTCAAACTAAAGATTGTTGCACACGGCGGTCCGGGCTCTTTTACGCTCGGTGTAAACATGACGAGCGACAACGCAGCTCCGCTTGGAGGTTGTCTTCGTTCATTCTTCGAGAGCTCAGCATAGAAATTCTCCGCTGCGCCTGTGCGGCGAATGCACTCCATCGAGCGCCAAGCCGTCGAATTTGTAGAGCTGCACTTCCTCGTCATGCTGGCGGGAGTGGTCTGAGAGATTATCGAAGGCCACCCACGTGCCTTGAAAAGGTGGGCCGCCAGACTTGGGGGCATATCGCTGGCGGCCCGTGCCGGATGGATTCAAATTCTGGTCTTGGGTTCACTCTTGGGGGGAAAGACCAGCTCGCCCGGCGCCTCAAGCGTAGCCCGCGCCTACCATGGACGGCTACGCGATCGTCGAATTAACCTCACTTTGTAGGGTTACTCGCCCGCCCATGGTGGAGTTGTGGGAGGCGCGATCCGATTACTTCCCCCGCGCTGCGGTCGGCGTCAGGCCGAACCTACGGCGAAAGCAGCGATTGAAATAAGACAGGTCGTTGAAGCCGCAGGCAAAGGCGATGTCGCTGATGCGCCCCTGCCGATGAGCGAGCAAGCCGGCCGCCTTGCGCAGCCGCAATTCGATCAAGCGCGTGGTGAAGCTGGCGCCGGCCTCGAACAACAGCTCGTTCACATAGCGCTCGGAGAGACCGGCAGAAGTGGCGAGCTTTTTTGGGGAAAAATCCGGCTCGTGGAATCGCACCTCGAGGATTGACAAGACGGCTTTCAGGCGCACCGCACGCAGGCCCCGGCGCCGTGCCGCGGCCGCGACGTCGCTGCGGGCGCCGAGGCCGATCGCGGCGAGATCGAGTAAGTGAGACGCGATCGCCATGCCAGCCTCGTCGGCGGCCGCGGGATGGCGAAGCAACAGGTCGCTGTAATCCATCACCAGCGACAGCGCGCCGCCGGGCTCGAGCTCGCAGCCGACGAGGTCATCGACGTCAGCGACCATCGCGCGCAGTGAATCGACCGGTAGATGCACATTAGTGAAGCGCTTCCGGCTGGCGCCGTCAGCGGCGAAGAACGGCTCGTCGAGCTTGAGCAACACCATCGCTCCCGGCCGCATGGTGAATTCGTGCCCGCGATGGATCACCTGCGAGGGACGATCGCCGCTGTTGCGCACGAGACAAAAGCGGTCGTCGCCGGTCTCGATCACCTGGCGTTTCTCGCGCCGCACCGTGACGAAGCTGCCGTCGCAGCGGCCGAGGAGGGTGGTGCCGATATGGATCGAGTTCATCGCGGCGCGAAACGGAACATCGGGGGCCGGGTCAAGCTCGCCAGTGTTGGAGAAATGCTCGAACAGCTCGGCGAAGCGGATGAAGCGCTGCCGGTCGGACAGATCCTTCGGCAACAGCTCGGTCGAGAGCGACTTCCTGACGACGGACATCGAGAACGACTTTTCTAAGAATGACTCTTCGAAATTCAAAAGGCGCGACACGCCGGGATCAATCAAGCTGCGCCGGTCAGTCCAAGCCGCGAAGTCGCGGGCGCCGGACAGTCCAAGACGGACCGCCCAGCCTTGTCCTATTCAAGCAGAGGATGCGACATCCCGCCACAGACAAATCGCGTCCGGGCAACTGGGCGGCCCCAGCCTGACGCCCGCTCGAGGAGAAATCGACATGCGAACCTCTATACCCCGCAGCCTCGTGCTCGGCGGCGCCATCGCAACCAGCTTCTTTATCGGCTACGCGCTCGGCGCGCAGCCGCATATGGATGAGGCCATCGCGATCCTGCAATCGGCCCGCGCCGAGCTTGCCAAGGCCGAGCCCAACAAGGGGGGCCACCGCGAACGGGCGCTCGGGCTGATCGACCAGACGATTGCCGAAGTGCGCGCCGGCATCGCTTTTGCTGCCACCCACTGACGCGACAAGATCCAGGAGCATACCCGTGATCCGGACCATCTTTGCCGCGGCAGTTGCGCTCGGTGCGATCATCAGCTCTGCCCAGGCGATGCCGCTGGCGCCGTACGTCGCGCAAGGCAGCGGCGATGTCATTACTGTCGCCGGCGGCTGCGGCGTCGGCTGGCATCGCGGCCCCTATGGCGGCTGCCTGAGAAACTACGCCAACCCCGCCGCGCATGCCTGTCCGCGCGGCTACCATATCGGGCCCGGCGGCGCCTGCCGTGGCAACGGCAAGTAAAAGCCGGCTACCCAGCCGCCTCGCCACACGGATCATGCCCGGGCTAGCCCGGGCATTTCTTTTGCCGACGGTGACCTAATTCGACCGCCCCCCGCGAGACGGCCCGTTCTTGTTGCTCTGTCGGATCAACTCCAGGGGCGCCACCCCGAGCGGGTTTGAAGCATCCCGTCAAAATTTCGAGGGCCCATGACCCATCACGAGGGAGCGAAACGGTATCGCCGCGACACCGGACATACGCGTCCCGACCCAAAGGCGCGGACGTTGCCTGCGATGCCACGGCCCTATCGTCCGGGCTGGATGGGACGTGGCGCCGAAGGTCCTGTCTGTCGTGGAGAATGCGGACATTTTCGATCGTGGTTTCGGCGCGGTCCGGTACGTCAGAAATGGCTTCCGCGACGGCCGCGGCGCGCAATGTGCAGCATGCGAAGGCCGCCATGATCTGTCCCGTGCCTTGGAGCCCGCTACATTGGGGCCGCCGGCAAGCTCCCCGAGCCAAACCACTCGTAAAGCCGCAACGACGAGAGATAGGAAGCATTGATGCCCGGTACCCGATCCGGGGGCGGTGAGAAGGTGACCGAGCGGGCCGATGCGCTTTTCAAGCCCGAAGCGACGGCTGCCGAAGGAAATCACACTGCCTGCCTTTCGGGATTGGGGCCGAGAACTGGGCCTTGTTAGGCACCAATTCTAGTCGCTGCGCGTCCTGAGCAGAGCCGCGCCCGGGCCGTTCGCATCACGTCCGGCTCGCACGATGTACGCTGTCCGATGTACGCTGCCCCAAGTGCTGCTTCCCCGCTCGACTGTCCTCAGCAGATTTCATAAAGGAGTATGGTCGGCTGAGGAGCGAATCGTCGATGGGAACGTGGTGGTATTTCAGATGGGCTTTGTCGAACATTTGGCCGGGGCGAACTGAGTTGCACTTAATTTGCGATGCGATCCGCCTCCGCCGATCGGTTCTGGCCGCAGTTCTCGCCTCTCTTGCAAGCCCTTGTTTTGCCGAATCTACCACCACAATCCCGGCGAACAATCCGCCTGCCCAGCAAAATTCGCTTGTCGACATGCTCGCGCTGATGTCGGGCCACTGCAAGACGCTGAAGGTCGCGGGCCACCCCTTTGCCTGCAAGACTGTGGCCTTCGCCCATGACGACAAGGGCCGGGTCAATTTCGCCGTTGCCGTCGATGACCCCAGCGACGAGAACCACGTCGTGTCGTTCTCCGGCGAGAATGGCAGGCGGGCTGATGACAATTCCTACGAACTGCCGATCGATCGCGTGCTGCTCAACTCCAAGGACCGGCCGAAGGTCGACGGTCTGCCGGTCCCGGCCGAGCAGAGTTCCACCGGCACCTGCCGCCAGACTGGCAATTTCGCCGCCAGGAAGGTGAAGGACATCACCTGCTCGGCCACCGACAGCGAAGGCCGGACCTATGAACTGCTATTCGTCTCCGACGGCACGCCGGTGAGCGTGCGGCGCATCCGGCAGTCGTCGCCGTCAATCCAGGATCCGTTCAGATAACGGCCTGCTAGTCGCATCTCACGTTCATCTGGACGGCGCGCATTCTTAGCGTGGAAACTCCGCCTGGACCGTAACCTCCTACTGAGTATTTCCTCCAGAAGGAGTTAGAGTCCGCCGCGAAGAAGGACGGACAGATGAAGCGAGCACGGTTCACGGAAGAGCAGATTTTCGCGGTGTTGAAGGAGCATGAGGCCGGGGCGAAGACGGCCGATCTGGCTCGGAAGCGCGGCCACTGCCCTGCCCCGCTGCATAGCGGACCGCGTCACTGTTGATTGGGGCGATGATGACGGCGTCGCTGGCGAACAGGGCTTCCGACAGAGGAAGCACCGTCCCTCGAACCGGACACGGATCGGTTGCCGCGAGGAGAATGCGGCCGTCGAACCGGCGATGGCTCCTGTTTTGCGAAAGTCAGCGCATAGCTCTCTTTCGGTACTCCGGCTTGAAGCGGCCAATTGAAAGCCGGATGGCCACCGAGCGGCACCGGCAGTCTCCTCGCCGGCGTTGACGATCTTCAGCACCACGTCGTGGCCGTTCAGCGTCGAGCGTGTAAGTCACGGTCAACCGAAACGCGAAAGGATAGAGCGCGCGCGTAGCCTCGCTGTCTTCGAGCAGCAGGACGCAACGCCTCTCGCCGCGCTCCGTCCACGCGAAACGGCTGTCGCGTGCGAAGCCGTGCTGATTCATCCGGTACGTTTTGCGCCGGTGGCGCAGTTCGTCACTGGCGCGGCGCCCGACGATCGGAAGCAAGAGCGGCGCATGCGCGGCCGGGCGGGCCCGGCCTGCCTCAGGAATTCGGTGCCGTCCTTGTGCTTAAGCGAGCACATCTCGGCGCCGTGCGCGTTGGTCGTCGCGGTGAAGGAGCCGCTGCGCATCGGGTGCCTGTCGTCGGTCATGACGGTCTTCATAGTGGGCAGCGAGTCTGACGGACAGCAGCAACCTTATGTTACCGGATCATACCGCATTGGAGACGATTTTGCCCGCATCGGCGTGAGACGGCGGAAAAGCCGCGAAGCGCGGCTCGCTGCCGCTGATTCCGCTAGGCCTCGGACGACCGCCCGACGCTCTCATAGGCGAAGCCTGCCGCGGCCATCTCTTCGGGGGGATAGATGTTGCGGAGATCGACAACGACGGGCTGAGCCATGATCGCCCTCAGCCGGTCCAGATCGAGCGCACGGAACTGGACCCATTCGGTGACGATGACTATTGCATCGGCGCCTTGCGCGCAGGAATAGGCATCTTCGCAATAGGTGATGCTGGGCAGCTCACTCTTGGCCTGCTCCATGCCGACGGGATCGAAGGCCTTCACCTTCGCGCCCATGTCGAGCAGACCGGTGACGAGCGGGATCGACGGCGCATCGCGCATGTCGTCGGTGTCGGGCTTGAAGGTCAGGCCGAGCACCGCGATGGTCTTGCCGCGCAAGGAGCCGCCGAGCGCCTGGCTCACTTTTCGCGCCATCGCGCGCTTGCGGTTCTCGTTGACTGCGAGCACGGATTCAACGATGCGCAAGTTGACGTCGTAGTCCTGCGCGATCTTGATCAGCGCCTTGGTGTCCTTGGGGAAGCAGGAGCCGCCGAAGCCGGGACCGGCGTGCAGGAATTTTGTGCCGATGCGGTTGTCGAGGCCAATGCCTCGGGCGACCTCCTGCACATTGGCGCCAACTTTCTCGGAAAGATCCGCGATCTCGTTGATGAAGGTGATCTTGGTCGCGAGGAACGCGTTCGCCGCGTATTTGATCATCTCGGCGGTGCGGCGCGCGGTGAACATCAGCGGCGCCTGGTTCAACGACAGCGGTCGGTAAATGTCGCCCATCACCTTGCGGCCGCGCTCGTCGGAGGTACCGACGACGACGCGATCAGGAAACTTGAAGTCTCGGATGGCAGCGCCCTCGCGCAGGAACTCCGGATTCGATGCGACCACGACGTCAGCCGACGGATTGGTCTCGCGGATGATGCGCTCGACCTCATCGCCGGTGCCCACAGGCACGGTCGACTTCGTCACCACCACGGTGAAACCGGAGAGCGACTGCGCGATCTCCTTCGCGGCGGCGTAGACGTAGGAGAGATCGGCGTGACCATCGCCGCGGCGTGACGGCGTGCCGACCGCGATGAACACGGCATCGGCATCCGCAACCGGCTTCGACAGATCGGTGGTGAAGCCGAGCCGCTTGGCCTTGACGTTGTTGGCGACCAGCTCGTCCAGGCCAGGCTCGTAGATCGGGATCTCGCCGCGATGGAGCGCTGCGATCTTCTTCTCGTCCTTGTCGACGCAGGTGACGTCGTGACCGAAATCCGCAAAGCAAGCCCCAGACACCAGCCCCACATAACCCGTGCCGATCATCGCGATTCGCATGAAAAACTCTTTCCGTTGAAGATGGATGTTCCATTGAACACCCTAGACGATTTCTCTATTCGGCCGCTCGCCCAACAATAGGACAAGCTGTATCGAACTGAGGGCATACGACGACACAGTGCCGTCGATCGCGAGATATCAGACGCCGTGGTACGCGCGATACCATTCGACGAAGCGGGCAAGGCCCTCGGCGATCGTCGTCGACGGCGCGAAACCGACGTCGCGCTGAAGAGCGGAAATGTCGGCGCGCGTCTCCAGGACGTCACCGGCCTGCATCGGCAGCAGCTTGCGGATCGCGGGCCTGCCGATGATCTTCTCAAGGGTATCGACAAACTCAACCAACCTGACTGACCTGTTATTGCCGATGTTATAGATGCGATACGGCGCATAGCTCGTCGAATTTTCCGGCGCTTCCGCATTCCACGAGGGGTTTGGCGCTGCGGGCCGGTCGAGAGTGCGGATCACGCCTTCGACGATGTCGTCGACATAGGTGAAGTCGCGCCACATATCGCCATTATTGAAAATCTTGATCGGCTCATTCGCGAAAATCGCGCGCGTGAATAGATAGGCGGCCATGTCGGGCCGGCCCCACGGACCGTAAACGGTGAAGAAGCGCAGGCCGGTCACCGGCAACTTGTGAACATGCGCAAACGTGTGCGCCATCAGCTCGTTGGCCTTCTTGCTTGCGGCATAAAGGCTCACGGGATGGTTTACCGATTGCTCGGTCGAGTACGGCAAGGTGCGGTTGGCGCCATAGACCGAGCTCGACGAGGCGTAGACGAGATGCGAGAGCTCGCAGCGCCGGCCGGCCTCGAGCACTGTGACAAAGCCGTCACAATTGGCACGGATGCTGGTGATGGGATCGTCGATCGACGCGCGCACACCGGGCTGAGCCGCGAGATGGACGACGCGATCGGGCGAGACTTCATCGAAAACGCGCTTCACCGCGGCAAAATCAGCAAGGTCGATCTCATGGAAGCTGAAGCCAGGACGAGACTTGAGTTTTTCGAGCCGCGCCCGTTTCAGCGCGGGATCGTAATAGGGCGTGAATGCATCGATCCCAACAATCTGTTCGCCACGCGCCAACAGCCGTTCACAGACGTGCATTCCGATAAAGCCGGCTGCGCCGGTTACGATTACTGGCCGCAAAGATGTCATTCTCTTCTCGTTCCGCGAAGCAATGCCAGACCGGTCATATCAAAGCCAAGTTTTCAACGACGACGATCGTCGCGCCAAGCCGCTCCATGTAGGCGCATCGAAATGTGTAGGAAACATGATGGCGCCATGCATCCTCGCATGCTACCCGCCTGCGAGGATGCTCGGACGATAGCGCTGCATGTGCTAGAGATCATAGACCGTACGTTCGGCGCGGTTGCCCAGTCTTGAGGCATCGTTCGCGCAAGACACGCGCAAAAGAAACAGATCGGCTTTGAAACTCTCCATCAACGGCAGGTTCCTGTCACAATCGCTTACGGGCGTGCAACGCTATGCCGCCGAAATCGTCAAAGCGATGGACCGCCTGCTAGCGAGCGGGAATGCCCCATCGCCACTTTTGGATGCAGACTGGCAGATTCTCGCGCCACCGAATGCGCAAACCCTTGGCGGCCTTTGTCGTATCAAGATCAAACGAGTGGGATCGCTGCAGGGTCACGCCTGGGATCAGCTGGATCTGGCGCGCGCGGCGGCGGGCACGCGCCTCGTCAGTCTCGCCAACTCCGGCCCTGTGCTTCACCGCGACCATCTCGTCGTAATTCACGACGCGCAAGTCTTCAAACGGCCGGACTTTTTCAGCTGGCGCTACCTCGCCTTGCATCGATCGCTCGGTCATTTGCTGGCACGCACGGCAACCATTGCAACGGTTTCAACGTTTTCACGCAACGAACTTGCCGACGCTCTTTCGCTGGATCCCGGGTCCATTCCGATTATTCCCAACAGCGCAGAGCACTTCGCCTCGATTGAGCCCGATTTCTCGATCATCGAATCGCTGCGTCTCGAGCCCTACCGGTTCTTCCTCTTCGTCGGCTCGATGACGAAAAACAAGAATGTCGACACCGCCATTCGTGCGGCCGAACGGCTCGGTCGCGCGGATTTTCCGCTGGTCGTGGTGGGCGGCGACAACAGCAAAGTCTTTGGCGGCGGCGTCACCAAATCAAGCGCCGGGTTCATCGTCGCGGGGCGCCTGAAGGACGAGGAGGTCGCCGCACTCTTCGCCCGCGCTGCGGCGTTCGTTTTTCCGAGCCTTTACGAGGGCTTCGGCATTCCTCCGTTGGAAGCGATGTACTTCGCCTGCCCCGTCATTGCGAGTTCCGCTGCAGCCATACGCGAGACCTGCGGCGATGCGGCCGTCTATTTCGATCCACTCAACCCTGACGAGCTATCCGCAAGAATGCGCGAAAGAATCGATCTGGGCAGGATCTCTGCAGCCGAACAACAGAAGCAGCAGGGGCGGCTAGCGACCTATTCGTGGACCAAGTCGGCCGCAGCCATACTCGAGGTCCTCGCCCAATCGACGCCGCGAGCCATCTCCGGCGGATCAGCGCGATGACTCGGCCCAAATTTTGCTGCTTACAGGCGCTAGATGTGCTGCCTCCAAGACAAGGAAGGATCGACTGTTGTCCAGCGGCCTTAAGGTTCTGCACGTCGCCGAAACGGTGAGAGGCGGCATCGCGACCTACCTCAACGAGCTTCATCCGCATCAGAGCGCGAGCTTCGGGCGCGGAAATGTCAGCTATGTCGTTCCGTCTGACCATCGCGATGACCTGGTCAGCATCGAGGATGACGCCATCACCACCTTCCCGCGCGACGGCCGCAACGCTATGGGCCTGTTCGCTATGCTATCGGCGACCATGCGCGCGGTTCGCCAGTTACGGCCGGACATCATTCACCTTCACTCGTCGTTCGCCGGGCTCGTGGTGCGTCCGATGCTGTGGCTAACTTATCGGCATTCACGTATTGTCTACTGCCCGCATGGATGGGCGTTCGGCCGCGAGACCGGTCGTGTTAGTCGCGCAATCACGCAATTCACAGAACTTGCGTTGTCGAAGTTGACCCACCGGATCGTCTGCATCTCAAGGAGCGAACAACTCGATGCCACGCGGGTCGGAATTGCGACGAAACGCCTAGTTCTTGTGCACAACGGGATTTCCAAACAGCGCCCCGCGCTTAATCAAGAGAGCGCATCGGCATCGGAGAAGATATGGCGCTCGGACAAGATCAAGGTCCTCTTTATCGGACGTCTGGATCGCCAAAAGGGATGTGATCTTCTTATCAAGGCGGCGCGTGAGTTGGGAGAAACGCTCGATGTCCGTATCATCGGCGCCTCCGTCGTCAGCAAGTTCAACATGAGCGACCTGCCGGCTAATGTCTCGCTGCTGGGCTGGATGGATCGCAACCAGATCGAGGCCCAGTTGGACGAGGCAGACCTGGTCGCGATTCCCTCGCGCTGGGAAGCGTTTGGCCTGGTCGCGATCGAGGCAATGAGGGCTGCCAAACCGATCATCGCATTTCGCATCGGCGCACTACCGGAAATCGTCGAGGACGACGTCACCGGCGTGCTCTGCGATGAGGTCACGCCCGAAAAGCTTATTGACGGATTTCAGCGCGCGAGCCGACTGGATCTCGCTGCGGTCGGCCGGGCCGGCTATGAACGTTTCGTCCGCCTCTACGACATCGAGCAGACCCACCGGACGCTCGGTCAGGTGTATGCCGACGTCCTGCACATGGGCGAGAATGAAGCCGGACAGCCGGCCAATCTGCAGTCAGATTTCTCAAACAATCTGAGACCTTAGCGATAGACGATCAGCAGCTAGCATCGCGACAAGTGTGATCGGCGTCGATGACGCATTGAGCCGACAGCGACCACGCGATCGCCAACATGACCACCATCGCGCGCATATAGAAGCCGGCCGCAAACGACCCGGGTTGCACAATTTATCTTCGCCTTCCCTATGGGTTGACCAACAACGTGAAGATCGTCTTGCCGCCTTGCGGAGGCACGCTCATCATGAGGGCTTCCACATTGTCCAGGTTCCGCCCTCGCATACTTGCCACAGATCGCCTCAATCACGACATCGATCCGACACTCACCTGTCTATTTTGCAAATTGCACAGAATGGCAGCAGACCTCTGTTCGACGCTCAGACTGCAGTTCTCACTCGTGTATCGCTTCGCGAGTTGCAATAAGGTCACAGGCATGAGTGCTTCACCATGATCGCGAAGACGCAGCAGTGACTCACTAGCCGGACAGTTGCTACGGTATTTCAGGTGTTAAGTATGTGCGAGGGACCAACATTGGCTAAGACCGAACAGGCTCATTCGAATTTCGGGACTAGCCGGATTCTGGCCGTCGCAGCGATCAGCATCTGCTTGACTGGCTGCGCGGGCTTCATTCCCCTGGACGCTCCCGATGCCGCCGCAACGCATACTCATGCCGCACTGATCACCGAACCGAGCGCGCCACTTGCCTATGCGCTCATGCCCGTCAATCCGGCAGTGCTCCAGGCGACCAACGCACTTACAGATTCATCCGGACTGATCTTCTCCCATCTCCCCGGCGGCAATTACCGCGACGTCACGATCGGCGTCGGCGACATCGTCACCGTGACCGTGTACGAAGCCCAGGCGGGCGGCCTATTCATTCCGCGTGAAGCCGGCGTCAGACCGGGCAACTTCGTCGACATTCCGCGCCAGCAGGTCGACCAGTCTGGCAATATCAACATCCCCTACGCAGGATCGGTCAAGGTCTCCGGACTGACGCCGCGTGCCGTCTCCAACATCATCCGCGAGCGCCTCAAGGATCGTGCCATCGACCCGCAGATAGTCGTGAGCGTTGCAGAACAGCGCGGCAACCAGATCAGCGTTCTCGGCGAAGTCAATTCGCCCCAGCGCTTTCCGATCGACCCGGGCGGCATTCGCCTGATGAGCGCGATCGCGCGCGCCGGCGGCCCCAAGTACCCGTCCTACGAGAGCACAATCACGATCAAGCGCGAAGGACGCACCTACAACGAGTCGATGTCGTCAGTGGTGCATCACCCGAGCGAGGACGTGCTACTCGCGCCGGGCGACGTCGTCTTCCTCACACGCATTCCCCGCGTCTACATGGCATTCGGCTCGACGCCGTCGCCCGGATCGATCGGTGGAACCAACAACCGCCGCTTCACCTTCGAGAACGACAACATGTCGCTCGCCGAGGCGCTCGCAAAGGCCGGCGGCCTCGACGGAGGGCGGGCGGATTCCAAAAACATCTACGTCTATCGTTTCGAGCCGAAGCCGCTACTCCAGCAGGTTGGTATCGACGCATCGCAATTCCCGACTATCTCCGTCCCCGCCGTCTATAAGTTCGATATGAGCAAGCCGGACGGCTGGTTCCAAGCTGACACGTTCCGGATGCGCGATCACGATGTGATCTCCGTCGCGGAATCGCCATCGACCGAGTTCATCAAGCTCATGGCCCCGCTCGACGCGGCCTCGACTAATGCGTCGAACATCTCCAGCGTCGTAGTCAACTCCAAGTAACGACTGCGCTCGATACTCGTGCCTGCCCGGACGGATCTCACTATCGGCGGAGGTTCGGGCAGGATGTCATGGCCCGCTTCTTGAATATTGTGTGACTATTTCGGTCTCATTCCGGCGTGATCGTTCACGCCGTTTTGGGCTCGAATGCGATTGCAGATCCAGGTTTTGCGTGGCAAGCGAGGTGCGCTCCCGTCATCGATCAACGTACGAGGCGATCGTTGAAGATACTCATCGTGAACTCCCTCTACCCTCCCGACATCATGGGCGGAGCCGAGGTGTCAGTGTCGCTGCTCGCCGAAGCTTTCAAGCGCAACGGCCATCAGGTCACCGTGGTCTGCCTGCAGAAGGCAGGCGACATCTCGGTCGGGGATCGCAACGGCATTCGCACCTACAGGGTGCAGATCGATAACGCGTACTGGCCGTTTGGACAGGACCGCAAGCCGCCTCGGATCGATCGCTTGCGATGGCATCTGCGGGATACCTGGAACAGGCGCGCAGCCACGCGATTTGGCGCGATTCTCGACACCGAGAAGCCGGATGTCGTTCACACCAACAACCTGACCGGATTTTCCGTGTCCCTGTGGGCAGCGGCCAAGCGCCGCAACATCCGGATCGTCCATACGCTGCGCGACTATTCGCTAATCTGCAAGCGATCGACGCTGTTCAGCAAAGGCGCCACTTGCGAGCAGCGCTGCCTTTCATGCTCGACGATGACCATGCCGCACCTCTACGCATCCCGGATGGTCGATGCCGTGGTCTCCAACAGCCAGTACGTCCTCGACCGGCATCTGAAACTCGGCTTCTTTCCGAACGTTCCGCACAAGGTGATCTACAACATCGCGGACTCCAGCGTCCGGCCGGCGCCGCCGGCCTCCGACGCCGACGTGACGTTCGGCTTCATCGGCCGCATCGAGCCGGAAAAAGGCATCGACGTCGTGCTCAAGGCGGTCTCTCTGCTCCCGGAGCATGGCTGGCAACTCAAAATCGCCGGAAAGGGCCTCGAAGCTTACGAACGAGACTTGAGGAGAAGATATGATAATCCGAAAATCAAATGGCTGGGTTTCGTAAAGTCCACGGAGTTCTACTCCACCGTGGATATCTGTCTCATCAGCTCGGTCTGGCCGGAGCCGTTGCCGCGCACCCTGATAGAAAGCATCAACGCGGGCCGGGCAACGATCTGCTCCACCGCCGGCGGAATACCGGAGATCTCTCATTTCTCGACGACACTCGGCTCGTACGAACCAAGTGACTTCCACGGACTGGCCGAACTGATGAAGCAGGCAATCAGCGAGGCGCCCAATTGGAAGAAGGCTTTTCCACCACGGCCTGAATTTTCTGCCAGCTTCACGCCAGAAGCTGTCACCCGACAATATCTCGACGTCTATTTGGAAGGCACTTTGAACACCGATGGAGACAAATGAGAAGGACTCTCGGGGGTCGTTCAAAGCTGCATATTGGATGAGATTCTTGGCATGAGGATTTTGATCACATCGTCACTGTACCCGACACCGGGCGCGCCGAAGGTGATCGGCGGCGCCGAGATATTCGTGCGCCGCATTGCCGAAGGCCTGCTCCAGAGCGGCGACACCGTCGAGGTCGTTCGGGCTGCCTCGCTTCCCGAACAGCCGATGGAGACGAGCGGCGGTATCGAGGTGTATTCGGCCCCGGTCAGGAATATCTACCGGCCCTTCACCGGACAGCGAAGCGCGCCGGCGAGGGGTTTGTGGCATGCGATGGAGGACTGGAGTCGAAGCGCCGACCTTGTCGCCAGCAGAATAAAGGCCTTCAGGCCGGACGTGCTCCATTCCAACAACCTTTCGGGCCTCACCCCGGCGGTGTGGAAGGTCGCAGCCGAGCTCGGCGTACCGGTTCTGCACACGTTGCACGACTACTATCTGACCTGCCCGCGATGCTCGCGCTTTTCCGACGGAAAGACGTGCGAGCACACCTGCATGAGCTGTACTTTGCTGACGATCAACCGCCGCAAGGCGACCAGATATCTGCGCGGCGTGGTCGGCGTCAGCCAGCGCATTCTCGACATCCATCTCGAGACCGGTCTTTTCGCCGACACCGAGCTGCGCAGGGTGATTGCGCATGCATCTACGATGCCGGTCTCCGCGCCCACGAAAGGCCCGGCCGGCCCGCCGCTGACATTCGGCTTCATCGGCCGTCTCACCGAGGAGAAAGGCATCTATAACCTCGTCAAGGCTTTCGCGGACCTACCGCGCGACCGCGTGCGGCTCGTCATCGCAGGGGTCGCAGGCGCCGAAATCCAGCACGAGCTCAGGGCAATGGCGCCGAAGGCGCATATCGAGTTCCTGGGATTCGTCGAGCCCGAACAATTCTATCGCCAGATCGACGTCGTCGTGATCCCGCCGATCTGGGAGGAGCCGGGCCCGCTGGTCGTGGCCGATGCCCAGGCGGCACGCAAGCCGTTTCTGGGGACGAGGTTTGGAGGAATTCCGGAGGCGGTGAAACGCGGCGCAGTCGGCTGGTTGACCGCGCCTGATCCGAAATCCCTTGCTGACAGTATCCTGCGGATCATCGCCAATCCGCAGGAGCTGGCCAAGATGTTCGAAAGACTTGCCAACAAGAACGATCATCGCACCTTTGCCGATGTCATCGACGAATATCGCGACGCCTTCGCGCTCTTGAGCCGGCACCCGCGATAATCCTGGGATGGCTATTTTGCGCAACGCGTCTGGACTTTCCTGCGCCCTGCCCCGCAGCTTGAACGCCCCATGACCCGTCTGTTCGCACTCGTCGGCGTGGTCTACCAGAGCGCGGCGGCGATCATTCTCATCTTTCTGCTGGGCCGCGTGCTCTCGCCGCTCGCCTACGCCAAATTTTCGCTCACGCTCGCTTCGAGCCAGCTGCTCAGCGTGCTGATGTTCGAGTGGCTGCAACTGGCCGGCGTGCGCTTTTTGGCTGCGGCCGGGGAAGAAGACGCCGCACGGCTAAGATCATCCCTGTTCGGCGCCGCGCTCGCCAGCGCAATTGTGCTGCTGGTGATCGGGGGCCTCGCGGCCGCGGTCGTGACGCTGATTTCCGCCAGCGTGGGGCTCGTCGGCCTCGCACTCGCCGTCGCCCAGGGCGCAACGGATCTTCACTTCATGGTGGTCCGTGTCTCGCACCGGCTCGGTGCAGCCGCCTTTCTGCTCATCCTCAGGGCCACGTTGATGGTGGGCGGCGCATCCGCGGGCGCATGGCTCTACGGCACGGCCAATGCCGCGCTCGTGGGCATGCTGGCCGCCCAGATCGCCAGCCTGTTCGCCGGCCAATTATTGCATCCCCACGTCCTACGCAGCGTGGCGCGCTCCGCCCTGCTCGAGGACTGGAGCGGCTTTGCCCGCTACGGGATGCTTGCCGCCGGCGCCTCGGTGCTACACCTTTCGGTTCCCGTCTCGATCCGCTTCGTCGTCGTGTCGGTCCTGGGTGATGCCGCACCCGCAGTCACAGCCGGATTTTCGATGGCCATCGACCTCCTGCAGCGGCCGTTCGCGGTGCTGGTCGCCGCCATTCATACTGTCAACTATCCGGAAGTGGTCCATCAATTCGAGCGCGGCAGTGCCAACGAGGCCCGCGCTGCCGTGGCGCACCTTCTCGATTTCATCATGTGCGCCACCCTGGTGATGCTCGGCGGGCTCATCGGCTTTCTTCCCGATGCGGGACATTTATTCGTTCCATCGTCCATTCTGGCGAGCTTCCTGCAGACCTCGGCCGCCGCAGCCTGTTTCTATTTCATGCACTGTCACCTGCAATCCACGCTCGCGATCGTTCCCCACCTGACGAAATCGGCAATGCGCCTCGTCGTCGTCGCTCTCTGCCAAGTGGTGTTGGTCCTCGCCGTCGCCGTGCCGACGCAGGCCATGACGGCAGCGCCGACCTACGTCCTCGTCAGCGCGATCCTCGCAACCGGAGTGGTCATTGTGCTCGCGAGCGGGCCGATGTTGCGGTTCGGCGCAGCGCCGCGATGGGGCCTTGTCGCGGCATCCGTTGCCGCCGGCACGTTCATAGCCACATTTTCGGCCATTTCCTCGCCGTCCGTGGTTTGGCTGATGCTGAAAATCGCGATCGCCGCCGCGATCGTCGCACTGCTAGCGTGGAAGGGACGTTTCTTGGAGGCCTCCGGCGCATCGCGCTCGGTGGTGTAACGATGGCGTGACATCTCGATGCGAGATGAGAAGCACTTTGCCCAACGACGCGGCAACACATTTCATAACTTCGCTGCTTGTCTTGCCAGTTGTGCATGTGCGAGATAAACGCGCGGTAACAGGGCTGGGTCATTGGAACCTGAGTGGGTGTCACGCCGTGGCACCCGGAGATCGACGGAATGCTGAAAAACCTGCTGTCGATGTCCGGCATGAACGTTCTCAAGTCCGGTCTGCAGTTCGCGATGACCGTGATGATGACGTATTTCGCGGCGCCCGCCGAATTCGGCCTCGTGACGTTCTCGCTGCCCTTCGTCGGATTCATCGCGCTGTTGACCGATCTCGGCATGTCGAGTGCGATGGTTCAGCGACGTACGCTCGATAGGGATGAAGCCGGCGCGGCGATCACGCTGATCTGCGCTATCGGCCTGGTCTGCGCCGTGATCCTGGCGGCCATCGCCGCGCCGCTCGCCAGCGGCCTCGAGATGGAGGGATTGGGCAGCGTTCTGGCCACCTTGTCGATCTCGGTGGTGCTTTCCATCGCAGCGCTGGGCCCGCGCGCCGTGCTTGAACGGCATCTGCGTTATCAGACCGTGGCGACCGTGGAGATCGTCGCTGTCGTCGTTTCGGTCATCACATGCGTGGCGGGCGCCTTTCGGGGCTGGGGTGTCTGGGCACTGGTGAGCTACTACGTGGTGGTGCAGGTCGTTCGAGCTGCGGCTTTCGCAATCATTGCGCAAAGAGACGTCCGGCTTAACTTTCAGTGGAGCCGCGTGCGCTCGATCCTGACCTTCGGCGGCTGGGTGCTTGCCAGCAATCTGCTCAACTTTGCCGGCCGCGCCGTCGGCAACCTGCTGATCGGCGGCGCCGTGGGCGCGGCTGCCGTCGGCTTGTACGGGCTCGCCTATCAGATCATGATCCTGCCGCTGATGGTCATCACATGGCCCGGCAGCGGCGTCCTGATGGCGACGCTCAGCCGTCAGGCGGTGACAGGATCGCTGAAGCAGCGCAACGAGATCATTTGCGGCGTGCTGTCGCTGACAGCAGCCGTGGTCTTTCCCAGCATGCTTTATCTCTCGTTCGGCGCCGACTACCTGTTCACAGCATTCTTTCCCGCCAAATGGACCGGCATCATTCCACTGGTCGGACTGATGGCGATTGCCGGGGCGGCGCAGTCGATCACCGCCTACAGCGGCGCCATGCTGCTGTCGCGAGGCAAGGCGCAGCTTCAATTCTGGGTCTCGACTGCCAACAGCCTTTCGACGATCGTGGCCTTCGTCGTCGGGCTCAGGTTTGGGCTGATCGGGATCATCAAGATCTACCTCGCGGTGACGCTGATCGTCTCCATCGCCACAATGCTGATCACCTCCTGGGAGACCAATCTGCCCATCGCCAATCTGGTCAGGGCACTCGCGCCCGCAACTGTCGCCACGATCCTCGGCCTCATCGCCGCAAATCGCGCAATGGAAATTCCGGCCTCCCCGGCGTCAGCCTGGCTGCTTGGCACGACCGCTTACATCGTGACGATCGCGATCTGTTATCTGCTGTTTCATCGCCAGCTGGTACGGAGTCTGCTTGGTCTGCGCGATCTCGAACTGAGCAAGGAGCGCGTCCCCGCCACCTAGCCGCCGGCGCGCGCCGGACCGCAGAAGATCGATAAGATGAAATCGAAAGGACCCATGAACATTCTGATCATGACGGCGACCATCACGCCGAAAGCCGACGTGCGCAGCCTCGGCCGTAAGGATCCCGCCCTCCGCCGCAAGGATTATGAAGAGGCGCTGTGGTTTTACGGCAGGCAGGTTGGGCAGTGCATCGACCGCATCGTCTTCGTCGAGAACTCGGAATCCGACCTGTCCAGCCTCAAGGCCATCGCCGAGCAATTGAACATCAGCGACAAGATCGAGTTCATTTCCTTTGCGGGGCTGGACTATCCGCAGATGTACGGCCGCGGCTATGGCGAACTGTTCCTCCTCGACCACGCGATGGAGAATTCGCGCTTCATCAAGGAATGCGAGGCCGACACGCCGATCTGGAAGGTGACGGGCCGGTACGTCGTCCTGAATCTTGCCAAGCTGATCCAGAGGCGCCCGAAAGAATTCGCCTTCTACGTCAACATGCGGAACTATCCGAAGCGGGTGGTCGACATGTACATGATGGCGTGGACCAAGGCAGGCTATCGGCAATATCTCCAGGGTAAATGCAAGCTTTACGAGGAGACCTCCGCGGCCGCATTCCCCGAGAAGGCGCTGCGCGACGATTTCAGCGCCGCGCCGAAGACATCGAAGTTCGTTCCCCGGTTCCAGACGGTTCCGCTCGTGAGCGGAATTCGCGGACTCGACAACAAGGGATATGCGACAGACAATATCTGGAAGTTTTATATCCGAGTGGCACTGGACCGCGTCTGCCCGTGGCTCTGGATATAGGTGGGATCCCGCACCAGCCGGCGCCCACCGCGCCTACATTCCCCGCTTACTCAGTTCCTCCGCTTCATGGGGCGCAAGCGCCTTTCCGGCAAAGCGCGACAGCATGTAGAGCGGCACCTTCGGCGTATGGATGTCATACATCAGGCCGAAGCGGTTTTCCGGGGGAGCCTTGGCCGGCTCGTCCAGCATCTCGTAGATCAACACGCTCTCGACGTTGGCGTCGGCCTGATGCGTGATAAAACTAAGGGTTGCATATAGGCTCTTGTAACACGCCTCTGTCATGGGCTTGCCGGCTTCATTCTCGTACGTGGGCTTGTAGATCTCCGCGCAATTGACCTCATTGAAAACGACCGGCTTGCCGTAGGACGCGAGTTTCTTGAAAAGATTGTAGGGCTGCCTGCTGCCACCCCATGCGCGGTTCGGATTCTGATTGAGGGATTCATAATAATGATAGGAGATGACGTCGAATCCGACGCCCTTTGACGCCATGAAGTCGAGGAAGCCGAACATGGTTGACGTGGTGTTGAGCACGCGTCGCAAGTGCAAGCCGTACTCGTGATTGATCTTGTCGATCGCGTCCGACATGCCCTTGAGGACCGCGACCCAATCGTTCATGACCGGTATGTCGAATTCCTCGGCGGTCCAGCCGTGGCCGAAGAGCTTCTTGCCGCTGGAATCCAGCGCAAGAAGGTTGATCTCGTTGCCCATCTCCCAATCGTTGATCTGGTCCTTAAAATTGACCACGAAGGTATAAGTTCTCGAATAGGCCTGCTGATACAGCGCACTCCAATCGCCGGCCGGGTACTTGCCGCCGTCGGTCCGATCGCCCCAGGCAAACGGGGTCGCCAATATCGGTTTCAGCGTGATGCCGTACGTCTTGGCGAGCGCCAGCATATCCCGGTACATCTGGACCTCGTAAGGATCGGTATCCCGCGCGAGATTTGCGCTGACCCTGTATTGCGTAAGCCCGCGCGCGCGCATGACTTCAAAGATCGCCTTCAGGTCTGCGCGCCGGCCATCGGGCCCGTCGACCCCCCATGTCAGCGGACCTGCGTTGGCATTCCCGACGGATGCCACCAGGCCGAGCACCGGCAACAGCGCCACCAGAAACAATCTCTTCACCACCAGGAACATTGCGCCTCCACGCGCTCGAGAACTCTATGCATGCGATCCGATCCGGCATCGGACCACGCGCCAAGACTGCCTTCACAATGTGATCACAATACGCTCGCAACGAAAGAGGCAGCGCAGTGCGCCTACAGGGCCCGCGCAAAACGATTGCACGGTTTTGCGGCGAACGTTGCCGCTGGAATTGCCGTTCCAATTCCACTGAGTATCTATAATGTCGCCTGAACGGAACGACCGAATGACGAGCGAGACTGAATTGATGAACGCCCCCCTCGAACTGACGTCGCAAATCGCCCTCGACCGCTCGACGGTCGCGGGACGCTCGGTTGCATGTGTCATCGTGACCTACGGCCGCCGCGAGCAATTGGTGAGACGGACAGTTGAGGCGGTCCAGGCCAGCCCAGCGGTCGGGCGTGTGATTGTCGTCGACAACGGATGCAACCGCCCGGTGGCCCCGGACGATTTCGCGCGGCAACCGCCGGTCGACATCATCAGGCTCGATTCAAACCTGGGATCGGCCGGAGGATTTCACGCCGGCATCACCGCGGCTCAGCGCCTCCTGGACAAGGACCTGCGGTTCGTCCTGATCCTGGACGACGACAATGTCGGCGAGGACGGGTTCCTGGAGCGCCTGCTCGCGCTGCATACGGCGCTCGGCGCGAGCGACGATATCGGCCTTTGCGCGTTGCGCCGGCACCGGGGCATCTATCCGACCCTTCTCGCCGACCAGACCGCGGTGGCGATCCGCAACAACTCGTTTCTTAACTTTCATCTCGCCTCGCTTCCATCGAAGCTGTGGCGACGGTTCACACGCTCGGCCAGCCATTCTCCGGAGAATCACGGGGAATTTCACCTACGCCGGATCGAGACCGCGCCTTATGGCGGACTGCTGCTGTCGATGGCGGCCGTCAGAAGGGTGTCACCTCCGAACAAGGAGTTCGTGCTTTATAGCGACGACCATGACTACTCGCTGCGCCTGATGGATGCAGGCGTAGCCATCTATCTGACTGATGTCGGCTGCATCAACGACGCCGAGGAGTCCTGGGACAAGCCGAGCACCAGCGCGCGCAGCGCCCTGGTCAGCCCTGAGGCGCCGGCGTGGCGGCTGTATTATGCCTGCCGGAACCGGATCTTGATTGAGAAACGGTATACAACCTCCCCGGTTATCTACCGCATCAACCGGATGAGCTACGTCGGCATCCTCGCGATCGAGGCAATGCTGGCTCATCGCAGGTTCCATGGCGCACGAAACGCGCTTCGACCGCTGCTCGAAGCCATCGCCGATGGCGACGCACAGCGACTGGGATGGCGAACCGAGTATCGACTGCCCGGCGCATCCGTATCGAGCACCACGCACATGCATTAAATGCGCGGCATGCGGGCGACGAATCATCCTTCGCTTGCACTGCATTTCATCTCGTCGTCGCGGAAGTTGGTGCAATGAAACGCATCGCTGATAGATGCTCATCGCGCGATGCGTGCAAGTTCCAGCACGGAACAAGCAGTCCCTCGCAATGTGCTGAAAATACTTGCAGTTCGTTCTGCGAAAAGCCGTCGTTACCTACATCTTTAGCCTTCTTTCTAACGTCACTGACAAACTCTGCCGCTATCCGAAGAACAACAGCGGGCATCACCAGAGAAGATCATGACGACGACTATCAGCAGCACCAATCAGACTGTCCTTTCGGCAAGCGCTTTCACGAGTTCCATCGGCGTCAACACTCACGTGTCTTATGCGTGGGGCGGCTACAACAATCTCGCACTCGTCGAAGCAGATCTGAAATATCTCGGCGTCACTTCGCTTCGTGATGGCTTGACGAATATCCCGGCGGCACAGCCGGTGCTCGATGGTCTGGCAAGCGCGGGCTACAAGTTCGATTTCGGCGTTTCATCGTCGATCCCGGCATCGGGCGCAGCGGGCCTGCAGCAATACATCGACGCGCTCGACGCGTTCCAGGCCGCGCACCCCAGCAGCATCATCGCACTGGAGGGCCTGAACGAAGTCAACCTCCAGGCGTTCAGCTACAACGGCAGTTCGACGATCGAAGCCGCCGCGCAATTTCAGCAAGCGTACTACGCCTCGATCAAGGCCGACGCGTCGCTCGCCAATCTTCCGGTCTACAACCTCACTCTCGGCTACAACGATCCCGCCGACTTCGCGAAGCTCGGCAATCTCGGCGCATACTCAGATTACGCCAACTCGCACGCTTATGTCAGCACCGGCACCACGCCGGCGGTGGCTCTGTCGTCGGCGCTTAATCTCGCTAGCTCGGTGTCTCCCGGCGATCCTTCGGTCATCACCGAAACCGGCTACACGACGCTGAGCACCACGCCGTTCCTCGGCGTCAACGAGGCGGTTCAGGCCAAGTCCATCCTCAACACGGTGATGGACGCCTTCAAGGACGGCGTCGGCACGACCTATCTCTACGAGCTGCTCGATCGCAACTCGTCCAGCAGCGACACCAATGCACAGAGCCATTTCGGGCTGTTCTACGACGACGGCACGCCCAAGCTCGCGGCCACTGCGGTCCATAACCTGACGACGATTCTCAACGACGACGGGAAAGGCAGCGGGCAGCCGACGAGCCCGCTGAACTATACGCTCAGCAACATGCCGGACTCCGGCAACAGCATGGTGCTCGGCAAGAGCAACGGCGCCTACGATCTCGTCGTTTGGGCCGAACCGAGGGTCTGGGATCAGACGACGAACTCGGAGATCAGCAATCCGAGCCAGACCGTCGCGGTCCAACTCGGCGCCGTACATCAGTCGATCAAGGTCTACGATCCGACCGGCGGAACCGACCCGATCGCGACCTACAGCAATGTCAGCTCGTTCACGATCCCCGTAAGCGATCACCCGATCATCATCGAGATCGACGGGACGCCCGCGGTTCCCTCGAATCCGACCCAGACGGCCGATGTCACCGGCACCGCCGCCCAGATCGTCGCAGAATTGGCCGACCTCTCCGCCTCGACCGTCCTGCAATCGATCACGCTGACCGATACGCATGTGCTCCCTGTCGCCTCCGCATCGACGATGAGCTACATCATCTCGCACTACGGCCACGCCCTTGCGGCGATCCAGGGCGGCTACTCCTTCTCCGTCACCACCTCCACGACGAGCTGGAGCGAGACCAAGTTCTTCAACGCCTCCTGCACGTTGACGGGAACGCAGACCTCGAACTTCAGCAACGGCGTCATCACCAGCAAGTCGCTCGTCAACGTCGACTTGAGCAGCGACACCATCCTGTACTCGAACGGCGTGAAGACGCAGGAAGTGATCGTCAACGCAAACGGCGCCAAGCAAACCATCAACTACAATTCGGACGGCAGCATCTCCAGCGAGACGGTTGTCGGCTCCGACATGTCGGTCACGACCACGGTTTATGCGAACGGCCTGAAGTCCAAGGTCTATCTGACCAATGCCGACGGAACGCATACCAACACGTTCTACGGCATCACCGGGCAGGCCTACACGACCCAGATCCAGACCGCCAAGGCCGATGGAACGATGACTTCCATCACCCAACTGCACGCAGACGGCACGACGCAGTACACCAAGATCCTCAACGCCGACGGCAGCACAACCACCGACCTCTACAACAGCGCCGGCCAGAAGACGTCGGAGGTGCGCAACTATACCGACGGTTCGAGCTTGACCACGAACTACGACACCACCGGCACGGTGACGCAGACCGTGGCAAAGGCCGGGGGTGCCAGCACGACGACGAACTACACCGCTGGCGTGCTGGCTTCGATCTACATCAGCAGCGCCGACGGAACCAAGGAAAGCAAGCTGTTCACCGCCGGCGTGATCAACAGCGATTTCGTCCAGAAGACCGACGGATCTTCGTTGACGACTGTCTATGCGAGCGGCGTCAAATCCAAGGTGTATGTCACCAACGCCGACGGCACCCACACCAACACCTTCTACAACATCACCGGGCAGGCCTACACGACGCAGATCCAGACGACCAAGGCCGACGGAACGATCACGGCCTTCACCAACCTGCATGCCGACGGCACGACGCAGTACACCAAGGTCCTCAACGCGGACGGCAGCACGACCACCGGCCTCTACAACAGCGCCGGCCAGAGAATCACCGTCGTGCAGAACTACACGGACGGTTCGAGCCTCACCACGACCTACAACACATCAGGGGTCGCAACGCAGACGGTTGCCAAAGCTGCCAACGGTAACGCCACCACGACGAACCTCAGCGCGGGTGTTCCGACCTCGATCTACATCATCAACGCCGACGGCAGCAAGGAAACCAAGCTGTACTCAGCCGGCGTCATCACGGCCGATCTCGTTCAAAAAACTGATGGATCGTCATCGATGACGGTCTTCGCAAGCGGCGTCAAATCCAAGGTGTATGTCACCAACACCGATGGTACCCACACCAACACCTTCTACAACGTCACCGGCCAGCCCTACACAACGCAGATCCAGACCACCAAGGCGGACGGAACGATCACGGCCTTCACCAACCTGCATGCCGACGGCACGACGCAGTACACGAAGGTCCTGAACGCGGACGGCGGCACCACCACCGACCAGTACGACAGCACGGGTCACAAGACGACGGAGATCGTCAACTACGCCAACGGCTCCACGCTGATCTCCACCTACAATGCGGCGGGCAGCGTCACGCAGACCGTGGCGAAGGCCGGCGGCGACTCCACGACCACGAACTTCAGCAGCGGCGTGAAGACGTCGGTCTACATCACGCACGCCGACGGCTCCACGGAAACCGACCTCTATACGACCGGCCACCTCACCAGCACGCTGATCCAGAAGCCGGATGGCTCGTTCTCAACCACGGTCTACAGCAACGACATCAAGACCGCGACCTACGACACGCACGCCGACGGCACACATACCAATACCTTCTTCAACGTCACCGGCAAGGCCTACACGACCGAGATCCAGCAGATCAAGGCCGACGGCAGCGTCACGTCGATCACCGATCTGCACGCCGACGGCAGCCTGCAATACAGCAAGGTGGTCAATTCGGACGGCAGCGTCACGACCGACCTGTACGACTCGACCGGGCACAAGACCACCGAGGTGCAGAACTACACCAACGGCTCCAGCCTGACCTCCACCTTCGACACCACCGGCAGCGTCACGCAAACGGTGGAGAAGGCCAGCGGCAACACCACGGCGACCAACTACAGCGGCGGCGTCAAGACGTCGGTCTACATCACCAATGCCGACGGGTCGAAGGACACCCAGACGTATTCGAGCGGCAAGATCGCCAGCGACTTCGCCCAGAACACCGACGGCTCGTCCTCGACGACGGTCTACACCGACGGCGTCAAGGCCAAGATGTACGTCAACAACGCCAACGCGTCGCACGACAACTTCTACTTCAATGCCACGAACACGGAGCACGACTCCTACAACACCGCCGGAAATCTGGCCTATGTCGACATCCTGAACTCGGACGGCACGCACAACGCGTCGGCCAAGGTTGCAGGCATCACGCTCGCCGGCGGCGCCGGCAACGACGTCTTCGCGGTGGCCGGCGCCGGCTCGACCACGATTTCGTTCGGCGGCGGCAATGACACGGTGAATGACTTCCATGCCGGATCCGCGGCGGGCTACGACACGGTCGCGATCTCAAAGCTGATGGCCACGGACTACAGTCATCTCCAGATCAGCCAATCCGGAGCCGACACCCTGGTCCATGTCACGGCGAGCGACTCGATCCTGCTGAAGAACGTCGTCGCCATGAACCTGACCAGCAACGACTTCGCGTTCGTCTGACCGACCTGCCAATGCGTGCGGCGGAGCTCGGCTTCGCCGCACGCATCAGCGTGAGCCCGTGCCTTCTGCACAAGCCGCGCGCTCGCATCGCGGTCCCCTGCCACGACAACATTTGCCTCGACCACCATCATCGCGCCCAAAAACTCTGATTTGACCGTTCGGCGAAGCGTTCGGTAGAATCGGGAAACAGCGCGGCATTGAGGCGACATTGACGGACATCGAGGGCGCGCGATCTCCCACGGGCGGGATCGTACCAGGAATTCAATATCTGCGCGGGTTTGCAGCAATTCTAGTCGTGATCTGGCATGTCAACTGGCTGGTTAGCCTTCCGCCTTCCTATGGCGAGAGCCCGTTCCTGCTCGCCGAAACCGGCCTGTTTGGCGTCGCGATCTTCTTCGTCATCAGCGGCTTCATCATCACGATTGTCTCATTCGGCCCGACCCGCAGCGCGCGCGCAGATTTCTTTCTCAGACGCTTCGTGCGCATCATTCCCTTCATGTGGGTATGCGTGATCGGTTACAACCTGTTGTCGCTCGCCGGCACGGCCAAACCGGACCCCACGCTTGCACTGAAGGCCATGGTGCTGTGGCCGATCGGGGAACTGAGGCCCTACGTCGTGTGGACGCTCAGGCACGAGTTCATCTTCTACATCCTGTTCGCCTTGACGATGTTGCGTCCGCGCCCGCTGCTGCCGCTGCTGGTGGCCTGGTTCCTTGCGCCGCTGGCTTGGTACGCGGCGGCGCGTCTGTTGGCGTGGCCGGAACTGCTGCATTCCGACAATACGGGCCTCGCACTCGCGACAGTGGTCGGTTACGGCAACATCATGATGCCCAACCTCCAGTTCGGCATGGGCTTTGCCCTGGGCCTGCTATGGCTGAAAGGTCATCCCCTGGTCCGCAGCCGCTATCCGGGAGCCTTCCTGCTTACGATCGGTGCCGCCACCCTGGCGACCGTCATTGTCGGCGCGACCCTTTCGGAAGACAACGGGCTTCGAGCCTTGTGGTGGACCCTCTTCGCGACGCTGGTGGTCTGGCTGGGCATCGCCTCGACCGAGCGCCCGGGGCCGCTGCATTCGCTCGGCATGCTGCTGGGTGATGCCTCCTATTCCATCTATCTCACCCACGCCGCGGCCGCGATCGTGCTGATTCAGGTCTCGGCCCGCCTGCACAATCCCTTGCCCTCGGCTCTCTTCGTGATTCTCGCCGTGGTCGGCTCGATACTCGCCGGAATCCTGATCCATTGGTATGTCGAGCGGCCGCTCATCGGCTATTGCCGCAGGCTGGGGCGCCGCACGGTGGTCGCATAGCCGCGCTGGGCGGAAACCGCGATCCGACGCTATGGCAGCGGCCGCCGCGGCCATGAATTGGCTTCAACTCCGTGGCATCCGGTGATGCCGTCCAGACAGGCGCATGAAAGGCCGTACGAAGATGTCGCAAACGGATCGAGAGGCAGAGTTCGCGGCCGTTTCGTTGCCGGGCTCGGTCGGCCGCGAGCGCCCCTCCGCTCCGTCGCGCTTCCGGCAGCTGCCCGACGCGATCCAGACGGGCCTGGCGCGATACGAGACCGCGGAAACTATTCTGGCCAAGAACAACGGGCTTGGACCGGGTTTCAACATGATGCGTCACCTGCTGTCATTGGTTATTCTGTCACATCATTGTCGTGTGGCCGTTGCCGGGCTGTTCGCAGGCGCCGCCTTCATCAAGAAGCTCGATGAACCGGGAATGGCGGTTTTCGTGCTGAAGGATCCAGCCGCAGCCGCGTTTGACAAGATGGGCGGATTGACCGCGCTGTCCTTCAGCCATCTGCAGGCCACCGAGATCATCCAGGAGCTTCTCAGACCGGGCCTGGTTGCGCTCGTCGGGATGTTTTTCGCGCTGAGCGGTTTCCTGGTGACCGGAAGCGCCATCAAGAACCCGGATCTGAAGACGTTTTTCATCAACCGCGTGCTGCGGATCGTCCCGGCGCTCAGCGTCGAGGTGACGCTCTGCGCGCTCTTGGTCGGACCGCTGCTGACGCAATTGCCGCTGTCGCAATACCTATCGGAGTACCAGTTCTACCGCTACTTCGGCAACATCGTCGGTCATGTTACCTTCGAACTGCCGGGCCTGTTCCTGCACAATCCGTGGCCGGAGATGGTCAACGCCAATCTCTGGACCCTGCCCTGGGAGCTCTGGTGCTACGTCTTCGCCTTCGCGCTGCTGTTGGCGCACATGATCTCGAGCGAGACACGCAAGGTCCGCTGGATCACGCTTCTGGTCGGCGCCGCGCTAGTAGCGGAGCTCCTCGCCTATTTCATCGATCCCGCGACCTTCAGCGTCCGATCCGATTCTACCAGGCTGGCCGGCTGGTATCTGGTTTTCATGTTCTTCTTCGGCATGGTGTTCCGCCTGAACGCCAGATACGTACCGATCCACTGGGCGATCTTTGCGATCTCCGCCGCCTGCTACGCGGGAATCATGTGGCTCAACGTGCTGCTGCCGCTCGCCGGCATCTTCCTGACCTACTGCACGGTCTATGTCGGCATGCAGAGCTTCAAGGCATTCGATCGCCTGTTTCGCCAGGACCTCTCCTACGGCATCTATCTCTACGGCTTTCCCATCACCCAGGCGACGATCGACATCTCCCAGCGCGTTCTGGGGCCGGACCACCGGCTTTCGCTGGCGGTGATCCTACCGATCGTCGCGGTGCTGACGCTCGGATTTGCGTCATTCTCCTGGAACGTGATCGAAAAACCGGCGCTGCGCCTGCGACGGTTCTATCAACGGCCGGCTTGAGCGCCGATCAAGCCGCCGGGCTTTGCGCCATTTTCCGCACAAAGATGTGCCTGAGCGTCCCGTCGACGAACCGGCGCAGGCGAACCTCGATGATCTCGTAGCTGAGCGCGCTCGCAATCAGGGCGAGCGCAAGGCCGAAGATCACGAATCCGCTCCACAGCAGCCAGCGATCGACGCCGCGATCGACCAGCTTCAACCCGATGACCTGCAGCGGGAACAGCACGAAGGGGTGAACGAGATAGAGGCTGTAGCTGATCTTGCCGAGATATTGCAGCGGGGACAGCCTCAACAGGCCCGACATCCCCGATCCCGTCGCCAGCACCATTCCGAACAGGAGAAAACCCGGAAGCAGCGCTGCGAACGGATGCAGGACATCGAGCGCGACATACATGGCGGCAAAGCAGGCGAGCCCCGCAACAACGCCCACGACGCCCGTCATCCGAAAGCGCAGATTGCTCGCGCTGAACAGCATGCCGACGACGAAAAAAGCCGTGATCGGCCAGCGCAGGATACAGAGCAATCCGAGGAGGATCAGTGGCGCCGCAAGCCACCAGCTCTTCAGCCGCACGACCGCACCGAAGCAGGTTGCGAACAGGATGTAGAAAGCCCATTCGTAGGTCAACGTCCAGGCGTTCTGCTGCGCGATCGGAAACCCGAGCGCGTCCTGGACAAAGAATAAATTGGCAAAGAACACCTGGAGGTAGGTCGGCAGATCGATCCCCCGGAAGAACTTGTATCCGACGATCGGGCCGACCACGAACAGCGCCAGGTGCAGCACGACGAAGACCGGCATGATGCGCAGGAGGCGATCGTACATGAACTTTCCGATCGATCCGTGCCGCACCAGGCTCGCGGGGATCAGAAAACCGCTGATCATGAAAAACAGCTCGACACCGTGCCCACCGGAGTTGATCACCGATTGCAGCCACGGCCAGATTGGCGGCAAAAAGCCGGGAGCGGGGATGTCGTAGACGCCCCCCTTCGGCATGTCGCAAAAATGATCGATCAGGACGCTCATCGCGGCGACGCCACGAAGGCCCTGGATGGACGGTACGAAACCGCCCCCGACCTCGGCGAAAGACGAGTGCGTTGGCGCCGTCACTCTGCCACCTGGCTACGCAGGGGAGACTGGAGCGAAACCGAAGCAAAGGCGCGTGGGGACCGGAACCGCTGCCCGAATCTGATGGAGGGTTTTTCGACCGCCAGATAGGTCAGCCAGCTGACGAGAATCGAGGCTGCGATCACGGCGACCGTAAAGAGGAGCCACTGCACCGGGCCGCTGCCCGCGCCGGAATAGTAGAAGATCACGATCATCGCGAACGACCCCATCAGGTAGATCGAATAACTGATCATTCCGACGAAGGACATGAAGCGCCAGGCGGCCTTCTCGCCAAAGGCGGCGAAGCCGATGAACACAAAGGCTGCCACAATGTAGGCCGCGCCCATTCCGTAAGCGCAGAAGAAGTTCTCCTGGTAGTCGATACCGTAACGCCTGTAGGTCACGCCGGCCGCGAAGATCACATAAAGAAGGGCGCAGATCCCGACGTGGCGCCAGTTGAGCTTGCCTTCCATGACGGTGTCGCGGATCACCTTCCCGAAGAACATCGCCGTCAGATCGAGCGCAAGCTCGAGCACACCCCACACGGCGTGACTTTTGACCACCGGGAAAGCGACGATGCCGATGACGCAGGTTGCGATGACGATCTGAAGCGCAGTCAGGCGGCGTGTAAGAAAGCCAGTCGCGAACAGGCAAATGCAGCTGACGTAGAAGATCAGCTCCACCGTCAGCGTCCAATAGGCGATCCTGATGTTGGGAATGCCCATGAACATCTGAAACATGGTCATGTTGGCCAGGACGTGCGAGGACAGAAATGTTTTACCCTCGATGGCCGGGGAGAGCACCAGCAGGACGACGATCGAGAGCCAGTACGCCGGATAAAGGCGGAAGAAGCGACTGATGGCGAAGTCTCGAACGGGAGCGGCGCTGTTCGGAAAGCTGTAGGGAATCACGAAGCCGCTGACAAAGAAGAACAGCACCACTCCAAAGCGGCCGAAGTTGAAATACTCTCCGAGCGCATAGTGAAATGCCCAAAAGTACGTCCCGGTCGGCTGATTGAGCACGATCTGCTCCAGTGTGTGCTGGAGCACCACCGACAGCACCGCGATGCCGCGAAGCGTATCAACGAAGGCCAATCGTTTGTGCATCTTCATTCCCTTTGCCGGTCAGGCTCACGATGCCGGTCGCGGCAGATTTGGTCCAAGACTTGGCCCAAGACTTGGACCAAGACTTGGACCAAGACTTGGGCCTTCATTCGACAGCTGCGTGCGCCGCGCGCCCGGGCGCCGCGAGGGCTCTTGAAGCGCGACGGAGACACGTCGCGAGAAGACCTCGCTAAAGCTGAGAGCAATCATCAGCAGCCCGGTTGCAGGACCATAGTTCAGCACGGTGATCGTGAAGAGATTGACGGTAAAGATCAGCGACAGCTTGTAGATGTCCGTAACAAAGAACGTAGAACGAAATACAATCCACATGAAGATCACGAACGGAAATCCGAACATCAGGTAAGTTCCGATATAGAAATTGTCCACCGGCACCCAATAAGATGCGAGATTCGAAAACAATTGCTGCGGATAATTGAAGCACCCTAGACCGCAACCAGTGATGTAACCGATCGGCATCAGGTCGCTCAAATAAACGAACGGCAACTGCCAACTGTTGTTAATTCGATCCATGATGCTGAACAGCAGGCTCTTATTGCCAACCGCAGTGCCCGACGCAAGCAAGATGAGGGTCGCCGGCGCAAGGATCGCGGCAAATGACCATAGCGCGAGTGTCCGGACCGCCGAAAACTTCATTCGCTCAGGTAGCATCCGTACGATCAAGAGTACGATGAGATAAAAGGCGAGCACCAGCATCGTCGTCTTGCTCGTGGTCAATTTGATTGCGTAGATCGCGACGGACCCGCAAGCCAAGCACCAAAGAGTGCTTCGCCGGATGGACGTCGTAACGAAGCAAGTCAAGATAAAGAAGCCCGCCATCGTATTGTCGGACGCGAAGCCGGATAGCCGGACCTCCGCGGCCGCCCACCAAAGACGGCCCGCCTCGCGAACGGCGCCAAACGATTCATATTTGAAGCCGGTCCAGGGCATCGTCCAGTACTTGGACAGGATCACCCCGAAGACCGATGCGTAGAACACGCCCGTGAAGATGGCGAGCAGCTTCCTGTACGATGATAGATCGGCATCGCAGAACGAGAAGCCGACGAAAACAGGAAGTATCATCTTAAACGACGACGACAAGGCGTTCACGGTCCCCAGGAAGAAGTAGCCGATGCCGAGTGACAGGATGATCTGGAGCAGGACCAGAATCGCCAGAACACTTCGATTTCTGATGATGCAGCGGTTCACGAACAAGAAGATGCAGAACATCGCGATCACGTCCGGCACGAACCATAGCGCTCCGACGTGCAAGATCGTGATGTAGTATCGTACGACGCCTCCGAACGCGTCGCGGAAGATGTACGCGGTGAGCGCGATGGCTTCGAAATTGAAGCCGAAGGCCGGAAGCATAGCGCGCCGGAGACCAACCATACGGACCAAAACCCCTAGTTGGAAGGTCGCGCAGAGGGCGCGGCCTGTGACGAAGAAAAGCCTGGAGTCCTGCCGACGGCACGCCGAAGGACGCGGCCGCCCGGAAGCTCAACATACCGGTAAGTTAAGTTTGAAAGCACGAGAACGGCGGCAACCACGATGGTGACATTCAACGTCGTGGCCAGGCCTGGACAGATGGAATCGAGTGCAGCGATCGGACGCGCACCTAGAGCTTTCACGAAATACTCGGCGAGCAGCACGACGAAAGCGTGGACCATGTAGATCGAGTATGACCGCTGACCGAGCCATAACAGCGGTTTGATCGTGAGCATGGCGGGAACGAGAGCGGCGCCTGGAAACGCCAATAGCGAGCCAAGCAGCACGGCAAAGGTCACGGGCGCGAGATAGCTGATCCACGGATAGGCTTCAGTCAGGGACACATGAGTCACGGCCGCAGCCACGACTGCAAACTGGACGGCGCCCTGCAAAGCAGGACTGATGTCGCGCGGCAGCGCCCTGACCGCTCTTACGGTGAGCACGCCGAGAAAGAAGCTGGTGAAACAGCGTAGCAGACCCCAATCGAACTGGACGTCCAGCTGAGGTGTCGCGACCACGGTTGTGAGCACAAACCAGCTGCCGATCGCCAAAGTGGCGGCGGCGAAGTAGAACCAGGCGAGTGAATTGAGCCGCTGCGCCGCCAGCAGCAACAGGCCGAACACCAGATAGGTGTAGAATTCGACGCTAATACTCCAGCTCGGCGCATTCCAGTTCAGGTACTGAACGAAGCCGAGCGAATGCAGCAGGAAGATGTTCAGAAAAAACGAATAGCCGTTGTTGACTTCAAACGCCGCGGGGCTGCTGACGACGGCACCCGCCACCGCTAGTCCGAGCCCGATGCGCACCAGACGAAACAGCAACAGCACGAGAAGCATAACAATATGCAGCGGATAGACCCGCGCGAACCGTCGAACCATGAAGTCGCGCAGCGAGAAGCGCCCGAAATCGGTTTGTAAGTAGCTGAGCGACATCACCATGCCGCTGAGCACAAAGAACAGGTCGACCAGAAATCCGCCGCTGCGGAAGAACGCACAGTCGATCCAGGCGTGGTTCGGAAATGCCGCAAGGAAGGTCGGCATCAAGATCACATGGTGAATGACCACGGTGACCGCTGCGATTCCTCGAATGCTGTCCAGCGTAAGGACATGCGCTTTCTCGCGATGAGCAGGCACCGTCACGGCCATTTCCTTGCACTTTGCAGTGCAACATCTCTACTGAGCATTCGACGCGAATACAATGTTCGCCCGGCATCCGTCGCATGCATTTCGATTGGACAGTCGTGCACCTCGCAAGAGGCAGCACGACGGCTCATTTGCCGCAGGCAACGTGCCCGTCAGCGATGGAGAAGAGACGAGATCGCTTGCCCCGACCAGGAGCAGCGCGCCGTCTGCGACGTAGCCGGCTTGTCAAGATGCCCGGGGCCCTGACGTTGTGCACCCTGCATGTTCGCGAAGCAGCGCAACTAGCCTATGCATCCGGCACGAATGTGGCAAAAGGACATCGAGATGTCAGAAACTGTATTGCGGAGTTGCCCCACGACTCTTTAGGAGTTGATGTTGCACTGTATTTCGCGGATTGCGGCGATCGGCGTGTTCGCGTTGGCCCCGCTCCGCTTCGGTTCCGCCGAGACGGTGTGGATCTGCATCTGGATTGTGCTGCTCGATCCGGGCCGCGGCGATGGCAATGCTCGGCAAGTGATCACGTCGGTCAAACAAGCCGTCGCACCGATGCGCGAGCCGATGAATCCGATCGCCGCAAAATGGACGGTTCCTCACCGCGACGACTATGCCGTCACCAATCGACACCCATTGATCGCGATGGGATGGCCGCAAGCCGCCCTGCGTCTTGCAGTTGTGCGGATCGAAGGCCGATGGGGTCATCGTGTGTCGGTTGCGCGGCTTTCGGATGGCGACCTGGTGCTAGACAATTTTTCATCGAGCGCTGCCCCTGGAAACGCGCTGGGCTGTGAGTGAATCTCGATGCAACCAAGCACTGCTGTCTGGGTGACTATCGGCGATCCCGGACGAACTTGGCGAGAAGCGCTTTACGAAGGTTGCGAGCTTTTGGCTCTGACCGATCGACGACCCGCGGCCTCATCACACACAGCAGACTTAACATGCGTCAACACGCTCAGATTTTGCCGCAGGCGTTGCGTTATGTTTGTGCACAATGCCGCACTCGCGCCCTACTAAATTCGTTGCGAAATTTCTGTGGTTTCAGACTATATTTTGCACTGCACAAGAATTTGACATAGTTAAGCGCGACACTGGTTTGAGCGAAGCCCTGCGACGGTTTGAATGAACGTGAAGAATGGTTTGGTCTTGCCTCGACGACGACGGTCTGCGGATCGCGGCGCAGCCTGTTTCGGTCTGGCGATTGCGTCGACGCTACTGATCGCTGCGTGCTTCGCCAACCCGTGCGACGCTCAATGTGTCGATCTGGCGGACCGCGTGCCTACCGCAGCCCTCCAAGGTTTTCAGGTGGAGCCCGCATCTCTGATGCGCGAGGTCCGCAATGATCGAAGCAAGCTCACCGGCCGCCTCACTGCATATATCGCGACCGACATCTCCATTCTTCCTGCAGTGCGGGACTTCGTCAGCCTGTCGGCCAACGAGGATCGCAACGCGATCGGCGCGGCCTTGCGCCGGGCACAGCTGATCTGTCTCACCCGTAAGCCTGAAACTGCGCAGAAGATCAGCAACTTCGTGCAGAAGTTGGCGGACTCTGCCGTGAGTTCCGGCTACGCATCGGAGTTGGAGGCAGTAGAATTCAGCTCGAGCTCGGTCGCTTCCCAGCCGGCCGGAGATGCAAGGCCGCCATCAAACGATAAGCCGGCCGCCAAAGCCAGCACCTTGATGACCGGTGAATGGCAGACGGATATCGCCGATCCGTTCGCTCCTGCCCCGCTTCCCCAATAACTTCATGCCAGCTTGATGAACATTCAGATGTACCAGCCGAGAGAGCAGTTTCAGCTCCATGAGAGGTCCGCACTAGATCTGGCGGGAGCGACGCTGAGCGTCGAGCGCGTCATCGGTATCCTGCGGCGGCAGTGGCCACTGATTACGGCCGTCGTCGGCGGCGCCTTCGCGCTGGTCTTGGTCTACTTGCTGACTGCAACGCCGATGTATACGGCGAATACTCGTATCCTCATGGATACTCGGCAGACCCAGGTCCTCGACAAGGACACCGGCGTCTCCAATGCGCTGATCGATCCCGGCTTTGTGGACAGCCAGGTCGAAATCATCACCTCCGACGATCTGATACGTTCCGTCGTCCGTCGCATGAACCTGACGGAAGATCCCGAGTTCAACGGCTCTGATCCCGGCCTCATTCCGGCGTTCATTGGTCGGGTGATTGCGCTGTTCGGATCAGATGGCCCCGCCTCGAAAGAGCGCATCGAACGTGGAACAGTTGGCGCCGTGCAGGCCAATTTGAAGGTCGAGCGCGTTCTCACGACATACGTCCTGTCGGCCAGCTTCCGTTCAAAGGACCCCGACAAGGCAGCCCGGATCGCCAATGAGATCGCGGATGCCTATATGATCGGCGCCCTCGACGCGAAATACCAATCCACCAAGCGCGCCAGCGAATGGCTGCAGCAGCGCAGCGCCGAGCTGCGCGAGCAGGCGACTGCCAGCGACCGCGCCGTGCAGACGTTCAAGAGCCAGAACAATATCGTCGGCACCAGCCGCGGCCTGATGAACGAGCAGCAGCTCACCGACGTAAACACCCAGCTCGTCCAGGCGCGCGCGGCCACCGCCGAGGCCAAGGCACGACTGGACCGCATCGACGGCATCACAGACAAAGACCTTGCCCAACCGACGGTCACCGACGCGCTCAACAATCCAGTGATCACCCGGCTGCGCGCGCAATATCTCGATCTTTCAGCCCAATATGCCGATTGGTCGGCTAAGTATGGCAAGACCCATCAGGCGTCGGTCAATCTGGCCAATCGCATGGAGGAGCTCCGCAAGTCGATCGCAGACGAAGTCAAGCGTATCGCCGATGCCTATCGCAGTGACTACGAAATCGCCAAGAGCCGCGAGACTTCGCTGGAGCAAAACCTCAAGAATCTCGTCAGCCAGGCCGGCAACACCGGGCAGGCGCAGGTGAAGCTGCGCGACCTCGAGAGCGCGGCCGACACCTACCGCAACCTGTACAACAGCTTCCTCGAGAAGCAGCAGCAGGCAATGCAAAACCAGAGCTTCCCGATCAGCGAGGCCCGCATCATCAGCACCGCGGTGAAGCCGGATCGCAAGAGCTCTCCCAAGACGTTGCTCTCTCTCATTGGAGCCCTGTTCGGCGGTCTTTGCTTCGGCCTAGGCGCCGCGTTTGCTCGGGAGATGCTGAGCGACGTGCTGCGCTCTCCCAGCGAAGTCGAAGACGAGATCGGAGTCAAATGTCTCGGGGTGCTTCCCGCCATCGGCGCCAAGGCCATGGGTCTGCCGAAGATACGCGGATGGCGATCGCCTGAAGGCGTGTCGGTCAAACCCGGCGGCCAATTGTCCCGTTACGTCATCGATCATCCCTTCTCCCGCTATGCCGAGACCATGCGCAACATCAAGGTCTCAATCGATCTCGCTCGCCTCTCCCGCGAGGTGAAGATCATCGGCATCGTGTCCTCGCTTCCGAAGGAAGGGAAAACCACGGTTTCGGCCAACTTCGCGCACCTGACCGCGTTTACCGGAAAGCGCGTGCTGCTGATCGACGGCGACCTTCACACGCGTTCGCTGACCAAGGAGCTCGACCCGACCGCCAAGAGCGGATTGCTCGAGGCCCTCAAGGATCCGCAGTCGGTCGGACACCACATCAGGCGCAGCCCGGAGACCGGACTGGATTTCCTGCCTTCGTTCGCCGTTTCGCGCATGGTGAACTCGGCCGACATCATGGCCTCGAAGGCGATGGCCGATCTGCTGTCATTGCTGCGAAACGAGTACGATTACATCGTCATCGATCTGGCGCCGGTGATGCCGGTCACCGACGCCAAGGCCATCAGCCATCTCATGGACGCGTTCGTCTACGTCATCGAATGGAGTCGGACGACCCGGACCGCCCTGCAGGAATCTATGTCGAGCTCCGAAGGCATTCAGAAAAAGGTAGTGGGCGCCGTGCTCAACGGCGCGAACCCGAAGATGCTGAAGCGCATTGAGGGTTACAAAGGCTCGCACTACAACGCCTATTATGTCGAGGGCGCCTAAGGAAAGGCGCTTCTCGCGCCTGACATGACCGTCAGTGGAACTGGATCTGGCGCGGGCGGATGCGGACGTTGATGCCGTGCAGCGGGTGAGCAGAAGCCTGCTGGCGCGCGCGCCAAGCTAACCGCTCGAATGGTTGGAGGCATTCTGGTCCGGCATACGCCAGGAGGGGGTCACAGCGGGGAATCCTCGCGCTTCTCGGCCAATCTCTAAGGCTCGGCCCCGCAGGAACTCTGACTGCAACTGGTAGGCGTGCCGCTCGCTTTTCGAGCGCTCCAGGCCAATTCGCGGGAGCTGACGGACAGTTCGCTGCTGGATTTCAACGACGCGTTTTACGATCGTCTGTCAGCAGCGCGGCCGCCCTCTTCCTCCAGTCGCCCGCAGTTAGGCTGGTGGATGAGATCTGTGACCTGCGCCCTATCTGCTCGACAACTAAGAGGCGTTGAACACCGGACGCAGCGTTCGCGTTCAGTCGGTTCACCAGCGCCAACCGCTGCGGACGCTCAGTAGGCCTCCTGATGGATGAGCGCCAGCGCGGTCTTCAGGATGATCCTGATATCGAGCCAGATGCTCCAGTTGCTGACGTACCAGACATCGTACTCGACCCGCTTCTCCATCAGATCGATAGTCGGCGTCTCACCACGAAAACCATTGACCTGGGCCCAACCCGTCAGCCCCGGCTTCATGTGATGCCGATAGACGTAGTTGCTGATGAGCTGGTCGTAATAATTGTCATGCGCGAGCGCATGTGGCCGCGGTCCTACCAGCGACATCTCGCCGCGAAGAACGTTCCAGAGCTGCGGCAACTCGTCGATGCTGGTCCGGCGCAGCATACGACCAACACGAGTGACCCGCGTGTCGGACTTCGTCGCCTGGGTCACGGTGTGGCCGTTTTCTGCCACCGTCATGGAACGAAACTTCCAGATTTGGAACGGCTTGCCGTTGAACCCGCGACGGGACTGCTTGAAGATCACGTTCCCGCGCGAGTCGAGCTTGATCATGACCGCAGCCGTCGCCAGCAGCGGCGCCAGCAGCAACAGCGCAACCGAGGCAAGTCCGACATCGAGGCAGCGCTTCTGCGCTCGCTCGAACACGGTTAGCGGGGCGCGCTGGATCTCGATGGCAACCGTGCCGCTGACCGGCTGGAACGGACGCGAGACGAGATCGGCGATCGGAAAGTCCGGGAGCAGCCGGATCGGCTGGGGTACCATGCGCAGGTGCTGGCTCACCTTTTGGAGCAGAGGCATCTCATCCCAGTCGATGACCAAGAGATACTCCTCGACATCGGCCGCGCGTGCCTGACGCACGATGTCGCGAATCTCGTGATCCCAGCCGGCTTCGGACGGCCTGAGAACGAAATGGCGTACGACATTGAAGCCGTGCTTGCGCAAATCCTTGAATCGGCTCGACGTGAAATCGAGCGGCTTCAGGCTCAGCAGCACGACCTTGCGATCGACCAGGCGACCTCTGGCATAGCTCGAGTTCAGCGCGCTGCGCCAGAGCACTCGGAGCCCGCCAAGCGCAACGCCGCCGGTCGCGGCAAATAGTAGCGTGGTTCCGCGCGACAGATCTGCTGACGATTTGAGCAGGAATGCCTCAACCGCAAGAATTGTCAGCGAGATGATCCAGATTGCAAGTGTCTTGCGCAGCTGCCAGACGGCATTCAGGAGGCGATGATGATCGTAGATGCCTTGGAAGTAAGAGATCGTCACGAACACCGCGGCAACGACAAGACCGGCACCCACCGACGAATCCTGCTCGGCGACGAGCAGGCGATACAAATTACTCGCCACGAAATAGCTGAGCAGGAGCGCGACGAAGTCACCCGCGATCAGAGCGATCTGGAGGGGGCGTTGGAGGGCACCTCGACGGCTCGACAAAACCGCATAATAGTTTTCCGAACCATAAGTTGCTACAGCCATCCGGACCTCGCTGCCTCGTCACGCGCTCTCGACTGCCTCACTTTGAGCAGTCGACCTTAATTCGCGATGCACCGTCGGCAATCTCTTAACTAAACAAAGCAAGAATGCGGCACCGCACCAAAAAGATAAATCTATTTTCTGCAACGCTGTTGCGCGGAGACCTGAATGCCCAGAGTCCTGTCACAAGCTTGACATTAAGCGAGCATCACGCCGCGTTTCGCGCCACAACGATTTTATTTCACGCATATTTCGAAAGCATTTGAACCATTATTCAACCACGTTGTTTAAGCCGCCATTAGGTCGCCATCATTAACACTCCCCACCATCTGGGGGAGTTGTAGCGTGAGCACAGTTGTTGTTTTCAGTCTGCTGATCGGATCGCTGCTGGGAGGCCGGTTCCGGATTGTCATCCTGCCACCGGCGATCGTGCTTGGTGGAGGGATGATTGGCGCCGTCTCCGATTGGGAGGGACAGGGCGCGCTTCACATTGTCGTCACGATCGTTGTCTTTGCGGCCGTGCTCCAGCTCGGCTATCTCTGCGGCGCGCTTCTGATCCGGCCGCGGGCGACACCGTATCGTACCAAACCCGCGTCGTCGTTCGACAGCCGTAGCTTCGGCTGAGGGGCCGGGACCCGTCGAATCAGCCCCCTCATCAAACCACACGTGATGCTACCGCCGCGCGAACGGACGCTCACACGGCGTGGACGAGAAAAGGCCCTCGGGATGACCGAATTTGTCCATCGCGTATTGACATCTCGAGCGAACCTCTCTGAAAGAGGTGGGCCTCATGGTCACAACCCCAACTCAGAACCGGCCTCGGCCGAAGCTCCCTAACGGCGTGCGCATCTACGCACTCAGCGACATCCACGGCTGCGCGCATCTGCTCGAACAGATGTTCGCAGTGATCGATGCGGACATGGCGAACAGCCGCCCCTATCGGGCGATCGAGGTCTTCCTCGGTGACTACATCGACCGCGGACCGAACTCGCGTCATACCCTCGATCTCCTGATCGACCGCAGCCGCCGCCGCAACACAGTCTTTCTCAAGGGCAATCACGAGGCCTACTTCACCTCGGTACTGGACGACCCCTCGCGCGCCGCCGACTGGTTCCGATTCGGCGGCATCCAGACCCTGATGTCCTATGGAATCTCGGTAGCGCCCGACCTCGGCAAGGACGAGCTGTTCGATCTCGTGCGCGAACTCACCTCCGCGATGCCACCGCAGCACATAGCATTCCTGCGGCAGTTGCGGCCGACATTCACCTGTGGCGACTTCTTCTTCGTCCATGCCGGCGTTCGTCCAGGAATACCGTTGCCCGATCAGCGCGAGCAGGATCTGCTATGGATTAGGGACGAATTTCTCCAGAGCAAGAAGCGCTTTGGGAAATACGTCGTGCACGGCCACACCCCTGTGCGCCAGGCCGAGCTGCTCGAGAACCGCGCCAATATCGATACCGGGGCGTACGCCACCGGCAACCTGACGCTGCTCTCGATTCAGGGCAGCAGCATGCTCGCGATCTAATGAGGTCTTCGCGCCCGCGAAGCGTCAATTGGTGTGATTGGCCGCCGGCCGGTAGTCCGGGAACCGGCTGAGGATCGCAGCCTTCAGGAACTTGAAATGGGCGATCGAGGTGCTGAGCTCCTTGAGCCTGCGCTGACCATTCAGGATTTCCTTGTCGAACAAATCGTGATGGTAATTGTCTAACGCTTCGCGCTCGAGATATTCGTCGTCGCCGTTGCCGATGGTCACGGCCGCGCGCGCCAGCACGTCCTCCACCCGGCGGTTCAGGCCTGATTGCTCACGCTCCGCTGCATGCAACGCGTCCTCGATTGCGACCATGATGGCTTCGATGCGCGCGCGATCGGTGTCCGCGTCGCGCTCGGGCGAACGGGCGCGGAACATCTGCTCACCGCCGAAACGGTCTTTTAGGAAATTGTGTGTGCGGGCCCGCAAGAAGAGCTGAAACATGCGTGCATTCCCGGTTCGAGGCGCCAGACCGGAAAATGGGCCTTGGATGGTTAACAAAGCTTAAAGGCCACAGGAGGTTGCATTCCGACACGTCCCTGTGGTCCAGCGGATGAGGTTCAAATCGTCGCCTTGAGGGCATCCAGCTCGCGATCGAGCGCCTGCTGCCAACTCGGCGGCGTAATGCCGAACCGCTCCCGCAGCCGCGTGAGATCAAGCCGGGAATTGAATGGCCGCTTCGCCTTGACCGGAAATTGGTCCGAAGGGATCGGAATAATTTCCTTCACGGCGAATTTGGCGCCCCTCGCTTGCAGCCCCGAAACGATCGCGGTCGCAAAGCCGTGCCAACTGGTCTCGCCGGTGCAAACCAGATTGACGACGCCGCCGCGCCGCTCGAACGTCTTGCGAAGATCGTCGCCGTTCGTTGGCAGCATTGCAACCACAGATTGTGAGATGGCATTCGCTGTCGTTGGCGCGCCGATCTGGTCGGCGACGATGCGCAACTGCTCGCGTTCTCCGGCAAGCCGCACGATGGTCTTGAGGAAATTCGTACCGGTTGCAGCATACACCCAGGACGTTCGCGCGATCACATACAGGGCACCCGCCTCGGCAATGGCTTGGTCGCCGGCAAGCTTGCTCTGGCCGTACACCGAAAGAGGCCCCGGCGTGCTGTCCTCACGCCAAGGACGATCGCCGAAACCATCGAAGACGTAGTCGGTCGAAAAGTGCACCAGCGGCACGCCGCGGGGCGCGGCCCATCGCGCGATCGCTCTGGGAGATTCCGCGTTGATACGAAACGCGAGCTCACGCTCGTCTTCCGCGCGATCGACGGCGGTATAGGCGGCAGGGTTGATGATTAAGTCCGGCTTGATCATATCGAGCTTGCTGGCAAGCTCGCCGGGCCGCGAGAAGTCGAACTCTTCGCGCGTGGGCGCAACGATATCGGCCCGTCCGTGGAGCAGCGGAAGCAGCGCTCCGCCCACCTGCCCCGCAGTGCCCGTCAAAAGGATCTTCATGTCAGATCTCCCCGTAACGTGGGAGATTCTTCACGTCCGCAAGCAAGGGCGCATCGGCGTCTTTGGGTGAAAGCGAGGGATGTGCGAGGCCCCAGTCGATGCCGATCGCCGGGTCGTCCCATCGCACTGAGATCTCATCCTTCGGGCTATAGAGAGCGTCGCACTTATAGAAGAAATCGGCCGTCTCGGAGAGAACGGCAAAGCCATGCGCGAAGCCGCGAGGCACCCACAACTGCCGCCGATTATCCTCACTTAGTTCGACAGCAACATGACGCCCAAAATTTGGGCTACCGACGCGGACATCGACGGCGACATCCAATACGCGGCCGCGGAGCGCGGTGACCAGTTTGCCCTGCGTCAATGGATTTTGTAGATGTAGCCCGCGCAAAACGCCATAACGCGAACGGGACAGGTTGTCCTGAACGAACGACCGCGCAATCCCATTCTGCGCATAACGTTCGAATTGGTAGCTCTCCAAGAAAAAGCCGCGTTGATCGCCGAATAGCTTCGGTTCGATGATCATAACCTCGGGCAGATCCGTCTTGATAACGTTCATTCTAACGACTTCAACTCCGCACCCAGAACGATCTTGTGCGGTGCACACTATCTGATATTTTCAAATTGGTAAACCAGAGGGACACATGAAGGGAATTATACTCGCTGGCGGAACTGGCTCGCGCCTTTTTCCCGTCACGACGGTGGTATCGAAGCAACTGCTTCCGGTTTTTGACAAACCGATGATCTACTATCCGCTATCGACATTGATGCTCGCTGGTATCCGCGACATCCTCATCATCTCGACACCGCTGGACAAGCCGCTGTTCCAGCGCTTGCTCGGCGATGGATCTGGGATCGGCGTCAATTTCTCGTATGCCACCCAGGAGACACCGCGCGGTCTTGCCGATGCATTCATCGTTGGCCGCGAATTCGTCGGCTCGGATTCCGTCGCGCTGGTTCTTGGCGACAACATTTTCTACGGCCACGGACTGCCTGAAATGCTCACCAAGGCCGCCAGCCGCAAGAGCGGCGCGACCGTCTTCGGCTACGTCGTGAACTCGCCTGAACAATATGGCGTGGTCGAGCTCGGCAGTGACGGACTAGCGCGCTCGATCGAGGAGAAGCCCAGGCAGCCAAAATCGAATGTGGCCGTGACCGGCCTCTATTTCTACGACAACAGCGTGGTTGACATCGCAGCAGGCATCAAACCCTCGGCGCGCGGCGAGATCGAAATTACCGATGTGAATAACGCCTACCTCGCTCGTGGCGACTTGTTCGTCGAAGTGCTTGGTCGTGGCTTTGCGTGGCTCGACACCGGCACGCATGCTTCGCTGGTCGAAGCCAGTCATTTCGTTCAAATCCTGGAGCAGCGCCAGGGCCTGCGCATCGCGTGCCCAGAAGAAATCGCGTTGCGACGCGGTTACATTTCTCTTGAAGCCTTCAAGAAGGTCGCAGAGAAGACCGCCAAAAGCAGCTACGGCGAGTATCTGCAATCAGTAGCCCGTTCCTTCGCCGCTCACGACTGAGGCAGATCATCCATGCGTTTCGAAGGCTCCACAATTTTCGTCACGGGCGGTGCAGGTTTCATTGGGTCCGCCGTCGTCCGTCATCTCCTCCACGACACGCATGCGCGCGTCGTCAACATCGACAAGCTAACTTATGCTGCGAACCTGGATTCGCTTCCCGGCGCCGAAGCAAATTCCAGCTATGCTTTCGAGAAGCAATGCATTTGCGAAGCCACCTCGCTTCGGAAGCTGTTCGAGAAGTACCAGCCCACCGCAGTGATGAACCTGGCCGCCGAGAGCCACGTCGACCGCTCGATCGACGGCCCCGGCGAATTCATCCAGACCAATATTGTCGGCACCTTCACGCTGCTGCAGGAAGCGTTGCGATATTGGAGGGATCTGTCCCCAGACCGCCGTGCGCAGTTCCGCTTTCTTCACATCTCGACCGACGAGGTGTTCGGGTCGCTCGGCAAGGACGGCTATTTCACAGAGACCACGTCCTATTCACCCAATTCGCCGTACTCGGCGAGCAAAGCGTCGTCCGACCATCTGGTCCGCGCCTGGCGCGAGACCTACGATCTTCCGACGATGGTGACGAACTGCTCGAACAATTACGGCCCTTATCACTTTCCCGAGAAGCTCATTCCCCACATCATCATCAAAGGACTCGCCGGAGAGCCGCTGCCGGTTTACGGCGACGGCCAGAACGTCCGCGACTGGCTCTACGTCGAGGATCATGCCAAGGCGCTCACGCTCGTGCTCGAGCGCGGTGCGATCGGCGAGACTTACAATGTCGGCGGCAGAAACGAGCGCACCAATTTGCACGTGGTGGAAACCATTTGCGACATGCTCGACGAATTGTCGCCGCACGCGGCCGGATCTCGACGTAGCCTCATTTCGTTCGTCGCCGACCGTCCCGGTCACGATCGCCGCTACGCGATCGATGCTTCAAAACTCGAGCGCGAGCTCGGTTGGCGTGCTGACGAGAATTTCGAAAGCGGCTTGGCTAAGACGGTTCGCTGGTTCTTCGAAAACCGCCAATGGTGGCAAGCAATTCTCGATCGCGGCTATCAGCAGAAGCGGATCGGCCTCGGTTAGCGGATCGCCCCCTTTTATCGCGACAGCTGCCGTCCCGCATGAAGGTGACGGCAGCTTGACCGCGTCGATCTGCAAGAGGAAATCGTGCGAGGATGGATGGATATTACTTCGTTTGGATTCGCGGCCTGGATGGTCGTCCGATGCCGCAGATCTGGCACGCAGACCAGTTCTTCGGCCCGGAATGGAAATTCAGGCATGTCATGGCCCGGCATATTCTGGACGCAAGAATGCGCGAAATGGGGCTTGATCGACTCACGAAGCTCTTTCCCGCGCCGCGCGGCACCGACGAAGCTGTCTGAAGAGATCGCCCGGAGAAACGAGGCCTTGAAGACTAAACGTAAGGCGAATCGATTCGGCTCCTTGCCATCCAGGCCTTCCATGCGTTTTCATGCTTGCTGTACAGCTCCAACCAGCGTTGCTCGCTGGGAATACGCTGAGAGCTGCGCTCGATTAATATCGCTTCGGTTCGACCGGCATCCGGCTCGCTGTCGAGCCGTTCGAACTCAAAGGTTTCCTCGAGCGTTAGGCCGATCAGGACGCGCCGGCCGATCGCATCGACAAAATATCGCCGCGGCGCATTATTGTTCCTGACGCTCGTCATGCTGCACCTCGCTTGCGATCCAGGGGCAACTCGGATCAGCAGGACACGCCCGCAACCGAGCTCAATGTAATCAGACGATGCGCGGGGAACAATGTCCGGCGCAATTGAACCTACCCGACATGGTTACTTTCGCGCCGCGGCTTTCGGCCGAAATCCGCTCAGAACGCGCGGCGACCTCTAGCAACCGGCTCGTGCTGAGAGCCCCAAGAAGTATCAATCGGCCGTCGTTCCCTCCACACCTGCCACGCGTGCGTCGCGTAGCCAATGCAGAAGCCGGCGAAGATCGAAATTGAAACCCATATCATCCGGAGATCTTTCTGTTGCTGCGCGTCCACCGCCTTCATTTCGGGAGCGAACATTGTCACCTTCGAGTTGTGTCGAGATCGTGATGGCTGGCGCTGATCTTGTTGTCACAGACGGGAATTTTGGCAGCAGCGCGCCTGCATCCTGACCGTTCAAATCAACCCGTGAGCTGGAAGAATAACTTCCACCGACAACAGAATGGCGAAATAGACCCACACAGCCATTGCGACGTGCGTAATGCCGAAGAATACTCCTTCGAATGCCCGCTCTCTCATCTCGCAAGAGGCATGACTGACACTATTTTTTGAAGCATCTCGATCTTCTTCCTTCTTCGTATCGCTTGCGCAATCATAACCGCACGAATTCGACGATCTCATGACGAACACTGCGAGAGACGTTGCCGCCGATGCAAGTGCGATAGCCAACTCGGGCTTAAATACTTTTTTTGAATCGACCCATCACGCCTATTAGATCACGAAAATTTTTCCGAGGAAGCGCTCGAGCAAAATTTGAACGGGTCAAGGGTTTTTACAACTCTGGCAGGAAATCGATCGAAGAGCCGGAGATTTCGAGAGGGACGTCGGCAACACCCGCCAACGACGTCCGCCACGGGAGAGCGTGCCTGCGAAACCGTTGGCGCTAGAGACGATCGGAATAGGCGGGCTGGCGAGAATTGAAGAAAACTCCGGAATCATACGGAGCCCTGCGCGCCTATTTCATCGCGGTAAGGTTGAGGAGTTAGCTTAACCCGCGTTGTTTGTTGCGAAGTCTCACCGATCGCATATCCATGTCCGCACCGGGCTTGCCCCAAGGCCCGGCCCCACCCAAGCAAAGCCGTCGAGCGACATGGGTCCGCTTGGCGGCTTTGTCGTTGTATCGATGTGAGAGGATCGTTTCGGATATGGCGCGCAAGCCCTGGTCGTTCAAGGAAGACCGCCGGCTCATGGAGTTGGCCAAGTTTTCGACGTCGCTGGAGGACGCAGCGAAGCAGCTCGGACGCTCGCCCAATGCGATCAAGCGCATGGCCTTGCGTCTCGGCCTGGTACTGAAATCCAAGGCCGCCAAGAAGAGCTAGCGAGACTACGCGACAATTCGTGGGCGCCTGCCCCTGCAAACGCTTGACGAGGGGCACGGCAAAACGACGCATTCCGTGCGCTTCGACACTCTCGATCTCTGCGCACGCGGATGTTAGACTATCCGATCCAACGTCGGTTGTTTCTCGCCGAGGATGGATCGTTCGGCGGCCTCGGCGTCCGATCCGTAGTCATTTGGAGGACTGCACCATGTTGTGCCGCGCATTCGCCGTAGCTTTGCTCCTGGCTCTGCCTTCCGTGGCGTCAGCGCAGATTCCTGTGGGTTTCGGGTTCCCGAACGGCGCTCCCTGGTGTTCGTTTGGCTTCGATTGCAGATTCCTGAATTTCCGCGAGTGCGCCGACCGGATCTATGATCCCGCACGCAACTGCCTCAAGAATCCGCTTTTCGCGGCCCGCTACCCGACCAATATCGACAAGGGCTGGTCCTACAATCGACGCTGAACCCCGTGCAACCTGGCAGATCCTGAAATCAGCCTTGTCAGACCTCGGGCCGCTGTTGAAAGCAGATAAGGATTTTCGAGCTCTGTCTCGATGTCGTTCCGTAGCATCTGCCCAGCGCCGGTTTCGTCGAAAGGCTTCGGCGTACCGTCAAAAAGTTGCAACACAGAAATCGTCGAGGTGACCGAACTCAAAGATCTCGGGCGCGGCCGCCGTCGTCGCCGAGCTGCGCGAAATATGGCTTGCGCACTGTCATCGACGACGTCGGGCTCGGCCACAGCGGACTGTCGCGACTGGTGCCAACACCATCACGATCGACAGGCTCTTCGTCGACACAATCAATGTAGATGCATCGACCACACGATCGTCGAGATGCTGGTCGCACTCGCCAAGGACTTTCGAATGACGGTGGTCGCGGAGGAATCGAGACGGAAGAACAAATCCGCGCCCTGGTCGCGTCCGGTGTCGAGACCGGACAGGGATATCTCGTCGCCGCGCCGCTACCCTTTTCCGAGTCCAGGGAATTTATGGCGCTGCGTGATGCCGCGAAAGCTCAGGGTAAAGGTGCGCCGGGGGCTCGACTGGCGCGGTTGGTTCGAATTCGGACAGACCCCCGAGCAGTCTGCACAGATACGTCCCGGCGCGATCCACCATTCACGAACGCTGCATCGGCGAGCTACAATCTTTAACGATATTCTCTGCTTTTGGGAGCGGACGCCGGTCGACCGGCTATGATGCCGCAATGCGCCGAAGTCACCTCATGGCAGCCTCAGCAATCTGCCTTGCCCTCATCGCTTACGCCACTTTGGCGCGGCTGGCGGGCCGGCCCGCGCTCATGGGGCACCACGAGGCATATTGGGCTGTCGTCATCGAGCGCTTCAGTGCCTATGGCTTGCTGGGATTTCTTCTCTCTTTCTTGTTGCCTGGCCGCTTCATCACGGCGGGCGCACTTGTCGTTGCCGTCGCGATGGGGCTGGAGCTACTTCAGGCACTGACACTAGATCGCGATCCCGGTCTGCTAGACGTTCTGCAAAAGACAGCAGGAGGCATCGTAGGGGTTATCTTTGCCCAGACGGTCCTGGCTTTCCTTCCCCGTCCGCCGTCCTGACGTCGAGAAAATCTGGCGGGGCGAAGCCGTCAACGCGCCAGGATATCGCCTCCTATTTCATCATCTGAGCGCGCAACTCACCACCGGGCTTCGCGGCCGTGTGACTGTTCGCGTGCCACTTTCCGGCCAACAGATCCGTTGCCTGAGTTCGGTTAGCGTTCGCGGTTCCCTGGATGGGGCTTTACGCCGTCTTGAACGGAAGCACGATGCCTCCGTTCTTTCCGGCATCGAAGTGGCCGTAGAAATGAGCGCCCAGTGCTGGATCTGACAGGCTATAGGTCACCGAATAGGTCAACGTCTTCGTCTCGGTATCGCAGCTTGCCTCTGCCTTGCCCGACCCGGCCGAAGTGTTCGGAGGCACCTCGTTACTGCCCTTCGGATCGACCTGAAGCTTCACTATCTATGCGCTTGCGGCTGCCAGCTGTGATAATCAGCGGCCCCAAGGGGCGCCGCGCCCAAGACTCTCACGCAGGCCCAATGGCTTTCCTCATGACACCCCTCCTGCGGGCTCTCCCGCCCAACTCGGTTGAAACACCCGACCGTAGCCGGAAAATTCCGGACGCGAAATGCTAATACGAGACAACTATCGCGGGAATCTCAGCACCTCTTCAGGACAGTACGAGGCGATAAAGCCACCCCGCGCCTGCCGTTGACCTCATTCGGCGCCAGCAGTTCCGCCATCTGCCGGTGGGCGGCCTGGAGTGCCTCGATGGCGCTATCGAGGTCAAAATCCAACTCGCGGACGGAGGCAAAAAACTTGGCTGTCAGCGCCAGATCCAGTTTGACGCGGGTTGCCCCATCGCGGCTCCTGCGACGGTCAAGCGACAGGTGGATGGCGCGCAACCTCGCTTCGCTGCTGCTGCACTCACAAAAAGTCGCGAGTTCGTCGTATGTCATCCAGATTTGAGGCATGTCCCTGTCCGTCCCTTGTTATGGACCTCACCCTAAACCCGAGCTCTAAAATTATGGTTGCTGCCGGCGTGCAATCTGGCGACATTTTCGCTGCACGATGGTCTATTGAAGCTGAATCAACCATGATTTGCACGCGTGCCCAAAAGGAGCGACGGCGAACGCCCAAGGCTTGCAGCTTTTCAGGATCGTCAAACAGGTTATAACGATGGCGCGACTTGTGCTTTGCGTGGACTTGCTGCCGGCGGCCTCAGCCTGAATGGGCCGTTGCATTTGCGTTGGGTAAACGACATGACTGACCGACCGACTATCCTCGTCACGGGAGGCGCTGGCTATATTGGCTCGCATGCTTGCCGCGCCCTCACTGCAGCCGGCTATCGGCCCGTCGTCTATGACAATCTCACAACCGGACATCGCAGCTTCGTCGGCGGAGATCTGGTGACGGGCGACCTGCTCGACGGCGCGACGCTGGCGCGCGCCTTTGCCGACCAAAAGGTGACGGCCGTGATGCATTTTGCGGCAGCGAGCCTCGTCGGCGAGTCCATGAGCGACCCGCAGAAATACTACATCAACAACGTCCAGGGCACGCTGTCGCTGCTGCAGGCGATGCGAAACGCCGGCTGCCACCGCATCGTCTTCTCCTCGACCGGCGCGGTCTATGGCAATGCCGATTCCAAGACGCTGTCCGAGGATTTCCCCTGTGCACCGATCAATCCCTACGGCGCCTCGAAATGGATGATCGAACGCATGCTGGCCGACTATCGCCAGGCTTACGGTTTCGGAGCATTCTGCCTACGCTATTTCAATGCCAGCGGCGCAGATCCGGCCGGCGGCATCGGCGAATTGCGCGACAACGAGACCCATCTGATTCCGCGCGCCATGATGGCGTTGCAGGGCCATGTCGAGTTTTCCGTGTTCGGCGACGATTACGACACACCCGACGGCACCGCAATCCGCGACTACATCCACGTCACAGACCTCGCTGCAGCTCACGTCGCAGCGCTGAAGCTGCTGGAAGCAGGACATGCCGGCGGCAGCTTCAACCTCGGCACCGGCTCAGGCTTCTCGGTGCGCGAGATCCTGAACGCCATCAGGCAAGAGACCGGACGCGAGGTGCCTCACACCGTCAAGCCGCGCCGGGCGGGCGATCCGACGTATCTCGTCGCCGATCCCTCGGCTGCGCGAAAGGTGCTGGACTTCGTGCCGCGCCATTCCGACCTGACAACCGTGATCAGCACCGCCTGGGCCTGGCACCAGAAGGCGCATCCGCGGAGATAGGCTGCCTAATCGCGTACTGATCCGAATGCCCCTGGTGCGATCGGACGGCGCGGTCGCGACCTGCTCATCAGCCCCTTTGGCAACGTGTCGGCATTGAGTTTCACAACAGCGCAATTGGCGTCGGTGGCCACGACGTCTTGCTGGCTGTAGATCAGGGTGCACTCGAACCTGACGTCAGGCGCCTCCCTTGCCGTGCCCCAGCATGTCGCTACCGCGCCGCTGCAATCGCCCCAGAGATTGGCCTCGACTTCGTCCGTACCAAACACGCTCGGAGGGCCCTCGGTATGGCGCTTCACGGTCAGGACAGCCGTGAAGCGTTGCTGATCGACCTGGTAGCAGCCGCCATAGGTGAAGAAGCTGTCGCTGCCGGAGATTCGTCCCTCGGTCAAATCGACTAGGCCCGTGCCCTGGCCACGCGGGGTCCTGAACCAGGCAGCGTATTTGCCATCTCTCAGCATGAAAACATCCGTCGTAAAATCCAGACGTATTTGCTGGTAACTCTGGGGCGCGACAATGACCGATATGGCACGCGTTCCGCCACGGTTAACGCCCTGCAAAGCCAGTTCCTAAAATTGCCGGCGCAGGGCTGCGCCGCAACGACAGCAAGCTCAAAACAGTTCTATGCCGTCATCCGCAGGCTCGACTGCGTCGACCCCGCGGGTGGCCGCGCTCGACGACAGCCCAAGGGCTTGCAAGAAGTCCCGATGAACGTCGCGCTCGCGCTCCATCGTGTAGCGCGCGAAGAGATCGTCGAGCAGCGCCTCGTCCTGCGGCTCGGGCCGATGCATGCCCGCGCTCGCCGTCTCGAGGCGCGCGGCAACAGCGGGCAGCGTTGCAGAGGACTCGCCGAGCGAGCCCATCAGGCCTTGCGCCGAATTCATCAGGCCTTCGAACTCGGCGCCTTCGTCGACGAGGCGGGTTATCAGCTTGCCGAGCCGTTCGTTGCCGACTTCGACCTCGCGCAGCGCCTGGAGGATCTGCGGCTCGAGCTTGGCGAGCTGGGTGGGATCGCCCTGGACGCGGAGCTCCTTCAGCTCGTTCGCCGACTGCTCGATGCCGTCAAGGACCGGCCGCAAGCGTCCGGCGCCTGCCGAGACCTGGTCAGCGGTCGCCTTGAGCTCGTTGGCAATGACCACGAAGGCGCTGCCGCGGCTGCCGAGATGGCTTGCCTTGAGGCCCGCGTTCATGCCGATCAGCGTGATATCGACCGTGGCTTCGGCGAGACCTGCGATGGCCTGACGGAATTTCGCCAGCGTCTCCTCGACGACCGCCAGTGCCTCGTCGACCGAACGGCCCGCACTCTCGCAGGTCGCAATCAGGGTCGAGGCATGGGCCAGCGTCTGCTTGATGCGGGCGAGGAACGACGACGAGGAGCCGTTCTCGCCGCCGAACAGCGAGCGGCCGTGACCGACGACGCCACTGGCATCATTCAGGATCGCGGACAGCGCCCGGACGATCTGACTGATATCGCCGCCGAACTCGCGTTGCGCGTCCCTGAGCTGAGCCGCCTGCAGCCCGCGGATCGCATGGGCGCCGTCTTCGCTGGCGACAGGCCCGGGAACAAGGCTCGGCTCTGAGCCGGACGACAAGCGCAAGCCGTGACAGACGTGTTCGAGGCGCTGCCGCGTGCTGTCGCCGGCCTGCAAGGATATGATCGCGCTGCCGACGGCTTCGGCGATCTTCCGCGTGCTGCCGCTGGCGAGATCGGCGAGATGGCTACTCTTGCTGCGCTGGTCGCGCAGGCCGGAATAGGCTGCGCCGAGCTCGGCGCTCTCCGCCACCAGCTGGTCACCGTAGCTTTTCTCGAACTCCTTCTGCCGGCCGGATGCGGTGATGACGGCCTCCGACAAGCGCTGCTGGTCCCGCGCGCAGCCCTCGATCGAACCCTGCACGGCCTTGCCCAGATCGTAAGCCTCCTGCGTGAAGGCCAGAAAGCCCTCGCGATCGCCATCGAGCGATGCCGCCTCGATCCGTGCGCTGCGTGCGATGATGGTGATCATCTGGATATGCTTGAACAGCGGCTTCAGCAGGGCGGACGCCTCCGTCGTGCTCTTGCCGATCATCGCGAGCAGCGCGCTCTCGGCGGGCAGCGCCCGCGACAGCTCGCTCAATCGCGCCGCGATCTCCCGCAACGCGGTCGCGGCGCCTTCGATCTCGGCGCCGGATAGCTCTCCGGAGAGAGACGCGAGCCCCTGATTCAGCTCCTTGAAAATGATGTGGCCGCGACCGAGGTCGTGACCGACGCGCGCAAAGACGTCCTCGATACGCGACGAGACGCCTTCGACCGCGGCAATCGCATCCGTCAAATTGCTGGCCGCAATGGCAGTCATCGCGATCAACCCGCCACCGCTGGGTGTCCGGCCTGATACCACTGCATGATCTCGCGCGGGATATGGTTCAGTGAGACCACTTTCTCGACACCGCCGTGAGCGATGGCTTCCTTGGGCATGCCGAACACCACGCAGCTTTCTTCATCCTGCGCCCGTGTCGAGGCGCCGAGCTTGCGCATCTCCAGCATGCCGCGCGCGCCGTCGTCACCCATGCCGGTCATGATGACGCCGAGCGCGTTGGCGCCGGCATGCTGGGCCGCCGAGCGAAACAACACGTCGACCGAGGGGCGATGCCGCGACACCGGCGGCCCGTCCTTGATCGCGACCTGGTAGCGCAGGCCGATGCGCTGGAGCAGCATGTGGCGGGCGCCCGGAGCAATATAGGCGCAGCCAGGCAAGACCGGCTCGCGATCCTCCGCCTCCTTGACGCGGATCTGGCAGATGCTGTCGAGGCGCTTGGCGAACGCGGCAGTGAAGCCCGCCGGCATGTGCTGGACGACAAGAATCGGAGGACAGTTCGCCGGCAACATCTCAAGCACGTCGTTGAGCGCTTCGGTTCCGCCCGTCGAGGCACCGATGCAGACGATGCGTTCGGTCGTCGGCCGAACCTTGCCCTGCACCGGCGGAGGGATGATGGCGTCAGCCGTGAGCTTCTTCTCGATCACCCGCCGCTCCGTGCGCGGCCGCACGCGCGCACGCGCCGCCGACTTCACCGACTCCCGCAAGCGCGTCGAACACTCGAGCAACGCCTGACGCGTGTCGATCTTCGGCTTAGGCACGATATCGACGGCGCCGGCCTCGAACGCCTCGAAGATCACGTGCGAGCCTTCCTCGGTCAGCGAGGAGCAGATGATCACGGGGATCGGACGCTGCGCCATGATCTTGCGCAGGAACGTCATGCCGTCCATGCGCGGCATCTCGAGATCGAGGATCATGACATCGGGGATTTCGTCCTGGAGGCGCTTTGCCGCCACGAACGGATCGGACGCCGTCGCCATCACCTCGATATCGGGGTCGTCGTTGAGGATCGTCTGAAGGATTTGGCGCACCGACGCCGAATCATCCACGATCAGTACGCGAACTTTCTCCCTCGGCATGTTGCAAAGTGCTCCCGATCAAACCTGGAAAATGGTCGGCTGAACCTGCTTCAGGCCCGGAACAGCACTGTGGACCATCGACTCGGAATGTCCGACCAGCAAATACCCGCCGGGCCGCAAATGACTGCAAAGCTGCTCGACGACCTTCCGCTGCGTCGGCTTGTCGAAATAGATCAGCACATTGCGGCAGAAAATCATGTCGACGTCGCGGTCGACGGGATAGGACTGATCCATCAGGTTCATCCGCATGAAATGCGTCATGCGTCGTAGTTCCGGCGCCACCCGCACTTCGCCGCGCGACTTGTCGCGTGAGGACAGGAAATACCGCTTCACGAACGGTTCGGGCACCGGCGCCAGCACGTCGCGGGTGTAGATCGCAGTCTTGGCGAGGCGCAGCACGGCGGTCGAGATGTCGGTTCCCAGGATGCGATACTGAAACCGCGATCCGGTTCGCGTCATGTCGTCCAGCACCATGGCGACCGTATAGGCTTCCATGCCGGTCGAGCTCGCCGAGCTCCAGACTTTCAGATTCGCATTCTTGCGGCCGTGCGACTTGAGCAGCGCAGGGATGGCGATCTCCCGCATGAAGGTGAAATGCTGCGGCTCGCGAAAGAAGTCGGTCTTGTTGGTGGTCACCACATCGATCAGATGGGTGAGCTCGGTGTCGAAGTGATCGGCTTCAAACAGGTTCTCGACATATTCGTTGAGGTCGGTGAAGTTCAGGGCGCGCACACGCTTGTGCAGGCGCCCCTCCAGCATCAGTCGCTTGCCCTGCGGCAGCTTGATGCCGACCTGGCCCTCGATCAACTCGGCGATGGTGCGGAAATGGCGATCCGACAGATGCACAGCCGTATCCTGCAAGGCGGGCATCACGGCCGCCCGCCCCGGCCTCGAAGGCCCGCATGCAATTGATATCGGGCCATCAGGGCCATCTGGAATCCTACGCGTTTACAACGAAAGAAGGCAGGCCCACCTCCAGGGTGGACCCGCCCCCAAAATCCTTAGCGCTGAAAATCAGCGTCCCGATCATCCTCACCGTCGTGCATGTCGAAGGCAAAACCGCCGCCGCCCGCGGCCTTCACCGCGCGCGCAGGCCTTGCCTGCGGCTTCCGGGCGGGATGCTCGACCGCTGCCATGGTCGCAGCCTTGGCGCGGAGCTGGGTGACGGCCCGATCGATCGGCGCCAGCGCCTGGCTCTTGCTGCCATGCTCGATGCGGAAATAGGCGATTGTCGACTGCAGCTGCTCGGCCTGCGAAGCCAGCTCTTCCGAGGTGGACGACACCTGCTCGGAGGCGCTGGCATTCTGCTGGCCGACCTTGTCGAGCTGCTGGATCGCCTGGTTGATTTGCGCCGAGCCGACGTCCTGCTCACGGCACGCGGCGGTGATTTCCTCGACCAGCTCCGCCGTCTTCTTGATGTCAGGAACGAGCTTGGACAGCATGGAACCTGCTTCCTGCGCGACCTTGACGGTGTCGGCCGACAGCGTGCCGATCTCGGCGGCGGCCGCCTGGCTGCGCTCGGCGAGCTTTCGGACTTCGGACGCGACCACCGCAAAGCCCTTGCCGTGCTCGCCGGCGCGCGCGGCTTCGACCGCGGCGTTCAGCGCGAGCAGGTCGGTCTGGCGCGCGATCTCCTGCACAATGGTGATCTTTTCGGCGATGGTCTGCATCGCATTGACCGCGCGGCCGACCGCAGCACCGCTGGCTTCGGCGTCCTTGGCCGACTGCGCTGCAATCTTCTCGGTCTGGTTGGCGTTGTCGGCGTTCTGCTTCACGTTCGATGCCATCTCCTCCATCGAGGAAGATGCTTCCTCGGCCGACGAGGCCTGCTCGGTTGCGCCTTGTGACAGCTGCTCGGCGCTGGCCGAAAGCTCCTGGCTTCCGGCGGAGACATTCTGCGCCGCGGTGAGAGCTTCCGACACGATCTGGCGGAGCTTTTGGACCATACGTTCGAGCGCGAGGCCGAGGGTGTCTTTGTCCGACAGAGGTTTCGCCTCGACGGTGAGATTGCCCTGCGCGATCTCGTTGGCGACGGCCGCGGTCGCGTTCAGGTTCTTGGTCATCGCGTTCAGCGAAGCGATGAGATCGCCGATTTCGTCGTTGCTGGAGACGTCGATCTTCTTGCTGAGATCGCCGATGGCAACCGCGTCAGCCAGTCCGACTGCGCTGGCAAGGGCACGGCTGATGCCGATCGCGATCCAGGTCGCGGCTATCGCGCCGATCACGAGCGAGGCGAGGATCAGGCTGATCAGCATGATCTCGGCACGACTGCCTTCGACCCTGGCCTGCTCGCTCTCCGCCGCCATCATCTTCTTGACGTAGTCGATATACTCCTTCGCGGCATTGAGCGCGGGCGTCATGGCCTTGAGCCCTTCGGTCATCGAATTCTCGGCCGCCTTGACCTTATCCTGCTTGGCCAGTTTCAACGTCTGGTCCTGCACCGCATTGGCGCTGACATAGGCGGCTCCGAACTTGTCGAGCAGCTTCTTGCCCTCTTCGCTCGCACCGACATAGGCTTCGTTCTTGATCGCCGCCACGCGCTCGCGCGCCTCGGCGATGAGACTGACGAACTTGTCCTGATCCGCTTCGGTCGGCGCGAGGATCGCATTCTTCTCGGCGCGCACCTGAAGCAGCGCATTTTCCTGCAACTCCGCCACCTTGGCGAGGCGCGCTGCCCGTGCCGACAGGTGTTCGGTGGTCCCAACGGTGTCGTTGAGCTTCAGATAGGCGACGCCGCCGGCAATCATCGACAACAGAATGACGACGCCGAATGCGCTCGCAAGCTTCGCTTTGACGGTAAATCTCATGATTAGCCCCGGTCTTCGAATTGTTGAATTGAATTGCTTACGCCCGATCCCGCGCTACAAATTACGAATTCAGGCCGCACAGGATGCATCCAACTGCGTGGCTCTTCCTTCCGGAATCTCGTCTGCGGCCATCAACCTGGCCAGATCGAAGATCACGACGAATTTCTCGCCCTTGCGGCCGATGCCGGCGGCGTAATCCGACTGCCATTTGCCCCCCACCTCGGGGATCGGCTCGATCGCCTGCTCGTCGATATCGGTGACCTCGAACACGCAGTCGGCCACGAAGCCGACGCCGACGAGGCGGTCTTTCATCGGCACGTCGAGGATGATGATGCGGGTCGCCTCGGTGGCCGCCACGGCCGGCAGCCCGAGCTTGGTCCGGAGATCGACGATCGGATAACCAGCGCCGCGCACGTCGATCATGCCGAGCAGGAAGTTCGGCGCATGCGGCAGACGCGAGATCGGCCGCATGTCCAGGATTTCCCGCACGTTGCGGATGCTGATGCCGAACGTCTCGCCGGCGAGCCCGAGCGTCAGATATTGCGAGGTTGCGGCCATGCTTAAGTCCGGGTCAGATGGTTGTTGTTGTCAGCGCTGGAACTCGGCGTCGCGATCGTCTTCGCCGTCGTTCATGTCGAAAGCGAAACCGCCACCACCGGCGACCTTCATCGCGCGCGCCGGCTTGCGAGCGGGCACAGGCTTCTTGGCACCGCGTTCGGCCGCCCGCATCTGCCCTGCCTTGCTGCGGAGCTGGGTGACGGCACGGTCGATCGGCGCGGCCGCGGCGCTCTCGCCACGTCCGGCCTGCTCGATGCGGAAGAACGAGATGGTCGATTGCAGCTGCTCGGCCTGCGAGGCCAGCTCTTCCGAGGTGGATGAGACCTGCTCGGAAGCGCTGGCGTTCTGCTGGCCGACCTTGTCGAGCTGCTGGATCGCCTGGTTGATCTGGGAGGAGCCGACGTCCTGCTCGCGGCAGGCGGCGGTGATTTCCTGCACCAGCTCGGCGGTCTTCTTGATGTCGGGCACGAGCTTCGACAGCATGGAGCCGGCTTCCTGCGCGACCTTCACGGTCTCACTTGACAACGTGCCGATATCGGCCGCGGCGGCCTGGCTACGCTCGGCAAGCTTGCGCACTTCGGAGGCGACCACCGCAAAGCCCTTGCCATGCTCGCCGGCGCGCGCGGCCTCGACCGCGGCGTTGAGGGCGAGCAGATCGGTCTGGCGCGCAATCTCCTGCACGATGGTGATCTTCTCGGCGATGGTCTGCATCGCTTCGACGGCTCGGCCGACGGCAACGCCGCTGGCCTCGGCGTCCTTGGCCGACTGCGCAGCGATCTTCTCGGTCTGGTTGGCGTTGTCGGCGTTCTGCTTCACATTCGAAGCCATCTCCTCCATCGAGGAGGACGCCTCCTCGGCAGACGAGGCCTGCTCGGTCGCGCCCTGCGAGAGCTGCTCGGCGCTTGCGGAAAGCTCCTGGCTGCCGGCGGAGACGTTCTGGGCGGCGGTGAGCGCCTCCTGGACGATCTGCCGGAGCTTTCCGACCATGGCGTTCAGCGATCTGACAAGATCGCCGATCTCGTCGTTGCTCGCCGACGGAATCGTCTGGTTGAGATCCCCCTGAGCCACGGCGCCGGCAAGGCCGACCGCGCGGCCAAGCGACCGGCTGATCGAGATCGAAATCCACAAGGCGGCACCGATCGCTACCAACAGCGAGACGCCCAGAAGAGTCATCAGCATCAACTGCGCCCGATATCCCTCCTCCTTCGAATCGACGGCCTGTTCGGCCATCTGCTTCTTGGTGTTCTCGACATAGGCGCCCATCGACTCGAGCGCTTCGTTCACGATCTTGCGGCCCTCATTGGTGGAGCGCTCGGCGGCCTGGGCCTTGTCGGTCTTAGCGATCCGGATCGTCTCTTCCTGATAGGCATTCATCTTGGCGTAAGTCACGGCAAAGGCGTCGAGCAGCTTCTTGCCGGCCTCGCTCGCCAGCGCGTAGACTTCGTCCTTGGTCTTCAAGGCGACCTCGCGACGCTTTGCCGCGTCGGCAGCGGCCATCTCGACCTCTTTCTCGTCGCCGATAATGGCGTTCTTTTCCGCGCGAAGCTGAATGAGAATATTCTTCTCGACTTCGGTCGCCTTCTCCATTCGCTTGGCGCGCAGGACCATACTGTCGGCGGTCGCCATCATGTCGCCGAGCTTCTTGTAGGCCACGCTGCCGGCAACCATTGACAGGACGATAACCAGGCCGAACGCGCTGGCAAGCTTTGCCTTGACCGTAAATCTCATATCAGCCCCTTAAACCCGGTCTCGCCCCGAGACCCTTTCAATTCAGAATGCGTTCCATGTTCGGAACGATGACGAACTCTTCACGCCATTTCGCAATGAAGCGAATGAACTCAGGCTTCCAGTGCATGCCGACGCGCGGCGTCTGCTGCACGTCGGTCTGCGAGATCTCCGTGACTTCGTAGACCTTGTCGGCGGTGACGCCGACGAGAACAGGCTCACCGTCGAGATCGAGCTCGATGACGACGATGCGCGTATCAGCGGAATCGTCGAGCTGGGGCATGCCAAAACGGATGCGCAAATCCGCAAGCGGAATGACGTTGCCGCGCACGTTGATCACGCTGGGAACGAAAGCCCGCGCGCCGGCCACCTTGGTCACGGGCACGGGGTCGATGATCTCGCGCACAAGGCCGGCGTCGAGCGCGAATTTCTCCTCGCCGAGGCCGATCATGACGACCTGCATCGCGCCTGACTGGTGTTCGGCTGCCTGTCCGTCGGTCATCACGCCGCCTCGCTGATATGCTGCTTCTCGACCTTCGACTGCGCCAGCGTGACGAGCTGCGCGACATCGAGGATCAGCGCCGCCGTGCCGTCACCCAGGATGGTCGCACCGGAGAAGATGGTGACGTCAGAATGCAGCTTGGAGAGCGACTTGATGACGGTCTGGTGGTTGCCGATGATCTGGTCGGCGACGAGGCCGACATGAGTCTCACCGGTCGAGATGATGATCGTCTTCTGGTGTCGATCGGGCGTACCAGTCGACGACATGATCTCGCGCAGGCGCAGGAAGGGCACCAGATTGCCGCGCACATTGAGGAAGTTGCGACCGCGCGAGCGCTCGTCCTCGGTTGTCAGCTCGATGCATTCCTCCACCGCCGACAGCGGAATGATGTAGCGACCTTCGCCGACACGGATCAAAAGGCCTTCGATGATCGCGAGCGTCAGCGGCAGGCGGAGCGTCACCGTGGTGCCCTGGCCCGGCCGCGTCGACAGGTCGATCGAGCCGCGCATGTTCTCGATGGTGCGCTTGACGACGTCCATGCCGACGCCGCGACCTGACAGCGCCGAGATGGTCTGCGCGGTCGAGAAGCCCGGATGGAACAGGAACTGGTGGATCTCGTGATCGGAGAGCACGGCGCCGGCGGCGATCAGGCCCTGCTCTTCGGCCTTGGCGCGGATGCGCGCGGTGTTGAGGCCGCCGCCGTTGTCCTTCACCGTGACAAGGACCTGTGCACCGGAATGCACGGCCGCGAGCTCGATGCGGCCCTGCTCGGTCTTGCCGTTGGCAGCGCGCGTCGCAGTGTCCTCGATACCGTGGTCGATGGCGTTGCGGATCAGGTGCACCAGCGGATCGGCCAGGCACTCGATCATGGTCTTGTCGAGCTCGGTGTCCTCGCCCGTCGTGACGAACTCGACCGGCTTCGACAGATCGCGCGAAAGATCGTGGATGAGGCGGCGGAAGCGGCCGAACAGCGAGCCGATCGGCACCATGCGCGCGCCCATCGTGGTATCGCGCAGCGACGAGGCAAGACGCTCGATCTCCTCGGCGATCATCTTGATCGAGAGATCGGAACCGGAGGCCGCGAGCTGGGTCAGCCGCGCCTGGGCGATGACGAGCTCGCCGACGCGATCCATCAGTTCGTCGAGGCGCTCGGCCTGGACGCGGACCGTGGCGATGCCGCGATCGTCGCGCTTGGCTTCAGCCTTCGGTTCCGGCTTGGATTCGAGTTTCGCTTCAGGCTTTGCCACCGGTTTCGGCCCCGCCTTTGCGGCAGGCTCAACGGCGACCTGCGCGGCGACAGCCTCAACCACCGGTGCGGGCATCTCGACGGCCGGAGCGGGCTCGTCGTCGAGCAGCTGGAACAGCGGCGCTGGCGCGGGCGCTTCGACGTGCTCCAGCGGCAAGAGCGTCAGCTTCATCTCGTCAGAGACGAACATGAAGACGTCGTCGATCGCAGCCTTGTCGCAAGCCGCGTGCAGCTTGACGTCCCATTTGAGATAGCAGTCTTCCGGCTCCATCTCGTCGAGGAAAGGAATGCCGTCGGTCACGGGAACCACAAAGCAGGGACCGAGCTTGCAGAGATCTTCCAAGAGATCGAGCGGATTCGATCCGTTACGCAGGATGTGGGATTCGAATTCCAGATAGAGATGCCAGCCGGCCTGCTTGCTCTCGACGGGCGCGAGCGGCGGCGCTTCAACGATCTCGGCGACCGCAGCGGCAGGCTGATCCGACGACACGAAGCGCTTGAGATCGTCGAGGATGGCTTCGCCGATGATGTCGTCGGTCGACTGCGGATCCTCGATCAGCGCGCGGATATAATCCTTCGCGGCGAGCGCGACCGAGATCAGCTCCTGGGTCGGCTTAATCTCGCCCTTGCGGACGCGATCGAATGCGGTCTCGAATTCGTGGGTGAAGGAAGCGACCTTGTCGAAGCCGAACATCGCACCCGACCCCTTGATCGTGTGCAGGGCGCGGAAGGCGGAATCGACCAGCTCGCGGTCGTCGGGACGCTGGCCAAGGTCGAGCAGGGCCCCTTCCAGGACCTCGAACAGCTCGCTGGCTTCCTGGCGGAAGACCTCGGTCGGGTCCACCGCGCTCATGCGCGCACCAGTTTTGCGACGACGGCGAGCAGCTGCTCAGGCTTGAACGGCTTGGTGATCCATCCCGTCGCGCCGGCGCTCTTGGCCTCCTGCTTCACCGTGTCATTGGATTCGGTGGTCAGGAACACGATGGGCATGCCCACCGCGCTCGGCAGCTTGCGTAGCGCCTTGATCAGCTCCAGCCCGTTCATGACGGGCATGTTGAGGTCGGTGATGACGAGGTCGAGCTTGCCGGCCTGTGCCTTGGCGAGGCCTTGCGCGCCGTCACCGGCCTCGATCACGTTGTGACCCGCCGGCTCGAGCACGACCTTGATCATCTGCCGGATGCTGGGAGAGTCGTCGACCGTGAGAATCGTGGCCATTAGACGCCATCTTTCTTTTGCGGGAAGTGCTGATCGATCATCGCTTCACTGGCGAAGCCGGCGCGGCGAAGGGTGTTGCGCAGAGATTGGGAAAAGGAAGTCAGGACCACCGGGCGGCCTTGAGCATCGCCGGTCTTGGCGGCCGACAGCAGAAGCTGGATCGAGGTCACGTCAGCCTTGTCGACGCTGGAGCAGTCGATCTCGAGCCGGTCCTGCCGACCGAACGCTTCGCGGATCAAGTCATAAACGCTGCGGATGGCAGCAATGCTGCAATCGGCGGGCAGCCGCAGGGACCACTTCGACTCGGTCGCATCAGACGACATTCGTCCCCCAATTTCCTCAGGATTCACTGCACGCATGGCGCGAATCCCGCATGGTGAATATCTGCGTCGGAGAGTATGCAAACCCCTAACAGAGTGACCCGTACAACTACGGGTCACAATCCGGAGAATCTCGCGTATGCATGCAAGCGTGCATCACCGCACAAATTTCATGCGTTGCGCGCAGGGGCGAGGCAGCTCGTATGTTTGCTTCACGTTAAATCGCGGGGGCTATTCGTTGAGGCCGTGCTTCGCCATGCGAACGAGTCCGGCCGCCGATGCTGACCCAAGCGCTTCTGGTTGATGACAGCCGCTCTGTCCTCAATTTTCTGAAACGTCATATCGAAGCGGAAGGCCTCGTCGAGGCCACAACCTTCCTCGATCCCGTCGAAGCGCTGGCTTGCGCGCGCGAACGCGCATTCGATCTCGTGCTGGTCGACTACGAGATGCCGCACATGGACGGCATCAGCTTCATCCGCGCGCTTCGCACGCTGCCGGGCTGCGCCGACATCCCGATCGCGATGATTACGTCGCGGCAGACCGACGACGTCAAGATGGAAGCGCTGCAGGCGGGTGCAACCGATTTCCTGCCGAAGGCACCGCAAAGCGTCGAGATGACCGTGCGTCTGCGGAATTTGATTCAGCTTGGTGCAGCCGTACGCAAGCTCAACGATCGCGCTGCACATCTGGCGAGCGAAGTCGCGGCCGCAACGCGCAAGCTCGGCGAGCGCGAGGAAGAGATCATCCTGCGGCTCGCGCTCGCAGTCGAGTATCGCGACAACGATACCGGCGAGCACGCGCTGCGGGTCGCCCGCTACAGCCGCATCATCGCCGAGCAGCTGGGCCTCCCGGCCCGGCTCTGCCGGGACATCTATCTCGCGGCTCCCCTGCACGACGTCGGCAAGGTCGCGATTCCCGACAACATCCTGCTCAAGCCCGGCAGGCTGACCGACGAGGAGATGGCGGTCATCCGCACCCATGCCACGATCGGCGAGAAGATCCTGGCCGACTCCAGCTGCGAGTTGATCCAGCTCGGCGCACAAATTGCCGCAGGCCATCACGAGCGCTGGGACGGCGCCGGCTATCCAAACGGCCTGAAGGAAGATGAGATCCCGGTCCCGGCGCGCGTGGTTGCGGTCGCCGACGTTTTTGACGCCCTGACCACGCGGCGCCCCTATAAAGAGCCAATGCCGCTGGACGTCGCGCGCGACTATCTGGTCCAGAACTCGGGGCGGCAGTTCGACCCGGCCTGTGTCGAGGCTTTCCTGTCGCGCTGGGATGGAGTGGTTGGGATTGCCACCGGGCAGACGACGCTGCCGTTGCAGAAATCCGAGACCGCCCTCTCACCCTTTGTATTAGGAGTGACCGGGAGCCATCCGGCGCAGGACCGCGCGGCCGACGCCGCTACGGCGGTCTGATATCCCGTCCACAGGTCACGGTTTGCGGCGGCGCCGTTTTCTGTCATCACAGGCTTGAACCCGTTCCTGCTAGGCTGCACCAACCAAGTGTGATTCTGATCACACTTGGCTCGGGGCCATCCCCTGCTAGGGTCGCGCCGGGACGTGGGTCAGCACACACCGTTCGAACTGGAAGAGACAGTCATGAGAACCCTGATCGGCGCGCTCTTCGGCGCATTTTGCCTCGCCGCCCCTGCTGTCGCCGAGACGCCGGCCGCGATCGTCGAGGACGTCCAGGGCAAGGTCGACGGCATCGAATTCATGGACTACGTGGCGCCGGGCAAGATCATCAAGCTCGGCCCCAAGGCCGGCGTCACGCTCAGCTATCTGAAATCCTGCCTGCGCGAGACCATCACCGAAGGCGTAGTGCTGGTCGGCGCCGAGCAGAGCACGGTGCAACTCGGCAATGTCCAACGCGTCAAGGTGCCGTGCGATGCCAACGCCGTGCAGCTCTCCGAGCGCGAGGCGAACCAGAGCGCGGCGACCACGTTTCGCACCATGCGAGCGGACGCCAATCGCGCGCCGGCGAAGCTGCCGACCATCTACGGCACCGCGCCGATGATCCAGGCCAAGAGCGGCAGCACGCTGGTGATCGAACGCACCGACGGCAAGGAGCCCGAGATCAGCCTGCCGCTCAAGGGCAACATCATGGTCGCCGGAAAATTCTTCGACCTCTCGAAGGCCGGAAAGTCGCTGACGCCGGGCGGCAGCTATCTCGCGAAACTCGGCAACAAGCGCTACACTTTCCAGGTCGATGCCAGCGCCACCGCGTCACCGACGCCGATCATCGGGCGTCTGCTGAGGCTCGAATAGACCGATAGCGACAGCAACGATGCGGCGGATCGGCAGGCGGGACATCGTTGCAGCGATCGTGATCGCGCTCGTCACGGGCGCGGCGTTCACCTCGCCACCGCTCCAGGCGCTGAAGGGGCTCTCACTCGACATTCTCACGGCGTTGCGCTGGACGCTGGTCGGCGACAGCCGCGATCCCGCGGCATCGCCGGTCGTCGTCGTGGCCATTGACGGGGAGACCTACGACACCCCGCCTTTCAAGGGATCCCCGACGCAGACCTGGACGCGTGAGGTCGGCCGGGTGCTCGGCAGCATCACCGAGGGCGGCGCCAAAGTCATCGGCTACGATGTGATCTTCAAGAATTCGATCGAGCAATCGGACATTCCCTTTGGCGACGCTCCGGTCGGTGCGCGCCTGAAAGGATTTGACCGCGACTATCTGATCGCGCTGCGCAAGCTGTCCGACAGCGGCAAGCTGGTGCTCGGGGAGGTCCTCAGCAACGACCATCCCGAGTCGCCCTTCCCGGCCCAGCGGCTTGCGGTGAAGAACAATGTTCGCGCCCTCAATGTCTACACCGACCCCGATGACGTGATCCGTCGGATGCCGCTGAGCTTTTCCATCGCCGGCCAGCAAGTGCCTGCCATGGCCGTCGAACTCGCCTCGCGCGCGCTGGGTGCAAAGCCGGAGACCGGGGCAAGTGGCGCGACGAATTTGTCGGGCTACGCGATTCCGAGCGCAATTCCCAATACGATGACGCTCAACTTTCGCGGCATGGGCCGCGACATTCCGGCCTATTCCTTCGCCGATTTGCGCGCCTGCGTCGAGAAGGGAGACATGGACTTCTTCCGCCGCGCCTTCGACGGCAAGGTCGTGCTGCTGGGCAGCATCCTCACCTTCGATGACCGCAAGCTCACCTCGATGCGCCTGGCCCGCGATTATGACGGAACACGGGGATCGCGATGTGCCTTGCCAGCGCCTGCGAATGCCGAGCAAATGGCCCGCAGCGGGATCGCCGGCGTCTTCGTCCATGCCACGGTCGTGCGAAACCTGATCGAGCATGATGCCGTCACCGAGCTCGGCTTCGCGCAGCGCTCGCTCCTGGCGATCATCTTCGCAGCGATCCTGGCTTGCGCCGCCTGCATGCTGGCGCCGGGCCGCGCCCTGATCGCCTGGCTGGCGCTGTCCGCCGCCTACACGGCCGTCGCCGTCGGCGCCTTCGTCCACGCATTTGCGCTCCCCCTGACCGAGCCGGTGCTCGCAGGCCTGACCGCCATCGCGATGATGATCGGCTACCGCTTCGTGATCGCCGACCGTGAGGAGCGCTTCCTGCGCAAGAGCTTTGCCTTCTACCTTGCGCCCGAGGTGATCGACAGCATGGTTACGTCCGGCAAGATGCCTGCGCTCGGCGGCGAAATGCGTGACGTCACCATGTTTTTCTCGGACCTGGCAGGCTTCTCTTCGATTGCCGAGAAGATGACGCCGGGCGAGCTGGTCGCATTGATGAACGACTATCTGTCGGCGATGACCGACATCATCGAAAGCCATGGCGGCTATGTCGACAAATATATCGGCGATTCCATCGTCGCGATATTTGGCGCGCCGGCCGACGATCCCGACCATGCCCGGCACGCTGTCGCGGCCGCGCTGCGATGTCGCGATCGCCTCCAGGAGCTCAACGCCAGCCATCCCGCGTTCCGGGGACGCGGCCTTGCTCACCGCATGGGGCTGAACAGCGGCGAAGCCGTAGTCGGCAACATCGGCTCTCGCCGGCGCTTCAACTACACCGTCATGAGCGACACGGTGAACCTGGCTTCGCGGCTCGAAGGCGCCAACAAATATTATGGCACCGTGATCATGGCGTCCGAGGCTACCGTGAACCAGAGCCGCAGCGCCTATACTTGGCGTGAGCTGGACCTGGTCCGGGTGCAGGGACGCGACGAGCCGATCAGGGTGTACGAGCCGCTCGCCGAGAAGAGCAAGGAGACGCAGGAGCAAGGCGTACGCACGGCGACTTATGCGAAGGCGCTTGCGTGCTGGCGTGCGCGTGATTTCGCCAAAGCGGCCAAGCTGTTCGAAAGCGCCGCTGGCGATGATCCGCCATGCCGGTATTTTGCCAAGCGCGCGGCGACCCTAGCGGCCCATCCGCCGCCGGCCGACTGGACCCCGGTGAATACGCTTGAAGGGAAGTAGGGCCGCGAACCAGGCGCCACCCTTCTCCCGCAAGGTGGGAATAAGGGGCAGAAAAAATATGTTAATTTTTTGCCTCTCTGCGTTGCATCTAGAGCATTTTCCAACCTGACGGAATCGGAAGGGATTCCCTTCGGAAGCAAATTGTGATTCACCCTGAGGGCTGGTGATGGAGGCCAGCCCCCATGGCTAAACCGCTCTCGCCGGACCTTCGCCTTCGCATTATTCGGGCTGTGGAGGATGAAGGCATGAGCTGTCGGGGCGCCGCCGGCCGGTTCGGCGTAGCGCCATCGACAGCGATTGAACTGGTTAGCGAGTGGCGAAGCACCGGCGCCTGTGAGGCGGGAGCGCAGGGCGGAGACCGGCGTTCAGCTCGGATCGAGGGGCACGCTGCGGAGATCCTCTCCCTGGTCAAGGCTACGCCTGACATGACGCTGGCCGAGATCGCAGACCATCTCCTCAAAGTCCACGGCGAGCGTTTCGTCCCGAGCGTGGTCTGGCGATTCTTCGATCGTCGCAACATCACGTTCAAAAAAAACGTCGCACGCCAGCGAGCAGGATCGGCCGGACGTGGCCGCTGAACGCGCGGCGTGGAAGGCATCTCAGCCTGAGATCGGCATCCATCGGTTGGTGTTCATCGACGAGACGGGAGCCTCGACCAAGATGGCCCGTCGCTATGGCCGTTCGCCGTACGGCCAGCGCTGTGTTGCAGCGCTGCCGCATGGGCATTGGAAGACGACGACCTTCGTCGGCGCTCTCAGAGCGACCGGGATGACCGCACCGATGGTCCTTGACGGCCCCATGGATGGTCCGGCGTTCGAGGCCTACGTGACGCAAGTCCTCGTGCCGACACTCAGGCCTGGCGACATCGTGGTGATGGACAATCTCGCAGCACACAAGCGGGCCGCGGTCGGCATCGCAATCGACGCGGCGGGCGCCCAGCTCCGCTATCTGCCGCCTTATTCGCCCGACCTCAATCCGATCGAAATGGCATTCGCAAAGCTCAAAGCTGCCCTTCGAAAGGCCGCAGCCAGATCGATCGAGGCTTTGGACAACGCGATCGCCCTCGCCCTGGCCGCCTTCACCGCCCAAGAGTGCCTGAACTTCTTCGCCGCGGCAGGTTATGATCGTGTCTGATCAGAATCTGCTCTAGCTGGGATCGAGGGCCGAATGGGCCGGATAGCATTTAGAGGAGCACGAGGATTTCATGAGTGAAAAGAAGCCGTTTGCAACGGAGCAGGCGATTCGGGGCTGCTGGGGGGATGGAGATCCCCCGGAGGACGAGGCTGAGTACGGGTATTATAGCGATATCGTCCAGATCGAACGCCTGAACGGCGGAGTCAATCCCGATGAATCGCCGGATGCTGAAACCGCGTAATTCGCAACCTATCTTACTAGCCATATCGTAAACCCCGTATCGCTACAGGTGTCGCTACGAACGGGCGCTGTCCTCCCCAGGAGTCGGTCACCTCGGGGGTAGGACTTACTGGCCTCGTCCAAGTGGGCGGAAATTTGCCCCCGAGATGAGCGCCAGAATACGGCGGTTCCTGCACAGACTACATAGGTACGAATCGGTCCTATTTGAGGCGAGCGCTTTTGCATCCGGTCTTGCGAAGTGTCAGATATTATATTATGTTTCTGACAGGAGGATGGCATGAAGAGCCTCAGTATTCAGATTTTGGAAGAAACCAACGGGCTATCCGAAGGCGTTCCGATCTCAGCCAAGGCGCTTTTGCACCTTGGAAATCGAGCCGCTGTCGATCAGGCCCTGTCACGTCTTGCCAGACGAGGAAAGCTGTTGCGTGCCAGGCGAGGTACCTATCTGCGTCCGGTCGAAAGCCGTTTTGGGGAGAGAGCTCCAGCGGTGAAAAAAGTCGTGGAGGAAGCTCAGGCTCGAAGTGGCGAAATCATCGTCTCCAGTGGTGCGGCGGCTGCAAACCAGCTCGGTTTGACAACGCAGGTGCCAGTTCGTCAGGTGTATCTGACCTCTGGTCCCTCACGCGAGTTTCGCCTGGGAAAGCAGGTTGTCGAGTTCCGACATGCGCCGCGGTGGCAGCTCACCTTGGCCTATCGGCCTGCAGGGACCGTCGTTCGGGCGCTTGCTTGGGTCGGTCCAAACGCGGCGAAGCAAGCCTTGCGTTCTGTAAGCCAAAAGCTGACTTCAGAGGAAATTCGCGAACTTAAGTCAGCGGCGGGATCGCTTCCGACCTGGCTTGCCAAGCCGGTGAGTGAGTTGGTCCTCCATGCCTGATCAATTCTTGAAGCTCAGCGACGCCGAGCGCCAAGATGCGCTTGGCGTCGCATCATCAAACTCGGGACGCCCCGCGCATCTGCTCGAAAAGGATGTCTGGGTCGTCTGGTGCTTGAATGCACTCTCTACTTCCCCATTAGGCGAGCATCTCGTATTTAAGGGAGGAACCTCGCTCTCAAAGGTCTATGGCGCGATTCGACGCTTCTCCGAAGACGTCGATCTTACCTATGACATTCGCGCGCTGGCCCCCGACCTCGTGAATCCAACTGACAGCAACCCGGTGCCGCAAAATCGCAGCCAAGGCAAACGCTGGACAGAACGCGTCTACGAGCGCCTCCCGGTCTGGGTCAACGAGCATGCCTTGCCAACAATCGAGCAGCGTTTGGCCGAGGATCGACTAAGTGCAATCCTAAAAGTCGAGGGCGAGAAGCTCTTTGTCGCCTATGATCCCGTCGAGCAAGGCAGCGGATACGTCGGCCCCAAGGTAATGCTAGAATTCGGTGCCAGGTCCACTGGTGAGCCAAGTGACGTTCACAACGTGGTCTGCGATGCGGCTGAATACCTGCCAGGACTGGAATTTCCGACTGCGCGGCCGAAAACTATGAAGGCAGAACGTACTTTCTGGGAAAAGGCGACCGCAATCCATGTCTTCTGCGCGCAAGGCAAGCTAAGGGGCGAACGATTCGCACGCCATTGGTACGATCTAATGAGATTGGACCAGGCCAAGATTGCAGACGCTGCCCTTGCTGATCGTGACCTCGCCAAAGCGGTGGCCGAACACAAAACATGGTTCTTCGCAGCGAAGGACAGTCGCGGCGAGGTCATTGACTATCAAAAGGCCGTCAACGGCTCGTTGAGACTGGTTCCTGAAGGAGCGGCACGGCTCGTCCTCGAACAAGACTATCAGCATATGATCAAGGACGGGTTATTGCTGGACGATCCGGAAGAATTCGATGTGCTGCTGGAACGGTGCGCGGCACTTGAGAGGCGCGCCAATGGCGTCCCTTAGTCCTTGCGGATTGAGGGCCGGTTCTGCACCCTCATAGCCGAAGTGACCGCTCCGCGTATAGCTCCAGCTGCCGCTTCGCACCCCCCGCACACCCTCAGGCGCAACATCTCCGCCACCTCGTGCGGCGTCTTCATCACCTGCCCGTGGATCACTCCACGGCCAACCTTCAGTGCTGCGTTTCTGCTTCCTTCGGTCTCTCCTGACCTATCCGTGAGGGGGCAGTTCCTCGTGACGCTGAAAGGGCAGTTTTCCATGGCGCGCGATATCAACGCCGGACGACCGAGATCCCAATTGTAGGCAATCCGATTTTGAGCGGAATGTTCACCCGACCAGTGTCCTAGGTCCAGGAGGTCATCAGATCACGCGCCCTCTGCGTGACCAAGATTCAAAGGAGCACTGACTTTAATGCGGCTTGGGGAGCGAGCGGATTGGAAGCACAAGATCAGGTGTTATTGCCACGACGACGCGGACAGCCGAGGCTGGTCGATCCATCGATGGAGCCGGCTCGCCACGTCGAGCGTCACCATCGACGGCAGCAAGTTCAAAGCGGTGAACAACCGAGACAAGAACTTCACACGGGTGAACGATGGAGCGGCGGCGCACCCAGTTGGAGGAGAGCGTCGCACGCGATCTGAGCCAACTTGATAAAGCCGACCGCAGGAGCCGACGGAGGCACTGGCGGGTAAGGTGGGACACCTTGCCGTGGCTTCTCCCAAAGGAAAAAGCTAGAACGGCAGCCCCACATAGTTCTCCGCGAGCAATCGCTGTGCCGTCTCGGACGAGAACAGGTACTCCAGCTCGGTCTGCTGGAGCCGGTCTTCATACTCGGAGCGATCGGGGAAACGATGCAGCATCATCGTCATCCACCACGAGAAGCGCTGCGCCCTCCAGATCCGCGCCAGCGCCTTGGCGGAATAGCCTTTCAACCCGGAATCGTCACCGCCCTGATAATGCGCGAGCATCGCGTGGTAGAGATAATAGATGTCGGACGCCGCGCTGTTCAGCCCGCGCGCGCCGGTCGGTGGCACGATGTGCGCGGCGTCGCCGGCGAGGAACAGGCGGCCATAGCTCATCGGCTCGGCGACGAAGCTGCGGAGCGGCGCGATGCTCTTCTCGATCGAGGGACCGGTGATCAATCGTGCGGCGACATGGTCCGGCAGGCGACGCTTCAGCTCCGCCCAGAAAGCGTCGTCCGACCAATCCTCGACCTTGTCGGTCAGCGGCACCTGGACGTAATAGCGGCTCAGCACCTGAGAGCGCAGCGAGCACAGCGCGAAACCGCGTTCGTGCTTCACATAGATCAGCTCCGGCGACACCGGCTTGGTGCGTGACAGCACCCCCAGCCAGCCGAACGGGTAGACCTTCTCATATTCGCGCAGCACATCCTTCGGGATCGATTTGCGGCTGACGCCGTGAAATCCGTCGGCGCCGACGATGTAGTCGCAATCGACGCGCACGGTCTCGCCGTTCGACCGATAGGTCACGTATGGCTGGTCCGAAGTCAGATCGTGCGGCGTCACGTCCTCGGCATTGTGCACGACCTTGCCACTGAGCCGGTCGCGCGCCTCGTAGAGATCGCGCGTCAGCTCGGTCTGGCCATAGACCAGCACCGAATTGCCGCCGGAGTGCTTGTGCAGATCGATATGGGAGAGCACGCCATCATGAGCGATCTCGAATCCGTTGTGGATCTCGCCCTCGCGGTCCATCCGCTCGCCGCATTGCGCCTCGCGCATCAGCCTGGCGAAACCGTGCTCGAGCACGCCGGCGCGGATGCGGGCCAGCACGTGGTCGCGGCTATATTTCTCCAGCACGATGGTGTCGATGCCCTTCAGGTGCAGGAGTTGGGACAGCAACAACCCGGACGGCCCACCGCCGATAATGCAGACCTGAACATTCATTTTTGCGTCCTCCCGTCGGCACTTTTTTGCAGATTTCGCAGGCCGGACCGATGGAGGGTTTCGCCATTGTCTTGTACAATTCGAACATGAAGACCGCAGCCCCCGCCCCGGCGATCCGGGTCTACAACCTGTTCGGCGAAGCCGGCGACTTGCCGGATGTCGTCCATTGCGAGACGATTGCGTCCCGCTCGGTGCTGCACGACTGGACCCTCGCCGTGCACCGGCATGCCCGGCTGCACCAGGTGCTGCTGATCGAGCGTGGCGGCGGCGAAGCGACGCTCGACGGTCGCGTGGTGCCCTTGAAGCCGATGCAGATCGTCAACGTGCCGGTCGGCCATGTCCACGGCTTCCGCTTCATTCCGGGAACACAGGGTTGGGTGCTGACCATCGCAGCGGAGATCATGGACGAGGCGCTGCTTGCCGCCGAGGGTTTGCGCGGCGTGCTGTCGCGATCGGCCGTTGTGCGCGGCACGCCGCAGATCCGCGCCACCATGAAGCAGATCTTTGCCGAGCATGCTGCGCGCGATTTCGGCCGCGCCCATGTGCTGCGCGCGCTGTCGGCGGCCATGATCGGGCTCGTCGCACGCGCACTCACGGGCGAAAGCGGCGGCAGCGGCAATGCCGAGACAAATCTGTTTCGCCGCTTCGAGGCCTTGCTCGAACAACATCATCTGGAGCGCTGGACCGTTGCGGACTATGCGAAGTCGCTGGCGATCACGCCGACCCATCTCAACCGCGTCACGCGCGCGGCGACCGGTGACACCGCTTCGCACCTGATCCTGAACCGGTTGATCCGCGAGGCGCGGCGCAACCTCGTCTATACCAACCTGCCGATCTCGACGATCGCCTACGCCCTCGGCTTCGAAGACCCCGCCTATTTCAGCCGGGTCTATGCAGCGGCCACCGGACTGTCCCCGCGCGCCTTTCGCGCACAGCTCCATGGCGATGAGGGTTGATCCACGCGCTATCGGTGCGCCTGATCTGCCGGCGCATCCTCAGGGTGCCTCTTCTCGTAATGCAGGAAGAGATCGAGCAGCGCCAGAAGCACGATGACGATACCGAAGCCGATGCTCAGATGCATCGCCCGCGTGTGCGGGAATCCGAGCAGCCAGGGCGATGCGATGAGCCAGACGCCCATCAGCACGTTGATCCATTCCTCCCAGTCCCGGTAAGCAATGATGGCAGCCAGCGAGAGCACGACAATGATCGCGCTGGTGACCCAGAGATCAATCTTACCCTGGCTGTTGGTCAGCTTGAACAGCCATGGTGAGATGAACAGAACGGCCGCGAGAAAAAGATTGTAGACGTCGGGGACAGTTTCGCGCTCTTGCAGCTTGCTCATGGCAAAGCCTCCGCGAGGGACCTGTCGAAGCAAAGATCGGGAGGCGGTTTGGTTCCCGACCGGCAGCAGCCCGTGGCCTAGACTTTTGTCGCACTCAGGAGCCGAAGCGGCGGCTTCGCGGACAGCGACAGAAGCGGCCCCATCGTCGGATGGGGCCGCTCCACTGCATTGATGAGATCGATCAGACGTCGAAGAAGACGGTCTCGTCCGGCCCCTGCAGATTGATCGTGAAGGAATACACGACCTTGCCGGCGCGTTCGCCGCGCGTGGCGATCAGCGTCTTGCGACGCACCTGCGGCTCGACCAGATTGAGCACGGGATCGGCGGCGTTGGCGGCTTCCTCGTCGGAGAAATAGAGTCGCGTGTTGAGCCCGATATTGATGCCACGCGCGACGATCCAGACGTTGACATGCGGCGCGCACTTGCGCCCGGCCTTGTCGGTGATGGCGCCCGGCTTGATGGTCTCGAACGTCACGAGGCCGCTCTCGAAATCGGAGCCGCCGCGGCCCCAGCCGCGGAAGTCTGCGTCCAGAGCGCCGGCCGAGCGGTCGGCCGGATGGTTGTAACGGCCGGCCGCGTTGGCCTGCCAGATCTCGAGCAGCACGTCGCGCAGCGGCGAGCCGCTGCCGTCGAGCACCTTGCCTTCCAGCGTGATGCGCTCGCCTTGTGTGTTCGGCGTCACCAATACGTTGGAGAAGTTATTCTCGAAGATGTCGAAGCCGGCCATGGCCGGGATCAGGCCAATATGGACGTAGGGCCCGGCGGTCTGCGAGGCGGTTTCCTTGAGATAGTTGAGCGGCTGCGGCATTTGCTCAGTTCCCTTCGGGACGATTTTCGAAATAGGTGGAGCGCTGGCCGCGCAGCACGATGTCGAAGCGGTAGGCGAGCGAGTCGAACGGTGTTGAGGCATTGAGGTCGAGCGGTGCGACCAGACGGTCGAGCGCGTCCTTGTCCGGGATCGTCGTAAGGATCGGGCAGATCGGGATCAGCGGATCGCCCTCAAAGTACATCTGCGTGATCAGCCGCTGCGCAAAGCCGGAGCCGAACACCGAGAAGTGGATGTGGGCGGGACGCCAGCTGTTGACGAAGTTGCGCCAAGGATACGGCCCGGGCTTCACCGTGCGGAAATAATAGTAGCCGTTGTCGTCGGTCAGTGCGCGGCCGCAGCCGCCGAAGTTCGGATCGATCGGCGCCAGGTAGGTATCCTTCTTGTGCCGGTAGCGACCGCCGGCATTGGCCTGCCAGAACTCCACCAGCGTGTTCGGCACGCCGCGACCGGTCTCGTCCAGCACGCGACCGTGGACGACGATGCGCTCGCCGACGGGATCGCCGTCCTTTGCGTAATTGCGGATCAGATCGTTATCGAGCGGCCCGAGATCGTTGTGGCCGAACACCGGCCCCGTGATCTCCGAGACCGAATTCTCGATCGACAGCAGCGACTGGCGCGGCGAACGCAGCACCGAGGATTTGTAGCCGGGCGCATAGGCGGGCGGATGGATCGAACGGTCGCGCTGGAAGAAGCCGCCGTCGCGCGGCGTGAACGGCTCGGGGCGGTTGAGGCGGGGATCCTGCAAGGCTGGCGCCTGGACATTCATCGGCGTTGTCTCTCCCTTGGGCGCCCCGGAGCCCGGGTGCGCGGCTTATTGAACGATAATGCCGCCCCCTATTCTCAAGATAAATAGATCGATTATAATGAGTCTCATGAACAAAATCGATCATTTGGCCCTCGACGGCCACGCCCTCGAATTGTTCCTCGCGGTGCTGGAGGAGGGTTCGGTGACAGCAGCCGCGACGCGTCTCGGCCTGACCCAATCCGCCGTCAGTCACGGGCTGAACAAGCTGCGGCGGATCGTCGGCGATCCGCTGTTCGCAAAATCCGGTCGCGGCATTGTCGCGACCGCCCATGCCCAGGCACTGGCCACGAAGGCCCGCACGCTGATCGACGAGATGCGCAGCTTTGCCGGCGGCGTTACCTTCGAACCCGCGAGCGCGCAGCTTTCCCTGACGATCGCCGCCAATGATTTCCAGCGAGACCTGCTGCTGCCGGGCTTCTTCGGACACGTCGCCGCGCAGGTGAAGAGCCTGAACCTGCGCGTGATCCCGTCGCAATCGCCCTCGCCCGCGATGCTGCGCGAAAATCGCTGCGATCTCATGATCACGCCGCTGCCACCATCCGGCGTCGACATCGTGCAGAAGCGGCTGCTGAGCGATCATTACGTCTGCTATTACGATGCCACGACGCGCGCGGCTCCGGCCAGCCGCGACGGCTATCTCGCCGCGCGTCACATCACTGTCGTTTACACTGACAATGAACGCCTCGACTTCGACCGCCGGCTCGCCGCGAACGGCTTCCACCGCGACATCGCCATCTCGGTGCCGAGCTTCTCCGGCGTGCCGTCGTTCCTGCGCGGCTCGCAAATGCTGGCGAGCATGCCGAGCCTGCTCGCCTCCGGCGTGATGGGTGGCTTCGCGCATACGCGGATTCCGCTGGCCTCGCGCACGCGCATGCTGGCCGAACTGCCGATGTTCATGGTCTGGCATCAGCGCTATCAGAAGGACCCGGCGCACCGCTGGATCAGGACACAACTGGAATTCATGGCGGCGACGGTTTCTGCCTGAACTGGTCGTTGCCCGCCGGCTGCCTAAGCGATGGCCCGCCCCTCGCCAAACCCACTGGTTGCGCGCGGGCGGCCACGCTAGAATTCGGTCATGACAGTGACCGACATTGCGAGCCGAACCTACAATCACAGCTGGCGGCTGGATCCCATCATCCGCAGCCTGCTGGATACCGATTTCTATAAGCTATTGATGCTGCAGATGATTCGGGAATCGTATCCGGATCAGCAAGTCACGTTCTCAGTCATCAACCGGTCGCGCCATGTGCGGCTAGCCGAGACCATCGACGAAGGCGAGCTGCGCGCCCAGCTCGATCATGCCCGCACCATCCGCTTTTCCAAGAAGGAGCTGATCTGGCTTGCCGGTAACACCTTCTACGGCAAGACCCACATGTTCTCGGCGGACTTCATCCGCTGGCTCGCCGAATTCCGCCTTCCCGAATACGAGCTGCGCAAGGTCGAGGGCCAGTACGAGCTGCACTTCCACGGCCCGTGGACCCACACCTCGATGTGGGAGATTCCGGCGCTCGCCATCCTCAACGAGTTGCGTTCCCGCGCGGCATTCAAGGGCCGCGGCCGCTTCGAGCTCGATGTGCTCTATGCCCGCGCCAAGGCCAAGCTGTGGACCAAGGTGGAGCGGCTGCGCAAGCTGGAGAATTTGCGGCTGTCCGACTTCGGCACCCGCCGCCGCCACGGTTTTCTCTGGCAACGCTGGTGCGTGGAGGCGGTGAAGGAAGGGCTGGGCCCGTCCTTCATCGGAACGTCCAATGTACTGCTCGCCATGGACAACGATCTCGAAGCGATCGGCACCAATGCACACGAGCTGCCGATGGTCGCGGCCGCGCTCGCCAAGGACGACGAGGAATTGCGCTGGGCGCCCTATCGCATTCTCGATCAGTGGCGCCAGACCTATGGCGGCAATCTCTTGATCGCACTACCGGACGCTTTCGGCACCAAGGCCTTCCTGCGTGATGCGCCGGAATGGGTTGCCGACTGGACCGGCTTCCGCCCCGACAGTGCGCCGCCGATCCAGGCCGGCGAAGAGATCGTCGCATGGTGGCAGAAGAAGGGCCGCAACCCCAAGGACAAGCTGCTCGTCTTCTCCGACGCGATGGACGTCGGCTCGATCGAGGAGACTTATCACCATTTCGCCGGCCGCGTGCGGCTCTCCTTCGGCTGGGGCACCAACCTCACCAACGACTTTGTCGGCTGTGCGCCGGACGGGTCTTTCAATCTCGATCCGATCTCGCTGGTCTGCAAGGTGTCGTCGGTCGACGGGCGTCCGGCCGTCAAGCTCTCCGACAATCCCGAGAAGGCGACCGGGATGCCCTCCGAGATCGATCGCTATTTGCGCGTGTTCGGCGATGCCGGACGTGTGCGCCAGCCGGTGCTGGTCTAGCAATCGGCCAAATCCTCTCGATCGCGTGAGTCGCAAAGGCCGGATTCGGCGGCATCGGCGCGCCGATGCCGCGAGGTTCCGGCTCGGTCGCATTTTCAACATCGGCTTCACAACGCCTTCACCCTGCGAGATGGTCTTGGGACTTTTTCGGGTCGAACCAAGCAGCGTTCTCGCGTAATCGGCGTTGTCAGCGGAACGCTCCGCTGGGGTCGTTGAGCGATTTGGGGAACGCAGTGTTTCGCAGAACAGCAACGTCGGCGAAGGAACGCAGCTTCCTTCACGTCATCAAGCTCGTCTCGCCATTCGTCATGGTCGTCGTGCTCCAGGCGACGATTGCCGGGTTCAGTCTGGAAGTGATGTCGTCGGTTCGCGCTTATGTCGCCGGCGAGGCGATGTGGTCGCGTTCGCAAAAGAACGCCGTCTATTTCCTCAATCTTTATCTGCATTCGGGCGAAACCAGCCAGTTCGCGCGATATCGGTCCTCGATCGCTGTCCCGATCGGCGACGAGTATGCAAGGTGGGCCCTCGAACGCGATCCGGTAGATGTCGAGACCGCCCGTATCGGACTTCTGCAAGGCGGGAACCATCCCGACGATATTCCTGGCATGATCTGGCTGTTCCGCTATTTCAGCGGCATCAACTTCTTTAAGGAGGCGATCCGGGAGTGGGCTGCCACCGATCCGATGCTGCTCGAGCTTAGCATCTTCGGTGAAGTGATCCGGAGCGAGCTGAAGGACGGCCCCATCCGCAATGTCGATCGCCTGCAATTCCTGTCGTCGCGGCTTTCGGAACTGAACAGGCAGTTTACCGGACATGCCGAGCGGTTCTCGACCGCTCTCGGCGAAGGCTCTCGCACCATCAAGGTGATGCTGACCTTCGTCAACATCGTCACCGCCGCGGCACTGATTCTGCTCATGATCTGGCACACCCGGCGACTGGTGCTGCAGCGACAGGCATTCGAGGATGCCTTGCACGCGGAGAAGGAACGCCTGGCCTTTCAGGCGTCGCACGATTGGCTCACGGGCATCACCAACCGCCGCGCCTTCGAGGCCCGCATGCAAAGCGAGCTCGACAATAATGCGGCGGGTTGGCTCAGTCTGATCCTGCTCGACCTCGACCAGTTCAAGAACGTCAACGACAGCAGTGGCCATCTCGCCGGCGATCGGCTGCTGTGTCAGGTCGCGCAGCTGTTGCAGCAGGATCGGCGGCCGCGCGATCTGGTCGCCCGGCTCGGCGGCGATGAATTCGCTCTGATCCTCCCGCAATGCCCGCCCTACGACGCGGTCAATATCGCCGAGCGGCTGCGGCGGTCGCTCGAGCTGTTCAGCTTCGCCTGGGAGGACCGCAGCTTTGCGGTGACCGGCAGCATCGGCGTCGCCTGCATCACCGACCGCGACACCACGCTCGAGGAGGCGATGCGTCGGGCCGATGCCGCCTGCTATCGCGCCAAGGAGAAGGGGCGCAACCGGGTTCAGGTTGACAACGGGAACGCGGACATCGTCGTCGTCGCAGCACGGCCACGTGAAGCCGCCCGCGCGTGACGGCGACCGTCGCAATCATCGTGCCGGCAAGACTCCGAGACCCAGAAGATGCGCGTCGAGGAACTGTGTGACCTGCTGGCGCAGCATCTGCGGCGGCACCGCAACCATACGCTCTTCGAGGCCGAGCGAGATGATGCCGTGGACTGCGGAAAACAGCGTGCGCGACAATAGCGCGATCTTCACGTCATCCGCATCAGGCAGCACGCGCACCAGGGGCTGATGCATCAGCGCGAAGGCGTCCATCACCATCTGAAGGATGTCGTCGGGATACGGGCGGTCATCCTCCATCCGATGCTCGAACAGCGAGCGCAGCAGATTGGCGTTCTCGGCGAAGAAATCGAGATAGGTCTCGGCTAATCCATAGAGCTGGCGAACCGGATCTTCGGTCGGAACCGCGCCCAGCCGCGCCGTGAGCGCCTGAACCGTCTCCCTGTTGACGGTCAGGATCACCCCGTCGAAGTCGTCGAACTCGTTATAGACGCTGCCGACGGAGCAGCCGGCGGCGTCCGCGATATCCCGAACCTTTAATGATCTCAATCCTTTAGAGGCGATGATGCTGCGGGCGATCTCCAGGATTTGAAGCCGCCGGCGACTTTTTTTTCGATCCCGCAGCGATTCTTCTTGAACATTGTTCATTTTCAAGCTACTCACGTGAACATTGTTCAATTTAGCCCGGAGACCTGCAAAATGCAAACCCTTGCTGTTGATATTGCCTCCACCTTCATCGATGACGCCGCGGCCCTCGTCAGCGGCTTCGGTCGCGCTGTCCTGCGGCTCGCGATGGCGCCGATCGATCGGATTGCAAATGCCTGCGACATCGCCGGCGTGCTCGCTGAGCGCCGCGCGACCTTCCGGATGTGGCGGACCAGCCGCACCCGCGCCCGCCATGAGGGCCGCCGCGTCAGCCTGCTTGGCCGGCTCAATCCCTTTCGCCATCTCGCTCACCTCACCTAGTGGACAAGCCGATGCACGTGCGGCTCCACTCGAATGCGAACGCCGATCGCAACAAAGCACTTACTATGTCCGGACACTGCCGGCCGACTCGGCGAAAGTCAGAGATGCCGTTCAGCTTTTTCTTATCGGCCCCGGCGATATCCCCATAATCGCGGCATTTCCGCCCGAAGTTGCGGTCGCGACCGGATATTTGCGAACCTAACGAGACAAGCTGGAGACCAACTGGATCGGAGGGACCGAGGGGACACGACAGGCCGGCAAGCGTCGTCGCCTGCAATCGCTCCCCACACCCTTCCGGTCGTGACGTTCGACCCGCAACGTAACAACCTCAGGCTGCCTTTCCAAAACAGGACTCGTCATGATCAGGGAATTGATGTCGTCACGCCGCTTTGCGCCGCTGTTCTGGGCGCAATTTTTCTCGGCGCTCAATGACAACGTGCTCAAGAACGCACTCGTCATCATCCTGCTTTACAGCGCCGCAACGGGCCACGGTGATGCCCTGGTGACGGTGGCAGGTGCCGTCTTCATCTTCCCCTACTTCATCCTGTCCGGGCTCGGCGGCCAGCTTGCCGACAAATACGTCAAATCGGTCGTCGCAAGGCGATTGAAGTTCGCCGAAATCTTTGCGGCGGGCTTCGCTGCTGCGGGTTTCTTCATGCACTCGGTGCCGCTGCTGTTCACCGCGCTTGCACTGTTCGGCATCATCGCCGCGCTGTTTGGTCCCGTGAAATACTCCATGCTGCCGGACCAGCTGGAGCTCGGTGAGCTCGCCACCGGCAACGCGCTGGTTGAAGGTGCAACCTTCATGGCGATCCTGCTCGGCACTGTCGCCGGCGGCCAATTCGTCGCAGGCTCCGCGCATATGGCCTGGGTCGCATCGGCCGTGGTCGTGCTGGCCCTGCTGTCCTGGGCCTTTGCCTCCCGCATTCCGCAGACAACGCCCTCCGCGCCCGATCTGCCCGTCGATGCCAATCCCTGGACCTCGACGCTCAGCCTGCTCAAGACGCTACATGCCGACCACCGTCTGTGGGATGGCACCGTGATCGTCTCCTGGTTCTGGCTGGTCGGCGCCATCGTGCTGTCGCTCTTGCCGGCACTGGTGAAGGACGTCGTCGGTGGTAGCGAAGGCGTGGTGACGCTGTGCCTTGCGATCTTCGCGATCGGCATCGCCATCGGTTCTCTGTTTGCGGCCAGCCTGAGCCATGTTCGTCCGAACCTCGCGCTGGTGCCGATCGGCGCCATCATCATGGGCTGCGCCGGCCTCGATCTCGCCTGGGCCATCGCTGTGGCGACCAAGGGCCAGGACATCGCGGCGATCGACTTTGCGACCTCGTTCGCGGGCCTACGCATGCTGGTCGACTTCGTCGCCTTCGCCTTCGGCGGCGGCCTGTTCGTCGTTCCCTCCTTCGCCGCGGTGCAGGCCTGGTCGGCGCCGAACGAACGCGCCCGCATCATCGCCGCCGGCAACGTGTTGCAGGCTGCCTTCATGGTGGTCGGCTCGCTGTTCGTCGCGCTGCTGCAGGCCGGCGGCGTGCATGTCGGCTGGATCTTCTTCGGCCTCGGCGTCGCCAGCTTTGGCGCAGTGTGGTTCGTCCTGACGAAGTGGGGCAAGGAAGGCGTGCGCGATTTCGGCGGACTGCTGTTCCGCGCGCTATTCCGTACCGAGATCCGTGGCCTCGAAAATCTGCCGCCTCCCGGCACCCGCATGCTGATCGCGCCGAACCATGTCAGCCTGATCGACGGCCCGCTGCTGCACGCCGTGCTGCCGATCGATGCGAGCTTCGCGGTCGACACCGGCATCTCCAAGGCCTGGTGGGCCAAGCCGTTCCTGCGCGTGGTCAAGCACTACACCATGGACCCGACCAAGCCGCTGGCCGCGCGCGACCTGATCAAGCTCGTCGCCGCGGGCGAACCGGTGGTGATCTTCCCGGAGGGACGCATCACTGTCTCCGGGTCGCTGATGAAGGTCTATGACGGCACCGCGATGATCGCGGACAAGGCCGACGCCGTGGTCGTGCCGGTTCGCATCGAAGGTGCGCAGCGCTCGCATCTCAGTTACCTCAACTCCAGCCAGATCAAGCGCTCCTGGTTCCCGCGGGTGACGGTGACGATCCTGCCACCGGTCAAGCTGCCGGTCGATGAACAGCTCAAGGGCAAGGCGCGCCGCAATGCCGCCGGCGCCGCGCTGCAGGACGTCATGATCGACGCGCTGGTCAAGAACGCCATGCTCGATCACTCGCTGTTCGAGGCGCTCGGACACGCCTATCGCGACCGCGACACGGGCAAGGTGATCATCGAGGACGCCCTCGGCACCAAGCTCACCTATCGCAAGCTGATCCTCGGCGCGCAGGTCCTGAGCCGCAAGCTCGAGACCGGCACCACGGCCGGCGAGAACGTCGGCGTGCTGCTGCCGAACTCCGCGGGCGTCGCCGTGGTCTTCATGGCGCTGCAGAGCATCGGTCGCGTTCCGGCGATGCTGAATTTCTCGGCCGGCCCGGTCAACGTCCTCGCCGCCATGAAAGCTGCGCAGGTCAAGACCGTGCTGACCTCAAAAGCCTTCATCGAGAAGGGTAAGCTCGACAGGCTGATGGCCGCGATCTCCGACGAGGCGCGCGTCGTCTATCTCGAGGACGTCCGCGCCTCGATAGGCACGGCTGACAAGATCAAGGGACTGCTCGCCGGCACTGCACCACGCGTCACGCGTCAGGCCAACGATCCCGCCGTCGTGCTCTTCACGTCGGGCTCGGAAGGCACCCCCAAGGGCGTGGTACTGTCCCATCGCAACATCCTCGCCAACGCGGCGCAGGCGCTGGCGCGTGTCGATGCCAACGCCAATGACAAGGTGTTCAACGTGCTGCCGGTGTTCCACTCATTCGGACTCACGGGCGGAATGATGATGCCTGTTCTCGCGGGCATTCCGATCTACATGTATCCCTCGCCGCTGCACTACCGCATCGTGCCCGAGCTGATCTACCAAACCGGTGCTACCATCCTGTTCGGCACCGACACCTTCCTCACCGGCTATGCGCGCTCTGCGCATGCCTACGACTTCCGCACCCTGCGCTTGGTGATCGCCGGCGCCGAGGCGGTCAAGGACCGCACGCGCCAGGTGTTCATGGAGCGCTACGGCATCCGCATCCTCGAAGGCTATGGCGTCACCGAGACGGCGCCGGTGCTGGCGATGAACACGCCGATGGCCAACCGTCCCGGCACTGTCGGCCGTCTCTCGCCACTGATGGAAAGCCGCCTCGATCCGGTTCCCGGCATTGAGGAAGGCGGCCGCCTGTCGGTGCGCGGACCGAACGTGATGCTCGGTTACCTCAGGGCTGAAAACCCTGGTGTGCTCGAAGTGCTGCCCGAGGGCTGGCACGACACCGGCGATATCGTGGCGATCGATGCTGCCGGCTTCATCACCATCAAGGGCCGCGCCAAGCGCTTTGCCAAGATCGCCGGCGAAATGGTCTCGCTGTCGGCGGTCGAGAGCATCGCGACCACGCTGTGGCCGCAGGCCGCTTCGGTCGCCGTGTCGATCCCCGACCAGCGCAAGGGCGAGCGCATCGTCTTGCTGACCACGGAGAAGAATGCCGAGCGCAGCGCCATGCAGGCCCAGGCCAAGGCAGTCGGCGCCTCCGAGCTGACCGTGCCCGCGACGATCATGGTGGTCGACAAAGTGCCGTTGCTTGGCACCGGCAAGACCGACTACGTCACGGCAACGACGATGGCCCGCGAGCAGGCGTCCGCGCCGGAGCGGGAGGTGGCGTAAGAGAGATGCGCGGGGCGCCTGAAATGCGCAGCGCGCGATGTCCTGGAGTGGTTCTGCTTCATGGCATCGCGCGCGGCTCCTCATCGCTGAGGAGGCTTGAGCGGTCACTCCAGGCAGCCGGATTCGCTACGCTCAACATCGACTATGCGAGCCGCGGGAAGCCAATCGCAGCGCTCGCTGACGATATCCACCCGGCAATCGCCCGCTTTGCCGAACGCGAGGCTCCGCTCCACTTCGTCGCGCATTCGATGGGCGGTCTCGTGACGCGCGCCTATCTCGCGAAACACCGGCCGAACCGGCTTGGCGGCGTCGTGATGCTGGGCACGCCGAACGGCGGCAGCGAGGTCGCCGATCTCCTGAGCGGGTCTCGGCTTTACCGCGCATTCTACGGGCCGGCCGGGCTTGAGCTCACGACAGCGAACCGGTCTAACGTCCTGCCCGTTGTGGACTATCCCGTCGGCGTCATCGCAGGAAACCGTTTCATTGATCCCGTCGCCGGCCTCTTCGTCCTGCCGAAACCGAATGACGGACGCGTGTCGGTGCAAAGCGCGATGCTGGCCGGCATGGCCGACCATATCGTCGTGAACGCTTCCCATACCGGACTGCCGCGTCACGGCGTTGCGATCGCGCAGACCATTGCATTTCTTCAGGACGGCCGATTCAGCCTGGCGTGAAGGCTAGGCCGCGGTCCGCCGTTCCTGCGCATAGCGCACCAGCGCCACGAAGCGGTAGATGCCGTGCACGAACTTGCCATAGGGCATGGTGATGAACAGTGCGAACACCGCGCCGAGATGCAGCGCCAGCAGCGGCCCCATGGCCGCAGTCTCGCGCAGGATCAGAAGCAGAATGCCGGTGAACCCGGTCAGCAACAGCATGGCGATGAAGCCGACATCCATGCCGTAGCTGTTCTCGTCGAGCAGCGCCGGATCGCGCCGCATCTTGGCCACGAACAGGCCGATCGAGCCAACGATGAGGCCGATGCCGCCGAGCGTACCGAGCACGACCGGCAGGTCCCACCACGGATACGGCGCCTCGCGGCCGAGCAGATAGTGATAGAGCGTCGCCACCGAAGTTGCGGCAAAGCACAGCAGGAAGCCGTAGAACGTCAGGTGATGGTAGAGCTTGCGCCGGTCGGTCGGCTTGTCATCCTCGTTGTAGCAGCCGACGCCGCCCCCGTGGAGATAGCGCAGCTCGCCGGCATCACGGATCGCCTGAAAGATCGAGCCGCCATCGGCGCGGCCGTCAATCGGCGGGCCGATGTCGCGCCAGAACGCGCGCACGCTCATGACCAGCGCGAGGATGGCATAAAGGAACGCAGCGCCAAACAAGGCGGCCATCGCGTTGTGCGGCATCAGCTTGTAGAACGCGCCGGGACCGGTGTGCACCCCGAACAGCCCCCTAGCATCATTCAGGGCCACGAAGCCAAGAATGAAGGCCGCCATGCTGAGCGCAGCGATGATGGCGATGACGAGGCCGTTACGGGCGAATGCACCGGACAGGGCCTGTGGCCAGGCATAGGTGGCGTAGGACTCCGCGCGCGCGACCGCCAGCGTCTTTGGGACGTTGACGTTGAACTCGTGCGGCGGCGAGAACTGGCAGTCGACATAGCAGGCGCCGCAGGAATGGCAGAGGTTGGCGAGATAGTTGAGGTCGCCGTCGGAGAAGGCGCGTCGCATCTCCATGGCCGGAAACACCGCGCACAGGCCCTCGCAATAACGGCAGGAATTGCAGACCGTCATCAGACGGTCGGCTTCATCAAGGATTCTAGTTCCGTGCATGTTTCGCCGCTTCCCGTCCTGCGATCCGCCCGAACACGCTGCCGATGGTCATGCCCATGCCGGCCGCATATCCCTTGCCGAGCACATTGCCGGCCATGATCTCGCCGGCTGCGAACATGTTGCCGGACGGCTTGCCATCAGCCATCAGCATCCGCGCCTCCTTGTTCACGCGCGTGCCGAGATAGGTGAAGGTGATGCCGGGCCGCACGGGATAGGCGAGATAGGGCGGCGTCTCGATCTTACGCGCCCAATGGGTCTTGGGCGGCGTGATACCTTCGGTGCGGCAGTCATCCAGAATGGTGTGATCGAACGTGCCTGATAGCACCGCCGCGTTGAATTCGGTGACGGTCTTTTCCAGCGCGGCCGGATCGAGCTCGAGCTTGCGGGCAAGCTCGGCCACCGTCTGCCCGGCGATCGGCGGGAACAGGGTCGGCATGAAGCTGGTCACGACGGTCGAATCGAAGATGATGTAGGCAATCTGGTCGGGCTGGGCCGCGACCAGCCGGCCCCAGATCGCGTAGCGCTTCGGCCAGATGTCCTCGCCCTCGTCATAGAAGCGCTGCGCGTGCTTGTTGACGACGATGCCGAACACCACCGAGTCATGGCGCGTAATGATGCCGCCATCGAATTTCGGCGCGCGGGCGTCGATCGCGACCGCGTGGCACTGGGTGGGGTCGCCGACCTCCTGCACGCCCTTGTCGAGCAGCATCTTCAGGATCGAGCCACGATTATAGGGGGTGCCGCGGATCAGGAAATTGTCGGCGGCCTCGCCCCAATATTGCTTCAGCCATTCAATGTTGGCCTCGAACCCGCCGGCGGCAGCGACCAACGAGATCGCGCGGATCGCGGTCTCGCCGTTGATCGGCCGCTTGAGGCGGGCGGCGAGGAACATGCCGTCTTCGATGACGAGGTCGGTGACCTCGGCGTCATATTCAACGTCGACGCCGAGCCGCTCCGCGGTCAGATACAGCGCGTTCAGCATGGCGCGGCCACCGCCGAGGAAGAAGGAGTTGGTGCGACCGAGGCTCAGCGTGCCGCCGAGCGAGGGCTGCCAGCGTACGCCCTGCTCCACGATCCAGTTCAGGATGTCCTTGGACTCCCGGATCATGTGACGGGCGAGCACTTCGTCGGTCTGCCCGCCGGTGACGCGCAGCAGGTCCTCCCAGAACTCATCCTCGGTATAGGGGCCGGTCAGGATCTCGGTCGCCGCGTCATGGGCGCAGCGCATGTTGCGGGTGTGGCGGGTGTTGCCACCGCGATAGAACTTTGGCGCGCCCTCGAGCACGAGCACCGAGGCACCGCCGCGGCGCGCCGAGATCGCCGCGCACAGCGCCGCGTTGCCGCCGCCGATCACCAGCACGTCGTATTTGCTGCTCATGCCGTCTGCCCGATGCGACGAAGTTGGAGACATTCTGCCCGCCGACGGCTGCGGTCAATCCTGGCAGCCATTGCGTACTTTTGTATACAAAGATATACAGATGGGAGGCAAGCAGCATCTCTGCATGGGCAGGATGCGGATCGCAGACCCGGGGATTCATGGCCAGACGCCCGGCAAAGACAGGCGGATCGATCGCTCGTGGCGGTGGTGTGGCGCTGGGCGAAGCCGTATTCCGCTCGTTGTGCGAGGCACTCCAGGCCGGCAGCTACCGCGCCGGTGACCGCCTGCGCGAGGAGGAAGTCGCGCAACGGCTGAAGGTCAGCCGTACGCCCGTGCGTGAAGCGCTTGGCCGGCTTGCGGCGCGCGGCTTCGTCGAGCCCGCCGGCGGGCGCGGCCTGATCGTGCGTAACCTCGACATCTCCGAGGTGCTCGAGCTCTACGCCATGCGCGAGATCATGGAGGGGGCCGCCGCGCGCCTTGCCGCCGAGCACGCCTCTGCACCGGAGGTGGATGCGCTCCGGGATATCGAGCAGGCCTTTGTCGAAGCCTCCGAGACCGACGCCGGCGAAATGGCAAGGCTTAACCGCGCCTTCCACGAGGCGATCTGCCGCGCCGCTCGCAACCGCTATCTCGACAACGCCTCCCGCGAATTGCAGGACTGGATCGCCCTGCTCGGCCCGACCACCTTCATCGTGACGGGGCGGCCCTCGACCAGCCACAGCGAGCACCTCGCCATCATCGAGGCCATCGCAGCGCGCGACGGCGACAAGGCCGAACAGCTCGCCCGCGGCCACATCCGCGAGGCGCTGCGCTGCCGACTTAAGCTGCTGCAGAAGCAATAGCGCCGGTTATTTTCCGGGTTCAAGCAGCCTTGCGATGACGGGGAAGTAAGCATCGCCCATCCCGCCCTCGATCGCCTCCTCGAAGATCGTACGGATCAGCGCGGCCCCGCGCATGTTGACGCCGGTCTGTCTGCCGAGTTCAAGCGCGTAGGTCAGATCCTTCATCGCATATTCGGTCGAGAACGCGCGCAGGGGATACTCGTTCGGAACAATGGCTTTCATGCCATGGTTACGCAGCGCAAAGCTGTCGGCCGAGCCTTTCGACAACGTTTCCAGCAACAATTTTGGTTCGACACCGCTACGCTTTGCGACCGCGACGGCCTCCGCCAGCGCATTCACGGTCTCGAACAGCACCATGTTGTTGAGGATTTTTGTGATCTGGCCGGCGCCGGTGCCGCCGCACAGGGTGACATCGGTGGCGAAATGCCGGATCAGCGGCTCGACTTGCGAAAACTGCGCGGACGTGGCGCCGACCATCACGCTGAGCGTGCCGTCCTGCGCGGCCTGACGCGTGCGGGCGATCGGTGCGTCGATCCAGAGCGCTCCCTTTTCTGCGAGTTGGCGGGCAAATTCACGCGTCATCCCGACCTCGGACGTTCCGAGATCGACAACGATCTGGCCGCGCCGGACGGCCGGCAGAATGCCGCCCTCGAAGGCCGACAACACATGCTTGGCACTGGGCAGGCAGAGGAAGGTGACATCGCTGCCACCGACGACGTCGGCCACGGAATTTGCCGCGACCGCCCCGTCAGCCGCGATCCGCGCCAGCGGCTCCACGGCGAGGTCGAAGGCCAGCAGCTTGCGCCCGCTCTTGCGCAGCAAATTCCGGCAGATGGGCTCGCCCATGACACCGAGACCGATAAATCCGATTGCGTCAGTCATTCAGGCGCCCTCCCCGACGTCACGCGTCGCTCATGTGTTTGGGCAAGCATTAGCCGCCGCAAGGTCCGGCAGCCAGCGACGGCGCGTAAACCAGCCTTGCGAGTCGCGCTGGTGTGGCGATCACCTCAGGCGAGCACGTCGGCCACGACTGCCTTCACGACATCCCGCACATCGGTCGGCTTCATCCGCACTTGCAGCCCGCGTTGACCGCCATTGAGATAGACGAGGTCATGTGCGAGCGCGCTCTGCTCGAGCACCGTGCCGACCTGCTTGCGCTGCCCGAACGGGCTGATGCCGCCGACCTTGTAGCCAGTGACGCGCTCGGCCTCCGGCGGCTTCATCATCTGCGCCGATCTGCCGCCAGCGGCCGCGGCGAGCTTCTTCATCGAGACTTCCTGGTCGGACGGGACGATGACGCAGACCGGCTTGCCGTCCACCAGCGCCATCAGCGTCTTCAGCACGCGTGCCGGGTCTTCACCGAGCGCGGCGGCCGCCTGCAGGCCAATGCTCTCGGCGTCAGGATCGTAGTCGTAGTCGTAGTCGTAGGCGTGGACGGTGAAAGCGACACCGGCGGCTGTGAGCGCGCGGGTGGCCGGGGTGACTTTGGACATGGGAACACATGTAGCATTATGGGGTAGGCTCGCACCACACCCTCACTGTCATCGCCCGGCTTGACCGGGCGATCCAGTACGCCGAGGCGGTGTGGCTGAATCGATGGGCCGCGGCGTACTGGATGCCCCGCCTTCGCGGGGCATGACAGCGCGTTGTGTGGCAACCCTGCGGCAGCAACCGCGAGGCCTTCCTACTCCGCCGCGTCCCGCATCTCCGCCCGTTCGGCCCTCGCCGCGCAGAACTTGAACTCCGGGATCTTGCCGAATGGATCGAGTGCCGGGTTGGTCAAAAGGTTCGCAGCCGCTTCGGCGTAGCAGAACGGCATGAACACCATGTTTTCAGGCACGTCGCGGTCCGACCGCACCTTGACCTCGACCGCGCCGCGGCGGGTCTCCAGACGGATGAAGTCGCCGGGCACGAGCTTCTTCTTGCGCATGTCCTTTGGCGACATGAACGCGACCGCCTCGGGTTCGATCTGGTCGAGCACCTGGGCGCGGCGGGTCATTGAGCCGGTGTGCCAGTGCTCCAGCACGCGGCCGGTCGAAAGCACCATCGGATATTCGTCGTCCGGCAGTTCATCCGGCGGAATGACCTTGGCCGGCACGATCTTGCCGCGGCCGCTCGCGGTCGGGAAGCCCGTGGTGAAGATGATCTCGTTGCCGGGCTTGTTGGGATCATCGGCCGGATAGGTGACGGCGCCTTCGCGCACCAGCCGCTCCCAGCTGATGTTCTTGAGCGACGGCATCAGCTCCGCCATCTCGGTGTAGACCTCGCCCGGACCGGAATAATTCCACGGCAGGCCCATGCGCTTGCCGATCTCCTGGATGATCCAGAGATCCTGCCGTGCATCGCCGGGCGGCTTGATCACCTGGCGCGCGAGCTGCACGCGGCGATCGGTGTTGGTGAAGGAGCCGTCCTTCTCGGCAAAGGCCGAGGCCGGCAGGATGACGTCCGCGTGGAACGCGGTCTCGGTGACGAAGAGATCCTGCACCACGAGATGGTCGAGCATCGCGAGCGCCTGGCGCGCATGCTGCAGATCAGGATCGGACATCGCGGGGTTCTCGCCCTCGATATACATGCCCTTGATCTCGCCGGCGTGGATCGCATTCATGATCTCGACCACGGTCAGGCCGCGCACGGGATCGAGATCCTGCTGCCAGAGCTTTTCGAAGCTGCCGCGCAGATCGTCGCGACCGACCGGCTGGTAGTCCGGCAGGAACATCGGGATCAGGCCGGCGTCGGAGGCGCCCTGCACGTTGTTCTGGCCGCGCAGCGGATGCAGGCCGGTGCCCGGGCGGCCGACCTGGCCGGTGATCAGCGCCAGCGCAATGAGGCAGCGCGCATTGTCGGTGCCGTGGACGTGCTGGCTGATGCCCATGCCCCAGAAGATGATCGAGGATTTCGCGCGCGCGTAGGTGCGCGCGACCTCGCGCAGCGTCTGCGCCGGGATGCCGCAGATCGGCTCCATCTTCTCCGGCGTGAACTCCTTGATCTTCTCCTTGAGGTCCTCGAACCCCTCGGTGTAGCCGGCGATGTACTGATCGTCGGTCAGGCCTTCGGTGATGATCGTATTGATCATCGCGTTCAGCATGGCGACGTCGGAGCCGGGCTTGAACTGCAGGTGCTTGGTGGCGTGACGCGACAGCGACTGCCGGCGCGGATCCATCACGAACAGCTTTGCGCCGTTCTGCTTGACCGCGTTCTTGATGAAGGTGGCCGCGACCGGGTGGTTGACCGTCGGATTGGCGCCGATCACCCAGATCACTTCCGCGTCCATCGCCGCGGAGAACGGCGCCGACACCGCGCCCGAGCTCAGGCCTTCGAACAGCGCGGCGACCGACGAGGCGTGGCAAAGGCGCGTGCAGTGGTCGACATTGTTTGACCCGAAGCCGGTGCGGACCAGCTTCTGGAAAAGATAGGCCTCTTCGTTCGAACCCTTGGCCGAACCGAAACCGGCGAGCGCCTTCACGCCCTTCTCATCGCGGATCTTGAGGAGACCCTTGGCGGCGATGTCGAGCGCCTCGTCCCAGCTCGCTTCACGGAAATGCGTGAACGGATTGGCAGGATCGACCTGATCGTTGGAATCCTTCTTCGCATTCGGCAGCCGCACCAGCGGCTTGGTCAGGCGATGCGGATGGTGGATGTAGTCGAACCCAAAGCGGCCCTTGACGCAGAGACGATTGTGATTGGCCGGACCATCGCGGCCCTCGGCGTAGATCACCTTCTCGTCCTTGACCTCATAGGTGACCTGGCAGCCGACGCCGCAGAACGGGCAGAGCGAATCCACCTTCTTGTCAGCGTAGGTCACGCGGGTCTGCTTGTCGTCGAGCATCACAGCCGGCATCAAGGCGCCGGTCGGGCAGGCCTGCACGCATTCACCGCAGGCAACGCAGGTCGACTCGCCCATGGGATCGTCGAAATCGAACACGATTTTGGAATCGTGATTACGATAAGCCATGCCGATGACATCGTTGACCTGGACCTCGCGGCAAGCGCGCACGCAGAGGCCACACTGGATGCAGGCATCGAGATTGACGCGCATCGCCGGATGGCTGGCATCGGTCTCCCAACGCTCGGCGGCAGGGAAGCGGCTCTCGGTGACGCCGGTCGTCTCGGCCCAGTGCCAGAATTTGGAATCCGGATCGTGCGAGGTCTCGCGCGCCGGCTGGTCGGCGACCAAGAGCTCCATCACCATTTTCTGCGCGGCAGTCGCGCGCGAAGATTCCGTCTTCACCTTCATGCCGACCGACGGCGTGCGTTTGCAGGACGCGGCGAGCACGCGCTCGCCCTCGATCTCGACCATGCAGACGCGGCAATTGCCGTCGGGGCGATAGTCGGGCGCGGGCGAATAACAGAGATGCGGAATCTCGCGGCCCTGCCGTTTGGCAACCTGCCAGATCGTCTCGCCGGGCTTGGCCTCGACCTGCTTGCCGTCGAGCTCGAACGTAATCTTCGTCATTCGGCCGCTTCCTTGAACTCGTCAGGGAAATATTTGATCACGGAGGACAGCGGATTCGATGCCGCCTGTCCGAGCCCGCAGATCGAGGCATCGCGCATCGCCTGGCTCAATTCTTCCAGCAATGCGCGGTTCCAGACCGGCTTCTGCATCAGCTGCGCTGCCTTCTGGGTTCCGACCCGGCACGGCGTGCACTGGCCGCAGCTCTCGTCCTCAAAGAACTTCATCAGGTTGAGTGCCGCTGCGCGCACGCTGTCCTTCTGCGACAGGATCACGATCGCGGCCGAGCCAATGAAACAGCCGTATTTCTCCAGCGTGCCGAAATCGAGCGGGATGTCGTCCATCGACGCCGGCAGGATGCCGCCGGACGCGCCGCCCGGCAGATACGCATAGAACTGATGGCCGTCGGCCATGCCGCCGCAATATTCGTCGATCAGCTCGCGCACGGTGATGCCCGCGGGTGCAAGCTTCATGCCCGGGTTCTTGACGCGGCCGGAGACCGAGAAGCTGCGCAGGCCATGGCGCTCATGGCGACCATTACCCTTCCACCAGTCGGCGCCCTTCTCGACAATGTCGCGTACCCACCACAGCGTCTCGATGTTGTTGATCAGCGTCGGCAAGCCGAACAGACCAACCTGGAACGGATAAGGCGGCTTGTGCCGGGGCAGGCCGCGCTTGCCCTCGATGCTCTCGAGCAGAGAAGACTCTTCGCCGCAGATGTAAGCACCAGCACCGCGGCGCATGTGCAGCGTCGGGCCGCCTGCGGGGAGCTTGGCGATTTCTCGTTCAAGAATCTCGCGCGAGGCCGGATATTCGTCGCGCAGATAAATGTAAACGTCGGAGGCCTGCACCACATGCGCGCCGATCAGCATGCCCTCGATGAAGCGGTGCGGATCGGTTTCGAGATAATAGCGATCCTTGAACGTCCCGGGCTCGCCCTCGTCGCCGTTGATCGCCATCAGCCGCGGTCCGGGCTCTCCCAACACGGCGCGCCATTTGCGCCCTGTCGGGAAACCGGCGCCGCCGAGGCCGCGCAGCGAGGCATCATCGAGCGCCTTCAGAAGATCGTCCGTCGACATCTCGCCCGAGCGCACGCGGCCGAGGAGCTTGTAGCCGCCGCCCGCGACATAGGCATCGTAGTCGACATACTTTGGCAGATGCGCATGCGTGTCGCCGGACTTCGCCGCAGCCATTACATTGGCAACGGTGGCATGATCCACGAAATTGTGCCCGACTTCGGCGGCAGGCGCGGTGTCGCAGCGGCCGACGCAGGGCGCGCGCACGACGCGAATGCCGGGGCCAGATGCGCTCTGCAAATCCTCAAGCAGCTTCTCTCCGCCGAGCATCGCGCAGGTCAGCGAATCGCAGACGCGGATCGTCAGCGGAGCGACGTCAGGCTCGCCTTCCTTCACGACGTCGAAATGCGCGTAGAAGGTCGCGGTCTCGAACACTTCGGCGAAAGCGAGCTTCATCTCGTCGGCAAGGGCTGCAAGATGCGCAGCCGAGATCTGGCGAAATGTGTCCTGGATCAGGTGCAGATATTCAATCAGGAGATCGCGCCGCCGCGGGCGATCGCCGAGCAATTGCTCGATCTCATGCGAGGCGGTCGGATCGACCTGCCTGCCCTTGGGCGTAGCCTTGGCGCGCCGGCGCCCTTCGCCCGGATGCTCGAATTCCCTGACCTTGTGAACGTCGTCGTTGCTGCTCATGGAAACGTCGCGTTCTCCTCAAAAGCGCGATGATCTCAGGCTGGATAACCATCGCGATCCGCCGTTATTACCAGGCCCGACAATCGGGAACCGCATCGTCGGCACCCCGGCAGATCAGGCCTCATTCCAGGCGACTCTAGCCTCTGGTATACCAGACGCCAAGTAAATTTAGAACGACTCTATAATCATTTAGGGGGCGGGCAGCCGCCCTGCCACGCCCCCCTAAGCAAGTCGATCGCGGAACCTCGTCAGGTCTTCTCCATGCAGTCCTGGATGTAGAACCAGCGATCGTCGCCGATCAGTCCTTTGGCCTTCACCTCGGAGCGGCACGCCTTCAGCTTCGGCTTGTTGGCCGACCACTTGGCCTTCATCTCTTTCAGTTTCTGCATGGTGAGCTTGATCTTGCCCGGCGGCTTTGCGTCGGTCGTCGCCGCGGCAGGCGCCGGTGTCGCTGCAGTCTGCGCCGACGCGGTATGAAAGCTTGCTGCCAGCAGCATGGCGGCAAGGCAGATACGGGTGCGAAGCATAAGAATCCCCCTAGGTCCCATTCTCGATTGCTTGTCAGGTGAGCACCGCGGGCGGCTGGCGTCAGCCTCCCGCGGTCGTGGGTTGCGATCAGAGGATCTTCACCGCGCTCTCGAGCGTCTTGTACACGCCCCATGCCAGCGGGATGCCGACGAAGAGCCAGAACAGCGCGGCCTTGACGTCGAGGCCGCCGGTGCCGATTCCGAACGAGCCGGTCTGGACCGCACCTGCGCCGGCCTTTGCCGCGTGCAACTTCGCGAGCTCCGCCTCGCTCATATACCACCTCGAATTGACCGGCTTGACGAGGTAGTTGCAGATGATGCCCGCGATCAGCATCGCACAGAGAATGTACATCGTCGTGTTGTACAACTGATCACGCGGCACGCCCGCCGCGAGCTGGAACTCGCGGAGGTAGTTGACCACGACGGGACCGATGATGCCCGCGGTCGACCATGCCGTCAGCAGCCGGCCATGGATGGCGCCAACGAATTGCGTTCCGAACATGTCGGCGAGATAGGCCGGCACGGTGGCGAAGCCGCCGCCATACATCGAGAGGATGATGCCGAAGCCGAGCACGAAGAGCAGCTTCGAGCCCATCGCCGCGAAGGTCGGCGCCAGTGCGTAGAGCACGATGCCGAGGATGAAGAACGTATAGTAAGTGTTCTTGCGGCCGATATAGTCCGACAGCGACGCCCAGACGAAACGACCGCCAATGTTGAACAGCGACAGCAGGCCGGCGAAGCCCGCCGCGATGCCGGCGATGACGGTCTTCTGATCGGCCGAGAGCTGGCTGAAGGTGAGTTCGGGATGCCCGATCAGCTTGCCGGCGAAGATTTCCTGAAGCATCGGCGAAGCCATGCCGATCACGCCGATACCGGCCGACACGTTCAAGCACAGCACCCACCAGATCAGCCAGAACTGCGGCGTCTTGTGCGCGTTGTCGAGGTGGACGTGATGCTCGGTGATCATCGACTTCTTTTCGCTCGGCGGCGTCCAGCCCTCGGGCTGCCAGCCAGCCGGCGTCACGCGATAAGCGAAGGCACCGATGGTCATGAAGATGAAATAGACGATGCCCATGACGACGAAGGTCTGCCACACACCGACGTCGGTCGACGATTTGAAGTAGTTGATCAGCAGATTGGCGAACGGCGCGCCGATCATCGCACCACCGCCAAAGCCCATAATGGCCATGCCAGTCGCCATGCCGCGGCGATCGGGGAACCACTTGATCAGCGTCGACACCGGCGAGATGTAGCCGAGGCCAAGTCCGACGCCGCCGATAACGCCGGCCCCGAGCCACATGATCCAGAGTTGATGGACGTAGATGCCGAGCGCGCCGACCAGGAGCCCGCCGCCCCAGCAAAGCGCGGCAACGAAGCCGGCCTTGCGCGGACCGGCCCGCTCAAGCCAACCGCCCCAGATTGCGGCGGAGACGCCAAGCAGGACGAAGAACAGCGTGAACATCCAGCCCAGACTGGCGACCTTCCAGTCGCAGGTGGTGGTGAACAGCTCCGACCACAGCGACATGTCCGGGCAGGCCTTGGGCGCAGTCAATCCGATCGCGCGCGAGAGCGGCAACCAAAACACCGAGAAGCCATAGGCCATGCCGATGCACAGATGGATGCACAGCGCTGCCGGCGGCACCAGCCAGCGATTGAAGCCCGCGGTCGCGATCGTTCGCTCGCGATCGAGAATTCCCGCGCCAGCGCCTGAAATCCTCCCAGCGCTCTCGATTGTCGTCATGCGTACCTCCCCTGCAGCCGCCCTTCTGAGCGAGACTGCCGCTACGATCCTGTTCCTCAGCCCATTGCGGCGCAGCTGTTGTCCCTGCTGCTCCGCACAATCACCCGACGCGCGCCAGGATCGTCACGCGTGTCTGAAAAGTTAACCCCTCGACCGGGGCCCTATGCCCGATACGGTTTGCAGGCTTCGTGCGTGGCCCGCTGCTCCGCGCATCGCGGACGAGACTCAACCTCCGCGCCCGCGCGGACAAAGTCAATTGGGGCAGAAGCCGTGATCGATGTCGATAGATAAAAGGTCGGTATCGGCGCGGTAACGCGCCTAAGAACGCAGCGCACCATTGGCACTTGCTATCGAGCCATTCGTCTTTTCTATCAAGAACACGATGCGCGCCTCATTGCGCTCGGTGATCTCCACCGTGTCGCCCGTCTCGCGGATCAGGTTCGGAATGTCAATCACCGACAAGGGATCGGTGCAGTGGACTTCGAGCTGATCGCCCGGCTGCAATGGTTTCAGCGCCTTGCGCGTCTTTAGGGCTGGCAACGGGCATTTGAGCCCGGTGAGATCAAGTGTCGTTCTGGTCATCGGCGCAACATGGCGGGAGGGATCGACTGCGTCAACGCGAGGACCTCAGAGCAGATCGGCGTAGGACAGGAAACCTACGCTGTCGCCGGGTTCGACGCGGGTGATGTTTTCGCCGAGTTCAATGAGGCCATCGGTCTCCACCAATGACGACAGCAGGCCCGCCCCTTCGCGCGGGAACTTGACCGCCTCAAGCGCACCATCCTGGGCGCGGCGCAAGGAGGCGCGAACATATTCGCGGCGGCCCAGCTTCTTCCTGTAGGTGAACGCCGCACGTAGCGGGATCGGCAATAGCGGCTCCGGCAGACTGCCGGCGAGCGCGAGCACGGTCGGCCGCACCACGTGGACGAATGTGACGAAACTTGCGACGGGGTTGCCGGGCAGCCCGATCAGCGGCGTGCCGCCGATGATGCCCATCGCCACAGGCCGGCCGGGCTTGATCGCCATCCGCCACAGCACGAGTGAGCCGACGCTCTCGACCGCCGCCTTGACGTGGTCCTCCTCGCCGGTCGAGACGCCGCCGGTGGTGAGGATCAGATCATGGTGGCCCGCAACCTGCTTCAATCCGCCGGCAAGCGAAGCACGCTCGTCGCGGAGAATGCCGAGATCGGAGACCTCGCAGCCAAGGCGGCGCAGCATCGCCATCAGCATGAAGCGGTTGGAGTCGAATAGCTGCGAGGCCGCACGCGGCTCCCCGGGCGAGGCCAACTCGTTGCCGGTCGAGAATACGGCGACGCGAATGCGCCTGACGACATCAAGCCTGACAAGGCCAAACGCGGCGGCAAGGGCAACATGCTGCGGCCGCAGTCGCTGGCCTGCCCGCAGCGCGACATGGCCAATGGGGATGTCCTCCCCTGCCGGCCGGACATTGGCACCCGACTTCAGCCCGGGCGGCAGCACGATCTTTCCTGATACATCGATACGGATATCTTCCTGCATGAAGACGGTCTCGGCCCCCGGCGGCATCGGCGCGCCCGTGAAGATGCGCGCGGTGTGGCCGGGCTTGATCGGCGCCTGCGCAACGCCGCCGGCCTGGATACGACCATCGAGCGGAAGCGCCTGTTCCCTGGCTTGCGGGAGATCCGCGTTGCCGACGGCATAGCCGTCGACGGCAGAGTTGGTAAAGGGCGGCAACGGCAGCGGCGCTGCGATATCGCGCGCCAGCACGCGCCCGTCGGCATCTCCGAGCGCCACCGTCTCGAGGTCGGCAATCGCGTGGACGCGGGTCGTGATCAGGCCAACAGCCTCATCGACCGACATCATCGGTCCGCCGAAAGCAAAGCAATCATCCGACAGTTGCGCCATGGTGCCTCGTCAGCGCGTCGCCGCGCTTCTTGCCATCGCATCCTCGACCTGTATCGCGGCACGCAGCATGAGAGCCGCCACAGCCTCGATATCATCGAGATGGACAGTCGGCAGCCGGGTTTCAACCGCAGTGTCGGTCGCAATCCCGACAATGCCGGGATCATCAGGGAACAGCAGCGGCTTGGCATTGGCGGCGCGATGCACCTCGATCTTGCGATGCGGCTCGCGCTTGAAGCCTTCGACCATGACGAGATCGACCGCGGACAGCTTGCTGAGAAGTTCCGGCAACCGCGGCTCGGCCGCGCCGCGCAACTCATGCATCAGGGCCCAGCGGCTCGACGATGCCACCAGCACCTCGGCCGCACCGGCCTCGCGGTGGCGCCAGGAATCCTTGCCGGGCACATCGACGTCGAACTGATGATGGGCATGCTTGATGACGGAGACGCGCAGGCCTTGTGCGTTGAAATGCGGGATCAGCCGCGTCAACAGCGTGGTCTTGCCCGCACCGCTCCAGCCTGCAAGGCCGATGACTTTCATCGCAGCTCGATCTCCGCCGGCAGCATGACGCGCCGGAACTGCCTTCTCCATCGTCGTGCGCATGCTTATATCGGCTTGAGGCGAATGTCATGCTAACGTCGCGACCATGATGAAGATCGACAAGGCCCCGGTGCCCCTGATTATCCCCAATCCCGACGACCCGCGCCTGACCCAGAGCGTGACCGGGACCGACCAGACCGGCGCCAGGGTCGAGATCAAGGTGCCGATGGAGCGGCCGCTGACGCTCTACCTGAATTCGCAGGAGATCGTCACCATGATGACGATCGGCGACTATCCGGAGTATCTGGCTCTCGGCTATCTGCTGAACCAGAACATGCTGAAATATGATGACGCTGTTACCGAGGTCGAATACGACGACGACCTCCAGGTCGTGGTGGTGCGCACCGAGCATCACACCAATTTCGAGGCGAAGCTCAAGAAGCGCACGCAGACTTCAGGCTGCGCGCAGGGCACCGCCTTCGGCGATCTGTTGGAAGCGGTCGAGAGTGTCGCGCTGCCGAAGGCGGAGCTACGCACCTCCTGGCTCTACCAGATGACGCAAACCATCAACACCATGCCATCGCTCTATCTCGAGGCCGGCGCGATCCACGGCTGCGTGCTGTGCAAAGAGGGTGAGCCGCTGTGCTATACTGAGGACGTCGGCCGCCATAACGCGGTCGACAAGATCGCAGGCTGGATGTACCGCCACGGCGTCGATGCCTCCGATAAGATTCTGTACACCACCGGCCGTCTCACCTCTGAGATGGTGATCAAGACCGTACGGATGGGCATTCCTATCCTGGTGTCGCGGTCCGGCTTCACCGCCTGGGGCGTCGATCTCGCACGCCAAGTGGGCCTGACTCTGGTCGGGCGCACCCGCGGAAAACGCTTCATCGCGCTCGCCGGCGAGGAGCGGATCGTCTACGACCAGAACCTCGCTTACGTCGAAGAGGAATCGGCGAGGCACAAGCGCAAGGGCGAGAGTGGTGACGACTGACATTCCGGCAACGCGCGTTCCACCGACTCTTGGCGTGCTGCTCGCTGGCGGCCTTGCACGTCGCATGGGCGGTGGCGACAAGCCGATGCGGACCATCGGCGGCCGCACTATCCTGGAGCGCGTGATCGCGCGCCTTTCGCCGCAATGCAACGGGTTGATCCTGAATGCCAATGGCGATCCCGCGCGCTTCGCTGCGTTTGGCTTGCAGGTGATCGCCGACGACGTGCCCGGCTTCCCCGGTCCGCTCGCTGGCATCCTCGCGGCGCTCGACTGGACTGCAAAAAATCGGCCGGAGATCGAATGGGTACTCAGCGCGGCCGGCGACTGTCCGTTCCTGCCGCGTGATCTCGTCGCACGCCTGCATGAAGCACGTGAGCAAGAAAATGCGCAGCTCGCCGTAGCTGCATCAGGCGACCAGTCGCATCCGGTGATCGGCCTGTGGCGCGTCGCCTTGCGCAACGAGCTGCGTCACGCCCTGGTGGTCGAGGATCTCCGCAAGATCGATCGCTGGACCGCGCGCTATCCGCTCGCGACAGTGACATGGCCGGTCGAGCCGCTCGATCCATTCTTCAATGCCAACACGGTCGAGGACATCACGGAAGCCGAGCGTCTCGCGGCGCTGGATGCGGCATCCTAGCATTTGACGGGACATCGAACCGGACCGAGACGAGCTGCGACTACTGATCGGGGTGCATTCCGGATTAGCCATGGCCGACTCTCTTCTGAATGCCATATTCGCAGTCGTCGACTTCGTGTTCGATCTCTCGAAAGCGATCGACAGCACCAAGCGGCTGAGCCAACAAGCCACGGGCAGCGACAAAATCGTCGACGTCCCGCCGGACCCGAGGCCGCTGCCGCCCGCAGCGCAGCGCGCGCTTGCGGAAGCCGAGGAACGAGAGCGGGCGCGCGAGGCGGCCGCTCAGGCCGCCAGCGGCACCGACCAGGCATCATAACCGTAAACCCAACTCGTATCGGTCCGCTCCCGCAGCCAGATATTGGCGCGCGAGGTCTCCTGCACTCGCGTCGTTCGCTCCTTGCGTGTCCCCTCAAAGCGGCGGAAGGCATCTGCGACGCCGTCGCGGTCGATGCCGTCGAGGCAGCGCGACAACACCGCGGCGTCCTCGATCGCCATGGCCGCGCCTTGCGCCATATAGGGCGTCATCGGATGGCAGGCATCGCCGAGCAGCGTCACCTTGCCGTCGGCCCAGCACTCAAGCGCATCACGATCCATGATCGCCCATTTGTGCACGTCGGGACATGCCGCCAGCACCTTGCCGACTTGCGGATGAAAGCCTTCGAAGGAGGCGCGCAGATCCTGTACGTCCCCCTTCGCCGACCAGGACTCGATGCGGAAGTCCGGCTCCGGCTGGCTGGTGACGAGATAGACCTCGCTACGGTCAGGCTTCACGTAATAGATCACGATATGGCGGTCCTCGCCCCACCATTTGGTGCAATCGTCGATTTTCTCGCCAAGCAGTGCGGCGGGATAGACGGTGCGATAGGCAATGCGCCCGGTGAATTTGACCGGCGCTGTCTTGAACAGGATGTCCCGTACGGCTGAATGAACACCATCCGCACCGACCACAGCATCAGCAACGGCGCTGCTGCCATTGGCAAAGCTGAGCCGGACGCCCTCATTTGTCTCATCGAGACCGACAAGCCTGTGGTTGAGCCTCATGCACTCTTCCGGCACCACGCTCGCCAGCGCCGCATGGAGATCGCCGCGGTGTGCGAGCAGATAGGGCGCGCCGAACCTCTCCTCCGCGCTTTCACCAAAAATCATGTCGAACTTGATGTCGCCGCTCTTCCAATGGCGGTTATTCCAAGAGCGCGGATAGAACGACTGCTCGCGCATCCGCTTCTCTAGCCCCAGCGCCCGCAGCACTTTCATCGCATTGCAGCCGATCTGAGTTCCGGCGCCGATGCGGGCAAACTGCGAGGCCTGCTCGTAGACCATCACGTCGATGCCGACGCGCCTGAGCGCCGCGGCGGTCGCGAGCCCGCCCATGCCGGCACCAATAATCGCAACCGAAAGCGGCCTTGCCATCGCGTCCCCACCCTGTGTCGCGCGCGGCTTGAATGCCGCGTCGTCTATGCGGGCCGGAAGCCCGCTCGCTCAAGTGCCGTGCGCGCCTCGTCCGAGCCGAGGGCGTCAAGGAAGGCCTGTACCGCGGGGCGCTGCTTGCGCGACGTCACCAAGGCAAAGTCATAATGCTCTTCCGCGAACGGAATGAAACCGAGATTGGCCGCATGGGCGACCGGCGCGATGGTCATGCCCCAGTCGGCACGGTGCTGCGCGACGGCCGCGGCAACCGCGTTGTGCGAGCGCGGCTGGTTCCAATAGCCTTCCGGGCGCGCGCCGCCGAGCAGCCGGTCGATCAGGATACGCGTGCCGGCACCCTGGTTGCGGTTGACCATGATGCAGGCGGGGTCGGCGACCGCGGCAGCAACGGCCTCCTTTGCGCCGAGCCCCTCAAAACGCTTGTCGTCCTTGCGGAAAACAATGCCTTGCATCCGCCGCCATCCCGGCACGAGCTCGAGCCCCTCGACGAGGTAAGGCGTGTTGTAGGTCTCGCTCTTGTCGTCGAACAGATGGATCGGCGCGAGATCGCATTCGCCGCGCCTGGCCGCCGCCAGGCCACCGAGACTGCCAACGGCAATCGAGCGCACGGAGAGGCCCGCATGGGCGAGCGGCGCAGTCACGAGATCGAGGCCAGTGCAATGGCTGCCGACGATGACGAGGTCTGGCACCCGCACATGCGGCGTGAACAGAGTCACCTCGGCATTCGTTCCCGCCGGCATCTGGTCGGCGAGCGCATCGATGCGCAGAAAGCCATCGGCCTGCGCGAACGACGTGATCGCACCGGAGCCCTTGCCGGAGGGATAGGCGATCAGCCCGTCCTTGCCCTCGACCAGCGAGACCATCACGAATTCAGTGCGGCCCAGCTCGGATGCAATACGCACCGGCACGGTTGCGCTCACCTTGGCATCGGCGCGCGGCGGCAATCCCGCCATCTTGCGCAACGCCGGCACGATCATGTCGTGGAAGGTGAACATCGCCGAGGTCGGAAAGCCCGGCAGGATCACCACCGGCTTGCCGTCGCAGACCGCAAGGCAGAGCGGCTTGCCGGGCTTGAGCGCCACGCCATGCGCGATAATCCCCGGTTTGCCCAGTCGGCCGATGATGCGATGCGACAGGTCGCCCGCGCCCTTCGACGTGCCGCCCGACAGCACCAGCATGTCGGCATTGGCCAGCGCCTCGCGCATCGCGGCCTCCAGCCTGGCTTCATCGTCGGGAATCGCGCCGAGCAATATCGCCTCGCCGCCATTCTCGTTGATCGCAGCTGCGACAATCGCACCATTGGTGTCGTAGATCGCGGCCGGCGCAAGCGCCTCGCCGGGCTGCACGAGCTCGTCGCCAGTGGAGATCACGGCAACTCGCAGCTTCCGTGCAATTCTCACCTCTGCGATGCCGCAGGCCGCCAGCATGCCGATCTCGCGCGAGCCGATGATCGTGCCAGCGCGCAGCAGCGCTTCGCCGCGCGCGATGTCGGAGCCAGCGTACGAGACGAACTGCCCCGGCGAGACTGCGCGACGGACATCGATCGCATCAAGGCCGGACGGCTGGGTGTGCTCGACCATGACGACGGCGTCGGCGCCGCGCGGTAGCGGGCCGCCGGTCGCGATCGGCGTTGCGGTTCCTGTCATCACTTGCAGCATCGGTGCGGTGCCGCAGTGAATGATCTCGCGGTTCAGCGCCAGCCGCACGGGCGCGCCTTCGCCAGCGACTGAAAGATCCGCCGAGCGCACGGCAAAGCCGTCGACATTGGAGCGATCGAACGGCGGCACGTCGATTGGTGCAGTGATGTCTTCGGCGAGGGGCGCGTCGAGTGCACCGGCAAGCTTGCGGACCTCATTCGGGATCGGACGCGGAAACAGCGCAGCGTCGAAGCGCGCCAGCGCCTCCTCGCGCGAGAGGATTTTGAGGAATTGCTCCTGCTCGAGCGCGCTGCGATCTGGTGGCTTCGGGATCATCGTCATGCCGGAACCCATATCATTCCCGCATCAAATAAGCATCGACTGGCTCGCCCGCCGCAAATCCCTCGTTGCTGGCGGGAATAAGCAGCCATGCATCGGACCGGGCGATCGCGTGCAGCGGCCATTCGCCCATGGCAAGCGGCATCCACGTTTTATGTTCCTCCGCCAATAGCGCGATTTCGGCAATGCCGACGCTGGAGGCGAGCTTGCGCGCAAGCGGCAAGGTCACTGCGCGACGTGGCCGCCGCGCCGACATTCTGTCGATGAGTGGAAGCACGAGCGCCAACCAAACTGCGAGTGCCTGGGCGGGCGAGCCGGGCAAGACGACGACGGGAATGCTTCCGAGCCGACCAGCGGCTGCGGTCCGTCCAGGCTGGAGCGCAAGACCGTGGGCAAGTTTCGCCCCGCGCTCGGCCAGTGCCGTCACCGTGGCATCCGCGCGACCGACGCCGCTGCCGCCGATCGTCACCAGGAGATCGCAAGCCGAGACATCGAGCGCCGCCGCGATCGACGCCGCATCGCGCGACGTGGCTTCATGCGCGCTCACATCCAATCCTGCCGCGCTTGCGAGGTCGGCGATCATCTGCAGCGTCACAGTTGGGCCCGGCACGTTGACGATGCGCAGCCGCGGCCGCCTGACACTCAGCTTGTCCGCACCCGCAACGCGCGCGAGCAGCAGAGCCGCCGCGTCGACGGGACATCCCGCCGCGGCCGCAGGCGTGCTTTCGGCGACATCGCCGCCCGCACGCGCAACGCCCTGTCCCGGAATGCCCTCTGCCAGGACCTGGGCAAGCGGGCCTGACACCTCGATGACGTCGACATCGAGCACGCAATCACATCCCGCCGGCAGCGCATCGCCGGCCTCGACCCACACTGGAAGCCCGGCCAGAGGCAGCGGCGAATAGGAGGATGCGCCGACGAGGTCGCTGGCGCAAAGCGCCCAGCCGTCCACTGCAGCGATGTCGCGCGGCGGATGGGCCGGCAGCAATGGCATGCCCGCGGAAGCACAGCCGGCCGCTTCAATCAGCGGCAATTCCTGCACTGCGACGGGGGTGACGCCGCGCAGCAGCGCAGCGAGCGCGGTAGCGAGCGGCGTCAGCGAGGGCGGCAAGCGCTGGGTCATGCCTCATGATGGACCACGCATCGGGCGGTTTGGCAACCGCACGTACTTCGGCCGTCAGCCGCGCGATTTGTCCGCGTTCGGAAAGAACACCTGCTGCCCGTCGACCTTGTAGCCGGCGATCGCCGCCTGCCCCTCTGGAGAGATCAGCCAATTGATGAAGGTCTGGCCCAGATCCTTCTTCACGTCCGGAAACTTTTCCGGGTTCACCAGCATCACGCCATATTGGTTGAGTAACCGCTTGTCACCCTCGACGATGATGTCGAGATCGCCACGATCCCTGTACGAGATCCAGCTGGCACGATCCGCGAGCATGTAGGCGTTCGCCGTACGCGCGGCGTCGAGCGCCGCGGTCATGCCCTGCCCGCTCTCGCGATACCAGGCGCCCTTGGCGCTGGCGATGTCGATGCCGGCAACGATCCAGAGTGCGAGTTCCGCCGCGTGGGTGCCGGAACGATCGCCGCGCGTCACGAACGGCGCACCCTTGGCCTCGATTGCTTTCAGCGCGGTGGCGATGTCCTTGCCCTTCACGCCCGCGGGATCACTCTTCGGCCCGAGCAGCACGAAATCGTTGTACATCACGTCGTAGCGTTTGGTGGCAAAACCATCGGCAACGAATTTCTCCTCTTGCGGCCGGGCATGCAACAACACCACGTCGGCCTCACCCCGGCGCGCGCCGTCGAGCACCTCGTCGCTCCGGCGTGCGATCACCGTCACCTCGATGCCGATCTTGTCGCGGACGACGGGCAGCAAATAGTCGAGCAGGCCCGATTCTTGTGTCGATGTCGTCGAGGCCAGGACAATCCCGCGCTCCTCGGCAGACGATGTCGCGACGACCCCGGCGAGGCCGCAGAGCAGCGCAAATGCAACGGTCAGTCGGTGAACGGCCATGACGGGTTCCTATCGAAAACGACGCGATCATGATGAGCGATTACGCCGCACTCGTGACGGAGATGGCCGCGGCGACGGCAACATCAGGTAGAGGCTGGGCCAGGGCCACTACCGAAAGGCAGGCTCGTGACGCGCCATGCACCGCGCGACATGAATCATTCGGGAAATTTCGGCAATGAATCAACCGGCACGTTGATTGCACTCACGCGCGCAATGGCCGCAAGGCCCGCACCATCGGCGCCTCGCAAGATCGTCAACCAAAATCAAAACACGTGTCAGGATGTGTTGCAAAGCAACGAGATCATCGGGCATGGTTCGCGCGGACAAAAATCGAAGTGCAGAATTCCACCTGCGTTGAACGCCAAAAAGAAGCAAGAATTTGCATAGGAATGCAGGATGGAATTCCTGACGACCAGTGAAGCCGCGGATTATCTCCGCCTCGGCGAGCGCAAGCTCTACGAACTCGTCACCAACGGCGCGATCCCCTGCACCAAGGTGACAGGCAAATGGCTCTTCCCGCGGCACGAGCTCGATCTCTGGGTCCTGTCGGGCATGGCGCGTCCGGCCGGCATGCTGACGGCGGAGCCGCCGCCGGTGGTGGGCGGCAGCCAGGACGAGTTGCTCGACTGGAGCCTTCGCGAATCCGGCTCGGGCCTCGGATCGATGACCGAGGGCAGCGCGCGCGGGCTCGAGCGGCTGCAACGTAACGAGGTGATGGCGGTCGCCGTGCACTTCCACAGCCTCGATCCCGCGGGCAACCTTGCCTCCGACGCCAGCGTGACGGCGCTGCGGGACGCGCCTGACTTACATGATGCGCTGCTTGTCGCCTTCGTGCGCCGCGAGCAGGGTCTGGTGCTGCCGCCCGGCAATCCGAATCGGCTGCACGGGCTCTCCGACGTGCTCGCGCTCGGCGCGCGGATGGCGATGCGGCAGCAAGGCACCGGCGCGCAGATGCTGCTCGACATGCTGCTGAGGCGCGCCGACGCCACGACGCGCGATCTGCGGCCGGTGGAGACGCCGGCCCTCACCGGGCCCGACCTCGCCGAGATGGTCCGCGCCGGACAGGCCGATTGCGGCGTCGCGACGCGCGCGGCGGCGCGCTCGGCTGGGCTCGATTTTGTGCCGCTGGCCTGGGAGAATCTTGATCTTGCGATGCGGCAGCGCAGCTATTTCCGCCCCGCCATGCAGGCCCTGATCCGGTTCCTCGGCGAACGGCGGCTTCGGCAGCGCGCCGAGGAGCTGACCGGATATGATCCCTCGCCCGCAGGCCAAATCCGCTTCGCGGCCTGAGATTGACGCCCACCCCCAAATAGTTGCAAAAGAAACCAATTCAGCCGGGCCGTACCCGGCAGGCAACTTTCGGCCAACGCGCCGGATCAGGGGAGGACAAGCGTGAATCCAATGAAATTTGGACTGCCGGTTGCGGCCGCCTTAACGGCGGCTCTGCTATCGGGGGCCGCAACGGCGCAGGTGTCCGACGACGTCGTCAAGATCGGCGTGCTCACCGACATGAACGGCCCGGCCTCCGCGCCGACCGGCCAGGGCTCGGTGACGGCCGCACAGATGGCGATCGACGATTTCGGCGGCACCGTGCTCGACAAGCCGATCAGCATCGTAATCGGCGACCACCAGCTCAAGGCCGACATCGGCGCTGCGATCGCGCGGCGCTGGTACGACGTCGACCAGGTCGACCTGATCGTCGACGTGCCGGTCTCGGCCGTGGGCCTTGCGGTGCAGAACATCGCCAACGAGAAGAAGCGGCTGTTCATCACCCACTCCACCGGCACCGCCGATTTCCACGGCAAGTTCTGCTCGCCCTATGCGATGCAATGGGTGTTCGACACCCGTGCGCTCGCGGTCGGCACTGCGGACGCCGTGGTCAAGCGCGGCGGCGACAGCTGGTTCTTCATCACCGACGACTACGCCTTCGGCCACTCGCTCGAGCGCGACGCCTCCAGCGTCATCACAGCCAATGGCGGCAAGGTGCTGGGCTCGGTGAAGCCGCCGCTGGCGACGCCCGACCTCTCCTCCTTCGTGCTGCAGGCGCAGGCCTCCAAGGCCAAGATCATCGGCATTGCGGCAGGTCCCCCCAACAACATGAACGAGATCAAGACCGGCTCGGAGTTCGGCGTGTTCAAGGGCGGCCAGCAGATGGCGGCGCTGCTGGCGCTGATCACGGACATCCACGGCCTCGGCTTGCAGGCCGCGCAGGGCCTGTTGCTGACGACCTCTTTCTATTGGGACATGGACGACAAGACCCGCGAATGGTCGAAGCGCTATTTCACCAAGATGAACAAGATGCCGACGATGTGGCAGGCCGGCGTCTATTCCAGCGTGATCCACTATCTCAACGCCATCAAGGCTGCCGGCACCGACGATCCGCTCAAGGTCGCCGCGAAAATGCGCGAGACGCCGGTCGAGGATTTCTTCGCCCGCCACGGCAAGCTTCGCGATGACAATCTGATGGTGCACGACCTCTGGCTGGTGCAGGTGAAGACGCCGGAGGAGAGCAAATATCCGTGGGACTATTACAAGATCCTCGCGACGATTCCCGGCGACAAGGCGTTCGGCCCGCCCGACCCGGCGTGTCCGATGCTGAAGAAGTGAGAGCGTGACGGCCGCTTCCCGCGGCCGTCATTTCACCACGCCGATCTCGCGATAATATTTCATCACGCCCGGATGAATCAGCTCCGGCCTCGGCGCGGCGGCGACGGTGTTTGCCGCCGTGGTCTCGCACGCCTGCGCGAGCTTCTTGCAGAAGGTTGCTTCGACGCCGTGCAGCGTCCTGGCGAGACGATAGGCGACATCGTCGGGCAGGTCTTCGCGCGTCAGCACAAAGCTCCAGGAGCCGAGCGAGGCGATTGGCTCGCTCTGCTTCGGGTAACTGCCGGCCGGCACGGTCAGCGGTTTGAGGAACGCATGCTTGGCGCGGATGCGCGTGATCTCTTCGGCATCAGGCGCGATGAAGCGCGCGCCTGACGCGCTCGATGCGACCGCGGCAAATCCGGGCCAGCCGATGCCGGCGCCCCACAGCGCTGCGACGCGACCATCCTCGACCATCGCGGGGCCGTCGCCGGCGCGATCGAGATAGATGGCCTTGAAGTCGTCGTCCTGCTTCAGGCCGAGACCATCGAGCACATAGCGCGCCAGGATCGGCAGGCCGGAGCCTTTGGCGCCGAACGCGACCGGCTGGCCGACGAGATCGCGGATCGTCTTGTAGGGACTGTCCGCGCGCACCACGAACATGCCGGGGTTGGAATAGATGGCGGTGAGGATCTTCAGCCGGACCGGCGCGCGGCCGATGCCGGCAAAGGCCTCATAGGCCGGCTCGCCCGCGACCAAAGCGAGATCGAGCTCGCCCTTCTCCAGCAGCGGAATGTTTTCGTTGCTGCCCTTGGTGTTGCGCGGGGCGATGGTGAGCGAGCCATCCGCCGCATTCATCACCTCGGCGAAGGCGTTGCCATAGAGCGGGAAGCCGCCGCCGGGTGTCGCGGTGCCCAAACTGATGGTCGTGGTGGAAATGGCGTTGCCTCCGGTTTGAGCAGCAGCGGGACTGAGCAGCAGCGCCGCACCGAGAAGGATATCGATTGCGAATTTCATCATCGGTCCGGCTGCGCCTGCGTCAACATCGACCAGAGACGATGTAGGCAGCGGGCGGTTTTTGTGAAAGCATGCTCGCAAACAATAAAGCAATGGGAGGCGTCATGTTGCGAATTTTGCGGTGCGCTGGTTTTGGGCTGGTCTTGCTGTCAGGTCTCCTCGCCGCCACCCCTCGCGCCTCCGCCGCCTACCCCGACCGCCCCGTGCACTGGCTGATCGGCTTTGCCGCCGGCGGCCCGGTCGACATCGTCGCGCGCATCATGGCGCAGTGGTTGTCGGACCATCTCGGCCAGCAGTTCATTGTCGAGAACCGCACCGGCTCCGGCGGCAACATCGCGGCCGCCGCCGCGATCAATTCGCCGGCCGACGGCTACACGCTGCTGTTCGTCGCGCCCAACAACGCGATCTCGACCTCGCTGTACAAGAAGCTGCCGTTCGACTTTTTGCGCGACACCACGCCGGTCGCCAGCATCATGCAGCTCACCAACATGCTGGTCGTCTCCAACGCGATGCCGGTGAAGACGGTCCAGGAGTTCATCGACTATTGCAAGGCCAACCCCGGCAAGATCTCGTTCGCCTCCTCTGGCAACGGCACCTCGGTGCACATGTCCGCGGAGCTGTTCAAGGCGATGACCAAGTGCGACATGGTGCATGTGCCCTATCGCGGCTCGGCGATCGCCTTCCCCGACATCATCTCCAACAAGGTGCAGCTGATCTTCGACAATTTGCCTTCCGCGCTCGAGCAGTCGCGCGGCGGCAATGTCCGCGCACTCGGCGTGACCTCGCCGCAGCGCTGGCCCGCGGTGCCCGACGTGCCCGCCATCGCCGAGACCGTGCCGGGCTTCGAATCGGTCGGCTTCTACGGCATCTCCGCGCCGAAGGGCACGCCACCTGAAATCGTCGAGCTCCTCAACAAGGCCGTCAACGACGCGCTGAAAGACCCGAAGGTGGCGGCGCGGCTGACCGAGAATGGCGGCATCCCGAGGCCGATGACGCCGGCCGAGTTCGGCAAGCTCGTCACTGAGGAGACCGAGAAGTGGAAGAAGGTCGTGGAGTTCGCCGGGGTCTCGGTGGACTGAGCGGGCTGTCCTCTGCTTATTCGGGCCGGCAGGAGGGGACTTAAGGGCCCCCTCCCGTCAAAACACCAAAACAACCCCATGCACAGTAGAAAGTGCGGGGATCACAACGGGTTACGGCAGCAAAAATCAAAACCACCGAAAAAACGGTTGTTCCGTCGGGCAAAACAGGCGTATAAGGCCATCATCGCAAAATTCGGTAATTTGGAAATCGCCCTCGACGTCGCGCTGACGTTCCGCGTCGCGCGGCCCGGCATTGCACCCCCGCCTCCATCCCTGTAAACGAACCGCGCACCGTTGCCGGCCGCGCGTTCCGCGGGCCGTCTCGCGGCGGGGCCTGTAGCTCAATGGTTAGAGCCGGCCGCTCATAACGGTCTGGTTGCAGGTTCGAGTCCTGCCGGGCCCACCAATGAAATCAGTGACTTATCAAGCCCGGTTTCGTTTCATCGGAGGCACCGCACCAGATATCGCACCAGATACGCGCGCCTTTCGTTCGCTGGCTGGGTAGCACTCGATTCTGTCGGACAAATCGTTGGGATTGTGATGGCCATACGTGTTGAACAGCACCTCAAGCTACATCCCGAGATACCACGCTGCCTGCCACGGATCCGCGCCTTGCTGCATGAGCCAAGTCGCTGCGCTCTGTCGCAGCGTAGCACCGATGGATGCTCGTAACTGGACGCCGCGGTAATCGCTCTGTGCGGACACTGGAAAAGTGACTCGATTTTCGAATAAGACTGACTCGATTTCCGCCTTAAGAGTGACTCGATTTTCCTAGATTACTGACGCTGCTCACTTACTTCGCCTGAGTTTTCTGCCCGCTCAAGCGCAAGCGAGAAAGAGTCGAGGGGGGTCTATTTGACTTTCGGGCGAAAAATGCGGCTAATGGGCCCCTGGAATCCATTGGCATAGTGGGCGATTTATGATGGGTGGGAAACTCGACGCCCGCCTAATTGACTGGTGTCGAGCTTTCTGAATCAATCAGCCCGATTGTCGATCCCTATACGCAACTGACGGGCTAACATGGATTCCTTTCTGCGTGTATACCCGCCGCACCGGCGTCCAACTGAACGCTTTGCGGTGCCGACGAAGCCACTGCATGGGAGGGCGCCTCTGGATCTAACGCCTCCTGCTCCAAGTGACGCACAGCCGACCCGAACGCCAACCACTCCGCGAGGTCCTTGATCGCACTGTCGGATCTCGCGATCGAAGCCAGGCTAGGATCCGCGTCCGCTGGCGATCCCGCTTTCTCGGCGAGCTCCTTTGTCATCAGGTGCGGTCGCGGCCCCCGGGGCAGGCTCTCCTCCATGTACCTGAAGATGCGCGCGCCGCCGGCGTCCACGTCGCCCCAGTGGAGGAAGGGGACCTCGGCGGGCACGAGCGCCAGGACCTTGGCCAGAAGCTCGATGACGCCAGCCGCAGGAAAGCCGCCGGTGTACACAACCAGGCTGCCATCCTCGATCTCGCGCACCTGTCGATTGAAGCTTGCGAAGTTCTCGATAGTCAGGATGGCCGTGGGCGGCTCCAAGATCGCCAATTGCGAAAGCATCTCGGGATGAATCGAAGCGAACGGCTTGGCGCGCCCATCGACAAGGCGCCCCCTTGCCCCCTCCACAGCCACCAGCCCCTTCAGATGGATAGGGTGGCTGAAGCGCTCCAGCCCAACGTGCGCCCAGACCACGTCGGCTGCAGCACCAGGCTGTCCCATCCGGACGCCGAGCACGGCCGCGAGCCGCGAGGCATGCCGATCGAAGGCCTTCGTGTCGTTCGTCGCCTTTTGGGAAAAGGTCCGCGCGTCCAGCCCGCGCGCTTCCTGCCGGCAGATGGACGCCAGCAGCGTGAAGAACTCCTTGCCGGCGTCGGCCTGGCCGGCGGTCAGGCGGTAGGCGGCCTCGTTTCGTGCCCATCTAGCCGTCATCTCATCCAACAGACTGACGACCCAAGGCTCCCCCGCTACGGCGAGCGGGAGCAAGTCTTCCCTGAGGCGCCGCGCGATCGCCGGCGCAGTCGGCCTCCCAAGGTGTCTGGCGAGAAGTTCAGGGTCACGAACACGAACCCTCTCGATGAGATGGCTGCGATCCCGCTTGCCCCATTGCACCTCGACGGCGCCAAACCTTTCCGCCGCCGCCATCTGGTCGTGAAACCGGCTCACCTGCTGCGCCGTCGAGAGGCTGTCGTAGTCCGGAGTTGCTGAGGCCGGTCTGGAGCGGTCCGGATTGCGCTCGCTCCGCTCCAGCAGCCGTTCGAGGAATTCGACCCCGACGTCCATCGTACGAACGTCGGTCATTCCGCGGCCTGGTCCTGCGGGACAGCCACAGCCTTTTCGGCCGCGATCAATTCGGATTTGAATACATCGAAGCCCTTGCGATAGGGGTCGGCTGCAATGATCGCCTGTCGAGCCAACTCAGTCGGGAATTCGGTGTCGATCATGACCTGGTTGCCCAGCCGATTCACGTTGACGACCGTGTCGACGACCTCCATGAAGACGTGCCGCTTTTCGTCAGGCGTGGCCAGCATGACCTGCAGACCCAGATCGCGCATGAATTCCGAGCACTGGCCGATTGCCTTGGTGTCCAGCCGATTGAAGGCCTCGTCGAAGATGGCGAGCGACAGCCCGCTCTCGCCGGTGCGACGGTTTTGGTAGGTCGCGGCCAGGGAGGCGCCGATAGCGATGTAGAACGGCAATTGCCCTTCGCCGCCGGATCCCGTACCGGCGCGGCTCGTCAGCGACGAACGGATCTTGCCCTCGGCATCCTGGATGAAAAGCTCGAAGTTGAAATACTTCCGCGGATCCTCGATTTCCTCGGTCCGCGCCTCCGGGTTTGACAGAATCTCTTCGATCTGACGCACTGCGCGCATCATCGGTGAGCTCGCATCCTCGCTGCGGTCTCCGAAAAGCGGCAGATCGAACTCGGGGTTTCTGGATTCCTCGACGAGCTCGATCATGTCGACGTGGGTCGGAGCCTCCAGCGCCCTGAACGAGTAGTAGTCGCGCCCGTGAAACTGGCGATCCTTCAGGTGGCGGTTGAGCTCGTTCAGGGTGGACTTGATGCCGGTAAAGGCATCGTCGAGCCGATGGAGAAGATCGTCCCGGAATGCCGAGGTCATCTCCGTCGCAGCGTTCCGACACTGCTCCTCGTACTGAACCAATTCATGCGCATCCAAGCGGTCCTTTTCGGCGGCCGCCCACTGCTCGACGGCTGACGGCGTCGCCTCCTCGGCGGTGAACGGCGGCACGACATGGAATTCCTGACCGTGCTTGTTCATCGCCCCGGTCATTTCCCGCATCAGAGTGGAGCGCCGGTTGGTAGAACGGTTTTCCCGGTCCGCGGTCAGCCCGGCGATGCGGTCCGACACGGACTCAGTGGCCATTTCGGCCACCTTCGACCGGTAGTCGCCCATGTCCTTCGATTGCGGGAATTCGTCCAGCAATTGGCGCGCGCGGGCGCGACGCGCCCCTGACAGGACTTCACGATTCTTCTTGATGTAGTCATCATACGCGCCCTCGGCGCGATCTCTCGCGCTGTGGGCCCGGGTCGACGCATCCTGTGTCTCGGTCTTGAGCCGGTTTGCCGTCTTGACCTCGGCGGCGAGGCGCTCCAGCTCGGCGACGAGCTTGGGATCGCGATTACGTTTCGCATCCTCGATGTTTTTCTCGATCTCGGCGAGCTTGCTGTCGAAAGCGGCCAGGTCTGCGCCGCAGTTGGAGCATGTCAGACCAGCTTCGATCATCTTCTGGAAGCTGGCGAACATGTCTTCGAAAAGCCGTGCCTCTTCTTCTAGCCGGCCAACCTCGCGCGCCCGGTCGGCAAGCTGCAGCGCGAGCTCCTGCCGCTCGGCCTGAAGCTGTTGACGCATCTGGGCCTGCGTGGACCGTCCGAGCTTGAGTTGCTCGGGTTTAGGAAGTCGTCGGACCGTCCGACCGCCCTGCATCATGCGGTCCGGTGTGATGGCGTTCTCGGCGGCGACCATCTTGTTCATGGTCTCCACCATCATTAGCCGGCCAAGGCGATAGTTCAGGAAAGCCCGCGCATGCCGGTTTTCCGTGCTGATGATCTGTGCCAGCGAGCCTTTTTCTGCCGGCCTGGTGCTGTCGGTCTTGGTCGTGTTGATGACCTCGGCGTGCTGGAACGAAAACTCTCCGCCCTCCCGGTAGATTTCGAGGGCTCGGACGGCTCGACCCGGTTCGACGATCAGTGCCTCCCGCGACCGTCCCAAGACGGCTTCGGCGGCCATCCGCCACTTGTCGTCGCGGATTTCCACTAGATCGCACAAGGGCTCGGCTTCGATCCCATGCGAACGAAGCTGATCGATCAGATCCCGGGTACCTCGCTCGATCGGGCTCAGTCCCTGGTCCATGCGCTTCAGATTGCTGTCGATCTGATCGATGCGATCCTGCAGATCCCTTGTCGCCACGCGGGCGTTGAAATGGACGTCCGAAAAGGTCTTTCGCGCCGCCTCGAGCCGCTCCTGGTCGACAGCCGCAAGCGCCGCGTCCAGATGGCAAGCACTATCCCTCCAGTGCTCCAGAAGGGGTTTGTCCCACTCCGAAAGTGGAGCCCTTCCCCTCGCAATGGCCACCGCACTCAGCAGCGCGTGCAAAAAATCGTCGCGGCGAACCAACAGATTGCGATCGACGGCCTTCCTGATCGAAGCGATGAGACCCTCGATCTCCTTGACGGGCGCCATCGCGTTGGCGCGCTGGCTCAGGGTTGCGGACTTGTCCGACTCGTACATCTGGGCAAGCTGCTCGCCGTCGCTAGTCCTGATCGAGAGTTCGACGGTCTTGTGTTCGGCATCAAGGGTGGCGTGTTTCGCTGCGGCCGCTACCGCGTCGACCTCGGCTCTGCTCGCGGCGCTCCGGAGCTGCGCGATGACCTCTTCCTGCCTCCTAGCCTCCCGCCGAAACTTCTCCCACTCGAGCCGCGCGATCTGCCAGCCCGTTACCGCAATGACCCTTTCGTTTTCGACCGCCCGCGCCACGATACGGAGGATCCCAGCCAAGCTGGCGCTCTGCGCCTTCAATTCTTCGATGCGGCGGGTCAACGTGCGCCAATGTTCGATACCGCGGCGAAGCCTATCGACCTGGAGAGGCTGGACGTCGAGGACGTAGTTCCGGACGAAGTCGGTAGGATTGTCCACCGGCTTCAGCAGCAGGGCATTCCGAAAGGCCTTCTGAAAGCGCCTGGGGTCGAGAGGGAAGCCCGCCGGTGACAGCGCCCTGAGCGCTTCCGCTACGAAGTCGGTTGCGCTCGAGAACGCATCGTCGACTTCGACGTTGCGGGCGCGCAAGGCGTTGCGGACCGCATGCCACTGTAGCGTCTCGACCTCGTCATCGCCGACAGGAGCCAGGATGTCGTCCTTCGTCAGCGCGGCCTTTGCGATGAAGCGCGCCTCGCAAGCCTCGTCGCTTCTCGTCGCCGATGCCGAGAAGGCCACGCCCAGGCTCATGGCCGAGCCGTCGGCCAGGTCCTCGAAGACCAGGATGACGTAGGTGTAGGCATGCTGGCGCGTCGGCTCCGACCGCTCGCCCTTCTCGTCGAGCGAGACCACGCCGAGGCAGTAGTCGCGCAGCGTCCGCTTGCTCCTGACGTTGCTCTGGGCGCTTGGATTGAACCGGATGCTGGCCATGCTCGCACCGGAAAGCACGGTCTGTACGGCGTCGATGATCGCCGATTTCCCTGCGCCGTTCGGCCCGATAATAGCGGTCATGCCGCGCATATCGACCTGCTGCGCCCGAAATAGATACCAGTCGACCAGGATGATGCGACGGAGTTCGATCACGCCTGCACCTCGCTCGCGGTGTCGGCCTTTGCCGTTGCCGCGGCGGCGCGCGACACGAACTCCTCCAGAGAGCCGAGCGTATCCTTGGAGACCACGATCGGCAGGGCGGGCCGCAGGAACAGCGCGAAGTTTCTGTCGTCACGGTCCTCGATCCGGACGAGCCCGCGCTGCCGGAAGCCGGCCAGGATTTCCTTCACCCGCCCGAAGTAAGGCCGCTCCCGATGAGTCCGATCTTCGTAAATCTGCAGGATCTGCTCGCTCTCGACCTCTACCTCACCGAATTCCTTGGCCTCGAACCGCGTGAACGCCTCCTCGTAATGGAGCCGCAGCACCAGCAGGAGCAGACTTTCGTCGAGTTTCATGCTCTGACGGGGAGGCAGTTCGTTCGCCACCAGGCCGACATATCCATCATTCGGCCTGCCTACGACCCGGTATCCGAGCGCGTCGAACAGCTTCTCAAAGTACCCTGTGTAGCGGCGGAGTACCTCGTAGGAGGTCTTCATGCCCCAGTCGTTCTCGTAGATGAACTGCGCACGCCAGAGCGACTGCGCAGCCTGGCGCAGCTCCTTCTCCAGCCGCTCGCCGTCGCCGCCCTCGCTATCCTCGTCGTCGATGAGCTTGGAAAGATCACGCAACATTAGCCGAGGTCCTTGTTCTCTCGATCCGGAAGGCGGTCACGTCGATCCAGTCGTTCGCACTACGCCCTTCTTCAAGCGTGATCGTGAATTCGCCCAAGCGCACGGAGCGACCGACCGCGGCCAAGTTCGGGATAGCCCGGTAGGCGAAGAGGTCCGCAATGCTCTGGATCTCGATCTCGGCGGATGAAACGGCATCGCGACCTTGCATCCGTTGGCGAGCGAACTCGAGCAGCTTCTGGTCGGAAACTCGCACCATCCGATCGAATTCGGTGGTGGCCTGAACATAGGCGCGCAGATAAGGGTCCTGCTTCGGCACCTTGAAGCGCGTCCGCTCGGGCGGAGCCTTCGGCGGCGGCGGGGTGTACAGCGCAAGCGACGTGATCGGCAGACCGACATCCGGCGACCTCAAACGGATCTCGACCTCGTCGCTGTCGATCTTCGAAAGCTGCTCGATCAGCCGAACGATCCGCTCGGCGGAGCCTTCCCCCATGACGTCCATGTAATGGACGGTCGTGCGGATGCGGCGCTCGAGGCGGTCCCTGAAGTCCTCGATCTTGTCCATGAAGGGACCGACGTCCTCGAACACGCTCTTGATCTTCTCAAGTTCCGCAATGACGCGATCCTCGGCCGTGGCAATCGTGGCGCCGGCCGGCATGACGCCCTGCTCGATATAGGCGCGCGCGATTTTGCCAAGTCGCTCGGCGTCCGCGAGCATGTCCCCCGCAAGAGACGCGATCGTCCGGCGATGCCGATATGGGTTATTAGACGTCTTCAGCTGCTTGTAGTCGGCGATCAGCAGCCCATCGACGAAGTCCTGGAAGAACGTGCGAAGGATGGCCGCCGCGTTGGGATTGCCCAGAATGCGATCTTCGATCTCGCGCATCCCAGCCAAGATGCGGCGCATGCTGCGGGCGAACCGCGCCGCCGTCTCGTGGGCATTAGCGAGACCCTGAGCCATGGTCTCCGGCTCGCGGAACGCAGCGTCCAGGTTGTTCTTCACGTCCACCACGGCGCCGGCGACACGCACGCGGCTGTTACCGAAATCGACGACGGCGCCCAAGACCATGAAGGGGTCAGGGTTCATGTCGACGTATGTGCGCCACTTCTCGGTCTCTTCCGTCAGCCAGCCGGTGTCGCGCAGTCGATAGTAGGCGAGATAGTGGGCTTGGCTCGTGGTCTGATCTTCCTCCGGATCGCCCTCCGCAAGATCGCCCATCGAGCCGATGCCGAACTCCGACAGCCCGATCTCGATCTGCTTCACGACCTCTTCCCTGAGCGGCGTCTCAAGGATGCGAGCCGAGTAGACCCTCTCATAGAGGCGCATCAGCAACCGGGCGTAGACGTGCTTCTTCGGCCCCGACAGCGGCTTGAACAGAGTCTCCGGAAGGTAACCAAACAGCTTCATCCATCGGTCCCCAGGCGGCAAATTGAACCGCGGCGACTAGGCAACCGCAAGGAAAAAGGGAAAGTTTTCAGAATGTTCTCTTCGCTTTTCTCCGCTTCAAAAACTCCATGGCCGCCTGCTCCATCAAGTCCCTGGCGGCCCGATGCTCCTCGGTCGCGACCTGCTTGATGTCCGCGATCACACCAGGATGCATCATCGTCAAGAACTGAACCCGGTCGCCGATCGGCGTCCGCTTGCCCCGTTTTGGCGCCCTCTTCTTCCCAACCATCCCATCCGCTGCGCAGTAAGCCTCCATTAACCATAAGGCTGGGGCGGCGCGGGCGCCAGAGACGACGGCCGATCTTATATAAGAAGCTCTTCCCTCTCTTATATAAGAAGCACGCGCGTCGAGTTAAGGATTATATACTTGACACCACAAACCGCAAGTCCTAGGATTCAGCAGTCCTAGGGAGTTGTGGGTATGTCCCAGTTCAACGCGCCGCACTTTCAGAGCCCCGAAGCAGCCCGCGAGTACCTTGAGGGCATCCGCTGGGGTGGCGAGCGCGTTTGCCCACACTGCGGGACGGTCAACGAGTCCTTCGCGACCAATAAGCCGGGCGTTTACCGTTGCCGCGTCAAGGAATGCCGCAAGGACTTCTCCGTCACGACCAAGAGCGTGATGGAAAGCAGCCATATCAAGCTGCACGTTTGGTTGCAGGCGTTCTATCTCATGGCGTCGAGCAAGAAGGGCGTTAGCTCGCACCAGCTCCACCGCTCGCTTGGCGTGACTTACAAGACGGCCTGGTTTCTTTCCCATCGCATTCGCGAGGCTATGCGTGCTGGCGGCTTGCTCGCCCCGATGGGTGAAGGCGGCAAGGTCGTGGAAGCTGACGAGATTTTCTATGGCCTTCTAGAAGGCCAGCCGAAGACCGGCCGCCGCGCGTGGTCGAACAAGACCGTTGTCTTGACCCTGGTTGAACGCGGCGGCTCTGCCCGCAGCTTCCACGTTGACGGCGTTCGCGTTGGCGACTTGCAGCCGATCATTCGCGCAAACATCTCGCGTGAGGCCCGGCTGATGACCGACGAAATGTATTCCTACAAGGTCATTGGTCCCGACTTCGCCAGCCACGACACCGTCAACCACTCAGGACGAATACGTTCGCGGCGAGGCCTATACCAACACGGTCGAGGGCTACTACAGCATTTTCAAGCGCGGCATGAAGGGCGTCTATCAGCATTGCGCCGAAAAACATCATCACCGGTATCTTGCAGAGTTTGATTTTCGTTACAGCAACCGAGTCGCGCTTGGAATCAACGATGGGAACGTGCAGACCGCGCCATTAAGGGGGCTGCTGGCAAACGTCTGACGTACCGGCAATCTCACTGAGCGGGATTTCGGCCGCTGGATACGGCGGCTTCTGAAGGCGGCGGGCAAACGAAAATGAAAGAGGCCGCGAACCGGCGGCCTCTTTGATTGGCTAGATGCAAGAACTATAAACATCCCGGGCGGTTAGACGCCGGGATCGATGCCTCTGAGTTTCATTAGATCCTCCATGCTTCGCCCTCCAATTTAGAGGTCGGGTGGCTGGCGTCAAGATGCCCTAAGTCTAAAATTGAACGCTACCATACCCGGATTAACGTCAGTTATTTCAACAACTTGCTTAACCTGACCTGGTTCCAATCGCACTGGTAACCAGTCTGTTCCGTTGGTCGTAAATAGAACGTCAACCGGTCGCCCCGGGGAGATCAAATTTTCGAATTGGAACTTTAGGACTTGGGTATAGCGCTTGGGCCTGTGTTTGTTTTCCTCGGATTCAGCCTGAATCCAGAAGTCGACTTGGGACGTCACTTCACAAACGCCATCACGATCAATGCGGCAGTTGATTGGCCTCTCCAGCTCGTCTGTAAAATCCTCTGACGCGCCAACTGGCACACCATCCACCCGAGCAAACACCAATCGATTGGATAGACCTCCCTGTGGAGGGGCGGTTATTTCGCGTCGTGCGATTGAGGAGACATAAGTAGTCTCAACGTCGTCAATATAGCTTCTAACCAATATTCTACTGTAGGTGGAGACCCAGAATTTTTTCTCCCCCACATGAAAGTCGCGAATGGTGATTTTCTGTTCGGTTTCTTCTGCGTAGTGCTCAAGAATGTCTTTGATGCGGCCTACAATGTAATCAATGTGTTTTCCGGTCTGCCTACGAAAGAGAATCCTCGCCCTCGTATCGAAGGGCTCCAATTCTGGGCGCGCCAACGTAATTACGGCAATTGCGACGCCGGAAATTGCAAACAGCGCCACCCCTGATACCCATGACGCAAAGATGGCGCCGAAGTGAGTTGATGGATCGAGCCCTATCCTCAACCAGTAGGCAAAGCCGGTCAGCGCAAACGTGACGATTCCGATCGCCAAAACGGCGCGCACTCGCCAGTCTAATCCAGACCACCATCTCCAAATATATCGCAGCGCATCTACAGTACGTTTCACCGGTTTTCTCCCTGCACCCACCGGTAGTATTGCAGGGGGCATGATTCCGTGAAAGAGGGCTGAAAATCTACGTTCGGCCCGTTTTCTTTTTCTTCTTCCCAACCTTCGGTTTATCTTTCAATGGTTTGGGCGCCGTCTTCAAGCCAGCCCTGAGCGCATCCAAGAAGCGGGCTTGGGCCTCGGCCTCAGAGTACTTGTCGTCCGGTTGGCGCTTGCTCATGGCGGGAGTTGTAAACCATTCAATGAGGACAGACGGCCGGGAATCCTTGCATTTTTCCAAGGATTTACTATAGAACGGGCGTGACGCCGCACCAGTGGATCAGACCGGTGCAGCGCCACGCCTACTCCGTTCCGACGCCATCCACACCGTTGTCCGATCCGGCGCTGACAACCTGCAATCCGTACTTTATAAGCAGGCGTTCCAGTTCGGCCATGTCGCGCGATCTCGGCCTCCGCCTCCGCAAGGTGGCGGGCCTTCTGAAGTTCAAGCGCCTTCTTGATGGCTGTCGAATCTCTGGGGTCCATGGGTTGGTTGTAACCCATGTTCATTAACTCAACGAACACAATGGTCTTCCTTACACCGGCGTAGAGTATCGGCGGCAGTGGCGAAGGATTGCGGACTACAGCCGACGTTCGGCCCCGACTCGAGCGCGGCGATGCACGACTTGCAATCGTAGGCCACCCGGGCAGTGATCAATTCAGATCGAAGTCACAGGTGCAAACCGATAATAAACCGGATGGCGAAGAATGAGCCAACGGCGACAACAGCCGTCGCACTGATCGCAAATAGGACTCTCCAAGTCTCGTCCAATCGACGCCTCGTACAGAAACGGCGCCCGTGGTGGCCCCAGCATCGGGCCGGGGGGCATGATGATGCTGGGGCCTCCGGACAGGCTCTTGCCTCCTGGGACAGAGGCCGTCACCCGCGAGACACAAGCACATTTCCGATCAGCTGTTTCTT
>NZ_LBJX01000092.1:0-162506 GCF_028128895.1 Bradyrhizobium sp. CCBAU 11434
ACAGGACGCCTCGTTGCGCTATCCTCTCAGCCGTGCTGCCGGCTGCCGGCCCCTACCGCGCGAGCGGTTTAGTCCTCTGACCTGTTGCGGACTTGATCAATATTGACGCGAGTTCTTAAATGCCTGCGAACGACCGGGTGTTATGGCAAAGCATGGAATTCCTGTCAGGTTGGATCGCGGCAAACTTAATCGACCAGTCCGATGATTGGATACCGCGAACGCTATTGGGCTGGACTAGAGTTGCATTGCTCGCCTGTCTGATCGGGCAGGTCATTTACCTGATCCGCACGTGCATCGCGTGGTCAGTGCCGACGGTTCTTTGGATTGGCCTCGCGGCGAATGTTTTGGCGCTGATCGTCGTCCGCCGCGCTCTAAGGTGGCGCTACCCCGTCTAGCAAACCCGACGGACGACCGAAGTTCGCTTCTGTGCCCATCGCTGCCGTATCCCACGGCCGAGGATATGTCGGTTGTCAGCAGTAGACCGGATCTTTAGCGGCCTGATTTCTCGTCCAGCTGCATGGGCTCAAGCCCCCGGTTTCACGCTGGTGGGCGGAAAGACAAAAAAGGCCCCAGCGCCACCAAAGGAAAAGTGAGCTGGGGCTCAAGTCACCTTCTGGCCCAAGGATCACGAACCTTGGGCTGCCGGGAAAACTTGGCAAGCTCCTCGTCGTTCCGCGATGGTGGAGGAGGTGGCTTTCATAGCGATAGCGGAGAGGCGGCCCCGGCTTGGGGGCTTGGGGGCCGGGGTCGCTCCGCCAGACTGGGCGGCAAGCCAGCGAGATTCACAAAGCGCATGCGGCGGGCTTTGTTCCTGACCAGCCGGCCACGGCACTTCCGTCAGGCTCGTTGATCTACGAAAGGCCTAGTTCGTTCACGGAACCGCAACGAGCTATTCCCGGTTTTGGAATTGTTCTTAGTCATTCACTGGAAGGCACCATGACGCAGCTTCGTCGTAAGGTCATACAGACCCGCTCCCTTGAGGAACGAATCGCAGAACAGGCGGCAAAGCTGAAAGAACAGGCCAGCCAGTTACCCGCTGGGGCAGAGCGCGAGGCGCTGCTCAAGCGAGCCAGGATTGCGCAGACCGGCGCCCATGTGAGTGATTGGCTCCAATCACCCGGATTACTGCCGCCCGAATGAGACTATTTCGATGCTGCCTAACGGGATGGATCAGGGCGTGAAGCTGCTCGGCGAGTATCTGGAAAACGCTCTCCAGTTTGAACGGATGGCAGCCGAAGAATCCGACCCAGATTTAAAGGCCGCGATGGAGAGCCAAGCGAAGGCTTACCGGATCATGGCGGCGAAGCGCGCCAAGATGCTCGGCTTGCCGGAGCCAAGCCCTTCCGAGCAGTAGGCTGAGATTGGGCTAGGGAACAAATGTCCACTTTGGTACTTGTTGAGTCGCCTTTGGCAGGGTGATTCCCTTGAACTTTTTCAGTAGCGACAAATTTTCAGGACCTAAGACTCGGGAAGAGCAGCGCTGCAGGTGCGGTGCGCAGCCCCGGTTGGCTCACAAGATGATGGACCCGGTGCGCGGCATAACCGTGCGCATGTTTGAGTGCCAGTGTGGCGAACGAAGTTGGACTGAGGACAAAGAGTAGGGCTTCCTCAGTTGGTGCCTCGGGCGCTTAGTGCGACATGAGATCGTCGCCCGGCGTCAAGAGCCGGACATAGGTTCCGCTCTCGTGCAGTTCCATCCAGCCCTTTTCGATCGCGTACTTGATGCCGGCGCCGAACTCGGCACCGCTGGCCTTGAGCGTGAACAGGAATGGCGCGTTGATCTTCTCGATGTGTATGCGGCCGTCCTGGACAGCTTCGATACCCTTGGCGAGGTCGATCAGCTTCCGCGCTGCGGCCTCCGGATCGGAGTACGGTCGATCACTCATCAACTTCATGGATTGGCTCCCCAGCCGCAATTGCCGGCGAGCTATAGGCGATTCTTAGTTCAGCGGCTCACCGTCGCTGGTCCGAGGTCCGAGCTTTCTTTTGAGAGCTAAGGAGTTTCGGGAGGGCAGGCATTTGCTTGGGAGACTCGATCGGTTGCTCGGGAGCGTCGACTTCCTCTGCCTTCCTACCCCCAAGCAGCATGCCTAGACAGCCGACAATAACAAGCAAACCTCCGGCAATCATCAGCCAGTGCGGTAACTTCAACGTCGAAAGCATTAGCCACGCGTCCACCAAATTCGTTTTCCTTTAAATCTTCGGCCGAACTCAGTTGCTCGATACCAGCGTTAGGCCCCATAAGATGACAACACGGCGGAACGACGATCGGTTGCAACCCGAGTACCAATTCCGCCGCGTCAGCGCACCTTCCTCGGCATAATGGCCATTTCGGTGCTGTTGCTGCCGGCGACAATGTTCGACCCGCGCATGCCACATGCCGTGCAGACGAACCGCGGCTCGATCTGTGAGATTCGTATCTCGTCCGGCCATCGATCGACGTATTTCGCCGAGAGCTTGACGTTGTGGCTGCAGCGATAGTCCTGGCAAAAAACGAGCAGATCGCGCACACCCGTCGACCGCAGGCCACCCAGCGTGATCTTGAGGGGGCGGCCGTCAGGTTCGGTGCGGTCCTTTCGAGGGCGTGCCATGGCGCCATCGAAGCGCGGCGCCGGCGAGAGTCAAATTATCGATTAGTGGGGGTTCGGAAGGCGCGCGAGTTATTGCGCGTAGTGGGTGTGGAAGAATGCGTCGGAAGCGATTGCGTCTAAGCACGATGCTCTGGACAAAACCGGCCATGGAAGCGCTGCTGCTGCTCGCCGAGCCGGTGGTGTTGGCGCGGGCGATCGACCAGCACAGGTCATGGGCGTCTATTTCGACGCGGGGCTCTGGTGGCACACTTCTCTGCGTTGGCCACTGCTTCTCTCAAGATCGGGCAGTTTTCATACTCTTTGGCATTGCCCGCCTGAGTGCCACGAATCTCGGCGCATTCTTCGCCGTCGAAGAACCACTGAGTGCGCCCGATGGAGGCGATTACTTTGCATTTGGGACATTGCACTTGCATCTGACTGAATATGCCTGAGCACTCGCGCTCATATTGGATTTTTCCCAGCATACCGCCGGCGAAGGAAGCCTTAGGCCGCTACGAGCGCGCTGCCGTTCTGTTTGCGCCGATGCGCCATGAAGCCAACGCCGCAGAAGCCGAGGATCATCATTGCCCATGTCGAGGGCTCCGGAACGGCACCGATATTGGAGGAAAATACGAGCCGCAGTTGGTCGGCATTTGCATTGGACGAATCTATACTAAAACTCGGATCAACGAACGAACTTAACGATGCGCTTGCACCGTTATAGACGTCTGCAGAGACAAAAGCCGTCAACGTGACTGTATAGACTCTGTTTGTCGCAACGTCGAACTGCTGGTTGATCGTGGACCATGATGTATTGAAGTCTGCGGTGGAGAACAAACCGTTGGACCGATAGTCACCGAGTACGAGCGCGTATCCGTTGGCGTTCGACGTCTGTATCGGATCAATGGTAAGCTGTGAGCGCGCTGAGTCGCTTGCCGCCAACAACCATCCTGTACCTGTGATTCCGCCTGCTGCTGTGATGTCCAAGGTGATGTTCCGGCTCTGAGGCGCGAGTACCTCGAAATAATAGCTCACGCCGCCGCTTGCGGCTGCCCCGATGTGCCCATTAGCTACGTAGCTTGTTCCAGCCTGTAGATCGATTGAAGCTCTGACAGCCGGCGAAGCACTTGCGATGAATGAGGCACTTCCCGAGCCTCCATCCGCCGACCTAATCGACGTTGACGTTGTTCCAAACTGGTTTGTGGGAGTAAAATTTCCGCTGCAGCAATTGCTTGCGCCTTCACCTCCTGACGGGCCACCTACTACGATGGCGTCTGGTAACATCGTATCAGCAAACGCATTAGTGCAGGAAATTGCGGGCAAACCAAACATCATCACAACAAAAAGTGCGGACTTCACCGGTAGAGTTGTTTCAATCGGATGCATGAAATCACCTGTTAACTTCTGACTTTTTCGCGCGTGGTTCGCCAAGCTTTATCCCAGCTCGTGGCGCCCAATGATCAGGGCCCAGCACCAGCCGTCATGATCCAAATGGACCAAGCCGTGATAAAATGGTTTAACAGGAAAGCAGACCCCAACGCTCTCGCACTACCTAGCTGATACAGTGGCGACGCTGGGCGCGCGGCTTTTTGGCTTTGGCAATTGGCTAAGGGCGATTCGGTTGGATTGGGAAAAAGGCACAAGCAGATCGACGCGCCATGGCAGAGGAACTATCTGAGCTGGTCAGCTCAATCTATGAGGCAGCCGCTGTTCCGGAGCGTTGGCCAGTCGTACTCGGAACGCTCTCCCGCATGGTCGATGGCGTCGGCGGGATCCTGCGTACCGCCACCAGCCCCGAGAGCTTTCGGTGGACTTCGTCTCCCAATCTGCATGCCGATTTCGTCGAGTTTATCCGGGACGGCTGGGCCGCCATCAATCCCCGTCCAGCTCGATTAGCGGCCACCAACCATGCTGGGTTCATCCGGGACAACGATCACTTCACGGCTGATGAACTCGACAACCATCCCGTTTACGGCTTCCTCCGGAGCAAAGGGCTCGGATACGCGGCAGGCACCGTTTTGAGCGTCCCTAGCGGCGATGCGATCACTTTCTCTTTTGAGAAGCACTATCTAGATGGGCCGATTGCGGTGGAGGCCGTCGAATTTCTGGATTCCCTTCGGCCGCACTTGGCAAGGGCAGCGTTGCTGGCCTCGCGACTCGGGCTGGAGCGGGCGTTGGCGATGACGGAGGCCCTTAGGAAGCTGGGTCTACCCGCCGCCGTACTGAAAGCCAGGGGCAAAGTCTATGCGGCCAATGAGCTGTTCGAGACCCTGATGCCGGATGTAATCCACGACCAGCCTTCGCGCCTGAAATTCAGTGAACCGGCCATCGATCGCCTATTTATGGGTGGACTTGACGCCATCGACACACACGTTGTCGGCCCGCTGCGGGTCTGTTCCATTCCAGTGCCAGCGGGCGCGGGCCGGGTGCCGATGATCGTTCATCTGGTCCCCGTCAGCGGCAATGCACAGGATATCTTCTCGGCTGCATCCAAGCTGGTCATCGTCACGCCTGTGGATCGAGGTGCGGTTCCGAACGCCGAGGTCATCGCAGGTCTATTCGATCTAACGCCTGCGGAGGCGCGTGTGGCACGAGAGATAGCGCTTGGCGAAACCGTGGAGAAAGTTGCGCGCGCATCCGGATTATCCAGGGTCACCATCCGCAATCAGCTCAAGTCGGTATTGGGCAAAACCGGTCTGGGTCGTCAAAGCGATCTCGTTGCTCTGCTAAGCGGCAGCGCACTGCCGAAGCCGTGAATCACTTAAAAAAGGAGTATGAAAGCGGGTTAAGGCGGCTATGGTACTCGGCGGTCTGTTATTTGCGGTGGTGATCTTTTCATTCATCATCGCAGCGTCTCGTTGACCTTCGTCTGCTACAAGGCGGAGATCGAGTACCTGATCGCCAGTGGCTCAACCGCGATCGTCATTTCTGTTTGGATGTGTTCGCATGCCACGCCAACGCACCAACTCTGCTTTTGCCGTCGATGAGATCGTCGCCGCTTGTGACGGTGACCTGCGCGGTGCGCTCAGAGCGTTGATGCTGCTGAACGAGCAATTGGAGCAGCGACTAGCCCTGATGGGTGAGGTGCGTCCTGCTCACCAGCGGCTGCATTAGGTGGAAGTTCGGCTGGGGCACCGCACTGTTCCAGCGCGCTCTCGACATCCAAGCCTGCGACGGCGCCCGGCGCCGCGAATTTCTCGAAATCTCGGTGCAGCTGGATCACGCGCTCGGTCTGCAGGCGTTTGATCTGTCGCCGCTGAACTGCGAAGGCGAGCCGCCGGAGCAGGAGCTGCATCCGGAGTTGTGGCGCAAAGCGGCCGAGCTGCGCAGAGCATTAATCAATGCTGCGGCGCCAAATGGTTGATCCCCCGGTATCACCCGGATGTGGCGAGCAAGCGACAATTTCTGGAAAGGCGCCAATATAGACAGAGATTCGCACAAATTACAGGCAAGTGCCTGCTTGCAAGTCAGCGAGTGCCTACCTTGGGCGTTGCGTCGTATCGGCATCCGGGTGTCCAATGATCGTCATGTGCTCACGCTGATTCCAAACGGCCTGAGGAACGGTCCAGTAACTGCTCCGGTTTTAGTTTTGGAGAAAGCGGTCACTCGCATGCGCTGCAATTCAGCACGCATGACAGATGATGGACACTAGCGATGGGATGACGTTAGCCGCGTCAGGGGCGTGCGGTCGGCCCCTGAAGGCGTAAAGGCCTGCACCACCTTGCACGTGATGCAGGCCTCAGACCGCGCAAACCGGTCCCGGTTGGAGACTCAGCATGATCGCGGGGCACACTCGCAGACTTGCATGTTCGTGCGTGCTTTTCAACCGGACCTCCGAGACAACCTATGTGGAGGTTTACGGATGCGTAAACGCCAGAAGCACTGGGTGCGTTCCTACGTTCGCGTTCGCCATCGGCGGCCCGAGCATGTGCGCGCTCACGTGCGGCCCAAGGACTAAGGTCCTGAGCTACTTGCGGTGATGGGCTTGCGTCGGCGGCTCTGAACCGTTTTTACCGAAAACATTCTCTCAACGGGGCGCGGATTGAGACCCGCGCTCCGTCCTGTCTCTCTACTTTAAGGGGACAACAAGCCATGGCACCCTTCTCGCAGGCATGCGCTTGGAAGTATTGCTAGTGAGAGTGAAACACTGCAAAGCGCCGATATCCATGAACCGATTTCAAAAGTGGCTGTCCCAATCATGGATTGGACCATCGATTAGTCTGGTCGTGTTGACGGTTGGACTAATTGGCCTGACAGTAAATATCGTTACGTATCAGCGCCAAGGTGCTAGGTGGCAGAGAGAGGATGATGACGCCATCCAAGTTCAAATTCATATGCAAGACCAGCTTACGCGCGATAACTATCGAACGGCATACGTTCAGTTTTTTACCGGGCGAGAGCCAATGCGGTTGGAGAAGGTAGAAATATTGCAACCCGCCGGATCGGAAATAGCCGAGGCCAAGCCGGGCGGAATTGAGAAGGCCCGGTCTAGTAGCGCCCCTTCATCGGTCATCCTCAATCCGACAATTTTTCAACCCACCGAAAGCTCCGGCGCCGTGCTGGTTCTGGTGCATACTCCTCAGACACCGCAAAGCGATCAAGGTTCGCTAGTGGAGATCGAAGGCACGCTTGTAGAGCTAGGCGGCGCAAAGCGGACCATCACTAGGAAATGGAAAACTGCAATCCCTGAGAGTGCTCCCAAAACACCCGATCGCTAGTAGCACCGATCACCGCCGATAACGATCCGGCCGGTTCGCATGGGCCATCGCCTCGAACGCCTTCGCCAGCTCTTCCGGACCGTGCTTGCCCTTGAAGTCCTGCCACGCCGTCTTGAACGCGGCCTTGGCGGCGTCGAGGCTCTGCGCCGAGCCGGACGGCGGACCGGGCAGCGTCACCACGACCGTCCACAACCAGAAACGATCGTCGAGCCGGATGCGGCCGATCGGGTGGCCGTCCTCATGGACGCTGTAGTCGTCGGGGCCGATTAAGCGAAGGGTGAGCATTTGCAGTGATGATAGCAAAAAGCCGCCCCGATCAGGAGCGGCTTTCGTTGCTCGATATTACGGGTCAGGCGGCTGCGAGTGCACTGCCGTTCTGCTTGCGCCGATACGCCATGAAGCCGAGGCCGCAGAAGCCAAGGATCATCATGGCCCATGTGGAGGGTTCGGGGACTGGCGTGATCAACCCGCTCACTCGGAAGACTGCGTCTTGAGTGCGGGGAATAACAAAATGCGGGTTATTAGGATCAGGACCGTACTGTATCAGCGAATTGTCGCCGCTCGGTTCGAACTCGCCAAGCCATGTGTGCTGCTCGGAAATCGACGCTCCATGCACTGAGAGCCAATACGTCCCGCCATTCAGCACAATATCTGGAAGTTGCACTATTCTAAAACTAGAGCTGATGCCCGCGTCACCGTCAGTGATTTGCGCAAGCATAAAGTGAGCGGAAAAGATGTCCGGACCATGCGGCTCGTTGTTAAGCAGGCCGACTGCCAAGAACGCATTTGATCCGTACGGAGCTGTAGCGATTTCGACATCCACTCCCATGGTCAACGCGTCGGAGCGAAGCCCCACCCATCGTAAAGACTGGAGCGTTGATCTCTGACTAAGCGTAAAGGAGTCCCACACCCGGTAGCCCGTATTGCCTGATGAGCATGGATCACACCACTGCGTCCCCGCACCGACAATCCCCGGATTGTCGAAGAGTACAACTGCTCTGGCCTGCGTGCCGACCAGAGAAAGTGCGCAGTAGCAAAACGCTATTGAACAAAACCGGTAGAACTTGGGGCTCATAATACCTCCAAAATTCGAAATAAAGAAAATCAAATGCTACGCTCTCTTAATCAAGAGGACAAGCTCTAGGCGAGCCCTTGGGGTACTGGGTCAGTGTGAGTGTAGGAGAGAAAAGCCCAGTCGCCTGTGCTGTGCACTGTGCGGGACGCTGGCGAGTACATCGCCGCGCTCCCTGAGACCGTGCACGATCAGCCGGCATGGCAAGCCGCCCTTGAGGCGCTGCTGCTGGTGGTCGAGCGCGGCGGGCCCGTGATGCTCGCCGAGATCGGGATCATGCGGGCGCTGAACCGGGGCATGGCTGAGCCGGGGCCAAGGCGGAAGCGGGCGAAGGCGTACCGGGTGATCGGGTGAGGGCACAGAGGCAGAACGCCTGCTAACGGCTTGCTAACAAACCATCCAAAACCCGAAGGGATTGGACGAAACTAGAACGACTTTCGACAGCCAAGAGTGCTGATAAATCAGCACTAAAAGGGAGCTGATGTGCGAGGCAGGGACCTACCCAAGCGGTCTCCAAAACCGGGGGTCGCAGGTTCGAGCCCTGCCACTCCTGCCAAGCAATCTCAATGACTTATCAGGAAATTGACGAGCCCGCGCTACGGCAAATCGGCTATAGTAGCGCCTGGGTAGCAGCGCGATAGTTGGCTGCCAGATCGAGCAGCGCGTCGCGCTCCAGGGGCAGGGCGCTTTCCTCTGCCAGATCCCGGCAGATGCGCTCCATGCGCGCGAGCTCGTCGAAGTCGTGCTGATGCTGCCCCATGCCGACGATCAGACTCCCCGCCGTGCCAACCCGTCAAGAGCCGGCACCACCCGGAAATTTCCCAATGTCGCCCCGACTGCGACAGTCAGATCATCTCGAAATGAAATCACCCAAGGCCAAAGAGTGGACCGCGGCGGAACAGAGACGGCTAGCGTGGCTGGCACGCCGCCGGACTGCCGCTGAAATAGCGGAAGCTCTCGGCCGACACATCGGATCGGTACGGCGCATGGCACGGGAGTTGCGGCTGATCCTCAAAAAGTAGCCAAACACGGCACGTAGTCTGCCTATCTCACTGCAACCTTGGCGAATCGTGCGATCATGCGAACGATGAGCGAGCGCGGTTAGCGGGGCTTCCCCATGTCTCATTTCATGATGGACTGTTATTTCCCCGACGTGACGAAGCCGGGCGGGCTCGCGTGCGACGCCCTGCCAATTAAGGCCCTCAACGAGCGGGATGCAATCGAGGAAGCAAAAAGGATCGCGATTTGGAGAAAGCCTGTCCGGTTCGACGTTCGATCCGTCAGCCGAGGTGAAGAAAAAACGATATTTGCTTCCTAGATGAGCGGGCGGAAACCGCGCGCCTGCTGCGCCTCTTACTTTCCCACACCCACGACGCGCAGTATCTCACGCGTGCGCCGAGCCACCACCGATTGACGATTTGACTCTCGCCGGCGCGGCGCTTCGATGGCGACATGACTGTCCGTCTCATCAAACACGAAGCCGTGCCTGGCACCGGCAGCTTCGAGGTGCGCTTCGCTGATGGTCGTCGGAGTGTCTACTGCTACTTCGACGACCTGCCGTCGCGTCGGCTGAGGCCGAAGCAAATGCTCCGCGAGCAAGCGCTCGATCTGGCGACGATGTTCGCGCGAATTATGCGCGGCTTGATTGAGGGCTGGTCCCAAGGCAAAGGCCCGCCAGCGTGAACCGCTATTGCTCCTGAATCGAGACTCAGTCCTAATTCCCTATCATTGGGCCAAAGGGGGCGATCGTGAACGGCGAAGCCGGATGCACGGTTTGTAGCCAAGCTCGACTGCTCAAAGCTATTTTCCCCGTGGTCAAAGGCTACGAGCTGAAGCTGTATGAATGCGCCAGCTGCGGTAGCGATCTGTGGCTAGTTGCCAGAGCGTCCAGATCATCGAAGCCCAAGCGGCAGAGGGGAAGAGCTCCTCGAGGTACGCGGCTCAAGACCATCGAGGCGGCGTTGAAGGCCGCTGCTCGTGCCGCAGTTGCTCCAAAGCTAAAAGGCCCGCCAGCGTGAACCGGCGCAGGAGCTTTCGTCTGATCCGGATACGGAAAAGCCGCAGCGCGGTTCCAGCCCCACTGCGGCCCATCCCGGGCAACTTGAAATGACTAGGGTTTAAATCTCGCCGGTGTTCCTACGGTAGAACACCCCGTTCCGAAAATGGACTCCGTATAACTACCGGAGTTCACGGTTCCACCCATTGTCATTAACAGCCGAACATGGCACGGCTCGCTCTTCCAGCCCCCAATGCTCCCGGCTGCCGATTCAATTGCGGATCAGTGCGCCAGGAGTGCTAGGCCCGCCAGTATGACCGGCGGGCCTTTTGCTGTCACCGTCTCAGTCTCCGGCGGTGCGTTAGGAGTCCGGACCGTCCTGCCAGAGTTCAAGACCATCGGGGCGAGCCTCACTGGTCATCACAAAGGTGTCGTGCGATCCGCCGGTGTGGCCGCCGAAACACCAGCCGCGCGCGCCGACGATACGCCCAAGCGACTGGTCCGTTTGAAGGCGTACCAGCTCGGCCAGTGCGCGCGCCACGCCGGCATCGTGACGCTTCATGTAGCCGATCGCATAGACCAGGTTTTGTCGCCGCGCGGCTTCGATCAGCGACGCAGCCTGGTCCGTCGTGTAAGCCATCGGCTTTTCCGACAGTACGTGGCGGCCGCTGTCGAGCGCATCCAGGACTATCGGGCCGGTCGCGCGACGCTTGGTCACGACGACGACGGCGGAGACCTCGCGATCCGCGAGTAGCTCGTGGTGCGTCCCGTATATCCGCGAGACGCCGAATTTCTGTGCTGCTGCGGCAGCGAGATCAGGCCGGAGATCAGCGATCGCGACGACGCGGCAGGCGGGATTGGCGGCGAAATTGGCAAGGTGGCACATCTGGCCGACCATGCCCGTTCCGACAATGCCAATTCCTGGCTTCACGTGCTACGCTCCCGCTGCGCGCTTCCGGACGACGAGGAAATGCGCTGGCTGTCCCCAGTCGTTGAGGAACGCCTGATCGGATTGGGTGAAGGCGGTGACCCCTGCCATATCCCGCTGCGCGATCGCGCTGAAGATATGGTGGAGCTCTCGAGCGTCGCGGCAAAGGCCTCGAGCTCGGCCGGGTCGTCGGCAAGAATCTGGGCGCTTCGGATCGTCGCGCGCAGCGAGGCCAGACTCGCAATTACGCGCGGCAGGCTGTCGCCGAAGGGATCGTCGATCATCCTATCGACATCGAGCACCAGCGCTTCGATCGAAGCCGAGATCGCGCCCCACGGCTTCGGCCTTGCCGACCAGATAGAGCTTGCGTCCGCCGAGGAAGCTGAGGCGGCTGCGACCGAGGTGACGCGTCGCGCGCTGCAGCTTCTCGTCGCCGGACAGGACCTTTTTGTGCCAGTAGACGGCAAGGCTGTCGTGATAAGATGGCCACGCGGAATGGATATCAAATCCTTGACCGTGCGCCGCCGTGCACAAGGCCGCCGCATCGAGAAAGTAGCGGTAGCGGACGAAGGGGTTTTCGAGCACGTCCATCAGCCGGGATTCGAAGCTGCGGGTGTGCGGAATGCTGTCCCACTTCGCTTCGAACAGCGTCTTCGCGGTTTTGAGCGCAGATCGGCCCGTCAACGCCTTGCCGGCCGCGTGGACCGCCTTGAGTGCGAGTTCAAAGAAGCCGCCGTAGCGCTCATAGTAGGAGACGACGGCGAAACCGTCCGGATTGAGCAACCGGTGAAAGATGCCGAGCCAATTTTCGGTCGGCTGCACCGTGTAGATGAATCCTTCGGCATCGATGACGTCGAAGCGACGATCGCTGCGGAATGCCTCGACATCCGACGATACAAGCTCACGCAGACATGTCGTTTGGCCGAATTGCGCGAAGTAAGCGTGAATTTTGGCGTGCGCATGCCGGTTCGGCTCAGCGAGCGTCAAGTTCGCTCCCCACCGCGCAAACACCAGTGCGTTCTCGCCGGAATCGGGGCCGAACTCCAGCACCTCAGCGTCTTGGAACAGGCGCGGCGGCAGCACCAGCTTGTCCGAAAACAACTCCCGTCGCTGGCCGGCATAGGCTTCGAGCGCGGCGGACGATTTGAAATTGCCGAACGTCGGCAGAACGTCTTGGCGTTCGTAATAGTTGAAGAGTTTATCCTCAGCCATGCAGCGACCCTGCGGCGGCGTCGAGCCGGTCGAGTTCGCTCCAGATGTCGGACGGCGCGAAGATCGAGACGATCTGGAGCGGGCGCTTCAAATTCTCGCGCAGCCGGTTGCTGACCTTGTCTTCATTCTCCTGGTTCACGGCGAGAAGACAAACCAGCGGGCCGAATCTGCCGGTGAGGTCTTCCGGCGAGCGGATCGGAATGCCGGTGCCGGGCAGGAACAATCCCTGGCGCTCCTTCTGGTCGTCGACCGAGACATCGACCAGCTCCGCGAGTTCGTGGGCATTGGTGAAGGTGCAGGTGCGCGGCAGCCGGCGCCGTAGATTGCGATCTCGGCGCCGCTGGCGCGGGCCTTGGCGAGGATCGGGCGGAGACGGGCGCCGTACTCCCTCGCACGCTGACCGAATTTCTCGCCGACGCCAGCCGGCGCAGGCGGCGCTGTCACTGCGCCTGTGGCGCGGCGGGCTGCGATGGCCAGGCTGCCGCCGCTGAAATTGTATTTCTTGACGGAGACCGCCTCGAAGCCATGGCGCGCCAGCAACGCAAGCAGCGTCGGCTCGGTAAAGTAACTGACGTGCTCCTCCCAGAGCACTGAGAGGTCGCCCGCCATGGAGCCGGGCGCGAAATCAGGCACGTCGATGAACAGCAGTCCGTCGTCGCTGAGCGCGATCTTTATACAGGCGAAGAAGTTCTCGAAATCGATGATGTGTTCCAGCACCTGTCGCGAGACCACGAGATCGAACTTGCCGGCGTGTGCGACCGCATCGTGGCACAGTGCCGGGCTGATCATGTCGGCATAGACCTTGATGCCGCGCCCGCGGGCGATCTTGCCTGAGACCGGGTTGGGCTCCACGCCGACCAAGACCTTCGCGCCGCGCTCGCGCAACCGGTCCATGAACAGGCCGTCGTTACATCCGATCTCGAACACAGATTGATGCTTCGAGAATTTCGCGATGGTATCGAGCTCGTCCACTTGGTGCGGCTCCGGCTTCCAGCTGCTGAAATTGTAGTTGAACTGCCGATACAGAATGTCGGGGTCGATCGGTCTGACGATCTGGGGCAGGCCCCAATCGCCGCAGGCCTCCTGAAGAGCCATGGCGCGGCCAGCGTCGTGATTGCCAACAACATGATCGCCAATGTCGACAATCTCGATCCGCTGGTGATCGTGGTTCGCGATGTGCTGCGCGGGACGGCCTGTTCGTATTCGAGACGCAATACGGCGTCGACGTCACCGAGAAGAATCTGCTCGATACCGTTTATCACGAGCATCCGTCGTATTCTAACATCAAGCCGCTGACGCGCTTCTTTGCGCGACTCGGGATGGAATTGATCGACGTCCAGCACATCTGGACCAAAGGTGGCTCGATCCGCGTGACGGTTCAGCGCGCGGGCGGCGCCAAGAAACCGTCGGCGGAGGTCGCGCGCTTCATCGCCGAGGAAGACCGGCTCGGCGTCGATCAGCCGGCCTATTACGCGCCCTACGTCAAGAGAATCGCAGCCATTCGCGACGAACTGGTCGCGATGGCCGATGCCGCCCACGCGCAGGGCCAATTGGTCGCCGGCTACGGCGTTTCGGTCGGCACCACGGCGCTGCTGCCGCAGTTCGGCCTGGAGAGCAAAATCGACTTCCTCGTGGACGACGATCCCAAGAAGGGGAACGTGATGGCGGGCCCGGGGTACGACATCCCGATCCTGCCCCCCGCCGCACTCTACGAGCGCAAGCCGGCCTTCGTCGTCGTCTTCGCCTGGCGCTATGTGGACCCGATCCGGGCAAAGCACGCCAGCTATTTCGCCGAGGGCGGAAAGTTCGTGGTGCCGTTGCCGGGCATTTCCATGGTCGACAGTGCCGTCTGAGGGGCGATCGCCAAAAGCGCCCGAGGGGAGGGCGCTGATGGGCGATCTGCAGGGAACGGGTCAACGCCTTTTGGGACGCGCCCGTAAGAGACGGATAAGCCCTTGATCGGTTTGGGCTCTGCTTGGTCGTCCAAGCAAAGCCGGCCGGGCCGGGAAGGCTCCCTCGATCTTGACCTTTGGCCCCATCCGCAGTAGATACCCCGCACTCGCAGCCGGCCCGTTAGACGCGGATCTCCGGCGCGGCTTTGAAATCCCCGAACATCAGAGCCCGGTTTTCCGGCTCATCCTTCGAGACAGAGGGCTGGGCCACAGGCGGCTGTTCGGATCCCCGAAATCCTTATTGGCGTCTCAAACGATGGCAGTCAGCCCGTTCAAGTTCTTGCAGGAAGTGCGCTCGGAGACCGCCAAGGTCACCTGGCCGACCCGTCGTGAGACCACGATCACAACCATCATGGTTTTCGTGATGGTCGCCGTGGCCTCGATCTTCTTCTTCGCCGCCGACCAGATCATCCGCTACCTCATCACCTTCCTTTTGGGCATTCACTGATGGCAACAGCCGCCGCAACCCAATCGTCCGACAAGCGCTGGTATATCGTCCACGCTTATTCGAACTTCGAGAAGAAGGTCGCCGAATCGATCCGCGAGCAGGCCAAGCAGCGCGGTCTCGAGGAGCTGTTCGAGCTCGTGCTGGTTCCGACCGAGAAGGTCACGGAAGTGCGCCGCGGCCGCAAGATCGACGCCGAGCGCAAGTTCTTCCCGGGCTACGTGCTGGTGAAGATGAAGCTGACCGACGAGGCGTTTCATCTCATCAAGAACACGCCGAAGGTGACGGGCTTCCTCGGCGCGGAAAACAAGCCGATGCCGATCTCGGAATCCGAGGCCATGCGCATCCTGCACCAGGTACAGGAAGGCGTGGAACGGCCGAAGGCGTCGGTGTCGTTCGAGATCGGCGAGAACGTGCGCGTGGCCGACGGCCCGTTCGCCTCGTTCTCGGGTGTGGTCGAGGAAATCGACGAGGCGCGCTCGCGCGTGAAGGTTGCGGTGTCGATCTTCGGTCGCGCAACGCCCGTGGAACTGGAATTCGGTCAGGTCGAGAAGGTCTGACCGGGTGCGCGTGAGACTCAGGTCTCGCGCAGAGAGAGGCCGTGGGAGGGAGAGGGCGGTAGCCAGCCGCATCCGACCCAGACCACGAACCTGAAACCGCCGGCGCTTGCCGGCACAACAGGAGTGATACATGGCAAAGAAAGTGACCGGATACCTGAAGCTTCAGGTCCCGGCCGGTGCGGCGAATCCCTCGCCCCCGATCGGTCCCGCGCTCGGTCAGCGCGGTCTCAACATCATGGAGTTCTGCAAGGCGTTCAACGCCCAGACCCAGAAGGAAGAGAAGAACACGCCGATCCCGGTGATCATCACCATCTATGCGGACCGTTCCTTCACCTTCGAGATGAAGACGCCGCCGATGTCCTACTTCCTCAAGCAGGCCGCCAAGATCCAATCCGGCTCGAAGGCGCCGGGCCGTGACAAGGCCGGCAAGGTGACCAAGGCGCAGGTGCGCGAGATCGCCGAGAAGAAGATGAAGGATCTCAATTGCGATACCATCGAATCGGCCATGAAGATGGTCGAGGGCTCCGCCCGTTCGATGGGTCTGGAAGTTGCGGGGTAAGCGGCTATGGCAATCGGAAAGCGTTTGAACAAAGCCCGCGAAGGTGTTGACCGCGAAAAGCTTTACCCGCTCGCGGACGCCATCAAGATGGTCAAGGAACGCGCGAAAGCGAAGTTCGACGAGACCATCGAGGTCGCGATCAATCTCGGCGTCGATCCGCGTCACGCCGACCAGATGGTCCGCGGCGTCGTGACCCTGCCGAACGGCACCGGCCGTACGCTCCGCGTCGGCGTGTTCGCCCGTGGCGCCAAGGCTGATGAGGCCAAGGCTGCTGGTGCTGACGTCGTCGGCGCCGAAGACCTGGTCGAGAAGGTGCAGAACGGCGCGATCGATTTCGACCGCTGCATCGCCACCCCCGACATGATGCCGCTGGTCGGTCGTCTCGGTAAGGTGCTCGGCCCGCGCGGCCTGATGCCGAACCCGAAGATCGGCACGGTGACCATGGACGTCGCCGGTGCGGTGAAGGGTGCCAAGGGCGGCTCGGTCGAGTTCCGCGTTGAGAAGGCGGGCATCCTGCAGGCCGGCGTCGGCAAGGCCTCGTTCTCCGAGGAGAAGCTGGTCGAGAACATCAAGGCTCTCGCTGACGCGGTCGCGAAGGCGAAGCCGGCTGGCTCCAAGGGCACCTACATCCAGCGCGTTGCGGTGTCCTCGACGATGGGCCCGGGCGTGAAGGTCGAGCCGGGCACCATTCTCGGCTGAGGTTTGGAAATTGCATGAGGCGAGGGGCGGAATCGGGCAACCGATTCCGCCCCTCGTCGTTTGTGGGCACATCCACCGGAAACAAGAACAATGGCTGACAAGGTCCTGGTCTACTCGCGCTTTCCCAAGTCGATGATGGCGCGCTTCGCCGAGCGGTTCGAGCTGCTCGACACCGGTGGCAAGCCCGCCCACGAGGTGTTTTCGGCCCGCGAGCTCGGCGGCATCCGCGCGCTGCTGACCGCCGGCGGCTCGCCGCTGGGGGCGGACGCGATGGATCTGTTCCCAAAGCTCGGCGCGATCGTCTGCTACGGCACCGGCTATGACGGCGTCGACCTGAAGGCTGCCGCTGCGCGCAACATCGCGGTCGGGCACAGCCCGGGCGCCAATGCCGCCTCGGTCGCAGATATCGCGATGACCCTGATGCTGGCAACGACGCGGCGGATCCTGGTGGCCGACCAATATGTTCGCAGCGGCGATTGGTCCGCCTCGAAACAGTCGCCGATGATGCGCCCGCAAGCCGGCATGCCCGACCGCCGCATCGGCGTCTACGGCATGGGCCAGATCGGCCGCAAGATCGCCGCGCGCTGCGCCGCGTTCGAGAGCGAGGTCGGCTATTTCAGTCGCAGCAAATACGATCTGCCCTATCAATATTTCCCGACATTGGAGGCTCTGGCTGATTGGTGCAGCGTGCTGATGATCGCGGTGCGGGCAGGGGCGGAGACCCAGCATGTGATCAACGCCGATATCCTCAGGCGGCTCGGTGCGGACGGTTATGTCGTCAACATCTCCCGCGGCTCCGTTATCGACCAGAAGGCCCTGATCGCGGCGCTGACCGAGAGGACCATCGCCGGCGCCGGCCTCGACGTCTTCGAGAAGGAGCCGCACGCCCCCGACGCGCTGACGGCGCTGCCGAATGTGGTGTTCGCCCCGCATATCGGCGGCCACACCCTCGAATCGCATGTCGCCATGCAGAACTGCGTGCTGGCGAACCTGAGCGCATTTTTCGAGGGCAAGCCGCTACCGTATGAGGTCAAATCGGCCTGAATCGGCCCTTGTTGGCCCGGATCAAGCCGAACAGGCAACGGATTGGAACTGGTGCGAATTTTGCTCTTGGCAATCCGGCAGAGAGCGGTTAAAGAGCCGCTTCCGGACGTGCCGGCCTTGGCTGGCGCGTTCGTGCACGCATTCCGAAAACCCGACACGCAGGAGATCATTCCTTTTCAGGACGTCCGCAAGGATTTGCCCGAAAAGGAAGGAAAATCCATCGGCCGGTGGGATGCGGGCAAAGGTCAGACGGTTCGCCGGCTGGCCTTGTCCTGTCCAAGACTGCAGGCGCCCGCGGGAAATTTCGATTTCTCAACGGCTTAATCGCATGGCCTGCATAGACGGGTGAAGACCGGATTTCACTTCGCTTTCCACTTGAGGGTGGTCGCGGAAGGAGTTTGGTTCGGACCTCGACACCCCGTGGACCTTGCAAGAGTTCCGGGAGGGCAGGCTTTAATCGTTGTCTCGCCCCGGCGTGTCCAAAGGGTTTTGGCCCAGAGGTTCAGGTTTGAGCGGGACAATGGGTGCAACCCGGCGGTCCCGCTTTCGCGATGACCGCCAACCGGAAAGAGCTTGCTGTGGAACGAGCGGCAAAAAAGGAAGCGGTCGAACAGCTCAATGGGGTCTTCAAGACCACGAGCGTCGCGGTCGTTGCCCAATATTCCGGCCTGACCGTTGCCCAGATGCAGAAGCTGCGCATGCAGATGAAGCAGGCTGGCGCCTCGGTGAAGGTCTCGAAGAACCGTCTCGCCAAAATTGCTCTTGAAGGCACTGACGTCGTTGCCATCGGCCCCATGCTCAAGGGACCGACCGTGATCGCCACTTCGAACGATCCGGTAGCGGCGCCAAAGGTCGCCATCGAATTCGCCAAGGCGAACGAAAAGTTCGTCATCATCGGCGGCTCGATGGGAAAGACCGTCCTGAATGTCGACGGCGTGAAGGCGCTTGCCTCGCTGCCGTCGCTTGACGAACTGCGCGGCAAGATCGTCGGCCTAATCGTGGCCCCGGCGACCAAGCTCGCTCAGCTCGCCAACGCGCCCGCGGGCAAGCTCGCGCGCGTCATCCAGGCTCATGCCTCAAAGGGCGAAGCGGCCTGACGCCCTTCGCAAAACTCAAACCCGAACCAGACTTACACTCAAGGAAACTGAACAATGGCTGACTTGCAGAAGATCGTTGACGACCTCTCGAGCCTCACCGTGCTCGAAGCCGCTGAACTGGCGAAGCTCCTCGAAGAGAAGTGGGGCGTTTCGGCTGCCGCGGCTGTCGCCGTGGCCGGCCCGGCTGGTGGTGGCGCTGCCGCCGCTCCGGCGGAAGAGAAGACCGAGTTCACGGTCGTTCTCGCCTCGGCTGGCGAGAAGAAGATCGAGGTCATCAAGGAAGTCCGCGCCATCACCGGTCTCGGCCTCAAGGAAGCAAAGGACCTCGTCGAGGGTGCTCCGAAGCCGCTGAAGGAAGGCGTGAACAAGGAAGAAGCCGAGAAGATCAAGGCCCAGATCGAGAAGGCTGGCGCCAAGGTCGAGCTCAAGTAAGCAACGCTTACGGGGTCCCGGGCCGAGGCCCGGGACCTTTTCTGCCCCTCAAGAGGGCGACCTCAAGATGGCAGTCAGATGCAAAAGGCGTGCGACGGATCGTCCCGACGCAGGCCAGACACGAAAATGTGTGGGGATTTGAGGGTTTACCCCTCGAATCTGCACTATTGTCGCCCCATATCGGGTCGGCAGCACGAAAGCGCGGTGGGCAGGGATGCCGGATTTCCCTGTAAGCCGTTGGGAGAGCAGGCTATTTCGGGCTTTTGCAGTCCGTGAAGAGGATCGTTGTGACGGGCGGGCGTGCCTATGCGCCCCGCGCGTCGTTTTGCGTTTTGAAGGTCTGAAGAACAGATTCAGGACATGACGGCCTGAAACTGGATTTTCGGTTCCCCAAAACGGGTTCGAAAAATTCAACCCGGGGAGCGGCGGCAGCTGCGTTCCGGACGGTTCGCCCAGAGCGGGCGACGAAAATGAGAGGCCACGATGGCGCAGCAGACATTCACCGGTCGCAAACGCGTTCGCAAGTTTTTCGGACACATCAAGGAAGTCGCCGAGATGCCGAACCTCATCGAGGTTCAGAAGGCGTCCTATGACCAGTTCCTGATGGTCGATGAACCCGCGGGCGGGCGCCTCGACGAGGGCCTGCAGGCTGTGTTCCGTTCCGTGTTCCCGATTTCCGACTTCTCGGGCACGTCGATGCTGGAATTCGTCCGCTACGAGTTCGAGCAGCCCAAGTATGACGTCGACGAGTGCCGCCAGCGCGGCATGACCTTCGCTGCCCCCCTCAAGGTGACGCTGCGCCTCATCGTGTTCGATATCGATGAAGAAACCGGCGCGAAGTCGGTCAAGGACATCAAGGAGCAGGACGTCTACATGGGCGATATTCCGCTCATGACGATGAACGGCACCTTCATCGTGAATGGCACCGAGCGCGTCATCGTCTCGCAGATGCATCGTTCGCCGGGCGTGTTCTTCGACCACGACAAGGGCAAGACCCACTCCTCGGGCAAGCTGCTGTTCGCTGCCCGCGTGATCCCGTATCGCGGCTCCTGGCTCGACATCGAGTTCGACGCCAAGGACATCGTCTATGCGCGTATCGACCGTCGCCGCAAGATTCCGGTGACGTCGCTGATGTTCGCCCTCGGCCTCGACGGCGAGGCGATCCTGTCCACGTTCTACAAGAAGATCCTCTACAAGCGGACCAAGGAAGGCTGGCGCGTTCCGTTCGACGCCAACCGTTTCCGCGGTTACTCGACCATCAACGACCTGATCGACGCCGACACCGGCAAGGTCGTGCTCGAGGCCGGCAAGAAGCTCACCGTTCGCGCCGCCCGCCAGCTCCAGGAGAAGGGGCTCAAGGCGCTGCGTCTGTCGGATGAGGAACTCGTCGGCAATTACCTCGCCGAGGATCTCGTCAACCCGAAGACCGGCGAGATCCACGCCGAAGCCGGTGAAGAAATCACCGACAAGTCGATGAAGGCCCTCAACGAGCACGGCTACAAGGAACTGCCGCTGCTCGACATCGACCACGTCAATGTCGGCGCCTATATCCGCAACACGCTCTCGGCCGACAAGAACATGACGCGTGAAGACGCGCTGTTCGACATCTACCGCGTGATGCGCCCGGGCGAGCCGCCGACGCTGGATTCGGCGCAGGCGATGTTCCAGTCGCTGTTCTTCGATGCCGAGCGTTATGACCTCTCCGCGGTCGGCCGCGTCAAGATGAACATGCGCCTCGATCTCGATGCGCCCGACACCCAGCGCACGCTGCGCAAGGAAGACATCCTCTGCGTCATCAAGACGCTGGTGGATCTGCGCGACGGCAAGGGCGAGATCGACGACATCGACCATCTCGGCAACCGCCGTGTGCGCTCGGTCGGCGAGCTCATGGAGAACCAGTACCGCATCGGCCTCCTGCGTATGGAGCGCGCGATCAAGGAGCGCATGTCCTCGGTCGACATCGACACGGTCATGCCGCAGGATCTGATCAACGCCAAGCCGGCGGCTGCCGCCGTGCGCGAGTTCTTCGGCTCCTCGCAGCTTTCGCAGTTCATGGACCAGACCAACCCGCTGTCGGAGATTACCCACAAGCGCCGCCTCTCGGCACTTGGACCGGGCGGTCTGACCCGCGAGCGCGCCGGCTTCGAGGTGCGCGACGTGCATCCGACGCATTACGGCCGCATCTGCCCGATTGAGACGCCGGAAGGTCCGAACATCGGTCTGATCAACTCGCTCGCCACCTTCGCGCGCGTGAACAAATACGGTTTCGTCGAGACGCCGTATCGCAAGGTCAAGGACGGTCGCGTCACCGACGAGGTCGTGTATCTCTCGGCGATGGAAGAAGGCCGCTACTCGGTCGCCCAGGCCAACGTGCCGGTCGACGCCAAGGGCCGCTTCACTGAAGACCTCGTGGTCTGCCGCGCGAGCGGTACCCGCGACGTCGTGCCGATGACGCCGGACAAGGTCGACTACATGGACGTGTCGCCGAAGCAGCTCGTTTCGGTCGCCGCGGCGCTGATCCCGTTCCTCGAGAACGACGACGCCAACCGCGCGCTGATGGGCTCGAACATGCAGCGCCAGGCGGTGCCGCTGGTTCGCGCCGAGGCGCCGTTCGTCGGCACCGGCATGGAAGGCGTGGTTGCGCGTGACTCGGGTGCTGCGATCGCGGCGCGCCGTTCGGGCGTGATCGACCAGATCGACGCGACCCGCGTCGTTATCCGCGCCACCGAAGATCTCGATCCGACCAAGTCGGGCGTCGATATCTACCGTCTGATGAAGTACCAGCGTTCCAACCAGTCGACCTGCATCAACCAGCGTCCGCTGGTGAAGGTCGGCGACACCGTCAAGAAGGGCGACATCATCGCCGACGGTCCGTCGACCGATCTCGGCGAGCTCGCGCTCGGCCGGAACGTGCTCGTCGCGTTCATGCCGTGGAACGGCTACAACTTCGAAGACTCGATCCTGCTCTCTGAGCGGATCGTGAAGGAAGACGTGTTTACCTCAATTCATATCGAAGAATTCGAGGTGATGGCCCGCGACACCAAGCTCGGACCTGAGGAAATCACCCGCGATATTCCGAACGTCTCGGAAGAAGCGCTGAAGAACCTCGACGAAGCCGGCATCGTCTACATCGGTGCAGAAGTGCGCGCCGGCGACATCCTGGTCGGCAAGATCACGCCGAAGGGCGAAAGCCCGATGACGCCGGAGGAAAAGCTCCTGCGCGCCATCTTCGGCGAAAAGGCCTCCGACGTTCGCGACACCTCGCTGCGCGTTCCCCCGGGCGTGCAGGGTACGATCGTGGAAGTCCGCGTGTTCAACCGCCACGGCGTCGACAAGGACGAGCGTGCGCTGGCGATCGAGCGGGAAGAGATCGAGCGTCTGGCCAAGGACCGCGACGACGAGCAGGCGATCCTGGACCGCAACGTCTACAACCGTCTTGCCGAGCTCCTCGAGGGGCGGCAGGGCATTGCCGGTCCCAAGGGCTTCAAGAAGGACACCAAGATCACCCGTGCGGTGCTCGAGGAGTACCCGAAGTCGCAGTGGTGGCTGTTCGCTTCGCCGAACGACAAGCTGATGGCCGAGATCGAGGCCATGCGGAAGCAGTACGACGAGTCGAAGAAGGGGCTCGAGCAGCGCTTCCTCGACAAGGTCGAGAAGCTTCAGCGCGGTGACGAATTGCCGCCCGGCGTGATGAAGATGGTCAAGGTCTTCGTCGCGGTGAAGCGCAAGATCCAGCCCGGCGACAAGATGGCCGGCCGCCACGGCAACAAGGGCGTGGTGTCGAAGATCGTGCCGATCGAGGACATGCCGTTCCTCGAAGACGGCACGCACGCCGACATCGTGCTCAACCCGCTGGGCGTGCCCTCGCGCATGAACGTCGGACAGATCCTCGAGACGCATCTCGGCTGGGCTTGCGCCGGCCTCGGCAAGCGTATCGGCCAGACGGTCGATGCTTATTTGTCGAAGCAGGACATCAAGCCGCTGAAGGAAACCTTGAAGAAGGTCTACGGCGAGGACGAGACGATCAAGACGCTCAACGACAGCGAGCTGCTTGAACTCGGCCACAATCTGAGCCGCGGCGTGCCGATCGCAACGCCGGTGTTCGATGGCGCCAAGGAGACCGACATCGAGGAGATGCTGAAGCTGGCGGGTCTGGACGCATCGGGTCAGTCGACCGTCTATGACGGCCGCACCGGCGATGCATTCGATCGCAAGGTGACGGTGGGCTACATCTACATGCTCAAGCTGCACCATCTCGTGGACGACAAGATCCACGCGCGTTCGATCGGTCCGTACTCGCTCGTCACCCAGCAGCCGCTGGGCGGCAAGGCGCAGTTCGGCGGCCAGCGTTTCGGCGAAATGGAGGTGTGGGCGCTCGAAGCTTACGGCGCGGCCTACACGCTCCAGGAAATGCTGACCGTGAAGTCGGACGACGTCGCCGGCCGTACCAAGGTGTACGAGGCGATCGTGCGTGGCGACGACACCTTCGAGGCCGGTATTCCGGAATCGTTCAACGTGCTGGTCAAGGAAATGCGCTCGCTCGGCCTCAACGTCGATCTGCACAATTCCAAGATCGGTCCGGCACCGACGTCGGAAGCGGCCGAGTAACACGACCTTTCATGCCCGGCCTTCGCGGCCGGGCATTGGCGCCCCTCCCGATGCCTTGAGGGCAGGGCGCCCCGCTCGAGTGATTTTCGAATTTGCGGCCGGAGGCGACCGGTACGCGAGGAGAAGACGATGAACCAAGAAATTATGAATCTCTTTAACCCGACGACGCCGGCTCAGGTCTTCGACCAGATCCGGATCTCGATCGCGTCCCCGGAGAAGATTCTGTCCTGGTCCTACGGCGAGATCAAGAAGCCGGAGACCATCAACTACCGTACCTTCAAGCCCGAGCGCGACGGCCTGTTCTGCGCCCGCATCTTCGGACCGATCAAGGACTACGAGTGCTTGTGCGGCAAGTACAAGCGCATGAAGTACAAGGGCATCATCTGCGAGAAGTGCTCGGTCGAGGTCACGCTGTCGCGCGTTCGGCGCGAGCGCATGGGCCACATCGAGCTCGCGGCGCCCGTTGCTCACATCTGGTTTTTGAAGTCGCTGCCCTCGCGCATCGGCCTTTTGCTCGATATGACGCTGAAGGATCTCGAGCGGATCCTCTACTTCGAATACTACGTCGTGCTTGAGCCGGGCCTGACCGCGCTGAAGGACCGTCAGCTGCTGTCGGAAGACGAGTATCTGAAGGCGCAGGACGAGTACGGCCAGGATTCCTTCACCGCCATGATCGGCGCCGAGGCGATCCGCGAGCTGCTCAAGGGCATGGACCTCGAGAAGCTCGAGCTGTCGCTGCGCGCCGAGATGCAGGAGACCGACTCCGACATCAAGCACAAGAAGCTCGCCAAGCGTCTGAAGATCGTCGAGGCCTTCCGCCACTCCGGCAACAAGCCGGAATGGATGATCCTGACTGTCGTTCCCGTGATCCCGCCGGACCTGCGTCCGCTGGTGCCGCTGGACGGCGGCCGCTTCGCGACCTCGGATCTCAACGACCTCTACCGCCGCGTCATCAACCGCAACAACCGCTTGAAGCGGCTGATGGAGCTGCGCGCGCCCGACATCATCATCCGCAACGAGAAGCGCATGCTTCAGGAAGCGGTCGACGCGCTGTTCGACAACGGCCGCCGTGGCCGCGTCATCACGGGTGCCAACAAGCGCCCGCTGAAGTCGCTCGCCGACATGCTCAAGGGCAAGCAGGGTCGCTTCCGTCAGAACCTGCTCGGCAAGCGCGTCGACTATTCAGGCCGTTCGGTGATCGTGGTCGGTCCCGAGCTGCGCCTGCATCAGTGCGGCCTGCCGAAGAAGATGGCGCTCGAGCTGTTCAAGCCGTTCATTTATTCGCGGCTTGACGCCAAGGGCCTGTCCACCACCGTGAAGCAGGCGAAGAAGCTGGTCGAGAAGGAGCGGCCCGAGGTCTGGGACATCCTGGACGAGGTGATCCGCGAGCATCCCGTGCTGCTCAACCGCGCGCCGACGCTGCATCGTCTGGGCATCCAGGCGTTCGAGCCGGTACTGATCGAGGGCAAGGCGATCCAGCTTCACCCGCTGGTCTGCTCGGCGTTCAACGCCGACTTCGACGGCGACCAGATGGCCGTGCACGTTCCGCTGTCGCTTGAAGCGCAGCTGGAAGCGCGCGTCCTGATGATGTCGACCAACAACATCCTGCATCCGGCGAACGGCCAGCCGATCATCGTGCCGTCGCAGGACATCGTGCTCGGTCTCTACTACGTCTCGATCATGCGCGAAGGCCTGCCCGGCGAGGGCAAGCTGTTCGGCGACATGGCCGAGCTCGAGCACGCCCTGCATGCGAAGGTCATCCACCTCCACACCAAGATCAAGTATCGGTGGGAAGGCATGGACGAGACCGGCAAGATCTCCAAGCGCTGGATCGAAACCACCGCCGGCCGCGTCATGCTCGGCAATCTGCTGCCGAAGAACCCGCGCATCTCGTACGAGATCATCAACAAGCTGATGACCAAGCGCGAGATCTCGGGCGTCATCGACCAGGTCTACCGTCACTGCGGCCAGAAGGAGACTGTGATCTTCTGCGACCGCATCATGGCGCTCGGCTTCTACAACGCGTTCAAGGCCGGCATCTCGTTCGGCAAGGACGACATGGTCGTTCCGCACTCCAAGTGGAAGATCGTCGACACCACTCGTACGCTGGCGAAGGATTTCGAGCAGCAGTACAATGACGGTCTGATCACCCATGGCGAGAAGTACAACAAGGTCGTCGACGCCTGGTCGAAGGCCACGGAAGAAATCGCCAAGGCGATGATGAAGGAGATCTCCTCCACCAAGAAGACGGCGGCTGGAGCCGATGCCGACATCAACTCGATCTACATGATGGCTCACTCCGGTGCCCGCGGTTCGCCGGCCCAGATGCGCCAGCTTGCCGGCATGCGCGGCCTGATGGCCAAGCCGTCGGGTGAGATCATCGAGACGCCGATCATCTCGAACTTCAAGGAAGGCCTCTCGGTTCTCGAGTACTTCAACTCGACCCACGGTGCCCGTAAGGGCCTCGCGGACACCGCGTTGAAGACCGCGAACTCCGGCTACCTGACCCGTCGTCTGGTCGACGTCGCGCAGGATTGCATCATCACGCAGTCCGACTGCGGCACGAAGCTCGGCATCAAGATGCGCGCCATCGTCGATGCCGGCACCGTGGTCGCTTCGCTCGGTTCGCGCATCCTCGGACGCACGGCCTGCGAAGACGTGAAGGACGCTTCGGGCAAGGTGATCATCAAGCGCGACACGCTGATGGAAGAGAGCCATCTGGACGCCATCCAGCAGGGTGGTGTGCAGGAGGTGAAGATCCGCTCGGCGCTGACTTGCGAACTCGTCAACGGCATCTGCGGCAAGTGCTACGGCCGCGATCTCGCTCGCGGTACGCCGGTCAACCACGGCGAAGCGGTCGGCGTCATCGCGGCGCAGTCGATCGGCGAGCCGGGCACCCAGCTGACCATGCGCACCTTCCACATCGGTGGTGCGGCGCAGCTCAACGAGCAGTCGTTCGTCGAAGCCAATTTCGACGGCAAGATCGTGATCCGGAACAAGGCCATCGCCCGCAACAGCGAAGGTCACCTGGTCGCGATGGTCCGCAACATGGTGATTGCGATCGTCGATGCCGACGGTACCGAGCGTGCGACGCACCGTATTCAGTACGGCGCGCGCCTGCACGTGGACGAGGGCGACATGGTCAAGCGTGGCCAGCGCATCGTCGAGTGGGATCCGTACACCCGTCCGCTTCTCACCGAAGTGGAAGGCACCATCGGCTTCGAGGATCTGGTCGAAGGCCAGTCGATCTCGGAAACGCTGGACGAGGCCACCGGTATCGCCAAGCGCGTTGTCATCGACTGGCGCTCGACCCGCGGCGGCTCGGACCTGCGTCCGGCCATCGTGGTCAAGGGCAAGGACGGCAAGGTGCTGAAGCTCGCCCGTGGCGGCGATGCCCGCTACATGCTGTCGGTCGACGGCATTCTGTCGGTCGACGTCGGAGCCAAGGTCAACCCGGGCGACATCCTCGCCCGTGTCTCGACTGAAAGCGCCAAGACGCGTGACATCACCGGCGGTCTGCCGCGGGTGGCGGAACTGTTCGAGGCACGGCGTCCGAAGGATGCGGCGATCATCGCCGAAATCGCGGGCACCATCCGGTTTGGACGCGACTACAAGAACAAGCGTCGCATCTCGATCGAGCCGATGGACAAGACCGACGAGCCGCGCGAGTACCTGATCCCGAAGGGTAAGCACATCCACCTTCAGGACGGCGACATCGTCGAAAAGGGCGACTTCATCGTGGAAGGCAACCCGGCGCCGCACGACATCCTTGCGGTCAAGGGCATCGAGGAACTGGCGGCCTACCTGGTCAACGAGATCCAGGAGGTCTACCGGCTCCAGGGCGTGCTCATCAACGACAAGCACATCGAGGTGATTGTCCGTCAGATGCTCCAGAAGGTGGAAGTCACCGACCAGGGCGACACGGACATGATCTCCGGCGAGCAGGTCGACAAGATCGAGTTCGACGCGCTCAACGAGAAGGCCAAGGAAGAGGGCAAGAAGCCCGCCACTGGTACGCCGGTTCTGCTCGGCATCACCAAGGCGAGCCTGCAGACCCGCTCCTTCTTCTCGGCGGCCTCGTTCCAGGAGACCACCCGCGTCCTCACGGAGGCGGCGGTCAACGGCAAGGTCGATCCGCTCGAAGGCCTCAAGGAGAACGTCATCGTCGGCCGGCTGATCCCGGCGGGCACCGGCGCCTCCATGGCCAAGATCCGCGAAGTCGCGATGAAGCGCGACAAGCTGATTCTCGACGAGCGCGAGAAGCAGGCGGCCGTTGTGTCGCCCGCCCCGGAAGCGGAGCTTCCTGCGCTGCCGCCCGCGGAATGATCGTTCATCCGTAGGATTACTGAGGACAATGAAAAGGCCGGCGAAAGCCGGCCTTTTTGCTGCTTTGTTTGCCTGTTGCGATGCGGGATCAACCTTTGTTCATCTTTCCTTCAGGCGCAAAAGCGCTTCTGCTAAGGGAACTTAGACCGGTGGTCCCGTGACGGGGGCAGGGCCGGAGACCACGGAACTAACATGCTTGATCTCGCAATCGTTGGCGGCGGCCCCGGCGGGCTGATGAGTGCTTGGTACCTGAAGCGTAAGCTTGGCGACCTCTGCCGCATCACCATCTTCGAGGCCTCCGACCGGCTCGGCGGCAAGATCGTCACGCGCAAATTCGATTCTGCGCCGGCGATGTACGAGGCCGGCGTCGCCGAGATCTACGACTACTCGATGACGGGTCCAGATCCGCTGCGCGAGCTGATCCAGCATTTCGGCCTGCAGACCATTCCGATGGACGCCGAACAGGTCCAGTTCGGCGGCGAGCTGCTCGACGACGTCGCCGGCATGCGCCGCAAATATGGCGCCAAGACCGCGGCGGCGATCGAAGCGTTCCGCAAGCGTTGCGCCGACGCGATGTCGCCGATCGAGTATTACGAAGGCGTCGGCGCCCACGACAACGAGAACCCCTGGGCCTACAAGACTGCCGAACAGGTGCTCGACGAGGAGGTCAAGGACGAGATCGCCAAGCGCTTCTTCAAGGTGATGGCGCGCTCGGATATCGCGACGGAGAGCCACAACACCAACGGCCTCAACGCGCTCAAGAACTACCTGATGGATGTCGACGGTTATATCGGTCTCTACTCCATCCAGAATGGCAACGAGCAGCTGATCGAATGCCTGCAGTCGGAGGTCAACGCCGACATCCAGCTCAATCATCGCGTGCTCGCCGTCGGCAAGGCGTCGACCGGCCGCTATCAGCTCAAGATGATGAACGGGAAGGGGCCGGAGACGCGCGACTTCGATCTCGTGCTGGTCTGCCTGCCGCATTCCTGGCTCTCCACGATGGGGTGGGAAGGCGAGCAGCTGCGCAAGTCGATGGTCAAGCACGTCTCCTATTTCGATCGTCCGGCGCACTATCTGCGCGTCTCGATCCTGTTCGACTCTCCGTTCTGGGGTGAAAAGATTCCCGGCGCCTGGTTCATGTCGGAAGCCTTTGGCGGCTGCTGCGTCTACAACGAGGGCGCGCGCCACGACGTCGGCAAGCACGGCGTCTTGAACTGGCTCATTCCCGGTTCCGATGCGCTCGCCTTCGCCAATCTGTCGGATCAGGAGTTGATCGACGCCGCGCTGAAATCGCTGCCGGCCTCGCTCGGGGACGCGCGTGCGCACTTCATGGAGGGCAAGATCCACCGCTGGCTGTCGTCGGTGAACGCGATACCGGGCGGTCTGCCCGTGCGCGACGTCATGACCAACCACCGGCCCGAGCCGAAGGAACATCCCGGCATCGTCGTGGTCGGCGATTACCTGTTCGACTCCACCCTGAACGGCCTCCTCGATTCCTCGGACGCAGCGACCGACATCATCCTGACCGAGATGATGCGCCTGCGCCGTGAGCGCGCGCAGGAAGAGGGCGAGCCGATCTCCGACAAGATCGACCGCGACTATTTCGAGAACTATCGCGGCCTCGGCCCCTATAGCGAAACGTGGAGTCATTTCACCGATCCCGACTATCTGACCAAGCTGATCGGCATCGTCTGGGGCAAGGTCAAGGGCGCCAAGCTTCTGGTCGCGGGCTCCGCCAGCGGCGAGCTGGTCGGCGCGCTGCGCGATCGCGGCATCGATGCCTGGGGCATCGAGAACAACCGTGCGATCCACGCCAAGACGCCGAAGGCGCTGAAGAAGTACAACAAGCTCGGCTCGATCACCGACATGCCGTTCAAGGATGGCAGCTTCGACTTCGTGTTCGAGACCAGCCTCTGCCACGTCGCCCCGAAGCAGGTGGTCCGTGCGATCCGCGAGCTCAACCGCGTGGTCAAGACCGGCCTCGTGTTCGGCTCTGTCACCTCGGACATGGCATCAGCCGTGATCGACCGCTACGACCTCTTGCGCGGGGTCAAGAAGCTCGGCACCTGGTGGGAATGGTCCGAGCTGTTCTTCGGCAACGGCTTCGATCTGTCGATGCACCGCAAGGACTGCACCGACGCGCTCTGGACCGCGACGCTCGCCGCGGGCAAGGGCCCAGGGCAGTGGTACGCCGACGCCGACAGCTTGCGCTATTCCTTCTTCGACAAGGTCGAGGACGAAGACGACGACTAAGCATCACAGGGCGGATGAATTCGCCAATTGTTTTGCCGAATTCATCCTGATCGCATAGAATCGGTGCAAGTAGCGGCTTCCGCTATTTCCCTGCTTTCTCTGCGGTCATGCCGGCCGTCAGCATCGGTTGGTTTCATGGCGTCCAGGCCTCTCTCTCCCGACAAACAGAAGCTCGCCGCGCAAGAGGCGACCGAGCTCGACGACAAACTCGCCTCCAGCGCCAAGCCGGACCTCGAAGACGACGAGGACGACGAAGACGAGGATGATGACGAGCTTGATCTCGACGACGACGATGATGACGAGGACCTCGTCGTCTTTACCGCGCGCGAAGCCGCCGGCGCGCTTGCGACCATCCTGGGTTTCGTCAAGCCTTTCCTGTCCAACTACAAGCGCATCCTGGGCTATGTGGCGTTCGGCGTTCTGGTCGAGACGCTGTTCAACGTCATCATGCCGCTCAGCTTGAAGTTCCTGATCGACGACGCGCTCGGCGAGGAGGATTTCCAGGCGCTGTACAAGATCCTCGGCGTGCTCGCGGTCGCCGGCATCTTCACCTCGATCGTCGCGGTCTGGTACGAGCGCTGGGACGCGCGGCTGGCAGCTTCCGTGATCTCCGATGTCCGCAAGCGCCTGTTCGAGCACGTCCAGGACCTGCCGGCCGCCTATTTCGGCCGCACCAAGCGCGGCGAGATCCTGTCGCGCTTCTCGGTCGACCTCTCGGCCTTCGAAGGCTCGGTCAAGTCGTTCGCCAACAGCGCCGCGCTGCCGTTCCTGGAATTGATCGCGGGCATCATACTGATGTTCTTCCTGAACTGGCAGCTCGCCCTCGTCGCGCTGCTGGTGTTCCCGATCACGCTGATCGGCCCGCGCATCCTGACGCCGAAGGCCGTGCAGGCCAATTACGAGCAGAAGCTCAACGAAAGCGCGCTGCTCGGCATGGTGCAGGAGAACGTGGCGGCGCAGGCCGTGATCAAGGCGTTCAGCCTGCAGCGCAAGATGTTCGGTTTCTTCACCTTCCGCAACGATGCGACCCGCAACAGGATCGCGGCCGCCGGCTTCCTGTCGACGATGGTGGAGCGCACCGTCACCATCTCGGTGCTGTTGTTGCACCTCGTCGTGCTTGCCATCGGCGCCTATCTGGCGACCAAGGGCCAGATCACCATCGGCACCTTCGTCACTTTCGAGAGCGCGTTCTGGGAGGTTTCCTACAACATCGCCCATGTGATGCACTTCATCCCGGTGTCGATCTCCTCGGCCGCCGCGATCCGCCACATGCAGGAGTTGCTGGACGAGCCCACCCGTGGTGCCGATCGTCCCGGCGCGCCCGATCTGCCGCGCATCACCCACGACATCACCTTCGACCACGTGACGTTCCAGTACGAGGGCGCGCAGACCCCGGTGCTGGACAATCTCAGCCTCAAGCTCAATGCCGGCAAGCGCATCGCCATCGTCGGCCCATCGGGCTCCGGCAAGAGCACGCTGCTCAACCTGATCTTGCGGCTCTACGTGCCGGACGAGGGCCGCGTCACCATCGACGGCGTCGACGTCCGCAAGGTGACGCTGGATTCGCTGCGCCGGAGCATGGCGGTGGTGTTTCAGGAGAACATGCTGTTCAACATGTCGATCCGCGAGAACATCCGGCTCGGCAAGGAGGGCGCGACCGACGATGAGGTGGAGGAGGCGGCCAAGAAGGCCGAGATCCACCGCTACATCATGAGCCTGCCGCAGCGCTACGACACGCCGGTCGGCGAGCGCGGCGATACGCTGTCCGGCGGTCAGCGCCAGCGCATTGCGATCGCACGCGCGGTCATCCGCAATCCCTCCGTGCTGCTGCTGGACGAGGCGACCTCGGCGCTCGACCAGACCACGGAGGCCGCGATCAACCGTACATTGCTGAAGGTCGCCAAGGGCCGCACCCTGATCTGGTCGACCCATCGCTTGACCTCTGTGGTCGAGATGGACGAGATCATCGTGATTTCAGGGGGCAGGGCGATCGAGCGCGGTTCGCATGCGGAGCTGCTCGCCAAGAATGGCACCTATCGCAAGCTGTGGAACGACCAGATCCACCAGCCGAACGGCGTGGCCGCTCAGGCCGACGACGACAGCGATGATGACGAGGACGATGAGGACCTCGACGAGGATGATGAGGACGAGGACGACGAGGAGTGACCGAGGAAGTTCGGCTCCAGATGGAGTACCCCTCCCAGCCGCCGCAATAATCCCTGGGTCGACCACGCCGTGAAGCGCGCCCAGCGCTGCGCCGTCCAGTAGGGGCTCGTCGCAATCGATACCGAGCGGAAGCCGAATGCTTTTGCCGCCGACCATTCATCGCAGGCTCGCTTGACAGGATCGTTGTAGAAGGCCGCGATCTTGTTTGCATCCATCCCGTCGGACGCTAGCCATTGCGGGATGTGGACGTTGCAGAGCCGCTCGACATCCGTGAACACCTTGTCGCAGCCTGTGCCGGCGGCCGGGCAGGAGGTCGCGAAGGCATCGCCTGCCAGCACCACGCCCGGCTGATGGCTGGAATCGTTCACGTAGAGATCGACCGGGCGAATCTTCACCTCGCCCATGATGTCGAAGGCGCCGGTGATGCGCTTCAGCCGGGGCAGGGCGGCATTCAAAGTCTCGGCCGGCGCGCGGCGGAGCTCGCGCAGCCAGGGATCGTCGAAGTTGCGATACACGAACAGGTTGGCCCGCATGCGCGTGCCGATCGGAAACAGTGAGATGTAGGCAATACGGTCGTTCGGCCGTTCGGAGAAATAGGTCAGCGCCGGGAAGTCGAACGCGTTCCGTCCGGCCGGCGCCACATCGAAGCCGATCGAGATCGAATGGCAGGCGCTGATGATGTTTCTGGTGATGCCAAGCTGATGCCGCAGACCGACGTTCAGGCCGTTGGCGAGCACGACCAGGCGGGCCGAAACCGTCTCGTCATTGGCGAGCGCGATTCTCTGCCGCTCGGAGCTGGTCTCGACCGATACCGCCTTGGTCCAGATTCGCTCGACAGTGTCGGGAATCTCGTCGCGGATCGCATTGACCAGGGAATCATAGAGGATGTTGAACTGCCGGCTCGGCGCCTTGTCGAGGAGATGGCCGAACCGTGCGATCCAGTTCTCGCCAGAGAAAGTCGCGCGGCGCAGGACTGAGTCGGCGATTCCCGTTCGCTGGAATCGCTCGACCTGCAGGTGACCACTGAGCTTCTCGACGCGAAAATCGCCCGGATAGGTCTCGTGCGGGTCGATCATGACAGCCGAAATGCCGGCGCGCCCAAGCATTGCGGCGGCGGTCGAACCGGCAAGTCCCCCGCCAATGATGGCAATATCGGTATACCGCATGGCGCTTGTCTCTGCCCGGAGGTGGCAGATTGACGCATCAAGAGGAAAAAAAGCCTTAGCATTGGTTATAAAAGTACATTTCATCCGGGTAAAAATTGGAGTGAGGCTGGCAGAGCAGGGGCCTCGCCCCCATATTCAGGACGCACCGTAAGGGCGCCAGGCAGGCAATTTCTGAAGGTGCGAGAAGCGCTTTGTGACTGTCGTTTCGCCTTGACTTGAGCGAGTCTCACTTATAGAAAGCGCCTCACTTAACGACAGGCGGTGAGCATCGCCAACGTCGGAACGGGCCACCCGTTTGATCCCGAAGGGGTCGCAAAGACGGGCACCAACCTCGACGAATGCCGCTCAAACGCTGTCGATAATAGCTAGGCAATGCCAGTGCGATTTTAGGTCTTCCGAGCTTGTTCTCGTGAGGCCGAATTCGGATGCATGACCTCAGTGCGCGGGCCGCGGCTTTACGCTGATCGGCCGCAATACTGCGGTCCTCTGTGGCGTCGAAGCGCTTTCCACTCAGCGATGGGCGGTTGGCGCGATTTCGCTTTGTGCGGATTGTTCCCGTGCGAAGCGGGCCTCGTCGGGCGGGTAGCGCGACAAGAATTTGCGGTCCCGGAAACGGGCTCGCGGCAAGACAGCGGACCCGCAAGGGGCTGCGATAACAAAGGGTAAGGCCAGGATGCCGACGATCAACCAGCTGATCGCTCAACCGCGTGAAGTGCAGAAGTCGCGCAAGAAGGTGCCAGCGCTGCAGCAGTCGCCGCAGAAGCGTGGCGTTTGCACGCGCGTCTACACCACGACCCCGAAGAAGCCGAACTCGGCGCTTCGTAAGGTCGCCAAGGTGCGTCTGACCAACGGTTTCGAGGTGATCGGCTACATCCCGGGTGAAGGCCATAACCTTCAGGAGCACTCGGTGGTCATGATCCGCGGCGGCCGCGTCAAGGACTTGCCCGGCGTGCGCTACCACATCCTCCGCGGCGTTCTGGATACCCAGGGCGTCAAGAACCGTAAGCAGCGTCGTTCGAAGTACGGCGCGAAGCGTCCGAAGTAAGCGGGAACCAGCTCAATGTCTCGTCGCCACTCAGCGGAAAAGCGCGAAGTTCTTCCCGATCCGAAGTTCGGGAACATCATCGTCACGAAGTTCATGAACTCGGTGATGTACGCCGGCAAGAAGTCGGTCGCGGAAGGCATCGTCTACGGTGCGTTCGGCATCATCGAATCCAAGACCAAGCAGAACCCGCTCGGCGTGTTCGAGCAGGCGCTCGAAAACGTCATGCCGACGATCGAAGTGCGCTCCCGCCGCGTCGGCGGTGCGACCTATCAGGTTCCGGTCGAAGTTCGTTCGACCCGCCGTCAGGCGCTGGGCATTCGCTGGCTGATTTCGGCTGCGCGCGAGCGCAACGAGAAGACCATGACCGAGCGGCTCTCGGCTGAGCTCCTGGACGCATCGAACAACCGTGGCAACGCCGTCAAGAAGCGTGAAGACGTGCACCGGATGGCGGAAGCCAACCGTGCCTTCTCGCACTATCGCTGGTAACGGCGAAACAAACGGACTCGCAAGGAACACCCCATGCCCCGCCAACATGCCATCGAAGACTACCGCAACTTCGGTATCATGGCCCATATCGACGCCGGCAAGACGACGACGACCGAGCGCATCCTCTATTACACCGGCAAGAGCCACAAGATCGGCGAAGTGCACGAAGGTGCCGCGACGATGGACTGGATGGAGCAGGAGCAGGAGCGTGGCATCACGATCACCTCGGCTGCGACCACCGCGTTCTGGGCCGGCAAGCGCCTGAACATCATCGATACTCCCGGCCACGTCGACTTCACCATCGAAGTCGAGCGTTCGCTGCGCGTGCTCGACGGCGCCGTCTGCGTGCTCGACTCGAACCAGGGCGTTGAGCCCCAGACCGAGACCGTCTGGCGCCAGGGCGACAAGTACAAGGTTCCGCGCATCGTCTTCGCCAACAAGATGGACAAGACCGGCGCCGACTTCTTCAAGTGCCTGGCCGACATCGTTGACCGCCTCGGTGCCAAGCCGATCGCGATCCAGCTTCCGATCGGTGCCGAGAACAACTTCAAGGGTCTCGTCGACCTCGTGAAGATGAAGGGCATCGTCTGGAACGACGAGTCGCTCGGCGCGAAGTTCGACTATGTCGACATTCCGGAAGACATGGTCGATCAGGCCAAGGAATACCGCGAGAAGATGGTGGAAGCCGCCGTCGAGCTCGACGACGACGCCATGGCCGCCTATCTCGACGGTAAGGAGCCTGATGAGGCGACCCTGAAGCGCCTGCTGCGCAAGGCGGTGCTGACCGGTGCGTTCTATCCCGTGCTGTGCGGCTCGGCCTTCAAGAACAAGGGCGTGCAGCCGCTGCTCGACGCCGTCGTCGACTATCTGCCGTCGCCGATCGACGTGCCCGCGATCAAGGGCACCGACGACAGCGGCAACGAAGTCGTGCGCAGGGCGGACGACAAGGAGCCGCTCGCGCTGCTCGCGTTCAAGATCATGGACGACCCGTTCGTCGGCACCATTACATTCTGCCGCATCTACTCCGGCGTTCTGCAGAGCGGCACCGGCGTCGTGAACTCGACCCGCGAGAAGAAGGAGCGCATTGGGCGCATGCTGTTGATGCATGCGAACAACCGCGAAGACATCAAGGAAGCCTATGCCGGCGATATCGTCGCGCTGGCCGGCCTGAAGGAAGCGCGCACCGGTGACACGCTGTGCGATCCCGACAAGCAGGTGGTCCTGGAGAAGATGGAATTCCCCGAGCCGGTCATCGAGATCGCGATCGAGCCGAAGTCCAAGGCCGACCAGGAAAAGCTCGGCGTGGCGCTGGCCAAGCTCGCTGCGGAGGATCCGTCCTTCCGCGTCTCGACCGACCAGGAGTCCGGTCAGACCATCCTCAAGGGCATGGGCGAACTCCATCTCGACATCAAGGTCGACATCCTCCGCCGTACCTACAAGGTCGACGCCAACATCGGCGCGCCCCAGGTTGCGTTCCGTGAGCGCGTCACCAAGAAGGCCGAGGTCAAGTACACCCACAAGAAGCAGACCGGTGGTACCGGTCAGTTCGCCGAAGTGTCGATCGTCGTCGAGCCGAACGAGCCCGGCAAGGGCTACGAGTTCGAGTCGAAGATCGTTGGTGGCGCGGTGCCGAAGGAATACATCCCCGGCGTCGAAAAGGGCCTCAACAGCGTGATGAGCTCTGGCGTGGTCGCGGGCTTCCCCGTGGTCGACGTCAAGGTTCAGCTCGTCGACGGCAAGTATCACGACGTCGACTCGTCGGCGCTCGCCTTCGAAATCGCATCGCGCGCGGCTTTCCGCGAAGCGCTGCAGAAGGGCAAGTCCGTCCTGCTCGAGCCGATCATGAAGGTCGAAGTGGTGACCCCGGAAGACTATACCGGTTCGGTCATTGGCGACCTGAATTCCCGGCGCGGTCAGATCCAGGGCCAGGACATGCGCGGCAACGCCAACGTCATCAACGCGATGGTGCCGCTCATGAACATGTTCGGTTACGTGAACAACCTGCGCTCGATGAGCCAGGGGCGCGCGACCTTCACCATGCAGTTCGATCACTACGCAGAAGCGCCGGCTAACGTGTCGGCAGAAGTCCAAAAGAAGTTTGCCTGATTGTCGTCGGTCTAAAGCTGACGATTGAACGGAGAGTCAAATGGCCAAAGCAAAGTTTGAACGTACCAAGCCGCACTGCAACATCGGCACCATCGGTCACGTCGACCATGGCAAGACGTCGCTGACCGCGGCGATCACCAAGGTTCTCGCCGAAGCCGGGGGTGCGACGTTCACCGCGTACGACCAGATCGACAAGGCGCCGGAAGAGAAGGCGCGCGGCATCACCATCTCGACCGCGCACGTCGAGTACGAGACGCCGAACCGCCACTACGCGCACGTCGACTGCCCCGGCCACGCCGACTACGTGAAGAACATGATCACCGGCGCCGCACAGATGGACGGTGCTATCCTGGTCGTGTCGGCTGCTGACGGCCCGATGCCGCAGACCCGCGAGCACATCCTGCTCGCCCGCCAGGTCGGCGTGCCCGCGCTCGTCGTGTTCCTCAACAAGTGCGACATGGTCGACGATCCGGAACTGCTCGAGCTCGTCGAGCTCGAAGTCCGCGAGCTGCTCTCGAAGTACGACTTCCCGGGCGACAAGATCCCGATCATCAAGGGTTCGGCTCTCGCCGCCCTCGAAGACTCGGACAAGAAGCTCGGCCACGACGCCATCCTCGAGCTGATGAAGAACGTCGACAGCTATATCCCGCAGCCGGAGCGTCCGATCGACCAGCCGTTCCTGATGCCGGTTGAAGACGTGTTCTCGATCTCGGGCCGCGGCACCGTCGTGACCGGCCGTGTCGAGCGCGGCGTCGTCAAGGTCGGCGAGGAAATCGAGATCGTAGGTCTCCGCGCCACCCAGAAGACCACCGTCACCGGCGTCGAAATGTTCCGCAAGCTGCTCGATCAGGGCCAGGCCGGCGACAACATCGGTGCGCTGCTCCGCGGTACCAAGCGTGAAGACGTCGAGCGCGGCCAGGTGCTCTGCAAGCCGGGTTCGGTCAAGCCGCACACCAAGTTCAAGGCTGAGGCTTACATCCTCACCAAGGAAGAGGGCGGTCGTCACACCCCGTTCTTCACCAACTATCGTCCGCAGTTCTACTTCCGCACCACCGACGTGACCGGTGTCGTGCATCTGCCGGAAGGTACCGAGATGGTGATGCCGGGCGACAACATTGCGATGGAAGTGCACCTGATCGTGCCGATCGCGATGGAAGAGAAGCTCCGCTTCGCGATCCGCGAAGGCGGCCGCACCGTCGGCGCCGGCGTCGTCGCTTCGATCATCGAGTAATTACGAGAATAGGGATCGGCGAGTAGCGAATGGACACATTCGCTATTCGCTATTCGCCACCCAACGAAGAGAGACCACGGCAATGAACGGCCAAAATATTCGCATCCGTCTCAAGGCGTTCGACCATCGTATCCTCGATACGTCGACCCGCGAGATCGTGAACACGGCGAAGCGCACCGGTGCGCAGGTCCGCGGACCCATTCCGCTACCCACCCGCATCGAGAAGTTCACCGTCAACCGTTCGCCGCACGTTGACAAGAAGAGCCGCGAACAGTTCGAGATGCGCACTCACAAGCGCCTGCTCGACATCGTCGATCCGACCCCGCAGACCGTCGATGCTTTGATGAAGCTCGACCTGGCCGCCGGTGTCGACGTCGAGATCAAGCTCTAAGATTTTTGGATCACGTTCGCACCTCGCGGACAGAAAGAACAGGAAGCACGCCGATGCGCTCCGGAGTGATCGCACAAAAGGTCGGGATGACGCGGGTCTTTACAGAGGCCGGCGAACATATCCCCGTGACCGTGCTGAAGCTCGGCAATTGCCAGGTCGTAGGCCACCGCACTGAAGAGAAGAACGGTTACGTCGCGCTCCAGCTTGGTTCTGGCAGCCGCAAGACCGTGTACATGCCCAAGGCTGAGCGCGGCCAGTTCGCGGTCGCCAAGGTCGAGCCGAAGCGGCAGGTCGAGGAGTTCCGCGTGTCCGCGGACGCCATGATCCCCGTGGGCGCCGAGATCCTCGCCGACCATTTCGTCGTAGGCCAGTTCGTCGACGTCACCGGCACTTCGGTCGGTAAGGGCTTTGCCGGCGGTATGAAGCGCTGGAATTTCGGCGGTCTGCGCGCCACGCACGGTGTGTCGGTCTCGCATCGTTCGATCGGTTCGACCGGTGGCCGTCAGGACCCCGGCAAGACCTGGAAGAACAAGAAGATGCCCGGCCACATGGGTGTCGATCGCATCACCACGCTGAACCTTCGCGTCGTCCAGACCGATGTCGAGCGTGGCCTGATCCTCGTCGAAGGCGCCGTTCCCGGCTCCAAGGGCGGCTGGATCCGCGTGCGCGACGCCGTCAAGAAGCCGCTGCCGAAGGAAGCTCCGAAGCCCGGCAAGTTCAAGGTTGCGGGCGGCGAAGCCGAGGCTGCGGCCCAGCAAGAGGGTGCGTGAGATGGAACTAAAGGTCACCACCCTCGAAGGTAAGGAAGCGGGCTCGGTCCAGCTGTCCGACGCCATTTTCGGCCTTGAGCCGCGCCAGGACATCATTGCGCGTTGCGTGCAGTGGCAGCTCAACAAGCGTCAGGCCGGCACGCACAAGGCCAAGGGTCGCGCCGAGATCTGGCGCACCGGCAAGAAGATGTACAAGCAGAAGGGCACCGGCGGTGCTCGTCACGGCTCGGCCCGCGTGCCGCAGTTCCGCGGCGGCGGTCGTGCCTTCGGACCGGTCGTGCGTTCGCACGCGACCGACCTGCCGAAGAAGGTCCGTGCGCTCGCTCTGAAGCATGCGCTGTCGGCCAAGGCCAAGGACGGCGATCTGCTCGTGATCGACAAGGCCGCGCTGGAAGCCGCCAAGACCAAGGCGCTGCTCGGTCACTTCTCGGGCCTCGGGCTCACCAACGCGCTGATCATCGACGGTGCCGAGCTCAACAACGGCTTCGCCGCTGCGGCCCGCAACATCCCGAACATGGACGTGCTGCCGATCCAGGGCATCAACGTCTATGACATCCTGCGCCGTCAGAAGCTCGTTCTGACCAAGGCCGCCATCGATGCGCTGGAGGCGCGCTTCAAATGAGCAAGAACATCGAGCCTCGGCATTATGACGTGATCGTCGCACCGGTCGTCACCGAAAAGGCGACGCTGGCGTCCGAGCACAACAAGGTCCTGTTCAAGGTGGCCGCGAAGGCGACCAAGCCGCAGATCAAGGAAGCAATCGAGAAGCTGTTCGACGTCAAGGTCAAGAGCGTCAACACGCTGGTCCGCAAGGGCAAGACCAAGGTCTTCCGCGGCAATCTCGGTTCGCAGTCGAACACCAAGCGCGCGATCGTGACCCTCGAAGAGGGTCATCGGATCGACGTGACCACCGGTCTGTAAGGTCGCACGACGATGGCACTGAAGAAATTCAATCCCACGACACCGGGCCAGCGCCAGCTGGTCATGGTCGATCGTTCGGCCCTCTACAAGGGCAAGCCGGTCAAGGCGCTCACCGAAGGCAAGCACTCCTCGGGCGGTCGCAACAATACCGGTCGCATCACCGTGCGCTTCCGCGGCGGCGGTCACAAGCAGACCCTCCGCATTGTCGACTTCAAGCGCGACAAGGTCGACGCGCCCGCGACCGTTGAGCGGCTGGAATACGATCCGAACCGCACCGCGTTTATCGCGCTGGTCAAGTACGAAGACGGCACCCAGGCCTATATCCTGGCGCCGCAGCGTCTGGCGGTCGGCGATTCCGTGGTTGCCGGCAACTATGTCGACGTGAAGCCGGGCAACGTCATGCCGCTTGGCAACATGCCGGTCGGCACGATCATCCACAACATCGAGGTCAAGATCGGGAAGGGCGGTCAGCTCGCCCGCTCCGCCGGCACCTATGCCCAGCTCGTCGGTCGCGATCAGGACTACGTGATCATCCGTCTGAATTCGGGTGAGCAGCGTCTGGTGCACGGCCGTTGCCGCGGCACGATCGGCGCGGTGTCGAACCCGGATCACATGAATACCTCGATCGGCAAGGCCGGCCGCAACCGTTGGCTGGGCCGCAAGCCGCATAACCGCGGTGTTTCGATGAACCCGATCGACCATCCGCACGGCGGTGGTGAAGGTCGTACCTCGGGCGGTCGCCACCCGGTCACCCCGTGGGGCAAGCCGACCAAGGGCAAGAAGACCCGCACCAACAAGTCGACCAACAAATTCATTCTCCTAAGCCGCCACAAGCGGAAGAAGTAAGGAACGCCGGACATGGTTCGTTCAGTCTGGAAAGGCCCGTTCGTCGAGGGTTCTCTGCTCAAGAAGGCAGATGCCGCCCGCTCGTCCGGCCGTCACGACGTCATCAAGATCTGGAGCCGTCGTTCGACGATCCTGCCGCAATTCGTCGGTCTGACCTTCGGCGTCTACAACGGTCAGAAGCACGTGCCGGTGGCCGTCAACGAGGAAATGGTCGGTCACAAGTTCGGCGAGTTCTCGCCGACCCGGACCTTCCATGGCCACTCCGGCGACAAGAAAGCCAAGAAGGCTTGAGGATTAAACGATGAGCAAACCTAAGCGCGAACGGAGCCTCGCCGAGAACGAGGCCAAGGCGGTCGCCCGGATGCTGCGGGTGAGCCCGCAGAAGCTCAACCTGGTCGCCCAGCTCATTCGCGGCCGGAAGGCTTCCGCTGCGCTCGCCGATCTGCAGTTCTCGCGCAAGCGGATCGCGGTCGACGTGAAGAAGTGCCTGGAATCGGCTATCGCCAATGCCGAGAACAACCACGACCTCGACGTCGATGATCTCGTCGTAGCGCAGGCCTTCGTCGGCAACGGCCTCGTGATGAAGCGTTTTGCCGCCCGCGGCCGTGGCCGCTCGGGCCGTGTCTACAAACCATTTTCGCAGCTGACGATCATTGTTCGTCAGGTCGAAGCCGAAGCAGCAGCGGCTTAAGGGTCGCAGGAGAAAACGATGGGTCAAAAGATCAATCCGATCGGTCTGCGTCTCGGCATCAACCGGACCTGGGATTCCCGCTGGTTCGCCGGCAAGCAGGAATACGGCAAGCTGCTGCACGAGGACGTCAAGATCCGCGAGATCCTGCACAAGGAGCTCAAGCAGGCGGCCGTCGCCCGCATCGTGATCGAGCGTCCGCACAAGAAGTGCCGCGTCACCATCCACTCGGCTCGTCCGGGCGTGGTGATCGGCAAGAAGGGCGCCGACATCGACAAGCTGCGCAAGAAGGTCGCGGACATCACCTCGTCCGACGTCGTCATCAACATCGTCGAAATCCGCAAGCCGGAGCTCGATGCGACGCTGGTGGCCGAGTCGATCGCCCAGCAGCTGGAGCGCCGCGTTGCGTTCCGCCGTGCCATGAAGCGCGCCGTTCAATCGGCGATGCGTCTCGGCGCGGAAGGCATCCGCATCAACTGCTCGGGTCGTCTGGGCGGTGCGGAAATCGCGCGCATGGAGTGGTATCGCGAAGGCCGCGTGCCGCTGCACACCCTGCGCGCCGACATCGATTACGGCGTTGCGACCGCGTTCACGACCTTCGGCACCTGCGGCGTCAAGGTCTGGATCTTCAAGGGTGAGATCCTCGAGCACGATCCGATGGCCCAGGACAAGAGAATGGCCGAAGGCGAGACGGGTGGCGGTGGTGATCGTGGTGGCCGTCAGCGCCGCGATACGGCTGCGGCCTGATCCAGCACAGGAATTTGAGGGCTTAAAGCCATGATGCAACCTAAGAAAACGAAGTTCCGGAAGGCGCATAAGGGCCGTATCCACGGCGTTGCGTCGTCGGGCGCGACGTTGGCGTTCGGCCAGTTCGGCCTGAAGGCGACCGAGCCTGAGCGCGTCACCGCGCGCCAGATCGAAGCCGCCCGCCGCGCGCTGACCCGCCACATGAAGCGCGCCGGCCGCGTCTGGATCCGCGTGTTCCCCGACGTTCCGGTGTCGAAGAAGCCGGCCGAAGTCCGCATGGGCTCCGGCAAGGGTTCGCCGGAACTGTGGGTCGCCCGCGTCAAGCCGGGCCGGGTGCTGTTCGAGATCGACGGCGTCAACACCCAGACGGCGCGCGAAGCGCTGACGCTCGCGGCCGCCAAGCTGCCGATCAAGACGCGCTTCGTCGAGCGCATTGCGGAGTAATGGCCATGGCCCAGATGAAGATCGAAGACATCCGCGCGATGAGCCCCGACCAGCAGGACGATGCAGTCCTGAACCTGAAGAAGGAGCGCTTCAACCTGCGCTTCCAGCGTGCCACCGGGCAGCTCGAGAACACCTCGCGTCTGCGCGAGGCTCGCCGCGACATCGCCCGGATCAAGACCGTCGCCGCGCAAGCGCGCGCGAAGAAGAAGTAAGGGGCTAACGGATATGCCGAAACGTACTTTGCAAGGCGTGGTCGTCAGCGACAAGACTGCCAAGACCGTCGTGGTGCGCGTCGATCGCCGCTTCACGCACCCGATCTACAAGAAGACGATCCGTCGTTCGAAGAACTACCACGCGCACGACGAGAACAACGAGTTCAAGCCGGGCGACATGGTCTGGATCGAAGAGACCAAGCCGATTTCGAAGTTGAAGTGCTGGATCGTGATCCGGGGCGAACACAAGAAAAGCGCCTGATCTGTTGGCCTTGGCCGACTGACTTCAGGGAAATGTTGAGCGCCGGCTAGGCTGGCGCAAAGAGAAAGAGGACGAGGTGCATCAATGATTCAGATGCAGACCAACCTCGACGTGGCCGATAATTCTGGCGCACGCCGTGTCATGTGTATCAAGGTGCTCGGAGGCTCCAAGCGCCGCTACGCGACGATCGGCGACATCATTGTCGTCTCGATCAAGGAAGCCATTCCACGTGGCAAGGTGAAGAAGGGCGACGTGATGAAGGCCGTCGTGGTGCGTGTCCGCAAGGACATCCGCCGCGCTGACGGTTCGGTCATCCGCTTCGACCGCAACGCCGCTGTCCTGATCAACAACCAGGCCGAGCCGGTCGGCACCCGTATCTTCGGGCCCGTGCCGCGCGAGCTGCGTGCGAAAAATCACATGAAGATCATTTCGCTCGCGCCGGAGGTGCTGTGATGGCTGCGAAGATCCGCAAGGGCGACAAGGTCGTCGTGCTGACCGGCCGCGACAAGGGTCGCACCGGCGAGGTGTTTGAAGTTCGCCCCGACGCCGGTACGGCGCTCGTGCGCGGCATCAACATGGTCAAGCGTCACCAGAAGCAGACGCAGGCCCAGGAGGGCGGCATCATCTCGAAGGAGTCGCCGATCCAACTGTCCAACATCGCGTATGTCGGCAAGGACGGAAAGCCGACCCGCGTCGGATTCAAGATTCTGGCGGACGGCAAGAAGGTCCGCATCGCCAAGAGCTCGGGAGCTGAGATCGATGGCTGAGGCCGCTTATACCCCGCGCCTGCGCGCGGAATACGATGCGAAGATCCGCACGGCGATGACCGAGAAGTTCGGTTATCAGAACGTGATGCAGGTTCCGCGTCTGGACAAGGTCGTGCTGAACATGGGCGTTGGCGATTCCGTCAACGACCGCAAGAAGGCCGAGACCGCAGCTGCCGAGCTGACCCAGATCGCCGGCCAGAAGGCAATCGTGACCTACTCGCGTATCGCGATCGCGACCTTCAAGCTGCGTGAGAATCAGCCGATCGGCTGCAAGGTCACGCTGCGCAAGGCCCGTATGTACGAGTTCATCGATCGCCTGGTGACGGTCGCGCTGCCGCGCGTCCGCGACTTCCGCGGCCTGAACCCGAAGAGCTTTGACGGCCGCGGCAACTACTCGCTCGGCATCAAGGAGCACATCATTTTCCCCGAGATCGACTTCGACAAGGTCACGGAAGCCCGTGGTATGGACATCACCGTCTGCACCACGGCCAAGACCGACGAAGAGGCGAGGGCCTTGTTGACCGCTTTCAATTTCCCGTTCCGGCAGTGAGACGCTGACCTAAAGCCTCTCAAACGCGGATACCCAGGAGCCAAGCATGGCAAAGAAGAGTTCAATCGAGAAGAACAACCGGCGCAAGCGGATGGTGAAGAACGCCGCCCCGAAGCGCGAGCGGTTGAAGGCGATCATCGCCGACAAGACGCTGCCGATGGAGGAGCGGTTCGCCGCCACCCTGAAGCTTGCGGAAATGCCGCGCAATTCGTCGGCCACCCGCATTCGTCTGCGTTGCGAGCTGTCGGGCCGCCCGCGCTCGAACTATCGCAAGAACAAGCTGTCCCGTATCGCGCTCCGCGACCTTGGCTCCAAGGGCATGGTCCCGGGTCTCGTGAAGTCGAGCTGGTAAGGAGGGTCGTTTAGATGTCTACGCACGATCCAATCAGCGATCTGATCACCCGCATTCGCAACGCGCAGATGCGCTCCAAGAGCAAGGTCTCCACGCCCGGCTCGAAGATGCGCGAGAACGTCCTCGAAGTGCTCAAGAGCGAGGGCTACATCCGCGGTTACGCCACCCTCGAGCACGCCTCGGGCCGCAGCGAGATCGAGATCGAGCTGAAGTATTTCGACGGCGAGCCCGTCATCCGCGAGATCGAACGTGTCTCCAAGCCAGGGCGTCGCGTGTACGCCTCGGTGAAGAACCTGCCGCGGGTCAATAACGGGCTCGGTATTTCGGTGTTGTCGACGCCGAAGGGGATCATGGCCGACCACAGTGCGCGTGAAGCGAACGTGGGCGGTGAAGTCCTCTTCACGGTGTTCTGAGAAGGGTTTTTGATCCATGTCACGAGTTGGCAAAAGGCCTGTGGCGGTGCCGTCCGGTGTGACCGCGACCGTCGATGGGCAGACCGTCAAGATGAAGGGCCCGAAGGGCCAGCTTCAGTTCGTCGTCCATGACGACGTCGAGGTGAAGCTCGAGAGCGGCCAGATCAAGGTCAAGCCGCGGGCTGAGACCAATCGCGCGCGGGCGCTGTATGGCACCGCTCGCGCCCAGGTCGCGAATCTGGTCGAAGGCGTCACCAAGGGCTTCGAGAAGAAGCTTGAGATCACCGGCGTCGGTTACCGCGCCGCGATGCAGGGAAAGAACCTGCAACTCGCGCTCGGGTACAGCCACGACGTGATCTACGCGATCCCGGAAGGGATCACGATCGCCGTGCCGAAGCCGACCGAAATCACGGTGTCGGGCAGCGACATTCAGCGCGTCGGCCAGGTTGCCGCCGAGATCCGCTCCTATCGTCCGCCGGAGCCCTACAAGGGCAAGGGCGTGAAGTATGTGGGCGAATTCATCTTCCGCAAGGAAGGCAAGAAGAAGTAACGGAGCCGGTCATGTCCAAAGCCAAGGTTACCAATGCCCGGCGCAAGCGGAGTGTGCGGCTGAAGCTGCGCCGCTCCGGTGGTGGTCGTCCGCGTCTGTCGGTGTTCCGCTCGTCCAAGCACATCTACGCCCAGGTCATCGACGACCTGAAGGGCGAGACGCTGGCCTCTGCCTCGTCGCTCGAGAAGTCGATGCGCGACGGCGGCAAGACCGGCGCCGACATCGATGCAGCGAAGGCGGTCGGCAAGCTGCTGGCCGAACGCGCCGCCGAGAAGGGCGTCAAGGAAGTCGTGTTCGATCGCGGCAGCTACCTCTACCACGGGCGCGTCAAGGCTCTCGCCGACGCTGCGCGTGAGAGCGGGCTGAGCTTCTAACAGAATTTGAGGATTGAGGCGCAAGCCTCTGAAGGATTGGAAAAATGGCAGAACGCGAACAACGTGGTGGACGCGATCAACGCGGCGGCGGGCGTGAACGCAAGGAGCGCGAGGAGCGCGACAGCGAGTTCGTCGACAAGCTCGTCCACATCAATCGCGTGGCCAAGGTCGTCAAGGGCGGCAAGCGCTTCGGTTTCGCTGCGCTGGTCGTGATCGGCGATCAGAAGGGCCGCGCCGGCTTCGGTCATGGCAAGGCGCGCGAAGTGCCCGAGGCGATCCGCAAGGCCACCGAGTCCGCCAAGCGCAACCTGACCCGCGTGTCGCTGCGCGAGGGTCGTACGCTGCATCACGACATCGCCGGCCGTCATGGCGCTGGCCGCGTCTACCTGCGTGCAGCTCCGGCCGGTACCGGCATCATCGCCGGTGGCCCGATGCGCGCCGTGTTCGAGACGCTCGGCGTCCAGGACGTGGTGGCGAAGTCGATCGGCTCGTCGAACCCGTACAACATGGTTCGCGCGACCTTCGATGCGCTGAAGCACCAGGACTCACCGCGTTCGGTCGCGGCGCGCCGCAACATCAAGGTGTCCACCCTCCAGGGTCGTCGCATCGGCGGCGATGCCGAGGCGGCGGCGGACTAACCAACGCTTTTCGGAGTAGACCACGATGGCCAAGGCCGCAAAGACGATCAAGCTCGAGCAGACCGGCAGCGCGATCCGCCGCCATCACTCGCAGCGTTCGACGCTGATCGGGCTCAAGCTCAACAAGATCGGCCGCGTCAGCGAACTGCCGGACACCCCGGCCGTCCGCGGCATGATCGAAAAGGTTCACCATCTCGTTCGCATCGTCGACGAGAAGTAAAATTGCGCGCATGATCCCGAAGGGCGGATCCCGGTTTTCGGACCAGATCATGCGCAAAACACAAGGAGCAGGGCGATGAAGCTCAGCGATATCGCCGACAACGCCGGCTCGCGCAAGAAGCGCATGCGCGTCGGCCGTGGCATCGGTTCGGGCAAGGGCAAGCAGTCCGGCCGCGGCGGCAAGGGCCAGACCGCGCGTTCGGGCGTGCGCATCAAGGGTTTCGAGGGCGGCCAGATGCCGATGCATCGCCGTCTGCCCAAGCGCGGCTTCAACAACATCTTCCGCGTTGAGTACGCCGAGATCAATCTCGACCGTCTCCAGGATGCGGTCGATGCCAAGAAGCTCGACACTGGCAGCGTCGTCAACGTCGAGGCGCTGGTGAAGGCGGGCGTGCTGCGTCGCGCCAAGGCCGGCCTGCGGCTGCTCGGCCGCGGCGAGCTCAAGGCCAAGCTGAACATCGAAGTCCACGGCGCCACCAAGTCCGCGATCGAAGCGGTCGAGAAGGCCGGTGGTTCGGTGAAGATCCTCGCCCCTGCCAAGGAAGAAGGCGAGGCGGCGTAACAAACGCGTCATTGGCCCGCGCCTCGCGGGCCTTTTTCGCATGCGGGACGATGGACTTATCGAAGCCGAAGCCCCAGATAATGTCCGGCGTCCGCTAGAATAGCCCGGCCGCGGGTATGACGGCGCAAAAGGCGGCGGGAGAAAGTCCAATATGGCCTCTGCAGCGGAACAACTGGCAGCCAACCTCAATTTCGGCGCGTTCGCCAAGGCCGACGAACTGAAGAAGCGCATCTGGTTCACGCTGGGTGCGCTGCTCGTTTATCGGCTCGGCACCTACATCCCGCTGCCCGGCATCGATCCCAACATCTGGGAGCAGGTGTTCAAGTCGCAGGCAGGCGGCATCCTCGGCATGTTCAACATGTTCGCCGGCGGCGGTATCCACCGCATGGCGATCTTCGCGCTGAACATCATGCCGTACATCTCGGCCTCGATCATCATTCAGCTCCTGACCACCGTCTCGCCGCAGCTCGAGGCGCTGAAGAAGGAAGGTGAGGCGGGCCGCAAGACGCTGAACCAGTACACCCGCTATCTGACGGTGATCCTGGCCGCGTTCCAGTCCTACGGCATCGCGGTCGGTCTCGAAGGCGCCGGCAACGTCGTCAGCGATCCCGGCATGTTCTTCCGTCTTTCCACCGCGATCACGCTGACCGGCGGCACCATGTTCCTGATGTGGCTGGGCGAGCAGATCACCTCGCGCGGTATCGGCAACGGTATCTCGCTGATCATTCTCTCCGGCATCGTTGCCGAGCTGCCGGCGGCGCTCGCCAACATGCTCGAGCTTGGCCGTCAGGGTGCGATGTCGACCGGCCTGATCCTGGTCGTGATCGTGATGGCGGTCGCTGTGATCGCCTTCATCGTGTTCATGGAGCGTGCCCAGCGCCGGCTGCTGATCCAGTATCCGAAGCGCCAGGTCGGCAACAAGATGTTCGAGGGCCAGTCCTCGCATCTGCCGCTCAAGCTCAACACCTCGGGCGTGATTCCGCCGATCTTCGCGTCCTCGCTGCTGCTGCTGCCGACCACGGTTGCGAACTTCAACGCCGGCAAGGGGCCGGAATGGTTCCAGTGGATCACCACCCAGCTCGGCCACGGCCGTCCGCTGTTTCTGATCCTCTATCTCGCGCTGATCGTGTTCTTCGCCTTCTTCTACACCGCGATCGTGTTCAACCCGACCGAGACCGCCGACAATCTGAAGAAGCACGGCGGCTTCGTCCCGGGCATCCGCCCCGGCGAGCGCACGGCCGAATATATCGACTACGTGCTGTCGCGCATCACCGTGCTGGGTGCGATCTACCTGGCGATCGTCTGCTTGATCCCGGAGATCCTGATCTCCTACGCCTCGGTGCCGTTCTATTTCGGCGGCACCTCGTTGCTGATCGTTGTCAGTGTCACCATGGACACGGTGGCGCAGGTGCAGGGCTATCTGCTGGCTCATCAGTACGAAGGCCTGATCCGCAAGTCGAAGCTGCGGGGCCGCCGCAGGTAGCGCGCACCGCAACATGACGAACGAGCTCGCGCGCCGCATCGCTATCACGATCGGCGCGCTTCTCGTTTATAGGCTCGGAACGCACATCCCGGTCACCGGCGTCTCGACGTCGATGGGCGCACTGCCGCCGGGCGCATTTGCCCGGTTGTCGATCTTCTCTCTTGGTCTCATCCCCTATCTGAGCGCGGCGATCTTCATTCGATTGCTGTCGCTGGTCTGGAAACGGCTCAGCGCGATCGAGCGCTCCAGCGAGCGCGGCCGCACCAGCATCGCGCGCTACACGCTGCTTCTCACCCTGCTGCTCACCACGTTCCAGGCCTGGGGCATAGCGACGGCCATTCAGCGGATTCCGGAGATCGCCGCTGATTCCGGCGGCTGGTTCGTGCTCTCGACCGCAGTCTCGATGACGGGGGGCGTGTTCTTTCTGATCTGGCTCAGCGAGCAGATTACGCGCCGCGGCATCGGCAACGGCCTCGCGCTGATTCTCAGCGTGGCCATCATTCCTGACCTTCCGGGTGAGCTCGCCGCGATTCTCGACTTGGTGCGGCGTGGCGCGGTTTCCAGCAATCTCGTGCTGGGCCATGCGGCGCTTTGGATAGCGATGGTCGTGCTGATCGTCGTCGTCGAATCCGCGCGGCGGAATGTGCCGGTGCAATTTGCCGAGCGCCGCGTCGGTGAGCGCGTCCTTCTGTCGCGAGCGGTAGTGCTGCCGATCAAGATCAACAGCGCCGGTTATCTGGTGCCCAGCACGGTGGGGCCGTGGCTGATCTATTTGCCGCTCGCCTTTGCCGATTGGATCTTCACTGCCGATACGCCCTGGCTCAACGCGGTCTATCTGCATCTTCACTATGGCCGGCCGGCGCATCTCATCGTCGGATCGCTTGCCGTGTTCGTGCTCGCAATCGTCTACACGGCGTTTGTCGTCGATCCCGATAACGCCGCCGAATCGCTTGCCCGGCAGGGCGGGGTGATTCCCGGCGTCATGCCGGGTGAGGCCACCGCTGAATATCTCGACCGCGTGGTGTCGTCGACGACGCTGTTGGGTGCGGCCTATTTGACTGCGATTTCGCTGATTCCGGAGGTGTTCTTGGCCTACGGGAATGGGCTAGATTACAAAATGGGTGGTGGTGCAGCGCTGATTGTGGTTTGCACTATTCTCGACATTCAAACACAGGTGCGCGACCTATCGCTCACCAATCCGGGGGGCGTACGCCGATGAGAATTATACTTCTTGGACCGCCAGGGTCGGGCAAGGGGACCCAGGCGCAGCGACTGGTGCAGCGCTATGGCATCGTCCAGCTCTCGACCGGCGAGATGTTGCGCGCAGCCGTGGCGGCCGGAACGCCGGTCGGGCTCAAGGCCAAGGAGATCATGGCCAGCGGCGGTCTCGTCCCTGACGACATCGTGGTTGGAATCATCTCCGATCGGATCGACCAGCCGGACGCGAAGAATGGTTTCATCCTGGACGGATTCCCGCGCACTGTGCCGCAGGCCGAGGCGCTGGACGAGCTCCTGAAGCACAAGCACATGAAGCTCGACGCCGTGATCGAGCTGCGCGTCAACGAGAGTGCACTTTTGAGCCGCGTCGAGACTCGTGTCGCCCAGATGCGGGAGCGCGGGGAGGAGGTCCGGGTCGACGACACCCCGGAGGTCCTGACCAGGCGACTCGCCAGCTACCGCAGCCAGACGGAACCGTTGATTCACTACTATTCCGAACGCCGGAAGCTCTCGACCATCGACGGCATGATGGCCATCGACGAGGTCACCCGTGCCATCCACCGCCAGCTGCTGGCGCTGGGCGCGGTCGAGCCCAAGACCCATGCTCGCAGCGCGGCCAAGGCGGCGCCCGCCAAGAAGGGGGCCAAGAAGGCCAAGGTAGCCAAAAAGCCGGCGAAAACGGCCAAAAAGGCTGCCAAATCGGCGAAATCAGCCAAAAAGGCTGTGAAGGGCGCCAAGAAAGCGGCGAAGAAGGTTGCCAAGAAATCGGTCAAGAAGGCCGCCAAGACGGCAGTCAAAAAGGGTGCCAAAAAGGCCGCAAAAAAGGTCACGAAAAAGCGAGCCAAGCGCTAGCGGCGGTTGACGAAAGCCCCCTGAATCCCTTAATAAGCCCCGCATCCAAGTCGGATAGTTTCAAACGATGCCGGGCCCCAGGAAGACTAGGGGTGGGCGTCGTGTTCGCGTTTGTGAACACCTGCCCGAGAAACATAAGCACTTAAAGCCCGATTCCTGACGAGGGATCGGCAACAGGAGAGAAGGCCGTGGCCCGTATTGCCGGCGTGAACATTCCGACCAACAAGCGCGTGCTGATCGCGCTCCAGTACATCCATGGCATCGGCCAGAAGATCGCTGGTGAGATCCTCGAAAAGGTGAAGATCCCCGAGGATCGTCGCGTCAATCAGCTCAGCGATGCCGAAGTGCTCCAGATCCGCGAAGTCATCGACCGCGACTATCTCGTCGAGGGTGATCTGCGTCGTGAAGTCGGTATCAACATCAAGCGTCTGATGGACCTCGGCTGCTATCGCGGCCTGCGTCATCGTCGCGGTCTGCCGGTGCGCGGTCAGCGCACCCACACCAATGCGCGTACGCGCAAGGGTCCGGCCAAGGCCATCGCCGGCAAGAAGAAGTAAGTTTTCGAATCCAATCGCGGCGTGTGGCGATAGGGGAAACCCGTTCGCCACGCGCCTTTCGTTCCATCAGGTGTAGCCGCTGGCATTACGGCGGCGTTTGAGATCTCCAGGAAAGGTACTCTATGGGCAAGGAAGCCACCCGCGTTCGTCGTCGTGAGCGTAAGAACATCGCCTCCGGCGTCGCGCACGTGAACTCGTCCTTCAACAACACGACCATCACCATCACCGACGCACAGGGCAACACGATTGCCTGGTCTTCCGCCGGCACGATGGGCTTCAAGGGCTCGCGCAAGTCGACCCCGTATGCCGCGCAGGTCGCCGCTGAAGACGTGTCCAAGAAGGCGCAGGAACACGGCATGCGCACGCTGGAAGTCGAAGTCGCCGGTCCCGGTTCGGGCCGTGAGTCAGCGCTCCGCGCGCTGCAGGCCGCGGGCTTCACCGTCACCTCGATCCGCGACGTGACCACGATCCCGCACAACGGTTGCCGTCCGCGGAAGCGTCGGCGCGTCTGATACGAAGTTGCGGGCGCTGTGGTGCCCGCGATGCTTTTTTTAAGAAGCCGCGGGTTTGATCTGCGGCCTTTCTCCAACGCCAGTGTTTGAATTTTCAAATCGACTGGCCTGTATGGGTGAAACAGTGACGATCCAGAAAAATTGGCAAGAACTGATTCGGCCGAACAAGCTCCAGGTGCAGCCCGGCAGCGATTCCTCGCGTTTCGCGACCATCGTCGCCGAGCCGCTCGAGCGTGGTTTCGGCCAGACGCTCGGCAACGCGCTGCGCCGCATCCTGCTCTCCTCGCTCCAGGGCGCGGCGGTGCAGTCGGTGCACATCGACGGCGTGCTGCACGAGTTCTCCTCGATCGCTGGCGTCCGTGAGGACGTCACCGACATCGTGCTGAACATCAAGGACATCGCGATCAAGATGCAGGGCGAAGGCCCCAAGCGCATGGTCGTGAAGAAGTCGGGCCCGGGCACTGTCACAGCTGGCGACATCCAGACCGTCGGCGACGTCGTCGTGCTGAACCCGGACCTCCAGATCTGCACGCTCGACGAGGGCGCCGAGATCCGCATGGAGTTCACGGTCTCCACCGGCAAGGGCTACGTGCCGGCCGAGCGCAACCGTCCCGAGGACGCGCCGATCGGCCTGATCCCGGTCGACAGCCTGTACTCGCCGGTCCGCAAGGTCTCCTACAAGGTCGAGAACACCCGCGAGGGCCAGATCCTCGACTACGACAAGCTGACCATGACGATCGAGACCAACGGCGCGATCTCGCCGGATGACTCGGTGGCCTACGCCGCCCGCATCCTGCAGGATCAGCTCAACGTGTTCGTCAACTTCGAAGAGCCGCGCAAGGAAGTCGCCCAGGAAATCATCCCGGACCTCGCCTTCAACCCGGCCTTCCTCAAGAAGGTGGACGAGCTCGAGCTGTCGGTGCGTTCGGCCAACTGCTTGAAGAACGACAACATCGTCTACATCGGCGACCTCGTGCAGAAGAGCGAAGCGGAAATGCTCCGCACCCCGAACTTCGGTCGCAAGTCGCTGAACGAGATCAAGGAAGTGCTGGCCCAGATGGGTCTGCATCTCGGCATGGAAGTGCCGGGCTGGCCGCCGGAGAACATCGACGAGCTCGCCAAGCGCTTCGAGGATCACTACTGAGTATTTCCACAGTCGTGGCCGGAGTCATCCGGCCACGATTTTTATTGGGCGAACGCAGGCAGCCCACCTGAGCAACATGTCCGACGAACCGTCGCGGCAGTTTTAAGTAAGGACACCACACATGCGTCACGGCAAGGTTCATCGGAAGCTCAACCGCACGGCCGAGCACCGCCGCGCGATGTTCGCCAACATGGCGGCCGCGCTGATCAAGCACGAGCAGATCGTCACCACGCTGCCCAAGGCCAAGGAGCTTCGTCCGATCGTCGAGAAGCTCGTCACTCTCGGCAAGAAGGGCGGCCTCTCCATGCGCCGCCAGGCCATCTCCGAGATGCGCGACAAGGACCAGGTCAAGAAGCTGTTCGATGTTCTGGCGCCCCGCTACAAGGATCGCCAGGGCGGCTACACCCGCATCATCAAGGCCGGCTTCCGCTACGGCGACAACGCCGCGATGGCCGTGATCGAGTTCGTCGATCGCGACGTCGATGCCAAGGGCCAGGACTCAGGTCCGGTGCAGGCAAAGGAAGCCGAGGCGGCGTAAGCCGGACGGCATTTGAATTTTTTGAGAAAGCGGCGCCCTCGGGTGCCGCTTTTTTGTATCCCGCAGCCATTTCTCATGCTGCGGACGCGATGATTTTGACAGAACGTTTTGATTGGGGGCTTCGATGAGGATCGCCTTTGGGATTGCGCTGGCGCTGCTGATATCGCCCGCTACAGCCGAGACGCTGGTCGAGCGCGGCGCCTATCTCGTTGGCAGCGTGATGGTCTGTAACAACTGCCACACGCCGCGTGGGCCGCAGGGCCTCGACATGACGCGCATGCTCTCGGGCGGCCAGACCTTTGACGAGCCCGCTTTCAAGGTCACCGCATCCAACATCACGCCCGATAAGGAGACCGGCATCGGCAGCTGGAGCGATGCCGAGCTGAAGCATTTCCTCGTCAGCGGCGTCAGGCCGAACGGATCGGCCGTTGCGCCGATCATGCCGACCATCTTCTACACGGTGCTCACGACCCGCGATCTCGATGCACTCACTGCCTACTTGCGCTCGGTGCCATCGGTGCATCGCGAGACGCCGGCGCCGGAATACAAGATCTCACTGAAGCCAGAAATGCCGACCTATGCGGGCAAGCAGGCGACCGAGGCGGAGCTGGCCGACAAGCTTGCCCGCGGCCGCTACCTCCTGACCATCGCCCATTGCCTCGAATGCCACACGCCGGAGGGCCGGTCCGTCGTGCACGACTTCGCTGATGCCAGCGGGAAGGGTGGACGCACCTTCAGGGGGCCGTGGGGCGAATCTGTCTCGCCCAACATCACCTCGGATCCTGCGGCCGGCATCGGGCAGTGGAGCGACGACGAAATCAAACGTGCGATTACGCAAGGCGTCGCGCGCGATGGTCGCAAGCTCAAGCCGCCGATGGCTTATGCTGGCTACGCCACCATGACGGCCCAGGATCTCGATGCCATCGTCGCGTTCGTCCGAACGCTACCGCCGAAAAGCTGAAACCTCACGCGTCGGTGAGGGACGATTGAAGCTGCGTGCGCAGCGCACGATATCTCCGTCAACAGCAATGGAGATTGACTGATGAAGATTGACCTTTCCGGAAAGACTGCCCTCGTCACCGGCTCGACCGCCGGCATCGGCCACGCCATCGCCAAGGGCCTCGCGGGCTCGGGTGCGAGCGTCGTGATCAATGGGCGCGGCCAGGACAAGGTCGATGCCGCTGTGCGCAAGCTGGAAGGGACGGGTAGCAAGGTGCGAGGCATCGCCGCCGACGTCTCGACCGCTGCTGGTTGCAAGGCGCTCGTTGCGGCACTGCCTGAGGTCGACATCCTCATCAACAACGCCGGCATATTCGAGCCGAAGGGCTTCTTCGAGATTCCGGACGAGGATTGGAGCCGCTTCTTCGAGGTCAACGTGATGAGCGGCGTGCGGCTGTCGCGCGCCTACATGCAGGGCATGCTGAAGCGCAACTGGGGCCGCATCGTCTTCATCTCCTCCGAGTCCGGACTCAATATTCCCGCCGAGATGATTCACTACGGCATGAGCAAAACAGCCCAGCTCGCGGTCGCGCGTGGCCTCGCGCAGCTCACCCAGGGTACCAGCGTTACCGTGAACTCGGTGCTGCCTGGCCCGACCATGTCCGAGGGCGTCGAGACTTTCGTGAAGGATCTCGCTAGGCAAAACGGGCAATCGGTGGATGAAGCCGCCGCCAATTTCGTCAGGCAGCACCGCCCGAGCTCGCTGATCCAGCGTTTTGCCAGCGTCGACGAGATCGCCAACATGGTGGTCTATGTCGCCTCGAAGGAGGCATCCGCGACCAACGGCGCGGCGCTACGGGCAGAAGGCGGCATCGTCAACACTATCGCTTAAGCCGTCATCGGGCGTCGGGAGCGGGAGTTCCAGCCTAGCTGTTCTGCTCCCGCGCCCCTTTCATTCGTGGCGAGACTGGCTAAAACGGGCCACCATGCTCTGGCCCCTCTCGACCCGCCACAAGCGCCTGTTCAGGCTGACATCCGCGCGCTGGCAGCGGCGGGCGATCTTTCTGCTCGGCGGGATCGGGGTCGGCGCTGCAGCGGTGGCGCTGGCGCAGCTGGCCGATCTCGCGCAGCACGCCTTCGCGCTCCTGCTGGCCAAGTCGCGCTATGCCGTGCTGGCGGTGACGCCGCTCGGCTTCATGCTGTCGGCCTATATGACCATCCGTCTTTTTCCGAATGCGCAGGGCAGCGGCATCCCGCAGGCGATCGCCGCGCGCCATCTGACCGATCAGGCGGCGCGTGAGAGCCTGGTCTCGATCCGGATCGCGATCGGCAAGATGATCCTGACCCTGTTCGGGTTGCTGTGCGGCGGCTCTGTGGGGCGGGAAGGGCCGACCGTTCAGGTCGGCGCGTCCATCATGTTCGCGCTCGGTCGTGTCTCGCCGCGTCGCCAGCCTGGATTGATCCTGGCCGGTGCGGCTGCCGGCGTCGCCGCGGCCTTCAATACGCCGCTCGCCGGAATCGTCTTCGGCATCGAGGAGATGAGCCGAGCATTCGAGACCCGCACATCCAGCCTGATCATTGCCGCCGTCATCGCCGCCGGCCTGACGTCGCTCGCGCTGGCCGGCAATTACGCCTATTTCGGCAGCAGCGCGATGTCGCTGGCGCGTGGCGCCGACTGGCTGGCCGTTCCGGCCTGCGGCGTCGTCGGCGGCCTCGCCGGCGGCCTGTTCAGCCGTGTTGTCATCGCCATGGCGCGCGGTTTCAAGAACCCGCTCGGACGTGCGATCAAGGGCCACCCACTCTGGTTTGCTTTTGCCTGCGGCTTCGCCGTGGCGATTTGCGGCCTGGTGTCCGGCGATACAGTTTACGGCACGGGATACGTGCAGGTGAAAGAGGCGCTGGATCACGGCACCCCGCTGCCGCAGAACTTCGGCGTGCTCAAGCTGCTGGCGACGAGCTTCGCCGCGATCAGCGGCATACCGGGCGGCATCTTTTCGCCTTCGCTCGCCGTCGGCGCCGGCATCGGCAGCAACATCGCCGCGTTCTTCCACGACGCGCCGCTTGGTGCGATCATGCTGCTCGGCATGGTCTCGTATTTCGCCGGCGTCGTGCAGGCGCCGATCACCGCCTTCGTGATCGTGACCGAGATGACCGACAATCGCGGCATGGTCGTGCCGCTGATGGCGGCCGCGCTGATCGCGCATTTCGTCTCGCGCATGATCTGCGAGGAGGGTATCTATCACGCGCTCGCGAAAGGCTTTGTCGAGCGGGCGACGCGTCCGCGCGAGGGGGAGGGAAGATGAGCCGTTTCTGGAGCAGCTTGACGCATGATTTGAAGCCCTACGTGCCGGGCGAACAGCCGCGCATGGCGGACCTGGTCAAGCTGAACACCAACGAGAATCCGCTCGGCCCGTCGCCGCGTGCGCTGGAGGCGATCCGCGACGCGGCAGCCGATACGCTGCGTCTGTATCCGGACCCGCAGGCAACCGCGCTGCGGGCAGCCCTGGCCGCCTATCACGGCGTGAGACCGGAGCAGGTGTTCGTCGGCAACGGCTCGGACGAGGTGCTGGCGCATACCTTCGTCGCGCTGCTGAAGCACGATGCACCGCTGCTGTTTCCCGATATCACCTACAGTTTCTATCCGGTCTATTGCCGTCTGTTCGGCATCGACTATGAGACCGTGCCGCTCGATCAGGCCATGCAGATGCGCATCGCGGATTATCGCCGGCCGGCCGGCGCGATCATCATCCCCAATCCGAACGCGCCGACGGGGATCGCGCTGTCGCGCGCCGAGATCGCGGCGCTCCTGGACGAGCATCCCGATATTCCCGTGGTCGTTGACGAGGCCTATGTCGACTTCGGCGCCGAGACCGCAATTCCGCTGGTCGCGTCCCGTCGCAATCTGCTGGTCGTGCAGACCATGTCCAAGTCGCGCGCGCTCGCCGGGCTTCGGGTCGGATATGCGATCGGCGATGCCGATCTGATCGATGCGCTGACGCGCGTGAAGGACAGCTTCAATTCATATCCGCTCGGCCGGCCGGCCCAGGCCGGCGCGATCGCGTCGATCGCGGACGAGGCCTATTTCCAACAGAGCCGCCTTTGCGTGATCGAGGGCAGGGAGCGGCTGACCCGCGGACTGAAAGCGGCCGGCTTCGAGGTGCTGCCGTCTCTGGCCAACTTCGTCTTCGCGCGCCATCCCGCGTATGAGGGGGCCGCGCTTGCAGCGGCGCTACGCGAGCAGGCGGTGATCGTCCGCCACTTCTCAGCGCCTCGCATCTCGGATTTCTTGCGGATCACCGTCGGAACGGATGAGCAGATCGACCGGCTGCTGTCGGCGTTGGCTGAGATCGTGGGACAACACGAGAAATCGTAGGGTCGGCAAAGCGGCTTGTCCGCCGTAGCTCGAAGAGCGAAGGCGGAAGCGCGCCCACCATCTCTCGCGCCGTTGCGAGGTGGTGGGCACGGCGCAAGGGCGCCTTTGCCCACCCTACGCACCGGCGATGTGGTCGCCTACCACCCCTCCAGCACGATCTTGCCGCGCGACTTGCCGCTCTCGAGCAGCGCGTGCGCGCGCTTGAGATTAGCCGCGTTGATGGTGCCGAAAGTCTGGTCGAGCGTGGTACGCAGCACGCCCTTGTCGATGAGATCGGCGACGTCGTTCAGCAAGTGATGTTGCGCGATCATGTCAGGCGTCTGGAACGAGGAGCGCGTGAACATCGATTCCCAGTGTACCGAGATCGCCTTGCCCTTGAACGTGCTCATGGCGAATTCCGGGGGATCGTCGATCAGGCCGAACTTTCCCTGCGGCGCCATGAACTCGGCGATGCTCTTGTAGTGCTGGTCGGTGAAGGTGAGGCTTGCCACCAGCGCGACCGGCGGCAGCTTCAGTTTCTCGATCTGCTCCTTCATCGGCTTGCCGTGATCGATCACCGCGTGCGCGCCGAGATCGAGGCACCATTTCTGTGACTCCGGCCGCGTCGCGGTCGCAACCACGGTGAGGCCGGTGAGGCGGCGGGCGAGCTGGATCAGGATCGAGCCGACACCGCCGGCGCCGCCGGTGATCAGGAGCGTGCGTGGATCGACGCTCTTGCCCGGGACTGCGCCGAGACGATCGAACAGCAATTCCCATGCGGTAATGGAGGTGAGGGGCAGGGCGGCGGCCTGCGCGAATGAGAGCGACTTCGGCCTGTTGCCGACGATGCGTTCGTCGACCAGATGGAATTCGGAATTGGTGCCCTGGCGCAGGATCGAGCCTGCGTAAAACACCTCGTCGCCCGGCTTGAAAAGCGTGACGTCGGGGCCGACAGCATCGACGATGCCGGCGGCGTCATAGCCCAAGATCTTGGTCTCGCCCTCCGGCGGCGCGGCGCGCTTGCGCACCTTGTAATCGACCGGATTGGCCGAGATCGCCTTTACGGCGACGCGGATGTCGCGTCCTTTGGGCTCTGGTTTGGCAGTCTCGAAATCGATCAGCGCGTCCTGATCCTCGATCGGAAGCGACTTCTTGTAGCCGACGGCCTTCATGGCTGGTCTCCATCAGATGGCGTATTCGCCTGCCGCTCTTAACTGTCCCGCTAGCTCCAATTTGGCAAGTACTGTACGTTCGGGGATATAGTCCCTGTTTGGATACTATTGGGAAAACAAGCATGAAACGGCGCAATTTTGCCCGTCGCCCCGGCTGCTCGGTCGAGGCGACGCTGGATTTGATCGACGGCAAGTGGAAGGGCGTGATCCTCTATCATTTGCAGAGCGGCACCCAGCGCTTCGGCGAACTGCGCCGCATGATGCCGGGCATCACCCAGCGCATGCTGACCAAGCAGCTTCGCGCGCTGGAGGAGGACAAGCTGGTCATCCGCAAGGTCTATGCCGAGGTGCCGCCGCGCGTGGAGTATTGCCTCTCCGAGTTGGGGGAGAGCCTGCGGCCGGTGATCGATATTCTCAAAGCCTGGGGCGAGAGCCACCAGCAGCGGCTGTCCTGCGCGCCGCCGCCTGACGTGGTGAAGAAGCCAAAGCGCGCAGCGTAATATCCGGGAGCGGCGTGCCGCTCCCGGAAGGGATCGCCTAGAACGCGACCTGCGTGCGCATTGCGACCGCGTTGAACGTCGAGCCCGTGTTCACCGAGGAGGTCGCACTCGCCTGCTTGGAGATGTCGCCATGCAGGTAATCGAGCATGAAGCGGACGTTGTTGTTGACGTACCAGTTCAGCGCCGCGGTGTAGATGGTTTGCCGTCCGCCCGCGATGCCTGCGGCGGTCGCGAGCTGATCGTTCAAATTCATCGTGCTCACGCGTCCGGCGATTTCCCAGGCGCCCCAGCCGCCACCGGCCAGCGAGAAGGGATTGGCCGGCTTGATGCCACCATACGAGGCGCTCGCCGCGTTGTAGGCACGGCTCTCGCCGGTCAGCACGTAGCCGACCTGCGCGTAGCCGCCGTCGAATTTCAGGCTCGACGCGCCGAGCGGCGGCAGGCCCGTATTCGCCGTGCGGTCGACGTTGAACCAGTAATATTCGCCCTGCGCGATAAACGAGCCATAGGTCGCGGCCGCTTCGACGCCGTAGACCTGCGCGCCCGATACGTTGGCAATCGCACCGGTGGAAATCAACGTCGTGGGATCGATCCGCAGCTCGGGCCGGTCGCTGAGCGTTAGCGTCTGCGCCTGCGTCACCAGGTTGCGCGGCGGCTGGATCAGCCATTCCGCATCGGCGCCGACATGCACGGAGTAGCCGTTGCCGCTGACCGGGTTGCCGGCGATGCGGGCGACTGCGCCATATTGCTCGCTGCTTCCGGGCGGGGAGACGCTGGAGGCGGAGTGGATCGCGCCCGTGGTCGGTCCTGTAACGTAGGCGCCCATCCAGAGCTGGTCATTCCACCAGCGGGTGCCAACCGCCGAGCGGAAGTCACCGGCTGCGATGTTCTGCGCGATGATGCCGGCCGAGGCGCGCTCCATGAACATGATGTCGTTGGAGCTGGTGGATTCGTCGAGCGTCCAGGCAATATCCATGACGCCGGCTTCGACCGCCATCTTGCCGCCGAATGGCTTGAGGCCGGTATAGCTCAGATAGGCGTTTTCGATGCCCGACGTGCCGCCGCCCGGCAGGAAGCCGACAGCGGTGCCGCCGGCCGCGCCGGTGCCGCCAAAACCGTCGGCCGTGCCGCCGAAATCGTAGATCAGGGAGTAATTCCAGTCGCCGAAGAACTTGCCGACGATGCCGATACGCGCCCGGCGAACGTTCTCGCCGCTGTCGAGCTTTTGCGGCACGGTTGATGCCGTGTCGGGGCGGTAATTGTAGCCGCCGACATCCCAGTGCACGCGGCTCGTGATGGCAACGCAGTTCTGCTCGTCCGCGGTGCAGATGGTCGGCCGGTTATTCGGCATCGTCACCACGACGCCTGACGGGGCGACCGGACCCTTGACCGGAATGGCCGCGTTGGCGTTGGCGAGGGCAGCTTTCGCCTCCGAGCGCGCTTCAGCCTTGGCCTCGGCCTTTGCTTCCTGCCTGGCTTTCGCCGTGGCGGCCGTGTTCGCGGCGGTCTGGTTCTGGAGCTTGTCGAGCTTCTGCTCCAGCATCTTCAACTGCTGCTTCAGGAGTGCGATCTCCTGCTCGCTATTGCTGGCTGATTGAGCCTGGGCCTGTGAGGCCGCCAGCACGCCGGCGAGACCAATCGCCGTGGCTGCCATTCTTGTCCTGCTCATGTCGTGACTCCATCCTTTGACGAACTTCCCCAAGTCGCAACGGGAGAGCCTAAGAGTGATCGATGACTGCCCCGCGACGGCGCGCGCCCGGCTCTGCGGTTCCCACTGATGCCAATTCGCCGCAACCGAATCCGCCTGGCACGAGCATGCAGGATGATGCGCATCATGCCAATCCACCGCCCAAGTCAGATTGTGATTTCGCACGCCGGGCTTGCATGCCGGACACACCGGAAAGGGGCTGAATATTGCTCCCCGGCGCCCTTCTATTGGGAGGCGAACGCGCCTATATTCCGGCGTCTTTTCCAAGAGGTAGGAATGTTTCGATCGACCTGGATCGCCGTCGTCACGGCATTGTGCATAGGCTTTTCGGCCCACTTCAATCCGGCTGCGGCGCAAGACCGTCGCGTGCCCTCGTCACAGGCCGAGCTGCGGCTGTCCTATGCGCCGATCGTGCAGCGGGTGCAGCCGGCGGTCGTCAACGTTTATGCCGCCAAGGTGGTGCAGAACCGCAACCCGCTGCTGGACGACCCGATCTTCCGTCGTTTCTTCGGCGTGCCGGGCCAGCAGCAGGAGCAGGTGCAGCGGTCACTGGGTTCGGGCGTGATCGTCGATTCCTCCGGGCTCGTCGTCACCAACGTTCATGTTATCGAAGGCGCCGACCAGGTGAAGGTGTCGCTGTCGGACAAGCGCGAGTTCGAGGCCGAGATCGTCTTGAAGGACTCCCGCAGCGATCTCGCGGTGCTGCGTCTGAAGGATACCAAGGAGAAGTTTCCGGCGCTCGAATTCACCAATTCGGACGAGCTGATGGTCGGCGACGTCGTGATGGCGATCGGCAACCCCTTCGGCGTCGGCCAGACCGTGACCCATGGCATCATCTCGGCGCTAGCGCGTACGCAGGTCGGCATCACCGACTATCAGTTCTTCATCCAGACTGATGCTGCGATCAATCCCGGCAATTCCGGTGGCGCGCTGGTCGACATGAACGGCCGGCTCGCCGGCATCAACACTGCCATCTATTCGCGCTCCGGCGGCTCGCAGGGCATCGGCTTTGCGATCCCGGCCAATATGGTTCGGGTCGTCGTCGCCTCTGCCAAGAGTGGCGGCAAGGCGGTGAAGCGGCCATGGCTTGGCGCGAAGTTGCAGGCGGTGACGCCGGAGATCGCGGAGAGCCTCGGTCTGCGCTCGCCGACCGGTGCGCTGGTCGCGAGCGTCGTTGCCAATGGGCCTGCGGCGAAGGCCGGGTTGAAATCCTCCGACCTCATCACCGGGATCGACGGCCAGGCCGTGGACGATCCCAACGCGTTTGACTATCGCTTCGCCACCCGCCCGATCGGCGGGTCAGCGCAGATCGACCTGCAGCGCGGCGGCAAGCCGCTCAAGCTGACGATCGCGCTCGAGACTGCCCCCGATACCGGCCGCAACGAGCTCGTCGTCACCGCGCGCTCGCCGTTCCAGGGCGCGAAGGTCTCGACCATCACGCCGGCGGTCGCCGACGAGCTGCATCTCGACGCCGACACCGAAGGCGTCGTCATCACCGAGCTCGGTGATGACTCCCCGGCCGCCCAGGTCGGCTTCCAGAAGGGCGACATCATCCTGGCCGTCAACAACCAGAAAATCGGCAAGACCGGCGACCTCGAGAAGGTGGCAGGCGTCAGCCAGCGGCTCTGGCGCATCACGCTGGTGCGCGGCGGTCAGCAGATCAACGTCACGCTGGGCGGATGAGTCCGAAGCGACCACAGGAGACGCCAACTCTCTTTGCCGCGGCGGGGCTCGATCACGATGCCCCGCATCCGCTGCCGGATCGGCTGCGGCCGCGGGCGCTGTCGGAGGTCGTCGGGCAGGATCACATCCTCGGCCCTGATGGCGCACTGACGCGCATGCTGGAGACGCGCACGCTGGGCTCGCTGGTGTTCTGGGGCCCGCCGGGCACCGGCAAGACCACGGTGGCGCGGCTGCTCGCGGATGCGACCGACCTGCATTTCGAGCAGATCTCGGCGGTCTTCTCGGGTGTAGCAGATTTGAAGAAGGCCTTCGATGCTGCGCGCGCGCGCCGCGAGATGGGCAAGGGCACGCTGCTGTTCGTCGACGAGGTGCACAGGTTCAACCGCGCCCAGCAGGATTCGTTTCTGCCCGTGATGGAAGACGGCACCGTCGTCATGGTCGGCGCCACCACGGAAAACCCGTCCTTCGAGCTCAACGCGGCGCTTTTGTCCCGCGCACGCGTCCTGGTGTTTCGCTCGCTCGATGCGGCCGCGATCGAAAAGCTGTTCGCGCATGCCGAGGCGGTCGAGGGCCGCAAGTTGCCGCTCGATGCCGAGGCGAGGGCGGCGCTGGTGCGCATGGCCGACGGCGATGGCAGAGCTTCGCTGACGCTCGCCGAAGAGGTCTGGCGCTCGGCGCGAGCCGACGAGATTTTCAATGCCGCGCAGCTGCAGGACATCCTGCAACGGCGTGCGCCAATCTACGACAAATCGGCGGATGGCCATTACAACCTGATCTCGGCCCTGCATAAATCGGTGCGCGGCTCCGATCCGGACGCCGCGCTGTATTATCTCGCGCGCATGCTGGACGCCGGCGAGGACCCGCTGTTCCTGGCGCGCCGCGTCGTGCGCATGGCGGTGGAGGATATCGGCCTTGCCGATCCGCAGGCGCTCGTCATCGCCAATGCCGCCAAGGACGCCTTCGACTTCCTCGGCCACCCCGAAGGCGAGCTCGCGATCGCGCAAGCGGTGGTCTATCTCGCCACAGCGCCGAAATCGAATGCGGTCTACACCGCGTTCGGCACGGCGATGCAGGTGGCAAAACAGGCTGGCTCGCTGCTGCCGCCAAAGCACATCCTGAACTCACCGACCAAGCTGATGAAATCGGAAGGCTACGGTTCAGGCTACGAATACGACCACGATGTCCCCGATGCCTTCTCCGGCCAAGACTACTTCCCGGAAGCCCTGGGCCGCCAGACCTTCTACGACCCGCCCGAGCGCGGCTTCGAGCGCGAGATCAGGAAGCGGCTGGATTATTGGGCCAAGCTGCGCAAGGAGCGGGGCGGCGCGGGCTAGAGGCGGCCATTTCGCCGTGACGGGAGCCGGCTTTTAGGGTACGCAGGCAACCATGAGCCGCCGCATCAAGAGAATGAACCCAAAGCCCCGTTCGCGTGACGAACGCGACGATTCGCGTCCATTCAAGGCGCGCAGCGCAAAGAAGGCTGGACCGCGGCCTGGGACCAAGCCCGGGGTAAAGCCGCCGCGCTTTGCGGCCGAGCGCGCAGAACGGCGTGCGCCCAAAGCTGCAATGGAAGAGCCGGCTGCGGCAAAGCCCGTCGAGGCGTTGCTGCCGACCAAGGTCCAGACCGTCAAGGTGACGGCTGACGAGAACAACATGCGCGTCGATCGCTTTCTGGAGGCGCGCTTTCCCGGCCTATCGTTCTCCCATATCCAGCGCGTCGTCCGCAAAGGCGAGCTGCGCGTCGACGGCAAGCGTGTCGACAGCAAGGACCGCCTGGAAGAGGGCCAGAGCGTCCGCATTCCGCCGCTGAAGCTCGACACACCGAAGGTTGCCGGCGAGCTCTCGGAGGCCGCACAGAAGACGCTCAAGGCGCTGAAGGAGATGACGATCTACGAGGACGACGACGTCCTCGTGCTGAACAAGCCCGCCGGCCTTGCCGTGCAGGGCGGCTCGGGCATGACGCGCCACATCGACCAGATGCTGGAGGTGATGCGCGATTCCAAGGGTCAGAAGCCGCGCCTCGTGCATCGCATCGATCGCGAGACGTCAGGCTGCCTGCTGATCGCGAAGACGCGCTTTGCCGCCTCGCATCTGACCGGCGCGTTCCGCTCGCGTTCGGCGCGCAAGGTCTATTGGGCATTGGTGCCGGGCCTGCCGAAGCCGAAGCAGGGCCGCATCTCGACTTTCCTTGCGAAAGAGGAGAGCGAGGACGACACCATCATGCGCATCGCGCAGCATGGCGACGAGGGCGCCAGTCACGCGGTGACCTATTACGCGGTGGTCGAGACCGCCGGCAACAAGCTGACCTGGGTGTCGCTGAAGCCGGTGACAGGCCGCACGCACCAGCTTCGCGCCCACATGGCCCATATCGGTCATCCCATCGTCGGCGATCCCAAATATTTCAACATCGAGAACTGGCAGTTGCCGGGCGGCCTGCAAAACCGGCTGCATCTGCTCGCGCGCCGCATCGTCATCCCGCATCCCCGCGGCGGCGTCATCGACGCCACTGCGCCACTGCCGCCGCACATGCAGCAGTCGTGGAATTTGCTCGGGCTCGACGCAAGCAGGTTCGATCCGATCGAGAACGCGCCGGAGGAGTAAGCCAGGCTGCTAATCTAGCCACGTTCTCTGTCATCGCCCGCGAAGGCGGGCGATCCAGTATTCCAGAGGCCGGCCTTGGAGAGCTCGCTCTCACCACATCCGCCGCGGCGTACTGGATGCCCCGCCTTCGCGGGGCATGACAGCGGTAATTGTGGATGCGACTGAAGCCCCCCTCAATTTCGAAATTGCTCCAGAAACATCCGCAAGCTGTCATGCGGGCTCTCGACATCCATGATCAGCCAGCCCTCCGGACCGTTGACCAGGATGAAGTTCAGCACGACCTTGCGGCCGTGATTGTCGAAGACCGCCGCGACATAGGTCTTGTCGTATTGCTTGCGGGTGATCGCGATTGCGACCGGGCCGAGCTTCCAGTTCGTGCTCTGCACCAGGAAATCATAGGGCTCGCTGCGCGGCGCAGACCACGCTTTGCGCAAGGAGGGGTCGAAGAATTGCCGGGTCGTCGCAGCATCCCGCGGCAGGCCCCTCGACAGCTCCGGCGAGCCCGCGCCGTAATAGGCATAGACGTTGCGGATCAGCGATTCCGGGGTGCGAAAGCCGGCCTCGGCCGCGGCCGGCCAAAGCCCGGCGAACAGGGCCACAATGCCCGCAAGTTCCCTCATGCCCGCCGCTCGCTTTATCGGCTGCCGGTCTTATTTTAAAAGCTTAGCACTCAGCGACCGGGACCGAAAACTCACATGCGCGAACTGTTCGAAGAAGCAGCCGGCCAGCCCCCGCCGGACCCCAGGGAATCGGCGCGCGCCTCGGCGCGGACGCCGTTGCGCAAGCGCTTCTACAAGGAGGCCGGCGTTGCGGAGACCGAAGGCGGCTTTGGCATCACCCTCGATGGCAGGCCGATCCGCACGCCCTCTGGCCGCCAGGTGGTGATTCCCTCGCGCGCGCTGGCCGATGCCGTGGCCGCGGAATGGGCCGCTCAGGGCGAGGCGATCGATCCCGTGACCATGCCGCTGACGCGGATCGCCAACAGCGTGGTCGAGGGCGTGGTCGACCGCGTCGAGCTCGTCACTGATGACCTCGCGAAATACTTCGAGACCGACCTGCTGTTCTATCGCGCCGGCCACCCCGAGGGGCTGGTCGCCCGCGAGGCTGCGCATTGGGACCCCGTGCTGTTCTGGGCCGCAGAGGCGCTGGGGGCGCATTTCATCCTCTCCGAGGGCATCATGCATGTGAGGCAGCCGGACGAGGCGCTCCAGGCTGCCCGTGCGGCGTTGCCTGGCGATCCCTGGTCCGTGGCCGCCCTCCACATGGTGACGACCCTGACCGGCTCGGCGCTGCTGGCGCTGGCGCTGGCCCATGGTATGCGCGACGCCGACCAGGTCTGGGCCGCGGCTCATGTCGATGAGGACTGGAACATCGACCAATGGGGTGTGGACGAGGAGGCCGCCGCCCGCCGGGCCACCCGCCTGCGCGATTTCGACGCCGCCGTGGCAGTTTTGACCGCCGTGAAGCCGCCTGCGGCCCAAGGTCCTTAACGAGAGGTTTACGAGGGGCTCTTAGGGTGGGCCAGATTCTCGGGCCCTTCAGATGCCGACGCCGATAAGCTCGATCCTTCCGGTCAGTGCCGCCAGCCCCGTGGCTGATGCGGCAACGCCCGATCTTGTGCTTCAGGCCGGCAGCGTCGTCGATGCCAAAGTCGTCAGCTTGCTTGCCGACAATCTGGTGCGGATCGCGATCGCCAACCTCTCGATGGACGTGATGTCCGAGGTGGCGCTGACCCCCGGGCAAAATCTCCAGCTCGCGGTGTCGCAGAACGATGGCACCATCAGGCTCGCCGTCGTGGGCGGCGCAGGCGAGGCAAGCGCCGATCAGGTCACGCTGACGCCGACCGCGGCGTCGCTGGTCGACAGCCCGCCGCTGGCGCCGTCGGTCAATGCGGCACGCAACACGTTGACACCTTTGGAGCAGGTCGCCGTTACAGCAGCCTCGGCCGAGGCGGTCACAAAGCAGGGCAGCCAGGCGCCGCTGTTCGCCAATCTCGCATCGGTCGTCACCGGCAGCGATTTGCCGGCCGGACTGAAACAGGCCGTGCTGGACGTGCTGGCGCAGCAGACACCCCTCAATGCTGCGCTGGATGGCGGCGATATCGAGTCCGCGTTTCAGAAGTCCGGCCTGTTTCTCGAAGCTTCGCTGGCCGCTGGCACGACGCCCCAGTCAGGTGCGGTGCCGGATCTGAAGGCAGCGCTGCTGGTGCTGCGCCAGACATTGGCGGCGACGTCAGGCCTGCCCGCGACCGCCGCGCCACAAGTCGCAGCACAGAACGCAGCGCCTGGCACTTCGGTCGTTCTGCAGACTGCAGTCTCGGCGCCGCAGGTGGCGGGCGAGACAGCACAGGCGGTGCTTCCGTCGCCCGGTGCGGCGATTGCTCAGCCTGCGCAATTGCCGCGCGAGGCTGCGCCGGCCACTGCGGTGCTGGCCAACATCACCGGCGAAACGCCCCAGGCGGCTCTGCCTCGCACCACCATGTCGGCAGGCCTTGCCGCGAGCCTGCTGCAGGAGGTCACGCAAAACCTGCCGCGCCTGACCGGCAATGTGCCGGGTGCGACCAAGGCCGTTCCTGACGGCCATGTCTTCGAGGCGGCCGCGCGCACGACGACGCCACCGCCGTTCCGTGGAGCGCTGCCGGCGCCGCAATCTGTCGCTTCGCCGACGCTCGCGCCCGACACGCCGCTCGCTGCGACCGTGCATCGCCTGCTCGACGATACCGATGCTGCGATCGCGCGGCAGACGCTGCTGCAGGTGGCTTCGCTCCCTGACCGCGTCGATGCCAGCGGTCATCGCAGCGACCCGACCGCGCCGCAGTGGAATTTCGAGATTCCGTTTGCGACCCCGCAAGGCACCGCGATGGCGCAGTTCGAGATCTCGCGCGACGGCGGCAACGAAACGCCAGATCCCGCCAAGCGCGCCTGGCGCGCGCGCTTCACGATCAATGTCGAGCCATCAGGACCCGTGCACGCGCTGATCACGCTCAACGGCGACAAGACCTTCGTGCGAATGTGGGCGGAGCGGCCGGCGACCGCGCAGCAGCTCCGCGCCGGCATCGGCGAGCTCAATCAGGCGCTGGCCAAGGCCGAGCTCAAGCCGGGCGACATCATCGTGCGCGACGGCACGCCGCCGCAACCGGCTCCGGCGCGTGCCGGGCATTTCCTGGATCGCGCCACATGAGCGACCAATCCAAGCTCGCGATTGCGCTGCACTACGAGAAGGGCAGCGGGGCGCCTGTCGTCGTCGCCAAGGGCAAGGGCACGATCGGCGAAAAGATCGTCGAGATCGCCAAGGCCAATGATATTCCGATCGAGGAGAACGAGATTTTGGCCGGCGCGCTGTCCAAGGTCGAGCTCAGCGAGGAGATTCCGCCCGATCTCTACAAGGCCGTCGCCGAAGTTCTGGTGTTCGTGCTGCGGCTGTCGGGCCGCGCGCGCTAGCGCATAACGCCAACGCTTATCTCTCTCCATGCGTCATTGCGAGCGCAGCGAAGCAATCCAGAATCTTTCCGCGGAGGGACTCTGGATTGCTTCGGTGCGCTCGCAATGACGGAGTGTGTGGCCTCTATCCCAGCTTGAACAGCGCCTGCAAAAACTCCACCACCGCTTTGCGCGATTCCGCGGCCGTTGTGGGATTGCCACCGACATGCGGGTTGAGCTCGACGCAAGGGTCCTTGTAGGTGAAGGGCGCGTTGGTATCGCCGTTCATCAGCACGCCGCCGTCGCCTTCCTTGATATGGCAGTTGCGCACGGTCTGGGCGTTGGCCGATACCACGACCGAGTTGACGCCGAGCAGCCCACTGTCAAAGCCGTGCGCGCTGTCTGGATATTCGGTCAGCACCACGTCGCGGCCCGCAGCTTTCAGCCGTTCGACAAAGGCCTTGCAACTCTTCACCGGGTTATAATCATCAGGCGTGCCGTGGAAGATGCGGATCGGGCGCGCGGCAACGTCGGTGTCCGTCCGATAGGTCGTCGAGCAGTCCGGATAGAACGGGATATAGCCCGCGAACTGCAGGCCAGACTTGTTCCAGAGCTTGTGGAAGCGGTCGAGGCTCGCATAGAGCGTCGCCTGTCCTCCGCGTGAAAAACCCATCAGCACGATGCGGTCAGGATCGACGCGGGGATGCTTCGCCAGAATCTCCAGCGAGCGGTAGATGTCGATGATCAGGTTGAGGCGGCCGAGCAGGGCCTGGTTCGGCCCCGTCACCGTCAGCCCGCGGCCGGTAAAGCCGTCGATCACGAAGGTCGAGATGCCCATGGCGTTGAATTCGTGCACCCAGGCTTCCGTGGTGGCGCCGACGCCGCTCGAGCCGTGCATCAGCACCACGACCGGCATCTTGCCTGATCCCTGCGCCACGCGGAATTCACCGGCAACGGTTACCGGCTTGCCGGACGCGGCATCGCCGCTGAGGAATTGCTGGTCGGAGAGGGTGAGTGACGGGATCGGGAAGATCTCGGTCCGGGCTGGTGCTTCCTTGGGAAGCGATTGAGCGCCGGCGAACCCTGGTGAAACGCAGAGCGCGACGAGTGCCAGAGCGACGCGGAATGCCGTCGGCATTGAATCCTCCCCTTAAGATTTTTGGGAAGTAGATCAACGCGCATGCGCGCTGTCAATTTGCGGGAGGCAGTCTCAGGCCTTGTCGGCGGGCATCTTCGCCGTCAGCGCCTGATCGATGGCAAAGCCCCCGATCTCGCTCATCGCCTGCGAGATCACGTCGCCCTTGCGCGCAAATCCGCTGGAGAGATAGTCGAACTGCGTCCGCGCCAGCCGCAGCACCTCGATCGGCACCGAGACCGCGGTCTCGTTGAAAGCGTCAATGGAGGCGCGCAACGTCTCCAGCTCGGTGGTGAGCTTGCCGATGTGGCTTTCCGCATCCTGCATCAGGCTGAGCAGTTTGCCGCGCTCGGTGTCGAAGGCAGCGCGCTCGGCGGCCGCGGCTGCGGTCACCTCCGCAAGCTGCGCCCGCAGCGCGGCGATCTGGCCCACCATGGCGTCGGAGGCAAGCTCTGCGGCTTCGTGGCGTTCGGCGTTACGCGTGCTCTCTTCCTGCGCCTGGTGATAGAACCGTTCGGCCGACATCGCCCGCTGTGCCAGCGACTCGATCAGACTTGCCGCGCGCAGCAGCATCTGGCCGTTCCGCCCCGACACCATGCTGGCCATGCGCCGCAGGAAGTCGGTGGTCTCGGACGCGCTGTTCGGAGGCAGGGGAACGACTGTGGCGGACATGAGGTGATGCTTGCAGCCGGACGTGATGACCGCCGCCGTACCGACTGAGCTCACGCAACATTCGGCGCCTGATCGTAAGCAGGGAGCAAGCCTGAATCGGCAGGCCCGGTCAACCGACCTGAACGGGCAAATCGTCGGCATCCCGTCCTTTGGCGTCAAGCGTCCTTCTGCCGCCCGATCCGCCCCAGATGGGTGAAGCCGAAGCCAGCGGAATATTTCAGGCCGTAGCCCAGAGCTCGGTCGATGCCGATATGGGCGAGCCAGATCAAGGCAATGGAGAGGGTGAGGGACGAGGCGAGGCCAAAACCCAGCGTCATCAGCGTCACCGGCGCCATGTAGCTGTGGGCGGCGTTGTAGACCAGCGCGCCGAACTTGGCGTCCGACAGGTATGCCAGGAAGCTCAGATCCGGGACCAGGAAGAGCAGGGCGTAGACCCACCAGGAGCCGCCCCAGGTCGCATAGAGCGCAGTCATGGCCGCGAACAGAGCGAGCCCCTCGAGCCGCAGCAGGATCCTGACGCCGCCGGTCACGGCGCCTGTTTCAACAGGTCTTTCGTCCATCCTGGCCTCCAGGGCAAAACTTTGTAATTCCTTGCGCTTTCACGCTACTTCAGGGCAGCCCTGCGGCGCCGAAAGCCGCTTCCCGGCTCGCAAAATGCCGTGTTAGAACCCGCTTCACTTAAGGCTTAAGAACTGGCGGGAGCAAATGAAACATATCCTGGACGCCCTTGAAGACCGTCGTGCCGGCGCCAAGCTCGGTGGCGGGGAGAAGCGCATCGAGGCGCAGCACGCCCGCGGCAAGCTGACCGCCCGCGAGCGCATCGAGCTCCTGCTCGACAAGGGATCGTTCGAGGAGTTCGACATGTTCGTCGAGCACCGCTCCACCGAGTTCGGCATGGAGAAGAACAAGATCCCCGGCGACGGCGTCGTCACCGGCTGGGGCACCGTCAACGGCCGCAAGACCTTCGTCTTCGCCAAAGACTTCACGGTGTTCGGCGGCTCGCTCTCGGAAACGCACGCGCTGAAGATCACGAAACTCCAGGACATGGCGATGAAGGCGCGGGCGCCCATCATCGGCCTTTACGACGCGGGCGGCGCGCGCATCCAGGAAGGCGTCGCCGCGCTCGCCGGCTATTCCTACGTGTTCCGCCGCAACGTGCTCGCCTCGGGCGTGATCCCGCAGATCTCGGTCATCATGGGCCCCTGCGCCGGCGGCGATGTCTATTCGCCCGCCATGACCGACTTCATCTTCATGGTGAAGAACACCAGCTACATGTTCGTCACCGGCCCTGACGTGGTGAAGACCGTGACCAACGAGGTCGTCACCGCCGAAGAGCTCGGCGGTGCCTCGGTGCACGCGACGCGCTCCTCGATCGCCGACGGCGCCTTCGAGAACGACGTCGAGACGCTTCTGCAGATGCGTCGCCTGATCGACTTCCTGCCGTCCAACAACACCGACGGCGTGCCGGAATGGCCGAGCTTCGACGACACCGCCCGCATCGACATGTCCCTGGACACGCTGATCCCGGACAATCCGAACAAGCCCTACGACATGAAGGAGCTGATCCTGAAGGTCGTGGACGAGGGCGACTTCTTCGAGATCGCGGAAGCCTTCGCCAAGAACATCGTCACGGGATTTGGCCGCATCGCCGGCCGCACCGTCGGCTTCGTCGCCAACCAGCCGATGGTACTGGCCGGCGTGCTCGACAGCGACGCGTCTCGGAAGGCCGCGCGCTTCGTTCGTTTTTGTGATGCCTTCAATATCCCGATCGTCACCTTCGTCGACGTGCCTGGCTTCCTGCCCGGCACCGCGCAGGAATATGGCGGCCTGATCAAGCACGGCGCAAAGCTGCTGTTCGCCTATTCGCAGTGCACCGTGCCGCTGGTGACGATCATCACCCGCAAGGCCTATGGCGGCGCCTTCGACGTCATGGCTTCGAAGGAAATCGGCGCCGACATGAACTACGCCTGGCCGACCGCCCAGATCGCCGTGATGGGCGCCAAGGGTGCGGTCGAGATCATCTTCCGCAGCGACATCGGCGATCCCGACAAGATCGCCGCGCGCACCAAGGAATATGAAGACCGCTTCCTGTCGCCCTTCATCGCCGCCGAGCGCGGCTACATCGACGACGTCATCATGCCGCACTCGACGCGGAAGCGGATCGCAAGGGCGCTGGCGATGCTGAAGGACAAGAAGGTCGAAGCGCCGGCAAAGAAGCACGACAATTTGCCGTTGTAAAAAATGAGTAGGGTGGGTTAGGCGAAGCCGTAACCCACCAACGGAACTGACCGTGCCGAGATTTTGGTGGGTTACGCCGAGCAGATGCGCTTCGCGAATCGGCAGGGCTCACCCACCCTACAGGTTCGATCAAAATCCCATGACCGAAGACGATCCGACCGACGAAATCTCCGACATCGAAGACCGGATCGAACGGCTCGCCGAGATCGCCGAGCGGTGCCGCAAATACATCCTGGCGTCCAAGATCGCGATCGGCGGCGGTGCGGCGCTGCTCCTGGTCACCATCCTCGGGCTGTTTGGGTTTGGTCAGACCGCCGCGCTCGGTTCGATCGCTCTGGTGCTTGGCGGCATCGTCTCGCTCGGCTCGAACATCAGCACGTTGCGGCAAACGGACAATGCGATCGGCGCCGCGGAAGCGCGCCGGTCGGCGCTCATCGGCAGCATCGATTTGCGCGTGGTCGCCGATACGCCGATGAAGCTCGTGTAGTGCGCTGCTTCATGCGGCAGCCTTGACGGTCAGAACCTGCAACTCCGCGCGGCATTCGGCGGCGAAGGCTTGCAGCCGTTCCGCAGTTTGCTGGTCGAGGATCGCCTTCGCCAGACGCTCGGCACGGGCTACTTGCTCTCTGAGATAGTCGATGCGGGCCATGTGTCACCTTCCGCCAAGGTAATTTGAAGCAAATTGCATCGTTCCAGTGGCCGTAAGCCTATGGCTAATACCGGGTTAACGATGTGCTGTGGGTCACATTCCGCGCGTCTTATCCGCCGCAGCAAAGTGCGCCATCTGATCGGCATGAGCCTTTGCGAAGGCCGGACGGCCGATCGCGCGCGCGACGTATGCGCGGCAGCCGGGACTGTCCGCCAGAGCGTCGAAACCGTCGACGACGCGCAACACGTCCGACATCAGGATGTCGGCGACGGAGAAGGAACCCGCCAGCCATTCACGGCCAGCCAGCACCGGCTCCAGATGCTTGAGGCGGAGCTTGAGGAAATCGTCGACGAATTTCCACGCCGCCGTATCGCTCGGATGACCCATGAACTTCGACATGGCCCAGGGCAGGCCGGCCATCTCGACCGAATTGAGCGCGGCGAACACCCATTCCGTTGCTTCGCTGCGGCCGTGCGGATCTGATGGCATCAGCCTATCGCTGAGCCCGCCGAGATGCAGCAGGATCGCGCCGCTCTCGAAGATCGAGATGTCGCCATCGGTCAGCCACGGCACCTGGCCGAAGGGCTGGTGCGCAAGATGTTCTGCGCCGCGTCCGTCGAACGGCACGCTTGCGACGCGATAGGGCAGCGCGGCCTCTTCCAGCGCCCAGCGCACGCGAAGATCGCGCACGAAACCGCGCGGGGGCGGGGGAACCCAATCGAAGGTGGTGAGCGTGAGGGCGGGCATGCGATCTCTCCGTGTTGTCTCAAGCCTAGGACGGCTGGAGGCGACCCGTTCCGACAGCGGCAGGAAAGTTTTTCGCTGCAGTCCGCAGGTCGGTTTAGCCGGTCAGCTCGCTCGCGGGCCGACCTTGCCGGTGCGACATTCTCACTGCAGTGAGAAAGCCAGCAGCCACGCGCCCGCGCCCACACAGGCAATGCCGGCAGCACGCGCGATCCATCGTCCGACCGGCGTCAGTTTCTCCAACAGGACCAGCAGGGCCAAAAGCGCAATCCAGAGCACGTTCATCACGCCGCCAATGAACAAAAGCGCCATCAAGAGCCAGCAGCAGCCGACGCAATAGCCTCCGTGCCGCAATCCCAGCAGAAGGCTGCCACGCGGGTGGCCGCGAAAGCCGCCGTGGCGCATCAGGAATAGAAGCGGCGACTGGCATTGGACGAGACAGGCGTCCTTGAGCGGTGTCCATTGATAGATGCCGACCGCAATCAGCACAAACGCCCCGAGCAGGTTATTGGCGAGCGTCATCCGGGAGTCCAGCATGGCCATCCGCTCGATCACCCATTGCAGAAAAGTTGCCGCCAGCGAAAAGCCGCTCCAGGCGAGGAGATAGCCCGCCGCAAACCAGCCCGTCGCGGCGAACGGCTTGCCCTGTGCCATCGCCTGTCGAGCCACACGGGCGTACATGAGGATCATGGGCGTTGCCGACGGTGCCATCATTCCGACCATCATGATGACCCACATCAGGAAGACGTAAGTAAACTCGATCACCCGCCACGGCTCATTGGCCGGGAGCATGATTCCGATTCCCGCGGGAATCATGCGAAAACCGGTCATGTCCATGCCGCCCATGTCCATGTCGTTTGCGAGCCAGAGCACATAACTCCATGCCAGCGCGACGACGACGCCGATCGCGCCGCTGACAATCCAGCGATCGCGCCGCAGCACGGTTTCCAGGGCGCTGTCGGTCATCTGCGAAGCGTGTTACGGGCCTTCGCGCCAGCCGTCACGGCAGGGGCGGCATCAAGCCTGGTTCGACCACTGGATCGGCGCATAGAGGCCGTTCTTGCCCGAGTTGTCCCAGCGCATGCCGTGATCGCTGAACGTATTGCCGGGAGCGCCGACGGCCATCACCATTCTGTCGGGGCTCACCGGATGGCCGATGTTGGCCCAGATTTCTCCGCTCGGATGCATGGTCGGCAACGGATCGACGGACATGTGCAGAATTCCCGGGATTTCCGCCGACCGCGTCTTGCCGTCGATCCGGAATGTGATCGGGACTTTGCTCACCCCGAGGTTCTTGCTGATCAGTGGCGTGAACGCGGCCATAGGACCACCCGCCGTGCCGCTGAAGATCGCGGCCAGGGCCTCGGTTTGCTGATCGTCTGCCCGCTGATCCACGTAAGTGGCTTGCGACCAGTCTCCGTCAGCCATGACGCCCGGCGCGTGGAGGATAACCAGAACGTTCAGTCCATCGAGCGCTGTGTCACCGTAGCGGCCACTCTCCACGTGGAAGATCAGCGGCACATTGCAGAAGCCCTCGGTCGGTCGTGCGGTCAGCGGGGGGCCGGCCGATACGAGACACGGACATACGATGCTGCAACTGCAATTTTCGAAATAGTCACCGACAAGGTGCCATGAGACCTGGTCCACCATCGCTCTCTCCCGCTAGGCCGAACCTGACAGATCGCTTTCGAATGAAACGACCTGTGGTGAAAGGCTACGCTTCGTGAGCAGGGTTCGCAAGGCGACGCACCGATCAAGCTGATGTGATGCCGAGGCCGGCGCACACGTCCGCTACGGCCCGAGCTTCGCCAGCTTGCCTTGTTTTGCGGCCTCAACCGCACGCTCCGCATCCTCCGGCAGCAGAGTCCGCTCCGCGATCTGCCGTGCGGCCTCGCGCTTCACCGCAGCCACATAGGCGCCGTCGTCTGCATATCGCTCCGCAATCGACAGCCTGGGGTCGTGCACCTCCTTCCGCGCCGCTTCCGTGGGTGCGAACGGCACCACCGCGCCTTGCAGCGGATAGAGCGCGGTCGGGCCGAAACCTTGCGCGCGCGGATTCCAGGCGGTGTAGGTCGCGCGCGGCACGGCCAGCGCAAGCTGGCGAATGCCTGCGATGGCCATGCCGTCATCATCCGCCTTTGGCACGAACACGGGATAGCGGCCGATCTCCTTGGGCGGCAGCACGCTCTGGTCGGAGAAGGCGGCCAGCGTGTGGATGCCGGCATAGGGCAGGCCGGGGATATCGGTCGGCACCGCGCCTTGCGCCGGCACAAGCGTGCCGTGGGCACGCATGGGAACGCGGCTTGCGGGCGGCCTGGTGCCGTCGCTGATCCAGGCGTTGAGGTCGGTGAGCAGCGCGCGCATCGGCATGCCCGCATGCATCGGATTCTGCGGCAGCGACATTGCCGGCAAGCCCTTCTTCATGACGTCAGCGGCTTCCGCGAAATGCGGCGTGCCCGTGATCATGTAGGCGCGGACGTTGTCCGGCAGGTCGATGTGATTGCCGGCGAGATCGGTGACCAGCAGCGAGGCATGCGAGGCCCACCATTCGTGCTCACTGTCGGTCTGCATCACCTTCGGGCAGGTCGCAGAGAGCGAGCATCGGCGGAGCAGGCCGTCGGTCTTGCCGGAATAGGGATCGCTGAGGCTTGCATAGGTGAAGGGGAAGAGATCGGCCTGCCACGCCGGATCCTGCATATGGCGCGGGTTGCGACCAGGTTGACCGAAGCGGACATTGGTCGCCATCCGCCGCGTGCCGGCGACGTGCGGCATCAATCCGTCGAACACCATCCGGCCCGGCAGATCCTCGTTGAAGCCGAGATAGAGGAAGTCTCGCAGGAAGCGGCCGGATTGCGAGACGCCAAAGCCAATGGCGCGGCTGACCGAGGGATGCAGGCCTTCGAGCAGCGGGTTGGCTGGCGTCTCGTCGTGGCGGAGGAAGCTGACGACATCGCGCACGGCGGCAAAGCCCATGCCGAGCGGCACCGGATCGCGCGCGGTGTAGGTGATCTCGTAGAGCGCGCCGGCATCAAAGCCGTCGGGCCTGGTGATCTCCACGGTCGCGGGATCGACGAGTTTGGCAGAAAGGCCTGGTGGCGTCTGCCGCGGATCGGCCCAGGCCGCGCGCACGGTGACGTTGAGGTTGGCGGCGTCCGCCGCGGGCCAGGTCAGCTTTGCGCGTGCGGGACTCGTGGTGTTGTCGAAGATCACCTCTTCGCGTGCAGGGCCTGTGATGCTTTTGATCATCGGCGCGCTCATCGCGAGCTGCCCGGGCTTGGACGGGATGTCACCCTGCCAGCCGACCCAGACCATCGTATAGCCCTGGCGATGCAGGAAGCCGATGCCGGCATCCTCGGCCTTGTCGGCATTGTTGGCGCCGGGCTGGGCGGAATCGTCAAACAATTGCGGTGCGAGCTTGCGGCCGCGATTGGGCACATCCAGCAGCAGCGTGCCGTTGCCGTGGGTGGGATCGCTAGGCCTGAGGATCACGACATCGGCGGTGGCCTCGACCTTGCCGTCGGCATTGCGCGGGGCGAGCGCAAGATCGGTAATGACGGCGTTGCGCTCATCAGCCGGATTAAGCGCGAAGATCGCGCGCGCGGTGATGCGCTCATAGGTGCCGACATTGCCAAAGCTGCGCCCGGCAAAGGCTGGCACGCGTTCAATGATGTCGAAGCGGACGATCTCGGCGCGCGAGGCCGGGGGGAAGAGGCAAGCGATCCCGATGAGGCTCGTGACGATCCTGCGCATGGCGGCCCTTCCCTGATGTCGCGCGCTCATGTTTCGTCGCGCGGTCTTTTTGTTGCCGGCACTATATCAAGCTATGCTGCGGCCAAACAACAGGAGGAAATCCGATGCCCGCTGCCTACTTCGTCGGCCGCGCCATCATCACCGATGCCGAAAAACGCGCCGCCTTGCAACGAATCTGAACGCGCGATTCAGCGGCAGTTCATGTCGTCGCCGCGACACTTCCTCTGCATCACTCGATCGATGAATCAGAGGATTAGGTCATGGAGCGCCGGAACTTTTTGAAACTTGCATTCGGTGTCGCGGCAGGAGCTGCCGCGTTCGCCGCCGCCGCGCAGGCCGCGCCGCTGGCGCCGCAGGTGCTGGGAAATGGCAGCATGCCATCAGCCAATCCGGACGCTCATCCCGCCGTCACCACCAGCGAGGAAGCAGCCCAGCTCAAGCCCGAGCAGGTGCGCTGGGGTCACGGCCACTGGCATCACCGTCACTGGGGCTGGCACCACCGGCACTGGGGTTGGCGTCACCGTCATTGGGGTTGGCGCCGTCGCTGGCATCGCCGCCACTGGCGTCACTGGTAACGTCCGCGCCTGGACTGAAAAAGGGGATCGCGATTGCGATCCCCTTTTGATTTGTCTGTGCGTCTCAAGAAAATGACCGCGCGAGCCAATGCCGCGCGGCCAATTCGCAAATGCGAGCGATCAGAACGGACGGCAGCGCCCGGCGTACCAGCGGAAGCCATAGGGGCACACGCGCGGACGCACGACGACGACGGGCGGGGCGACCACGACCGGGCCGGGAGCCACGACAACGGGACCGCGCATCGGACGGCAGCCCCCATAGGGGCCGCGGTACCAGCCCGGGCCGCAACCACCCGCGGCGCTCGCCGCTTCGCTGAAACCAACGACCGCGCTGGCGAGCATCACGGCGGCAAACAGATATTTCATTTGATCGTCCTTCTCGTTCTCGGAGGAAATTCTTGAGGCAGGCTCTAGGGATTGGCGCTTGCGGCGCACAATGAATCAAAAGACACGATTCGACACATTAAATTTGGACACGTGCCGATGCGTCGCGATCCAAACCTGCCAATCATGACCTGAATGCGGCATGAACATTTTCCCGTACTGCCCTACGCGACATGACATGGGCGCTAGCGGCCGAGAAAGCCAAGCACCAGCTCCTTGTACTTTTCGGGCGCCTCCAGGAAGACGAGATGTCCCGTGTCTGGGATCACCTCGGCGCGCGCATTCGGCATCTTCGCAGCAAACGCTTTTGCAAGCTCGGCGTTCTGCCCCATCTTTGCGCGCAACGCCTCCGGCGCATTCGGCCGGCCCGGCGCGTTGTGGTCGTCGGCGCCCATGATGAACAGCGTCGGCTCGGTGATCTCAGCTATCTCGTGTGCGACCGGCTCGCGATAGATCATCTGGCCGGATGAGACGAAGGCGCGCAGCCAGCGCGGATAGTCGGGGCTGCCTTTGATGTTGAAGCGGGCGTCGATGAAGGGCGTGATCGCCTCAGGCGGCAACTTGATCGCGTAATTGGTCTGGAGCTGTTTTCGGTAGCCGTCGGCGGTGAGCTTGTCCTCGGTCTCGATCATCTTCTCGGTCGGCGTCGGCGGCACGTAGAGACGGTAGTCTTCGAGGCCGATCGGCGCGGTCAGCACCAGATGGGCGACACGATCAGGGTAGGCGCGGGCGATGCGCACGCCCAGCATGCCGCCGAGCGAATGCGCGACGATGTCGGCCTTGTCGATCTTGAGTTGGTCGAGCAGCGCGATGGTGTTGCGCGCCAGCGTGTCGAAATGCAGCTCGCCCACGGGCTTGGAAGATTTGCCGAAGCCGATCTGGTCCGGCACCACCACACGATAGCCAGCCTCGTTGAGCATCTTGATGACAGGCGCCCAGTAGCTCGACGGGAAATTGCGCCCATGCAGCAGCACGACAGTGCGGCCGTTCGGCTGCGCTGGTGGGACGTCCATATAGGCCATGCTGAGCTGCTCGCCGTCATTGACGATAGGCAGCAGATGCACGGGATAGGGATAGGCAAAGCCTTCGAGCGCAATGCCGTAAGGCTCGCGTTGGGGCGTGTCGGCGGCGCGTGCGGTCGTGAGTGGGGAAATGAGGAAGGCTGCGGCGAGCGCGGCCGGGAGGATGCGGATCATAGGGACGTCTCTGACGGCGACGGGATGATCGTTCGCATAAGCGCGTTGATGGCCGGGTCAAGCCCGGCCATGACGACGGTGACAGTTCACACGCGATTGTGTGCCGTCACTCATCTCGCGTGATCAGTCCTTGCCGTTCCCGAACAGCGCCGCAAACTGCTTCTCGCCGGTGCGGGTGAAATTCACCACGCGGCTGCCGGGTGTTGTGTCGCGCGCGGCCCATTTCAGTTCCGCGAAGCGCTGCATCATGGCAGCCCCGAGTGTGCCGGCGAGATGGTGGCGCCGCTCGCTCCAGTCGAGGCAGGCCTTGCAGACCGGGCGGCGCGGATGGCTGAGCATGTCGGGCGAGATCTGCAAATTCTTGGCGAGGAAGCGCTCGCCCTCGGCCGTCAGCTCGATATCCTGCTTCTTCTGCTTCACCAGGTTTCGCGACCGAAGTGAGTCCAGCATCTGCACGCCGAGGTCGCCGGCGAGGTGGTCGTAACAGATCCGCGCCCGGCGCAGCGCCGGATCCTTCGGCCCGGTGCGCACACGCATATGGCCGGTGCGTGCCGCAAGGCCGGCGAGGCCTTCGAGCACGCCGGCGACGTCGTCGTCGGTGAGGCGATAGTAGCGGTGGCGGCCCTGCTTCTCCGGCTCGACCAGCCCGCCGGCCTCGAGTTTTGCCAGATGCGAGCTCGCGGTCTGCGGCGTGATGCCGGCCTCTTGCGCCAGCTCGCTCGCCGTGAGCGCGCGTCCGTTCATCAGCGCCGTGAGCATGTTGGCGCGGGCGGGGTCGCCGACCAGCGAGGCGACCATGGCGATGTCGGGTCCTGATTTCATGCTTCGATGGTAGCCGAAGCATTGTGGTCGGGCAAGCCAGTACTCTCTCACCACATCGTCATTGCGAGCGCAGCGAAGCAATCCAGGATGCTTCAGCGGCGACGGTGTTGCTCGCGCTTTTCGCGATGGCCGAGAAAACGTCAGGAGAGCCCAACATGTCCGTCACCGTCTTCATCCGCTACCAGCTCGATCCCTTCAAACGCGCGCAGTTCGAGGAGTATTCGAAGCGCTGGCTCAGCATCATTCCGAAGTGCGGCGGCGACCTGATCGGCTATTTCATGCCGCATGAAGGCACCAACAACATCGCCTTCGCGCTGATCACCTTCGAGAGTCTTGCCGCCTACGAGGCCTATCGCGCGCGGCTGCGGCAGGACGCCGAAGGCATGGCGAACTTCCATTTCGCCGAGGACAATAAATTCATCCTTGCGGAAGAGCGCACCTTCCTGCGCAAGGTGGTAGTCTAGGCCATCAACGCGAAGGAGATGCCCATGATCGCTGTGATCTTCGAGGTCTGGCCCAAGCCGGACCATCGCCAGGACTATTTCGACCTCGCGGCCGATCTGAAGCCGATCTTGCAAACCATCGACGGTTTCATTTCGGTCGAGCGGTTCGAGAGTCTCACCGAGAAGGGCAAGGTGCTGTCGCTGTCATTCTGGCGGGACGAGGCCGCGGTGCAAGCCTGGCGCAACACGATGGAGCACCGCCGCACGCAAGCCAAGGGCAGAGCAAAGATCTTTGCGGACTATCACCTGCGCATCGCCAGCGTAATCAGGGACTACGGCATGACCGATCGCGCGCAGGCGCCGAAGGACAGCCGCGCCGTGCACGATGCGCACTAGCGCGTTTCAATAAGCGTGCCTATCTCTGCGCGGCCAACAAGGGAGAGAAACATGCACGTGACAACCGCTGACAAGCGCGCGACGTTCAGGAAGCTGCACGAGAGCGGATGCTTCATCCTGCCCAATCCGGTCGATGTCGGCGGCGCCAAGGCGTTGCAGCATCTCGGTTTCAAGGCGATCGCCTCGTCGAGCGCGGGCTTTGCCTGGACCATCGGCAAGGCCGACAACCGCGTCACGGTCGAGGATGTCTGTCAGCATCTGGCAGCATTGAGCTCGTCCGTCGATATTCCCGTGAACGCGGATTTCGAGGGCGGATTTGCGGTCGAGCCGGACAGGGTCGCGGATAATGTCGAGCGCGGCGTGCGCACCGGCGTCGCGGGCCTGTCGATCGAGGATTCCACCGGCGACAAGGACAAGCCGCTCTACGATCGCGCGCTTGCGGTCGAGCGCATCAAGGCCTCGCGCAAGGCGATCGGCGACAGCAACACGCTGCTGGTCGGTCGCTGCGAGGCTTATCTGTGGGGCATCACCGATCTCAAGCTCGTCATCGACCGGCTCACCGCTTACGCGGATGCCGGTGCCGATTGCCTCTACGCGCCGGGCCTGAAGACGCGTGAGGACATCGCCGGGGTGGTGAAGGCCGTTGCACCCAAGCCGTTCAATTTGCTGATCGGCGGCTCCGGCCTGTCGTTGAAGGAAGCCGAAGATCTCGGCGTGCGCCGCATCAGCGTCGGCGGCTCGCTCGCCCGCGCCGCCTGGGGCGGCTTCATGCGCGCGGCGAAGGAGATGGCGGAGAAGGGTACGTTTGGCGAACTCGCCAGCGGTTATTCCGGCGGCGAGCTCAACAAGATGTTCAGCTAGCGCCATAAGACAACAGCGGCGGGAGTTTTCGATCCCGCCGCTGTTGCACGTCGTTGCAAATCGTTACTTGGCGCCCTCAGACGGCGTCTTCGTGTCCGGCGCCGGCTTGGCCGCAGGCGTATCCGCCGGAGCGGCCGGCTTGGCCGGCGCGGCACCCGTGGTCACGCCCGGCGCAGTGTTGTTGCGCGGCGTCACGTCACGCATGCCGGGAGGTGCGGCGGGGTTAGCCGGAGCCGTCTGCTGCGCGGTCTGTGTCGCAGGCGTATTGCTCGCCTGGTTGCCGGTACTGGTGTTGTTCAAGCCATAGAACACGGCGCCCAGCACCAGGGCGATAGCCACCGCGAACAGCGCGATCTTGCCGCTGGAGGCGGGGCCTTCGCCGAGCTCTGGATCAGCCTGGAGGTCGGCATCCCGGCGCGTCGCCCGAAGATACTCATCGTCGGCGAGGTTCGGGCGGTACGGATCGTTGGGAAAACGGTCGTCAGCCATCGATTGGGTCTCCTCGTTTATTGCGGCGTGACAACCCGGAAATCCAAGATTCTGTTCCGCGTTCTCCGATACTTTCGTCGCATGTTGCCCCCGCGCCGGGAATCGGGAACCTGTTCCGCGGGGAACCAAAGACGTAAGTTCCGCGGCCGGGGATGAGGGAACAAAGCGATGTGGAGCCTGCCACCGAGCGATAGCGTGCTGCATTTCCTCTCTCTGGTTGCAGTTGCCGCGCAAGGCATGACCGCCGCACTCGCCGCCGGCCGCCGCAGCATGGATTGGCTAGGGGTCTGCTTCCTCGGCTGCATCACCGCACTCGGCGGCGGCACGCTGCGCGACCTCTTTCTCGGGCACTATCCGCTGGCCTGGGTGCAGAACCCGATCTATCTCGCGCTCGCCGGCGGCGCGGCCTTCCTCACAATCTTGTTCGCGCGTCTCGTGCACCGGCTGAAGCTTGCCTTCATCGTGCTCGATGCCATCGGCCTCGTCGTCTTCACCATGACCGGCTGCGACATCGCCTGGCAGATGGATGCATCGCTGCCGATCGTGATCGTCTCCGGCATGGTGACGGGCTGTGCCGGCGGCGTGCTCCGCGACGTGCTCTGCAACGACGTGCCGCTGCTGTTTCGCTCCGAGCTCTACGCCAGCGTCTCGGTGGTGACGGGCTTGTTCTATGCCACGGCGTTCGGGCTCAAGCCCAACGCGGAGCTCTGGACCATCCTGACCTTCGTCCTCGGCATCAGTTTTCGTCTCCTCGCCGTGCGCTACAAATGGGAGATGCCGAAATTCGTGTTCACGGGAGACGAGGAGAAGTAGCTACGGCTCTTGCCCGCGCGCCTTTGCTACCTGCGCCGGCGTCACCGGTGGGCCGGCATTGCCCCAGGAATTGCGGATGTAGTTCGTCACCGCCGCGATCTCCTCGTCCGACAATTGCTTGGCATAGCCCGGCATCTCGCCGGTGTTCGGCGCGCGCGGCGTCGTCACGGTGTGCGCGCCGTCGAGGATGACGCGCAAGGTCGACGACGGATTGATCGATTGCAGCAGCGCATTGCCCGGCAACGGCGGATAGATTCGCGGCGCACCGGAGCCGTCGGCTTCATGGCAGGCGATGCAGAATTTGGCGTAGACGGCCTGGCCGGCTTTCATCTCGGCCTCATCGGGCGGCGTCACCTTCGGCTCGCGCCGCACCGGCGGCAGGTCTTTCAGATACGTCGCGATCGCGCGCACATCTGCATCGCTCATCTTCGAGGTCGAGCCGACGATCACCTCGGCCATGGGGCCGCCGGCATGACTTTTGGCGTTGCGGCCGCTCTGCAGATATTCGGTAATGTCGTCCGCGCTCCACGACTGCAACCCCGTGCGCGTGGCGCCATCGAGCCGCGGCGCGTACCAGCCGCCGAGTTGGCTGCCGGCCAGCGCCTGCGCGGTCTTGTCTGCGCCAAAATAGTTCTTCGGCGTGTGGCAGGCACCGCAATGGCCGGGGCCGGTGACGAGATAGCCGCCCCTGTTCCACGCCGCGCTCTTGCTTTGGTCCGGCTCGAACAGGCCGGGCGTGAAGAACAGCAAATTCCAGCCGCGCATCAGGAAGCGATAGTTGAGCGGCCAGTGCAGCTCCGGCGGCTTGTTGCGGCTGGTCACAGGCGCGAGGGTGCCGAGATAGGCGCGGATCGCCAGCGTGTCGTCCTTGGTCATGCGCGTGAAGTAGGGGTAGGGAAACGCCGGATAATACAGCGAGCCGTCCGGCTTGGTGCCATAGCGCAGGGCGCGGGTGAAATCGGCGTCCTGCCAGGCGCCGATGCCGGTGTCGCGATCCGGGGTCAGGTTCGGCGCATAGATCGCACCGAAAGGCGTGTCGATGCGCTTGCCCCCGGCGAACGGCTTGGCGGGATCGGCGGTGTGGCAGCCCGCGCAGTCGCCGGCCTCGACCAGCGTCTTGCCATAGGCGATCAGCTCGGGCGACGGCTCGGCGGCGAGGGCGGCCTTCGTAACCGCACTGCACAACAGTGCAACAGCCAGAATCGTCCGCATCGAATGCCTTCTCCTGCGCCCCTCAATCGACAGCCGGATCATAACGGCGTCATGTCGTTTCGCGACAGCGGGGGTATGGTGACACAAACTGAAAATCGCCAATGCCTTTCCGGCCACGAAATTGCGTTTTTTTCCTGCCGCCACGGATGGGCCAGATTTGTGATGCGCCGGGTTAAATATCCGACATAGAGTGGCAGAGGTGGTCGGCGTGCCCTAGCTAAAAGCAATGGGCAGGCAACGGCTTAAGCAGCCAAACGCTCATAAGGGCGGAAGAGGACAAGAATGGGCATCAACCAGGGTCCGATCAGTCTCGATCAAAAATACACCCAGGACACCGGCCATATCTTCACGACGGGCATCCAGGCCCTGGTCCGTCTGCCCATGGCACAGATTCGCCGCGACCGCGCCGCCGGCCTGAACACCGCCGGCTTCATCTCCGGCTACCGCGGCTCGCCCCTCGGCGGCTACGACCAGCAGCTTTTCGCCGCGCGGAAGCACCTCGAGCAGTACAACATCAAATTCCAGCCCGGCGTGAACGAGGACTTGGCGGCGACCGCCGTCTGGGGCTCGCAGCAGCTCAACCTCTCGCCCGGCGCCAAATATGATGGTGTGGTCGGCATCTGGTACGGCAAAGGCCCCGGCGTCGACCGCTGCGGCGACGTCTTCCGCCACGGCAACGCCGCCGGCTCCGCCAAGAACGGCGGCGTACTCTGCCTCGCCGGTGACGACCACGGCGCCAAATCCTCCACCGTCCCGCATCAGTCCGACCATGCCTTCATCTCGGCGCTGATGCCCTATCTCTATCCCTCGAGCATCCACGAGATGATCGAGATGGGCCTGCTCGGCATCGCGATGTCGCGCTATTCCGGCTGCTGGGTCGGGATGAAGGTGATCACCGAGACGGTGGAGACCACGGCCGAGATCGACCTCACCGACGAGATGAAGCCCTTCATTATCCCGCCCGATTTCGAGCTACCGCCCGGCGGCCTCAATCTGCGCTGGCCTGACGACCGGTTCGAGCAGGACCGCCGCCTGCAGGACTACAAGGGCTTTGCCGCGATCGCCTTTGCCCGCGCCAACAAGGTCAACCGCGTCACCATGGATTCGCCGAACGCCCGTTTCGGCATCATGGCCTCGGGCAAGAGCTACGAGGATGTCCGCCAGGCGCTGCGCGAGCTCGGCATCACGGAAGAGGTCGCCGCTAGAATCGGCCTTCGCCTCTACAAGATTGGCATGCCCTGGCCGCTGGAGCCGGAAGGCGTACGGCAGTTTGCCGTCGGCCTAGAGGAAATCTTCATCGTCGAGGAGCGCCGCGAGATCGTCGAGAACCAGGTCAAGCAGGAGCTGTTCAACTGGCGCGATGACGTTCGCCCGCGCATCGTCGGCAAGATGGACGAGCACGACAAGCGCTTCCTGACCTTCGCCGCCGAGCTCAGCGTTGCCTCGCTTGCGACCTCGCTCACCGAACGCCTGCTTCGACTTAACCTCAACCCCGAGATTGCCGAGATGCTCCGCGCCAAGGCCGACTGGTTCAACGGTCGGCAGGCGTCGCAGATGATCCCCACGGCGCCAGTTTCTCGTACCCCTTACTTCTGCTCCGGCTGCCCCCACAACACCTCCACGAAAGTCCCCGAAGGCAGCCGCGCGCTCGCCGGCATCGGCTGCCATTTCATGGCGCTGTGGATGGATCGCTCGACCGAAACGTTCACCCATATGGGCGGCGAGGGCGTGCCATGGGTCGGCATCGCGCCCTTCACCGACGAGAACCACATTTTCGCAAACCTCGGCGACGGCACCTATTTCCACTCGGGCCTGCTCGCTATCCGCCAGGCAGTCGCGTCCAAGACCAACATTACCTACAAGATCCTCTACAACGACGCCGTCGCCATGACCGGCGGCCAGCGTCACGACGGCGATCTCTCGCCGCAGCAGATCACCTTCCAGCTCCACGCCGAAGGCATCCGCGAGATCTATCTGGTCTCGGAGACGCCCGACGCCTATCCGGCCGACACCATCGCGCCCGGCGTGAAGAAGTATCATCGCGACGAACTCGACAACGTCATGAAGATGTGCCGGGAGTACAAGGGCACGTCGGCGATCGTGTTCGTGCAGACCTGCGCCGCCGAGAAGCGCCGCCGCCGCAAGCGCGGCCTGATGGAGGATCCGGCGCGCCGCGTCATGATCAACCCGGCCGTCTGCGAAGGCTGCGGCGACTGCTCGGTGCAGTCGAACTGCATCTCGGTCGAGCCTCTGGAGACCGAGTTCGGCCGCAAGCGCGCCATCAACCAGTCGTCGTGCAACAAGGACTATTCCTGTCTGAAAGGCTTTTGCCCATCCTTCGTCACCGTCGACGGTGGCAAGCCGCGTCACCGCGCGCCGGCGGAGCTCGCTGACATCGGCGCGCTGCCCGAGCCGACCTCGAAGCCGACGCTCGACAGGCCCTACAACATCGCCGTCGGCGGTGTCGGCGGCACCGGCGTGCTCACCATCGGCGCGCTGCTCGGCATGGCCGCGCACATCGAGGGCAAGGCCTCGATGATCCTCGACATGTCCGGCCTCGCGCAGAAGGGCGGCGCGGTGCTCAGCCACGTCCGCCTGTCGGATCATACGGCCGAGGTGACCTGCTCGCGCATCGTCACCGGCACGGCCGATCTCGTGCTCGCCGCCGACGAGGTGGTCGCGGTCGCCAAGGACACGATCTCGCTCTGCGACTCGAGCCGTACCCGCGGCATCATCAACAGCCACGTCATCCCCACCGCCGATTTCGTCCTCAACCGCGACTTCAACTTCCAGACCCGCAAGCTCAACGGCCTGCTGGAGACGGCACTGCACAAGGACTCAGTCTTCTTCGATTTCACCAAGCCGGCCGAGCAGCTGCTCGGTGACAGCATTGCCACCAACATGATGATGATGGGCTATGCCTATCAGAAGGGCCTGTTCCCGTTGTCGGCTGAATCGATCGAGCAGGCGATCGAGGTCAACGGCGTCTCGATCAAGATGAACAAGGAGGCCTTCCGCCTCGGCCGCCTTGCGGTGGCAGACCCCGCGCGCCTCGCCGAGATGCTGAAGGGAACGGACGAGGTTGCAGCACCCAAGTCGCTGGACGCCATGACGCTCGACGAGATCATCGAGCACCGCGCCAAGCATCTCACCGCCTATCAGAACGGCCGCCTGGCCAAGCGCTATCGCAAGCTGGTCGACCAGGTCCGCGACGCCGCGGTCAAGGGCGGCTACGGCGATGCGCTGCCGCGCGCGGTCGCGATCAATTACGCAAAACTGCTCGCCTACAAGGACGAGTACGAGGTCGCGCGCCTGTTCTCCGACGGCGCGTTCGAGCAGCAGCTCCGCGATCAGTTCGAAGGCGACTACGTCTTCAGCTTCAATCTCGCTCCGCCGATCCTCAGCCGCGGCGTCGACGCGCTCGGCCGTCCGAAGAAGCGCGCCTTCGGCCCGTGGATGCTGAAGGCGTTCCGTACGCTGGCGAAGTTCAAGTTCCTGCGCGGCACGCCCTTCGACATCTTTGGCCGCAGCGCCGACCGCAAGCTCGAGCGCGATCTGATCGTCGGCTACGAGAAGGACGTCGCCACCGTGCTCGGCCTGCTGTCACCCGTCACGGTTGACACTGCTGTCGAACTCCTCTCGCTGCCCGACCGCATCCGCGGCTACGGCCCGGTGAAGGAGAAGGCGGTGGCGGATGCCAAGGCCCGCTACGCCCAGCTCGCTGCCGATCTGGCGAGCCCTCCGCCTGCGCCGAGACAAATCGCTGCCGAATAGGACGGTCTCGTAGGGTGGGCAAAGGCGCACTTGCGCCGTGCCCACGATCTTGGTCAGAGTCATATTGAAAGACGTGGGCACGCTTCGCTTTGCCCACCCTACGGATCGGCGTTCCGATATCGCGTGCGACCGATCGCGCCCTAGTCGTTCACCGACAGCACCATCATCGGATCGGCGATCTTCTCCGGCGCGATTTCCTGGTCGAGCGGCAGCACGGCGGTTCCGATCGCAAAGAACTCGATCACATGGGTCTGCCAGCCATGGCTGCCTTCGTGGATATCGACCCCGACGACGCCTTCGGCATGAGCCGCCTCGGCCTCGTACTGCATCCGGTCGATGGCAATCTCCCGCGCCTCGTACATGGCCGAGGTATAGTTCTCGAGCTCGACGTTTTGCCCGATGCTGCCAAGGCCCGCCAGAATGCCGCGATGGGCGACGTGATAGACGCAGCTTCCCATCACCATCTCGACCGGACGATAGCCGGAATGCAGCAGCGACCAGAAATCCTGCCCCGACAGGTCGGAGGTGAAGGGGCCGCCGTCATGGGCGCGGAATCCGGGATGGCCTTCGCCATGCACGACGCCGGTGCCGATGGCGATGAACTCGAGCAGATGTTCGTCCCACTCCAGCCGCTTGATCGTCAGCTTCACGCCGACGATGCCGTCTGCCCCCATGGCGGTGGCTTCTGCCCGCATTCGGCTCATTGCCAGCTCGCGCGCGTGATACATCGCCTTGGAGAGGACATCGAGCTCCTGGTTCTTGCTCCAGCTGCGGTACTGAATGCCGACATGGTAGACGCAGCTGCCAACGCACAAGCCGATCGGCTCGAAGCCGGCCTTGCGCACCAGCAAGAACTCATTGACCGAAAAATCGGAGGTGAACACGCCGGTCGAATGCGCCGAGCTGCGCAAACCCTTGAGGCGGTCCCTGGCGTGCGCCGGCATCTCGTCGGTCATGTCAAATGGCTCCCTCGGACTCATTGGACTGGTAGGATTGGTGATGTGGCGTAGTGCCGACCAATGGCGTGCGGCCGTCATGCATGTCCACGACCATGCGCACCTCATGAAGAATCGTGGCACCGCGCCTGGCGTCGACGGTCGTCGCCACGACGATGTGGCGGGCGAGATACTGCTTTCGATCGTTCTGGCCTTCGCGCTCGAACATCTCGCTGAAATTGAGATGCGCCAGCACGCCGTTGCCCTGGGGGCGCGCATTGGTTCGCAGCTCCTGATGAGCCCGCTGGCGAACGTGCTGCCAGAGCTCGCTCAGCCGCGTGGACTCGATGTTGCCCGCCCACGTCAGATTCGTGTTGTTGAGCCAGTCGTTGAGCCATTCATAGTAGGCGCCGATCGCGAGGCCCGTCGGCACCACGTCGGCTTCGAGCAACTTGACGAACTCGAGGGCAGGGACGGTGGCGACGATCGGGTCATCGCTTGGCGGCAATCCCTCGACGCGGACCGCGGTGCCAGTCAGGGTGAAATCCATGCTGTTGTCGATGCCGAGCGGGATCGTCCGCATCTTGACATCGAGAACTGCGTTGGCGCCGGCGGTCCATGCCTCTTCCTTCAACCGGCGCAGGGCCGTGTGCCAGCCCTCGGCGTGACCCTCGGTCCACGACCAGCCGTAATGCAGCCAGCAGGTCGCCGAGATCGCCGCGATCGGGCGCAACCCATGTGATCGCGCGATCAACAGCTCGGCCGGCGTCAGCGTGGCGGTCCAGGGCCGGCGTCCGCTGCGTACGCCCTCCAGCCGCTCCTTGATGACCTTCGGCACCTCGCGCCTTTGCAGGGAGTCCTGGATGTCGGCGATGCGTTCGTCGTGGGCGGCACGCCGGGCGAGGGTCTCGGCATCCGGCTGCTTGAAGATGTCGAAAATGCCCATCTCAGCCCGCCATGAAATCGCCGAGCGATCCGCTCAGAGCCCGCGCGTAGTCGCTGGCCTTCCGGGTTTCCTCGGCCAGCCGCGCGAACCATTCGGCGGGGTCGACGCTCTTGGTGTTGAGCACGACGCCGTGAACCACCATGGCGATGCTAGCCTTGAGCCGGCCGCCGTCGATCTCCAGGTTGTATCGCTTTTCGCCGAGCTCGACCGAGACGCCCCTGGTCTTCACACTGCGCGAAAAAAGCCCACGGCTTTCGTGGACCGTCACAAGTTCTGGCAGGGCTTCCTTGAGCCTGAGTGCGAAGGCGCGGAGATTGCTCTCGGCGTCCGACTTGAACCTGCGCAGCCACGCGGCCTGGATGTCGAAATTGAGGTTGTCGGTCACCGCTGCACCGCCGCGGCGTTGACGCCCTGCATGCCCTGCACCAGGCGGTCGCGGATCGCCGTCAGCTTGGCCTCGCGTTCGCGGTCGCCCGAGGCGACCTCGCGCTCGATCGCGATGACCTCGTGCATGGTCTGGATCGCCTCGTCCGCGACCTGCGCCAGCACGTCGATGTTGCGCTGATCGCCACCCAGGCTGCGGGCGGCGCTGGTCGCGGCGTCATGCGCGCCCTTCGAGGCCAGGATGGTGATTTGCCGTGCCGCTTCATCCAGCTTCTCGGATTCGGAAGCGGCCCTCGCAATATCGACTTGCACCACCGCCTGGCTTGCCACCGCCATCAGGCGCGGGATCACCACCAGCATCCCGTTCGATATCTTCATGAGCCGGGTCTCGGCGGCTTTCTTGTTCTGTCCGATGATCGGGATCAACATCGCGGATGCCACGAGATTTTCCCGCATCTCGGCGATCTTGCCGCGGAAGTTCGCGACCGCCGAACGAAACTCCATCACGTCGGCGGCATCAGTCGCATCGCCGGTTCCGACCGCATGCTGCCGCAGCGTTTCCAGCTCGGCCTGACCGCGGTCGAGCGCGAGTTGGCCGGCTGCGATCTCGATCTTCAGGTCGTTGAGACTTTGCCGCACTGCCAGCGCCTGCTGGTCGAGCAGCTGGACTGCAATCGTCAGGTCCGCCTTGGTCTTGCGCGCCTTGGCCTGTTCGGCATCCATCAAGTCGAGGAACTTCTTGCGGTTCTCCAGGAAGCCGCTGAACGCAGTGCGAGCATCGGCTACGGCGCCGATCAATTTGCCGAGCAGCCCTTTGCGTGTGACCGGCTGATCGCCTCTTGCTTCGGCTTGTAGGTCCTGGATCCGTAGGATGTTCACGCCGTCAATCACACTCGCGGCAATTCGTCCGACCTCGCCGGCATCCTCGAGCCGGACGCCCGTCAACAATTGCCGCGATGTCTGGGCGATGGCGGCGAGTGCTCCATCGCCGTGCGCCAATAGGGTGGTGGTGTTCCGGAAATCCACCTTCGCGGCCGAGGTTTGGGCGGCCGTCAAATCCGCGGCGCTGAGATTGGCGATCTCGACAAGCCGTTCAGGCGCCGGTTCCGGCATCAACCGCGGGTCCGTCGTGGTCAAAGGCTGCGGGACTGGGGCGACGGCCGGCACCTGTCCCGGCGATGAGTCGAGATTGTCAAAGACGGAGAGATCGAGAGGCGCGGCTGGCTTGCTATCGGGCATTCTTAGCTCCACCGATCGCTCCGTGTCTCCCGGCCAGGCGAACGGAGCGGCTTCTGACGCTGCAACATAAACGTGTCGTGGGCGGCCGTATAGCGCCCAAGGATAGGGGTTCCGACCGGCCGCTGAACATGCTTGCTCGTCCGTTAGCGTCTTCCGGGCAGATTCGTTTGAACAGAAAGGCCCGTCGTGTTCGTTAGTAGGACGGACGCGGGAATTGGTTCGACCGTACCGATGGGTTCGAGACCTGAAAGAATCCCGTTCCCGCGATTTTCCGGAAACTGGCACAGGGGGCGCCTGCCTTCGTGGCGTTTCGATTTTCTGTTCGAAATCAGTCGGCGTTCTACTGTGCATGGGGTTGTTTTCGGCCAGCAGGTTCGTTTTCGATAAAACGAAAAATTGCTTGTGCCGTCGGGCAAAACATCTTTAGGATTTCGCTCAGCCTTTCGTGCTCCGGCCGCAAGCGCATCCGGGACACGACAGCCTCACCGCATTTGCGCCAATCCGCCGCCCTCTCGCCCGACGGAATATTTCCGCGCTTGCCAACAGGGCATCAGCGGTCCAGAAAAAAGAGCCAAGAAGAAACGCGAGCGGAGACCTCTGTTTTGACCATCAAGGGCAAGGCCTACATTGCCGGGATCTACGAACACCCGACCCGGCATGCGCCGGACAAATCCACCGCCCAGCTTCACGCCGAGGTCGCCAAGGGCGCGATCGAGGATGCCGGGATCAGCAAGGACGATGTCGACGGCTATTTCTGCGCGGGCGATGCGCCCGGCGGCGCCTGGCCGATGGTCGATTATCTCGGCCTCAACACCAAGAAGCTGCGTCATGTCGATTCCACCGAGACCGGTGGCTGCTCCTACATCATCCATCTCGGCCATGCCGCCGAAGCCATCGCCGCGGGCAAATGCTCGATCGCGCTGATCACGCTGGCCGGCAAGCCGCGCACCGGCGTGATGCCGCCGCGTGCGGCCGGCGCCGAGGTCGATTTTGAATCTGCTTACGGCGCGACCACGCACAATGCCTATGGCATGTGTGCCATGCGCCATATGCACGACTATGGCACCACCAGCGAGCAACTCGCCTGGATCAAGGTCGCGGCCTCGCACCATGCGCAATATAATCCGCATGCGATGCTCAAGGACGTCGTCACCGTCGAGGACGTCTTGAACTCGCCGATGATCTCCGATCCGCTGCATCGCATGGATTGCTGCGTCGTCTCCGACGGCGGCGGCGCGTTGATCGTGACGACGCCGGAGATTGCCAAGAGCTTGAAGAAGCCGCTGGTGCGCTTGATCGGCCATGGCGAGGCGATGAAGGGGCCGCGCGGCGGCAAGGATCTCGACCTCACTTACTCAGCCGGTGTGTGGTCCGGCCCGCGCGCGTTCGAGGAAGCCGGCATCGCGCCGAAGGACATCAAATACGCCTCGATCTATGACAGCTTCACCATCACGGTGCTGATGCAGCTCGAGGACCTCGGCTTCTGCAAGAAGGGCGAGGGCGGCAAGTTCGTCGCCGACGGCAATCTGATCTCGGGCGTCGGCAAGCTGCCGTTCAACACCGACGGCGGCGGCCTCTGCAGCAACCATCCGGTCAACCGCGGCGGCATGACCAAGATCATCGAGGCGGTCAGACAGCTGCGCGGCGAGGCGCATCCGAAGGTGCAGGTGAAAAATTGCGATCTCGCCATCGCGCACGGCACAGGTGGCCTTTTGGGCGTTCGCCACGCTGCCTCGACCGCCATTCTGGAGCGCGTGTGATGAGTGAAGTGAAGAAATATCCGGCCCCAGTGACCAATCCGGAGACTGCAGCGTTCTGGGACGCAGCCAAGCAGGGCAAGTTCATGATCAAGCGCTGCTCCGCGTGCGGCGAGGCGCATTACTTCCCGCGCTCGATCTGCCCGTTCTGCTATTCCGACAAGACGGTGTGGGAGGAGGCCTCGGGCGAGGGCACGATCTATACCTGGAGCCTGATGCGGAAGTCGCCGACCGGTCCTTACGCCATCGGCTACGTCACGCTGAAGGAGGGGCCTTCGGTGCAGACCAACTTCGTCGACTGCGATTTGGAGAAGTTGAAGATCGGCCAGAAGGTGAAGGTGGTGTTCAAGCCGACGGACGGGGCGCCACTGCCGTTCTTTACGGTGGCCTAGGGCGGTCCTCATCCTGAGGAGCTTGCGAAGCAAGTGTCTCGAAGGATGGCCACGACAAGAAAGCGTTTCGGGCATCCTCATGGTTCGAGACGGCGCAAGAGCGCCTCCTCACCATGAGGATGAGAACGAGAGGAAACAAAACATGTCCGCTAGATATGAAGAACTCAAGGGCCTGAAAAACCTCGGCCAGAAATATGCCTACGGTGATCGCGAGGTCATGCTCTACGCCTACGGCATCGGCCTCGGCGCAGACCCGATGGACGAGAGCGAGCTCGCCTTCGTCAACGAGGGCACGTTCACGCCGCGGCCACTGAAGGTGGTGCCGACCTTTGCTTCCGTCGCCGCCTGGGGCTCGGGCCCCGGCGAGATGAACCTCAACCGCGTCATGGTTGTCGATGGTGAGCGCGACATCACCTTTCATCAGCCACTGCCGGTGGCCGCTAACATCACCGCCGATTCCTCCGTGCTCGAGGTCTACGACAAGGGCAAGGACAAGGGTGTCGTCATCAGCCATCAGACCGTTCTCAAGAACGAGAAGGGCGAGAAGCTGGCAACGCTCGTCGCCTCGCGCTTCGCTCGCGGCGATGGCGGCTTTGGCGGGCCGAACCTGACCCAGCCCGATCCGCACAAGATCCCCTCGCGCGCGCCCGACAAGACCATCGACATCGTCACGCGCCCGGACCAGGCGCTGGTCTACCGCCTCTGCGGCGATCGCAACCCGCTGCATTCGGATCCCGAGTTCGCCAGGAAGGCCGGCTTCCCGCGTCCGATCCTGCACGGCATGTGCACCTACGGCATCACCTGCCGCGGCGTGCTCCAGACCTATGCCGATTACGACGCGTCAGCGTTCCGCCAGCATGTCGCGCGGTTCTCCTCACCGGTCTTTCCCGGCGAGACCGTGACTATGGACCTCTGGAAGGACGGCAACACGATCTCGTTCGAAGCCAAGGTGAAGTCGCGCGGGGTGACGGTGATCAAGAACGGCAAGACGGTGCTGGGTTAGCCCTCGCTGTCATTCCGGGGCGCGCAAAGCGCGAACCCGGAATCTCGTTCTACAGGCTCTGGATTCCGGGTTCAGCCTGCGCGCTTCCCCGGAATGACAACAAAAAACAGGGAGAAGCCACCATGGGACTACTCGATGGCAAGGTTGCGCTGATTACCGGCGCGGGCGGCGGGCTCGGTGAGGCCTACGCAAAACTGTTCGCGCGGGAAGGGGCCGCGGTCGTAGTCAACGACCTCGGCGGGCCCCGTGACGGCTCCGGTGCCGACAAATCGATGGCGCAGCTTGTGGTGGACGCGATCAAGGCCGAGGGCGGCAAGGCGGTCGCGAACGGCGCCGACATCTCCACCATGGAAGGTGGCCAGTCGGTGTTCGACGACGCCATCAAGCATTTCGGACGCGCCGATATCCTGGTCAACAATGCCGGCATCCTGCGCGACCAGACCTTTCACAAGGCCAGTGAGGCCGATTGGGACAAGGTCATCAAGGTGCACTTGAAAGGCACCTTTTGTTGCACCATGCCGGTGTTTCGCTGGATGCGGGAAAATGGCGGTGGCGTCATCGTCAACACCTCCTCGACCTCGGGTCTGATCGGCAATTTCGGCCAGACCAATTACGGCGCGGCCAAGGGCGGCATCTGGGGCCTGTCCAACGTGCTGGCGATCGAGGGCCGCAAGTACAACATCCGGATCTGGACGCTGGCGCCGGGCGCCCTGACCCGCATGACCGCAGACCTGCCCCGCTATAAGGAGAACCCAGGTGCGGCGCTGGGGCCGGACGGCATCGCACCGGCCGTGCTATACATGGTCAGCGATCTGTCGGGTGACCAGACCGGCAAGGTGCTGGGCGTGTCCGGGCCCCGCGGCGTACGCGAGATGCGGATGATGGAAATGGAAGGCTGGAAACCGCCGCATGCGGGGTGGAATGCCCAGGACATCGTCGATCATGCCAAGGAGATCTTCTTCTCCGAGGAGCAGATCAAGATGGGCGCGCGGCGGTTTTAGCCACACGACAGAGAGACAAGGACGACGATGAAACTCACCGCCGACGCCAAGGGCACCTTCGCAATCGCGCCGACACCTTTCCACGACGACGGCCGGATCGACGAGCGCTCGATCGACCGCCTGACCGATTTCTACGAGGAGGTCGGCTGCGACGGCGTCACGGTGCTGGGCATCCTCGGCGAGGCGCCGAAGCTCGATGCCGCCGAGGCCGAGCAGGTGGCAGTGCGCTACGTCAAGCGCGCCAAGAAGATGCAGGTGATCGTCGGCGTCTCCGCGCCGGGCTTTGCCACGATGCGCTCGCTGGCGAGGGCCTCGATGGATGCAGGCGCAGCCGGCGTCATGATCGCGCCGCCGCCGAGCTTGCGCACTGACGACCAGATCGTTGGTTATTTCAAGCAGGCAGCCGAGGCGATCGGCCCCGATGTGCCCTGGGTGCTCCAGGACTATCCGCTGACGCTCACGGTGGTGTTCACCCCCGCCGTGATCCGCAAGATCGTCATGGACAATCCGAACTGCGTGATGCTCAAGCATGAGGACTGGCCGGGCCTGGAGAAGATCTCGACGCTGCGCGGCTTCCAGAAGGACGGCTCACTCCGTCCGCTCTCGATCCTCTGCGGCAATGGCGGCACCTTCCTCGACTTCGAGATGGAGCGCGGCGCCGACGGCGCCATGACCGGCTATGCTTTCCCCGAGCTTCTGATCGATGTCGTCAACCTCTCCAAGGCGGGCAAGCGCGACGCCGCGCATGACCTGTTCGACGCGCATCTGCCGCTGATCCGCTACGAGCAGCAGCCCGGTGTCGGGCTGACCGTGCGCAAGTACGTGTTGCAGAAGCGCGGCATCATCGCCTCCAGCGCCCAGCGCAAGCCGGGCGCGACGATGACGGCGACCGCGAAGGCCGAGGTCGATTACCTCTTGTCGCGCGTCGCCCGTTTCGACAAGCGCGCCAATCTCGGCCCGCAATCCAGCGCCGCAGGTTAGTTGAATGCCCGAGACATCAGCATCACGCCCGGCCTCGACGATCCTCCTGCTGCGCGACGGCGCCAAGGCCGACGGCGAGGGCCGCGGCGAGGTCGAGATCTTCATGATGGTCCGCCATCATCAGATCGAGTTCAACTCGGGCGCACTGGTGTTTCCGGGCGGCAGCGTCGATGCGGGCGACAATGAGATCGTCGCTCGCGCCGATCTTTATTCGGGCGGCGAGGGCCTCAGCGAAGCCGACCGCGGCTTTCGGATCGCCGCGATCCGCGAGACGTTTGAGGAGAGCGGCATCCTGCTTGCGCGTGCGAAGGGCTCGAACGCACCTGTTGACGCCAAGCGCGCCGGCGAGATCGCCGACGCACATCGCGTCGCGCTCAACGAGCACAAGATCAGCTTCCTCAGCATTTTGGCCGACAACGGTCTCCAGCTCGCACTCGATACGCTCGTGCCTTATGCGCACTGGATCACGCCGGAGGGCATGCCGAAGCGCTTCGACACCTGGTTCTTCCTTGCGGCCGCACCGCCCGACCAGCTCGGCGCGCATGACGGGAGGGAGTCGACCGACTCGATCTGGCTCTCAGCGCGCGAGGCGGTGGAGGGCGGCGACAGCGGCCGCTTCAAGCTGCCGTTCCCGACCACGCGCAATCTGATCCGGCTCGCCAAGCAGCCGAGCGTGAGGGCCGCGCTCGATCATGCCAAGGGGATGTCGATCGTCACGGTGATGCCGGTGATGACCAAGACCGACACCGGTCGCCAGCTCCGCATTCCCCGCGAGGCCGGCTATGACGGCGAGGTGTTCGAGGTCGGAGCGGTCGGCTAAGACACTTCGATACCGAACGAAGTATTGGCGGCGGCTGATGCGCTAGGTTCCGTCCATCGCGAATGGACGGGACGGATCAGATGGACGTCAGACAGGACACCAACATCGCCGTCGAGCTGGCGCTGTTGGTCGCGCTCGCAACGCTCTGGGGTGGCTCCTACACCTTCATCAAGCTCGGCGTCGCCACCATCCCGCCGGTGACGCTGATCGCCGCCCGCACGACGGTCGCGGGCCTGTTGCTGCTCGCGGTCATGTGGGCGAGGGGCATCAGCATGCCGACGGATGCCGCGACCTGGCAGCGCTTCGCGTTCCAGGCCGTGCTCAACAGCGTCATCCCATGGACCCTGATCGCCTGGGGCGAGCGCCACGTCGATGCCGCGCTTGCCACTATCCTCAATTCGGCCGGCCCCATCTTCACCTTCCTGCTCACCGCAATGGTCACGCGCCATGAGGCCACGACGCCGCGAAAGCTGTTCGGCGTGGTGGCGGGTATGGCCGGCATCCTACTGATCGTCGGCGTCGATGCGTTCCGCGAGATCGGCAGCGGCCTCCTCGCGGAAGCGGCGATCGTCGCCGCCACCATCTGCTACGCCTGCGCCGCGATCTTCGGCCGGAGCTTCAAGGGCCTCGATCCGATGGCACCCGCCGCCGGCTCGCTGCTGGCGGGCGCGGCCGTGCTGATCCCGGCCTCGCTCGTGCTCGAGCAGCCCTGGACGCTGTCGCCCTCGCTCAGCTCCGTCCTCGCGCTGTTGGCACTTGCGGTGTTCTCGACCGCAGCCGCGTTCGCGATCTATTTCCGGCTGATCCAGACGCTCGGCTCGGTCGGCACCACCGCACAGGCCTACTTGCGCGTCCCCATCGGGGTCGCCATCAGCGTCGCCTTCCTCGGCGAGATCCTGAGCCGGACCGCCTGGATTGGCTTGGCTAGCGTCGTCCTCGGCGTCGCCGCCATGACGATCCCGGCCCGGCGGGCAGCTGTCGCTAAACCATCATGAAAAACAGCCCGTTCCGGCCCGTGGAGGCATGTTCCCCCGGAGGGGCGATACAGCGTATATTAGGAGGGTATGGAGTCCGGTTCCGCCCCAATGTCCGCCGAAACGCCACCGAATCCGCCGCCGAAGCGATCGTTTTCGCTTTCGATCGGCCAGATGACGTATGGCAGCTTCATCCTGGTGCTGGCGGTGATCATCGTCACCTCGACCGCCAGCGTGATCGCAATCCGGCACATCGACGCCACCTTCGCCGAGCTCCAGCGGCTGCAAAGCGTCGGCGATCTCGCCGAAGATATCGACCGCCGCATGAACGATTTGCGGCTCGCCGCGCGTGACTTCGTCACCGATCCCGGCGCCGGCATCCAGTTCAAGCAGGTCGGCGAGGCCGCGTCGACCCTGAGCGACATCCTCAAGAAGACCCGCATCGAGCTTGCCCCCGAACAGCAGGACATGATCGACGGCGTCTCCGAGCGGCTTGCGACCTATCGCAGCGGGCTGGATCGGATATCGACCCTGATCGATCGCCGCGCGCAACTGCTTGCCGGGCTGCCTCCGCTGCGCGACCAGTTCGACGCGGCGGTCTCCGAAAGCGGGGATCGTGATCTCGCCGCGCGCCTTTCGGAGGCCCAGAGCCGGATCGCGCTTGGATTGCTCGCGCGCAATCCCTCCGCGGCCGAACAGGCCGCGCAGGGCATGCGGAGGATGGACATTGCCGATGGCAAGCTGAAGGCGGCGGTGAACAATTACGCCGATGCCATCATCGCGGTCGCGGTGCGCGAACGGCAGATCGCCGATATCGACCGCGAGGTGCTGGGCACCGAGGGCCGGCTGATCGGCCGTGTCACCGAATTGCTGCGCGACGTCAGCGACCGCCGCGGCCATGTGCTGTCGCGCGACTTTGCCCGGACGCTAGCCGAGGCGCGTTGGCAGAGCATCGTGCTCGGCAGCATGGGCGTGTTGATTGGCATCCTCGCCGCCGTCTTCGTGGTGGGGCGGACGGTGCGGCCGCTGGCCCAGATCGCACGCTCCATTCGCGCGCTTGCGGCCGGCGAGAAAAGGACCTCGATTCCCTCGGCTGATCTCAACAATGAGATCGGCGACATCGCACGCGCCGCGGAGGTGTTTCGTCGCGCGCTGGAGGAGGCCGATACCGCGCGCGAGGCGGCGGTGCGCGCGCTTACCGAGCAGCGGCTGGCCGAGGAGAGCTATCGCAAGCTGTTCGAGGGCTCGGTCGACGGCATCTACGTGACGACGCCGGCCGGCGATCTTCTCAATGCCAATCCGGCGCTGGCGCGGATGATGGGCTATGACAGCCCGCAACACCTGATCGACAGCATCAACGACATCGCCCACACCATCTATGTCGATCCCGAGGCGCGCGCGGAATACCAGCGGTTGATGCATCGCGACGGCATGGTGCGCGAGTTCGAGTATCAGGTGCGCCAGCGCAGCGGCAACATCCTCTGGCTCTCCGACAGCGCGACCGGTGTGCGGGACGAGCAGGGCACGATCGTCCGCTACGAGGGCACGCTGCGCGACATTACCGACCAGAAGCGGGCGGAGGATGCCATCGCCGAAGGCCGGCGCCTGTTGCAGCAGGTCATCGACACCGTGCCCGCGGTCATCAACGTCAAGGACCGCGATCTCCGCTACGTGCTGATGAACCGCTACATGGCCGGCATCTTCGGTATCGAACCCGGCGACGCGCTCGGCCGCACAACCGCCGATCTGATGTCGCGCTATGGCGCGGCCAAGACCGACGAGAACGACAAGCGCGTGCTCAGCCAGCGCAAGGGTCTCGGCTTCTACGAGGAGGAATACAAGGACGCCTCCGGCAACATGCGGCAATGGCTGGTCAACAAGCTGCCGCTGCTCGATGCCGAGGGCGAGATCGAGCGGATTGTCACCGTGGCGCTCGACATCGGCGAACGCAAGCGCGGCGAGCAGGAGATGCGCAAGGCCAAGGACGCCGCCGAAACCGCGCTGCGCAATCTGCGCGAGACCCAGGCCTCGCTGATCGAGGCGGAAAAGCTGGCCGCCCTCGGACGCCTCGTCGCCGGTGTCGCACACGAGGTCAACAATCCCGTCGGCATCAGCCTGACGGTCGCCTCGGCGCTCGAGCGCAAGACCGCCATGTTCAGCGCCGAGGTCGAGCGCGGCGAGCTTCGCCGATCCACGCTCAATGACTATCTCAGCACCAGTCGCGATGCGTCCTCGCAGCTCGTCTCCAACCTGAACCGTGCGGCCGAGCTGATCCAGTCATTCAAGCAGGTCGCGGCCGACCGCAACTATTCGGACCAGCGCAGCTTCGACCTTGCCGACCTCACCGAGCAGGTGGTGATGAGCCTGCGTCCGGGCCTGCGCAAGCAGAACCTGACGCTCAACGTCGAGTGCCAGCCCAATCTGACCATGAACAGCTATCCCGGCCCGTACGGCCAGGTGCTGACCAATCTATTCCTGAATTCGGTCGCGCACGCCTTTCCCGACGGGCGGCCCGGGATCATCGACATCCAGGTGCGCGAGTCCGGCAAGGACAATGTCGAGGTCATCGTGTCTGACAATGGCTGTGGCATGAGCCTCGACGTGCGGCGCCGCGCCTTCGATCCGTTTTTCACGACGCGGCGCGACCAGGGCGGTACCGGTCTCGGATTGCACATCGTCTACAGCATCGTCACCAACCGGCTCGGCGGCCGGCTCGATCTCGATTCCGAGCCTGGCAGTGGTACGCGTATCCAGATGATCCTGCCGCGTACCGCACCGCTGGAGCAGGCTGCCGAATAAATCTGTGGCTAATCGACGTCGACGAGCTTGTGCAGGGTGGCGCCGAAAATCAGGCTGGCTTTGCCGACCAGCGCCGTGCCCGTCATCTCCGCACGGGTGTCCGTGTAGGTCCCGCTGACGCCGATGCCAACAGGGGCAGGGCCACCGAATAGCGGATTGTCATCGCCGCGCGGGGAGGTGTGTCGTTGCACCAGCACCTCGCCCTTGAAGGTGTGGTCGTCCTTCACCACGTAGCTGCCGGTGTAATAGAGGTAGGCATCGCCGCCAAGGATCTTGCCGTCGCGAAAAAGAATCACGCCGCTGCCTTTCCCTGTCCGACCATCGAGCAGGCTCACGTGAATCGAATAGAGGCCGTTCTTCATAACGTCCCATCGGCCGGTCACCATCGCCCAATGGCGTCACCGGTGAAGCTTTTATGCCAAAGCGCAACCTCCCGCGCAACGCGGCAATTTTGCTGGCTGTGTCCCGCGCCGGCACGCGAGCCGTAGTTGTCCCGGCTTGCGTGTGACGCTGACATGACGGTCTCATCATGCAGCGAGGCCTGTCCAACGAATCAGAGTTGGCCCGCGAAATGCATAACCATTGTTGCACTGGCCGCGGGGTGCTGGAGCAAGACAAACGTGAGCAACTGGATCGATTCCGGCGGCGATGAGCCGCGTCTGTACAGTGCGCGTCCCACGATTTGCGAAACACAACGACGGCGGATCGGCCGTCCGACACGGTGGCGAAGCGCGGCAAGTCTTGCTTGCGCGCTGGCGTTGATCGCGTTGGTTGCCCCTAGGGGCCACGCACGCGACCGCGGCCAGTTCGTCAATACCAACGCCGAGCTGAAAGCCTGGTTCGACGGCTTGCGCAGCGGCAAAGGGCCATGCTGCTCCGATGCCGACGGCTCGGCGATCTCGGACTCCGATTGGGAAAGCAAGGACGGGCACTACCGTGTCCGCATCCCGCGCCTCGGCTACATGATTGAGGGCAAGCAGCAGGAACTCGTCTGGGTCGACGTGCCGGAGGAGGCCGTGATCTCGGAGCCCAACCGGGTTGGACGAACCATGGTGTGGCCGATCTATGGCTATATGGGCGTCACCATCCGCTGCTTTATGCCCGGCAGCATGACCTAGCTGGCCGGGCAGCGCCTCGCCTGCCGCGTCACGTATATTTCTTGTCGCGCTCGAGCAGCTCGACGGAGATGCCTTCGGGACCGCGGATGAAGCAGATGCGGACGCCGGGCCGGATCGTGGTCGGCTCCCGCGTGAATGTCACGCCCTTGGCCTTGATCTCGGCCGCGACCGCGTCGATGTCCTTCACGGTGAGCCCGAAATGGTCGAGGCCCTGATGGGGATGTGGAGGCGGCGGGCTGACGGCGCTTTCGCCTTCCAGAGGCGCAATGAAGATCTTTGCGCCGCCGAGATTCACGTCGATTCGTCCCGGTGCGCGCACAATCTCGCCGCCGAGGATATCGCGCAGCCAGGCGGCGGTCGTTTCCGGATCCGGGCTGCGCAGATGGACGTGATCCCAGGTGACGACGACAGGCATTTCAATTCCTCCCGATAGGGTCTTCGATGTTGCGGCGCATGTTAGCGATCCCCATGGACGATCGCCACATGGCTCTAGGAGGATCCGCCTAGTTGTGGGAACCTTAATTCGCCTCGCGGATTGAAGGATGAGCGAGCAGCGCACCCATGAAATCAGGGTTTGGCCGGATCGGACTGGGACATTTCGTCGGGGACGGCGAGGAGCGGCAGCGGCTCCAGTCAGCCACAGGCGTTTGGTTGAAGCGGGGCCTGTTGTCGCTGCTCGCCGCGAGTGTGGTCGGTGGTGCAATCTGGCTGTTGATGCCTCCCTCCGAAGGCAATGTTGCTCAAACCGAACCTGTAAAATTGGCGCTGGCAGGAGTCGATTCTGCTTCGCCAACGTCAGCCCCAGATACCTCCGCTACGAAAGCCGCCGGGCTCGACCGGATGAAGATATCGTCGCAGACTTGGCGCCGCGGCGGGCTCGGCTCGAAGGCGCTGGTGACGTTCACCGTGCGAAATGACAACGACTATGCCGTAAAGGATGTCGAGATCGTCTGCGCCTTCACGCGGCGCGACGGCAGTCATTTGACGGACCGCAGCCGCGTGCTGGCTGATACGGTCAGCATGAAGAGCCGCAAGACTTTTGCACGCGTTCCAGTCGGATTCGTCAATGTGAATGCCGATCAGGCGAAGTGCTCGGTTGTCACGGCGCGGCGCGCCTAAAAGGCCACGCATTCGCTAGCGGAAAAGTTACCGTCCGTGCCCCTTGGCCGGAAATCTTGGCGTCGCCAATTGAACCAAAGGCTGGGCGCAGGAACCAATTAATGGATCGCCGGTTGAGGCGAAGGACCCACGCGGGGATGCGGGGGCGGAGTGCGGTCAATGCCCATCTTTCGGTATTTCATGTTTGTCGGCGGAGCGCTGCTCGCATTGCTGTTTGCGGCAGATTTCGTTTGGCCGACAGCGCCGGTTGCGCAGACCATTGGGGTTGCGAGCTACGATCAGCCGGCGATCCGGATCCGGTCCGACCGCCATTTGCCTGACCGGGTCGTGCTCGACACCAATCAGCCGACCTTTGCCGCGCCGATGGTGAAGACGGCTGCCGCCGCGCCACAGTCGACCGCGCAGGCGGACGTGTTGGCTGACATGTCGGCCAAGGCACGGGTGCGCGACACGTTCGCCCAGTTCACGCCGGCCGAAGCAGCTGCAGCGAAGAAGGCCGACGCCACTCAGCAAGCTCAGGTTGCCCAGGCCCAGACGCCTCAGGCTCCGGCGCATCCGAAGCGCAAGGTCGTCCGGGCGCATCCGGCACCTCAGCGTGGCCAGCCGATGATGCTGGTGGCGCAGCAGCCGCATTTCGGTCTGTTCAACACCACCTGGTGAGGGTGCCTTGGCCCGCCTCGAAATGGGGCGGGGAGGGCTTTTTATTGTCCGGCCTCTCTGCTAATTCGAGCCAATCCGAACGTCGTCGGTGCGCTGGCCTGCCAGCATAGGACCGCGGCGCTTCGGCCGGTGGCCCAATACCCGGGGTCAGGCGCTCGTAGCTCAGCTGGATAGAGCATCGGATTTCGATTCCGAGGGTCGGGAGTTCGAATCTCTCCGAGCGCGCCATCTAAGTGGCTGATCTTCAAACACTTCTTGTAAATCCTTTCCAACTGAAATTGCTCGCGGGAAACCGTGGGGAAACTTTTGTCACGCCGCCTGAGGCGCTCGGGAGCGTCTTTGCGCGTCGTGATACGCCCAAAAATATTTTCAGTGGTCGTGGCGAAAAAATCGACAGCTCCGCAGAGATGGGGCTTTTTAGATGTGTAGGCGCGCATCTGATCCCGGCTGACTGGCCTCCCGATCAGGGGAGAGGGGTGGGCGCCAACCATTAATTCCCCATCAACCAAACAACTCGCAACGCCCCGCGCTGCGAGAACAGGAGACCTTTGCCATGTCATCCCAACCGGCCATTGCCCGGCCGTCCTTTTCTGAGCGCCACGTCGATAAGCGCAGCCCGGCCGCCCTCGCAGGTGAAACGGCCCTGACGGTCGATGAAGTTTGCACCGCCCTCCGGGTCAGCCGAGCGTGGCTGTATTCGCCTGCCGGTCGCGCCGTCGTCGGAAGCGGCTTCAAGCTCGGTGGCTCGCGTCGCTACCGTTCCAGCACCATTGCCGCCGTCCTCACCAGCGAAGGAGCCGCCCAATGAGCCCCGCACAGATCGCCAAGCTGGACCAAGTAATCCGGCTCCACGTGGGCTTCCTGCCGCTCCCTCAAAAGGTCGGCAACCTTCCGCTGCTCGAATGGCTGAGGTCGCTTCTGAATGACCGGCGCCCCGCTCCCGCATCACTCGCTGCTCTTGCCGCGTTGATTAACTGCGAGCCTGAGGGGCTGACCATTCACGCGATTGCGGCGACTCTCATTGGTCGCCTGGGCCAAGCCTAATGTCATCACCCATCACTCGACAGCATTTCGACGCCGAAATAGCCCGCTGTCAGCCCATTCTTCGTACCGCAGCTCGGGGGCTTTGTGCGCGACAACCTAACGCGGACGACACGGCACAGGACCTTCTACAGGCCACATGCGTGCGCGCCATCGAACGACACGACCAGTATTGTGGCGGCTCTGTTGCTGGTTGGCTTTACGCCTTAATGCGCAACCTGCTTCACGACTACAACCGCAAGCGTGGTCGCACCCGGAAGCGGGAAGTCCTTCACGCCGATCTGCCGCGCGTCGAGGGGCGCGACGGCGCAGGGCGCGACGAAGTTAGGGAATACAATGAATTCCCCGACGCCCATAATCCTCATGCAAAGTTGGAAATGAGACAGATCGTCGAAGCAATAGGTCGCATGCCTGAACGCACGCGACGCGCGCTCTTTCAGGCAGGCGAGGGGGCGACAAGCGCGGAGATTGCGGCGTCCCTGGGGCTAAGCGAGGCGAACGTTCGCAAACTGTTGGAGCGTGGCCGATTGACGCTGCGGCTTACATTCGAATTTCCGGTCAGTCGGGCGGGAGCTTAGAGCATGTCATCACCGAAACGAGGCACTGCCACGGCGAGCCTAAGAGGGCGCGACGGCGAAGAGCTGACAGTCATTGTCCCCGCAGTACTTCAGGGCGAACAGTTGCTAATCAGCGCCGACAACCTGTCGACGCTGCGCGCAACGATGCATGCCGCTGGCGTCGAGGACGCAGAGCTAGAATTCTCTGAACTGGAAGTGTGAATGCTCGTGTCTACTGCATCAAACATCGTTGCCCTTCCTAACCGGGATGACGCGCGCCGCGTGCAGAACAAGCACAACGCCATGTTGCTTGCCCGCAACGGGATTCCGGTCTTTCCGTCGAGCGGCAAAATTCCGCTCGTAAAGCTTTACAATCGCCGCGACACCAAAATCAGCCCTGAAGAACGCGAAGCGGCGATTGAGCAAGCGCGGGAAGAGGGCAACAAACAGCTTACAATCTTCGTCGGCGCGACGACCGATCCCGACATTGTCAAGCGCATGTGGCGCGCGCCCAACTGGGACGCTGTGCCGTCCATTGCATGCGGGCCTGCAAGTCTGGTCGTGATCGACGCCGATACCAAATTCAACGGCCCCGAGCTGATTGCCGCGCTCTTCGAAGCGAATGGCGGCGTGCCCGAAGGCGTTCAGGTCATCACGACGCAATCAGGTGGGCGCCACTACATCTTCAGCGATCCCGACAACGCGTTCACGAACAGCGCGGGTGCGCTTAAGAAGCTGTACGGCTGCGACGTGCGCGGGCGCGGCGGTCAGTTCGTGGCCCCTGGCTCTGTTCGCGAAGACGGTAAGCGCTACGGCGATCAGGCCGCACTCAGGGCGTTCATTGAGGCGTACACCAGCCGGACAATACCGCCGCTCCCGGATTACATTGTCGAGCTGATCGGTGCTCCGTCGTCCGAGCTTAACGAGGACATCGCCCCGTCCAAAGAGCGGGAGGTAGTCAAGCAACTCGACGGAGCTGACGTCCCTGATTGGGAAGAACTCTGCACGCCGCTTGGCGAGTACGATTTCAGCAAGCTGCAAGACGAGAACACTGAGTTCCATTCGCTGTACAGCAATCCGAGCGCCGACTGTTCTGACAACCGTTTTAAGGCGGCTCGTCACGTTATGCGCGAATGGCCCGAAATGCCCGTGGAGCATCTCGCGTCTTTCTTTTCGGGATGGGATGGCGCTGGAGCACTTGTCGACGCCAAGCCGCGATCAGGCGAGTACGACAATCGGCAGACAGCGCGCGAGTGGTTGAAGAACCAAGGGCTAAGCAGGTCTTCGATTGGCGAGGCTTTTGGCGCTGTCGTCGATGAGGACGAGAGCCGTGAAGGCGTTCAGTCTGACAGCAAGGCAGGTCATTGGCACGAAAACGCGATCAATATTCCCGTTGATCTCGACATTAACAAGCTGCCGCCGCGACCGTATCTGTACGCTAAGTACCTGATGCGCGGGCACGTCACGCTGTTGTCGGCGGCCGGAGGCATTGGTAAGTCTGCGTGGACGCTGGACTCGGCTATCGACATCGCTTGCGGCGTTGACCACCTGGCAGCGGGCGAGTTTAAGCCGCGCAAGGTTCTTGTCTACAACGGCGAGGACGATCAGGATGAGATGCTAAGGCGCGTCGGAGCCCAATTTGCGCATCACAATTTCACACCTGAAATGCGATCAATGGTGCGCGAGAACTTGACCATCATCAGCGGTGTCAAGGCGCCGATGCGGCTTGCAGAATATAAGGACGGGCGCGTCGCGCTGAAGGAAAAGGCATTCGAGAAACTGGCCGAGATTATTGAAGGACGTGGAATCGACATAGTCATCCTGGACCCGCTCGTCGCGCTGCACTCAATCCCCGAGAACGCAAACTCGGAAATGAATGTCATCATGACACGCTTCAAGAGTCTGGCCGCGACGAAGTTGATTGCGTTACTTCTTGCGCATCACGACAAGAAAAACATTGGGAGCAAAAGCGTCGACGATGCGAGTCAAGACGATTCCCGAGGGGCCGGAACGATCACTACCCCCGTGCGTGTCGTCCTTAATATGCGGCGGCTCAGCAAGAAGGATGCGCAGACTTGGCGCATTCCGCCTGAAGACGTGCCGCATGTCATAGCGTTGTCTGCCGGGGCAAAGAGCAATTACAGCGCTCGCGATGTCACGCCGAGGCTCTATCGCGCCCACTCAGTTCAGGCCGACAACGGCACAGCGGAGTTTGCAGCGGACAGCACTGTCGCTCTCGCGGTTTACACCCCGCCCCGGCGGGGAGGCGGAAGCGGAGGGATTGGCGACGAAGCCACGCTCAAAGTCCTAGCCGCGCTCGATGGGAGCGAGCCGGTCGGTTCAGACACGCGACACGCCAACTGGATCGGCCGCCTGATCGCCGATGCGGCCGGATGGGACCTTGACGCCAAGCATGTTCGAGAGAGCGTTCGGGACATCATCGCCGATTGGACGGCGCGCGACTGGATTGCGGAAGCCATCTTGGAGGCAAGCGGGAAGGGCGCTGAGCGGCGCAAGTCCGTAAAGGTCTACAGGCGCGGTGCGTCGCGACCTGCGCCACGTGAGTATGCGTTCGATCCGGTGGAGGAGGAGGACGATTAGGCGTCACCGTCTTGCAGACGTAACTACTGACAACCCTTTGGGGCAGTCCGGGTTAACCGGGCTGCCCTCGGCGTTCGTCGCAAGAGCCCCCAGGGAGGTGTCTAAGGTGCTAAAAAGAGTTTCACCACGTCCAGCTTCGCGTCCGAAACGGCCAAAATCGTGAGATAGCGATTCATGCCAGGAGGGTCTTCACCGCTTCCCCCACCGGAACAGCTATTGTGCGCACCATTGACGAGCGCAGTTAACTCAGTCTCAGCGGACGTGATCTGCTGCATAGCAACCGTTGGCTGCCCCTTAGCTAATGAAATTCTCGCGTTAGTTAAGGCGGTCCCGGCGTTGTAGCCGTGTTGCTGCAATGTGGGCCAGCTAACGGGCGGTACTCCGGCGTTACCGCCGCCGCAACCAAGGCTCATTGACGTCATCAAGGTCCCGATCTGAGTTGCGACATCGCTCATTACGGTATCAGCGACAGAACTTGTGTCGGCCTGGGCGGCTCCGCCAAGCGATGCTGATAGGACCACACCACAAAGGATCGACGCGGATCTAAATCGCCGCGACCGAGCTGGATGGGTCGCTGAAAAAATGCGCAGAAGAGAAATCATTTCAATATCCTTCTTGCTGTTTATAACCGAGTACGCCTTACGAAAATAAGAGAAATAAAAGGATGATGCAACCTGTGACAGAAAGGGGGATGCGCTGAATTTTTGGATCGGGTTGCCGGGAGCGCCTTGCGCCGATTAGCCTCCGCATGCATTATGGCCCGATTACAACCTTGGGGAAAACACATGAAGCATTTGGTTTTCGCGATTTTGATGGCGGCGGTCAGTTCGGCGTCTGCCCAAACCACTAATGTTACCGGCTGCAGCATACAGCTCAATCAGTGCATGGCGGTCTGCGCGAATACCGTCGCGGGGACCGCCGATTCCCAAAAAGCGGCCGTTCAGACTAGGTGCGACGGAAATTGCAGGGCACAATATAACCGATGCGCTCGGTGACGGATCGATGGAAGCAACCGATCCGGCATTTCGAGAAAGAGTGCTACACGCACCTGGATTGCTCTCGAATGAAGGGTCGGTCGGTCGCAATCGCCGACCGACCGACCGACCAGTCAGTGACTGACCAACCAAGAGGTCTCTCGAACGACTGACCGACCCTCTCGACCAAACCCGCCAATTATTTAACCAAAACAACGGTCGGTCAGTCGTGCGACCGACCGACCTGACTGACCGACCTTCTCGGTCTGGTCGGTTAGTCGGTCAGTCGTCTCTCTCCTTTAGGAGAGACGACTGACAGACCGACCGTCTGAAAGTCGGAACCGCAAGACGAAGAGTTTTGGAAGCACGGACCGGGCTCAAGGCCAATCGATGACGGCAAGATCAGGGCGTGTCACCTGACGGCGTTGGGGCGGTCGGGTCTCTCAGGCTTTCAGACGATCAGGCGAACTATTTTCTGCCCGGCTGTCACAGAGCGCCGCGCTGGGGCGTTTATACAGTATGGGGACCGCAATCCCCACCGCTTCCAAGCCGAGTGGGCAACGGCGCTAAAAGAGCACCCACACCGCTTCCCATCGCATGGGAATGCACGCCTCCGAAAGTCACGCTACGTTTGATAGCGCTCGGGGCCGGTTGCCACACCGACCACGCCAAGCTGATTCCACGCAGCACGGCCGGGCCGGAGGCCGTAGGATCGCGATCCGCAAGGGTTCGGTCGCCACACACCCGAACCCCAGGGCATGTAGGGGCAGCGAAGCGGTAAGGATTGAGGTCGGGAGCAGCGCGGGCGGGCGCGTGCATCTTTCGGAGCCGCGCGGTCCAACTAGGACCGTGCGGCAACCCGCCAACACCCCTGAGGATCATCCAAATGAACCATTCAAATCCGGTCTTCGCTGGACTTACTGAAGGCCTTGAGCCCTGCCGCACGCGCAAGACGCAGGCAGGCGATGCTATCACAATCGACAGCGAGCTGTTGGCAGCCGAAGAACGCATTCGCATCGTGCGAGCCGTCGAGCGGCAAGCCGAACTGGCTGAAGAGAGTCTTGCCATTCAACGTCGCGCCGCAAGTGCGGCCGAACGCCAAGCTGAAGCCATCGAGACACTTGTCGCGCTGTTCGCTTCCACGCTCGGCGTGGGGACCGCCTCTTGCGCCGACTCCCAGAATTACCAGACTGTCAACTTCATCAGGACGGGCTTGGGCCGCAAAGGCTTTGCGTGCGACGCCGACAACATCAGGGCAGCGCAGGATGATTGACACGGCAGCCTGGGCGCAAGCCGTGCTTGCCGCAAACACGCCAGCCGTGGCTTCGAGCATGGTGCAGCTCGCCATGACCGGCTTCGACGTGATGCGCAACGCCCATGTACAGCGTGTGAGCAGCGACATGGAAATCGAGCGGGCCGCCGCCCGTAGGAGTGAAGGGCCATGGGCCTTGAAGTTAAGCTTGATGGGAGCAAGCTCGAAGCATGGGCTTCCCAGCTATCCGCGCGGGGCCTTCGAAATGCCATTCGCCGCGCGGTCGATAAATCCGCGACGGCCGCCCGCAAGGTAGCTCTAGACATCATCGCGAAGGATGTGGGCGTTTTAGTCGCGCGCATCAAGCCGGGCGTTACGAAGCTGCGGCGCACTACGCAAACGGACCTGAGCGCCAGTTTCACGGCCACGAAGCTGCGGATTGGTATCCTAGAGACCAAAGGCGCGAGCGTGGGTGCGGACGGTCTAATAGCCAGCACCCACCGGCTTACGGGCGGCGGTTCCGCAAGCCTCAACATTGCCGATGCCTTTGTGGTCCGAATGGCGAACGGCGCTAGGTTTGTGGCCTACCGAAAAGGCAAGGCGCGGCTTCCCATCAAGGGAGTCTACGCGGAAATGCCATCTACAGCGATGGGGCAGGAGAACGCCGCAGCAAGAGTCACGTGGCAGAAGGAAGCGGAGAAACAACTTGCCCAGCGGCTACCGCAAGAGATTCAGAAGCAACTTCTCTCTGAAGGGCTGCCGTATTCACCGCCCGCCAATAATGGCGACTGACCCACAATACCTATACCGCCAGCGCGCGGGAGCGACATGACGGGCCTTGCCGCTAACAACGCCATGTCGTCGCAGCGCGGCGGCAGCGCGCGCCATGCCAGACACGGATGGGCGGTCCGTGCGGTGTGGCGCGCGCTCACTGCATACACACACATATGGGCGGCAGCCGAGCGCTAGGCGCTCGCGATGCGCAGCCTCATAACCCCACGTGTCGCGCGGAGGACGTAGCCACGCGCCACGTGGGGACCATCACGCAGCAAAAGGTAGTGCGCGCGCGCCACACAATGCGCCCGCTGGAAACTTGGGTCCCCTCCGGGCACCCCCACACCAGGCCGAGCGGGCCGCTGCCGCAACATTTTCACTGAAAACACTCGCGTTTTCGATAGCAGAGAATCCCTATGAGCAGGCCGAGAGGCACTGTCCGCAAAGTTGCGGATGAAACGGGCCTGGATCAGGCGACCGTACGCCGCGCGCTCGCGGCATCTAACGTGACCGAACAGGAATGTGAGGCTGACTTCGCAAAGGCTGTTGAGACGGTGCGAGCCGTAGCCGACAGCGACAGGGTGTTAGGCCACAACGCGAGCGGCAGAGGTGAGGGTGGGGCGACGACCTCCGCTTATGCAGATGCGAGAGCGCAAACTGAGCTGTATCGCGCCGAGAAATTCCGGCTTCAAAACGAGAAGCTCGCTGGTCGACTGATCGACCGCGAGGCTGTCACCGATACCGGCATTCGCATATTGGCCGACGCCCGAACCGCTTTCCTGTCGCTCGGGCTCCGTGTCGCTGACAAGCTGGTTGGCAAGACCGACGCGCGCGATATCGCGAGAGCTATCGAGGCCGAGGCGCGAATTGTGCTCAGCGAACTCGCCGATGACGAGAAATTCTTTGAAGCGCTCGACATCGAGGCGCTGACTTAGGACACCCGCAATGATCGATCACGACCTAGCGCGGGCATGGTTGCGCGCGCTTGCGCCGCCGCCGATTGTCGCGCCGACAACTTTCGCCGAAAGCCAAATCATTCTCCCGGCCAGCGCCAATGCGTTGCCGGGGCCGTTGCGTCTCTATCCATATCAGCGCGAGCCTGTTGACGCGGTCGCAGACGACGATGTCGAAATCATCGTTCTTATGCTCGCGTCGCAGACTGGCAAGTCGACCACAATCAACGCGATCTTGGGACACTGCATCGCGAGCGATCCCGGCCCAATGCTGCACGTCTCTCCGACCGGAAGTCGGTCGGAAGAGTTCGTGCGCGAGCGCTTTGACCCGCTTGTCTTGTCGTCTCCCGCGTTGCGGGCTTTGATCGGAAAGGGTCAAGATACACGAAAGGGAAGTAGCGGGGGCGTGAACTCGGTCGCCGCGAAAAGCTTTCCAGGCGGTCAACTCAGCTTTGCGTCGTCGTTCAAGGCCGATGAACTCGCCGCCCGCGCGATCAAGTTTCTGTTTCTCGACGAAATCGATAGGTTCGCAAAATCGGCAGGAGCTGAGGGCGACCCTATTGGCCTGGCCGTCAAGCGAACAACTACGTTCAAGGCCAAAGGCCGAAAGATCGTCATCGTCAGCACGCCGACAACGCGCGTGGGTTCCCGGATCAATGAATGGTATCTGCGCGGCGATCAACGGAAGTACTTCGTCAAATGCGCCGACCCTGACTGTGGGCATTCTGCACCGCTCGCATTCGAGAATCTCAAATGGGAACCTAGTAGGCCGGAAACAGCCCATATAGTCTGCGAGGCTTGCGGCGTTGTTCACGACGAACGCACCCGCCGTTCAATGATCGAAGCGGGGTTTTGGCAGGCCACAGCATCAGGTGAGAAGGGCATCCGCTCCTATCACCTAACAGAGCTATCGTCGCTGTTCAGTACCATGGCGTCGGTCGCTCAGCAGTACGATGCGGCCGTAACACCGGAGCAAAAGCAGGCATTCTACAATACGACGCTTGCGCAGGTGTACGATGCGGGCACCGAAGTAGAGCTGTCGTCATCCGAGTTACAACAACGTGCCGAGAAGGTCGCGCCACCCTATGCGGCGAATCTTGTCTTTGTTTCGGCAGGCGTAGACGTTCAGAGCAATCGGCTTGAGGTGACATTCTTGGGTCACCACGCCGATCAGACCTTCAGCGTCCTCAATCACCTTAAGCTTCCAGGGGACACAAGCGGCAACGCTGTATGGCAACAACTCGACGCGGCGATGGGATCGACGTTCTCGACGACAGACGGGCGACTAGTCCCGGTTCTGATCCAAGGAATCGATTCGGGCTTCAACGCCGATCAGGTAGTTGAGTTTGTACGAATGCAGCGGAGGCAGTCGCGGGCTGCTTATGCGGTGAAAGGCAAGGAAGGCTTTGACCGAATGCCGCTCGCTCAAGGCGGACGGCTCAAAGGTCAACTGAGGCTACTCATTGTTGGCGTCGACGCTGTCAAGCTCGCAGTGCAGAAGGCGCTGAGGTTAGATGACTTGTCACCCGGATTGATCCGGTTGCCAGATCATCTCGACGAAGATTATTTCGAAGGCCTTGCTTCCGAGCAATTGCGGGCACGCGTCGTCAAGGGTGCCCCGCGCTACGAGTTTCACCGCACCGTGCGACGTAACGAGCCTCTTGACTGCCTGGTCTACGCGGTAGCCATCGCAAGACATAGAGATGTGCAGGCGACAATCAGCAAGCCGCCAACACCCACCCAACCCAAACCATCATTCGTAGCGTCGGCCAAACGATTGGCCGCGCTCTCACAACCCATGAGGTAGTCCACCATGCGTGAAGTTAAGAAGCCGCCCGCTGTGACGGGCGAGGCAAACGCGGCCATCGCAAGCGAGCGTCTGCGCATCGCCGCAATTCTCGAAAGTCCTGAAGGTAAGCGCAATCCGGCAATGGCGCAGAAGCTCGCGCTAGGCTCTGCGCTCGACGCGGAAACGGCGCGCGGCATCCTTGCCGAAGCGCCTGCCGCAAACCCTTACCTTCTTGCGGCTATGGACCGCGAAGGCCCCATCGGCCTCAGCGCCCCGACGGTCGACATCGCGGGTGATCCTCGCGCGGCCCGTCTGAAGGAAATTCAAGAGGGCGCGCGGGCTCGCAACAACGATAGGCGCCGCGCTCAGGGCCTTCCTCCGCTGAAAGACTGAAAGCACATGAAATCCAAAGTTAGACGCACTGCCGGGCGAGTGAGCGCCCGGTCGCCGCGCGGAAGGCGAGCGCTCTCCAATCTAGCGCACGTTCCGAACAAGCCGATCCTGGCGCCCGTGGAGGCGGGGGCATCGGCGCGAGCCGGAGTGATGGACGGAACGGACGGCAAGCCTTCACTGGTTTGGTCGCGTTCCTATAACGCGCATCCGTTCACGACCGGTCACCTTGGCGGTTGGCAGCCCTATTGGGGATCACCCGGCTCCGAGATCAGCCGCGAACGGGCGTTGGTGTCGTCGATCACTATCGACCTGTTGATGTCCAATCCGGTCATCGCTGCGCTGGTCGAGGGTTTCGCGACTTATGCTGTGGGGAATGGCCTAACGCTGTCTTCACAGCCCAATTTCGGCGCACTCGGCATCTCGAAGGAAGCGGCGCGCGAGTTGTCGCATCAGATCGAAACGGCTTGGCCGGCTTGGGCGAAGAACGGCGCAGAATGCGATGCGTCGGGCCGCCACTCCCTGCATCAGCTAGCCGTCGCGGCCTACAAGAGCTTTCTCCTAACGGGTGAAACGTTATTCGCCATTGACTGGCAGAGGGCAGCCGGAGCGAGCACGCGGACGAAGGTCAAAATGCTGGACGTTCGACAGCTTGACCAAAGCATCACCCGAGTTGCCGAAGGCAGCAACGGGGGAAGCGTCATGCAGGGCGTGCAGTTCGACAAGGCGGGCAGGGTTGAAGGCTACTGGATTAGACCTTTTGTGCTCGGCAACTTTAACTCCGCCCCTCAGGCGGTCTTCGTCCGGGCTCGGACTTCGTGGGGCCGGATGCGGGTGGGCCACTTGTTCGACTTGATCGTGCCTGGGCAAATAAGAGGTATCTCGCCGCTGGCCGCAGCGCTTACGCCCGCGCACTCCAAGTCGACGCTGCGAGAATTTGGGCTGGCCGCCGCGTTAGTGCAGTCCATGGTTGCCGCCACGGTGGAGTCGGACTTGCCACGCGATGCAGCGCTGAGATCGCTCGCGACCGTCGACGCTATGGACATGCCAGCGCCGACAGGCGTTTCGCCGGAAGACTGGGCTGATGCGCGCGCGGCGTATTATGAGACCGTGAAGGTCAATCTTCAGCCGGGGGTCGTTACCCACATGATGAAGGGAGACAAGCTGATCCTGCATCGGCCGCAGAGCCCGAACACTGTCCACGATGCGCTCGACAAGAGCTTGTCGAGGGAGGCGGCTAAGGCCGCTGGCTCTTCGGCTGAGGACGTTTCGGGAGACTACTCGCAAACATCTTTCAGCGCGTCGCGCCTTGCCCAGGAGCTTCCTTGGCGGATCAATAAGCGCAGGCGTTCGTCCATCGTCGAACCGTTCTATCAGGCGGCGTTCGCGGCGTGGCTTGAAGAGGCTTGCGAAACGGGACGCATTCGTCTTCCCAATGGTGCGCCCGCTTTCTGGCAGGCCACGGACGCATACAGCAACGCAGTGTGGCGGGGAGAGGGTAAGCCGGTCGCTGATCCGCTGAAAGCTGCTCAGGCCGATATTCTCGAAATTGAGAATGGCCTGTCGACCATCGAAGCGAAGCTCGGTGAGCGCGGGTTGGACTTTGAAGAGGTGCTTTCGCAACGCAAGAGCGAACGGGAGCAACTGGAGGCGGCAGGGCTCCGATACCCCATTCCGAAAAACCGGGACGACCTCAAGCCCGAAGACGATACGCCGTCGACGACCTAACAGGACCTAACGATAATGACAGACTACACACCCAACGGGGGCACGGTTCCCGTTGTCGATAACCCGTGCGCAATGCTCTCAGCGTTGCGCGCGGCTTACTACCAGCTCTTAGCCGGACAGGCGAGGGCGCAAGTACGTAACGGCGATCAATGGCTGACTTGGCACAGATCGGACGTGAAGACCTTGCAGCACGAAATACGCCGACTCGAGGTGATCTGCGAAGCAGGGGTAAACGTGGGGGCCATTCGTGTCGGCCCGTACATTCCGATGCATCGGCCTCATCGTTACCGGTATTGAGGTTTGCCCCATGACTACCGTCTATGAATGCCCCCAGCAGCGCCGCGACGTTTTGACTGCCTCCGGGGAGAGTATGTCCCGGCAGGACGCAGAAGCTTTGGGTTATACTATCGTACCCTACGCCGACATAGTTACGCGATCCGAGCGTATCGCCACACAGCATCCCGAACATATTGGCCTTGTCCGGCTGCCCCCGTTCGGACTGACCGTGACGGATCATACAGCGCGAACGTTGGGGTTCGCCATAGCGCCTAACGTATCTAAGCCGAGTATTCCGGCGGAGCCCGATGTAAAGGCGATCTGGCGATCTTCAATATACGCCATGACGGAAGCGCGCGAGCGACCGGCCGCGACCGTCGAGCTTCTCACTTCACGCACTCCCGAAACAATCACTGTTGACCAGGCCCGCGCATTCCTTCGCGGCCTACCTGTCGAGACCGAAAACACCGACACCACGGAAGAGACCATGACGACCAATGACGACCCGCGCGCCGCGCGGCTTGCCGAGATTCGGCACTCCATGAACGCCTTCAATAAGTCGAATGGGCGTTCGGTGACGCCCGTCTGCGCCGACGCGAAGGACATCGAGCCCGCGAAGCTGAAACGTCTTGCCGAGATCAGGTTCAGCGCGCTTCACGCCAAGGGACAAGGCCATTCGCAGGAAGCCCGGGACATCCGTACCGCGCTTGCGACGCATGAGAAAGTGGGCACGCCGCTCGCCCAAGCATTTGCTCAACTCGACTTCGACGCGTCGAAGCTCATCCCCAACACTTGACCCTAGGCTCGCCAAGATGACGACCATTTTCAAGCTCTCACAGCCGCTCAAAACACATGACGGCGAGGTGACCGAACTCAAGCTCAAAGACCCCAAGGCGGGGTTGCTAGTCAAGTATGACGACCCGTTCCAAATCAAGCCCGCGAAGGATGGCGATGGCTTTGAGTACGTCTTCAACAACAAAGCCGTGATGCAGTTTGCATCGGCGATGTCAGGCGTGGACGATTTGCTACTGGCCGACCTCAGCGTCTCGGACTTCATGCGCATTCGCGGCGAGATCGCAACGATCATCATGAGGTCGCTCCCTGATCGAAACCCTTCCGAGCAGCCCGTCGACTGATCGCCGCTTTGATCGGTGACCGTGGGCTCGACGTGCGCAGCGTCGAGTCCATGCGGCTGCCTAAGCTCCTAAAATATGCGGACATGTTCGCGGACCTCGATGAGTACCGCGCGCAACGAAAGAGGTAGAGGGCACGATGTCAAATCCTTCAGTTACAGCAACGATCAGCGCGAATGATCTTGCATCACCGAAGCTTCGTGAGCTGATTACGACGCTGAAGCAGGCCGAAAAGGTCGCTAAGGAAGCGTTCAGTGGTGACGGCATCGGTGGCAAATACACGAACAGCATCAACCAAGCCACGTTAGCCGCACAAAAGCACGTCGGCGTGCTTCACCAAATGCATGCGGCGCATAAGGCGATTGCCGCAACCGTGGCCGGGTACGCCAGCCTCAAAATGGCGCACGTGGGCGTAGACACGGTCAGGAGCGCGCTCCCGTATCTTCGTGAAGATCGCGCCATCCAGGCCCGAACCGGCTACAGCGACAGCGATATGGCGTCTTTGCGGAAGCAGCAAAACGAGCTGGCCGCGAAGCTTGGTGCGAACGTCGAGGCAACCCAACGGGCTCATGAGACTTTCGGCCGCTTGAAGTACGACGCGGCGACCAACATCGCGATCACTGGCCCCACCGCTATCGGCGCAAGGGCAATGGGCGTGACGGCCGAGCAGAACGCCGAGCTGATGGAATCAATGATTAGCCAATATGGCGTTCATTTCGAGTCCCCAGCCGACGCTCAGCGCAAAGCCAAGCACCTCAACGATATTGCGGCCGTCGCGACCAAGAAATCGAACATGAAGTTCGAAGACGTGCTGGACTACACGCGGTACAGCGCAGCGGCGGCTAGTGCGGTTAACGTTTCGCCCGAGCAGAGTGTTGCTATGGGCATGGCGCTCCGACGCGGCGGCATCGTGGGCAGTGAGGCAGGCGTGTTCGCTCGCCAGTTCTACGCTCGCATGATGGCACCGACTCGCAAGGGACGGGAGATCGCCGCACAGTATGGGATCAATCTGGACGAATATGCGGGACACGGGACTATGTCGGGTGAGGGACTGAGCGACAAGCTCGCCCGAACGTTCGGCAAGGGCTTCAGCTCCAAGGCTATCGCGGCGATCAACAAAGACCTCGAAGAGCACGGCGATGAAATTCTGTCAGATCGCGGCAAGTTTGCAGAGGCCGTGGTCAAGGCGCGGGCGGCGGATGGCGAAAAGCTCTCAGAGACCGACCGCAAGCATCTGGTTAAGTCGGCGAACGAATATTACGACTGGACGAAGACCGGCATTCGCGGAAGCGATCTGCTCGACCGCTTCATGGCGGTCAACAATCCCATGCTGATGCAGGGATACCTCGGAGACAAGCAAGGCGCCCGTGGCGTCGCGCTGCTCAAAGAGCGCGATAAGTACTATGAGGCCAAAAGCGATATGGCCCATGTCGACGGGTTCTCGCAAAAGGTCTCGGACGAAATGTCCAAAGGCCTGGCGGCTTCTGTCGACCGGCTCACAGCCTCGTTCGACGCGCTCGAAAGCACTCTCGTCAAGGCGAGCGAAGGCTGGCTCACTCCGCTTGTCGATGGGGCTGGGAAGGTCGTCGGGGCGTTCAATGAGCTGAGCCCATCAATGCAGGCGTTCGCTGGACACTTCGCGGCGTTGAGCACGGCGGCAGCAGGGCTTACAGCCGGAGGGCTGTTCGTCCAAATGCTGACAGGCTTCCGGTCGCTGACCGTGTCAGCGGGCGAAGCGTCGGTTGCCTTGCAGCGGTTGGCTGGCAGCGCGGCGGTAGGGTCGGTTGCGGGCGCGTCGGGAGTGGGTGGGCTGCTCGGCAAAGCAAGCAAGGCCATTGGCGTGCTCGGACCGCTGGGGCTCACTGCCTGGGGCGTGTATGAAGCTATCGACCTGATGCAGAGCCTTCCGAGGTCGTCGGCCAACGCTAATCCGCGCATGGGTGGGGGAAGGCACAGCGGTGTTACGCCCGGATGGGCAACGACAGACGTGCCTTGGGATTTGACCAATCCCAACAACGCCAACCCGAGGACGGGCGGCGGTCACAGGATTTTGGAGGCGGCACCCGTTCCGTACGCGGGAAGCTCGCGCACGTTCGGGGAGGGGCAGTCTGCGGGCTGGCAGGATTCCATCATGCCAATCGGCAAGTCGGGCGGCTTCAAGGACGTTGCCGTCACCGGCACGGTGACAGGCGAAGCCGAACTGCACAACAATATACAAATCGAGGTGAAGCCCACCGCTTACTTCGAGTCGCTGGTCAAGCGTATGGAGGCAGTCGCCAACATGCATCTGAACGGCCAACTCGGAACGAGCTTGCAGGGGCCGGGAGACAATTCGGTGAAGCCCACGCAGGGGCCGCCGACGGGAGCGCAGGAATGACGATGCTATTTCCAGGGGAAAGCGATTGGCGGGCAGGCATGCAGCTAGTCAGCGCCGCCATAGACGAGAACATGGGAGAAGCCGTGATTCTAACTCCGGTTCGGTCGGGAGGCGTCAACTTCCCGACCATCCCGGAACCCGAGCGGGCCGTCAGCACCATTGCTGTCTTCATGGCGAAACCTGAGACAGTGGTGATGGGAGACAATAAGATACATGCGAGGGGACATTCGATGAGCCCGCTCATCTCGACTAACGTTCCCGTCTTCAGCTTCGATCACAAGTCGCTTCCTTGGCCAATCATGCAGGGCTGCCGTATCAAGCTCTGCCGTACCGGAGAGGTCTTTGAGGCAACAGATATCAAGTCCGATAGCGTCACGCGTATCGATGTCAAAGTCGTACGGCTTGGCAGAGGCGTCGAATGATGGGAGTTGTCAAACTTCAATTCTCGCCGCGCACAGCACCTAGCGAGGCGGACGTTCCCGACGTGTTGGTGCCAGCGCTTGCAGCGCTGCGCGACTGCTCGACTTCACTCGACATCTTGCAGCTAATCGACATGTTGCCGGACCGGCTGCTTCCTTACCTTGCGTGGGCAGCTTCGCGGCGACGCTACATTCCACACCGCAACATACAGGTACTCATCAAGTGTTGCGGTGACGTGATGCTCGAACGCGCGTTAGGGCGGCATCGCTTGCGCCAACTCAAGACGCGCTATCCTGTCAGCGAACCGTTCAAAGCGCTGTAAGACTGTCAGGACTGTCAGCAATTTCGCCTGACGCATATCCTATTGCGGCCTTACAAGCGCTCTGACATCGTCTCTTTGCCGAAGGGATCATCATAACCGGGAGAGCTTGCGCCAACAGGCTCTCCACCCAAAGGCAGGGGCAATGCAAGACATCACCATCGCGATCCGCCGTTACTTCTGTATCGGCATTGAACGGCAACTTGTCGACCGTATGGTCCGTAAGCCGTGCGGGTCTTTCGTACTCATCGAAGGGCCTGAGCAGCCGGGCGGCCCTGAAGTCGAAAAGTCGTATAGTCTTGAGAGCGTGTTCTCTTGGCTGCAAGAATGCCCGTGGCAAATTGAACGGGCCGTAATCGCGAGCGGAGCGGACCATTGCGCGCTGACCTAGTGCGCCTGATGGAGCTGGTCGTCACTCGTCATGTATGGGGCCGGGGCATGGACGCTGAGCAGATGCGGAAGCACCTTGCCTCTGCTCTTGATGAAGGCCGCCGTCACTTGGTCAATGTTCGTGAAGGACAGAACGGACGGTTAGAGATTGAGTTCGCACCCGAGTTAGGCGACGTGGGACAAGCGTTCGCCGATGCTGCGAAGGGCGCTCCTACCAATCGGCCAAGCTGATGCACCGACCTGTGCCGATAATTCCGCGCGGCCTCACCAAGGCCGATGCAGCCGCCTATTGCGGTTGTTCCGAGGACGCGTTCGACACATGGGTTAAGAAAGGCTTGGTGCCGGGGGCAATCCCCGGCACTCAGCGGTGGGATCGCAAGGCGATTGACTGGTATCTCGACCGAGCGTCTGGTCTGGCTACCGAGGCGAGCGCATCGCGCGATCCGCTGGCAGACTGGCGATCCTCCCGCAAATCCGTAACTGAATAAGTTACGTAGGCTTTATCCAACCGCGCGATACCTTGCCGATTCCCTGATCTATAATCAAAATCTCTTCAATACGGGGTTTCGGAAATTTATCAACAAACGCGCTTACCGTTTCGGCGTCGGATGCAGAGCGAGTTATGGAGTAAATTTCGCGCCCCACGCTTGTAAGAAACAAGCACGGTATTTGGAGTTCATGCGGCCCGTTAATGGTGACAAGCACCGTGAAGTTTCTGAAAGTAAAGGAAACGCGCGCCAGTTCGCCTTCCGCACGATTCTTGAAGTCGAACTTCTTGTGGAGATTGGCGCCCACGCCCGTGATGAGCCCGCAATCTTGCAGATTCAGAAGCTCACTAAATCCGTCACCTTCGTTGGGGGGAAAGGGAACGGAATCGGAATCGGTAACGCGTGAGGACCATCGCTCGAATTGGCTTACGACTGTTTCATCCAATTCAGCAATGAAACGTAAAGTCCGCAATGAGAATGCTTTTGGCTTCCGCAATTCGCCAGCTAAAATACGCCCCCACACATCACGCAGCCGTTCGGAAGACGCGTCCTCTGCGTAACGTTCAAAGACGTTGAGCCAATCGTCATCCGGTTTCTCTGCTTTTGCCGAAGGCTCTTCACCTAAATACTCTATGGCTTTCCTTGCCACTTCCTCGCGGTTAGTTTGGTGCCGTAGTTCTTTAGCCAAAAGCAAGTGTGCTGCTCGCTGAATGACCTCTGGATTATTTTTTGCATAATCAGCAGTAGCATCGGCAACAGCTTTGCTCACTACAGTTTTGGCCTCTGTCCGGTCTTTCACTCCTTGTGCTAACTGCGCTAGCCAAGCGGCCGGAATATCCACCGCGCCACCAATCAAACGCGATATAGCTTCACCTGCGGGGCCAGCTACGATCTTCGGAATATTGATTTGATCGAGAAAACCGCCGCCACCCTCGGTCGGTATAACGTCGTTCCCCATGCCCTCACCCAGTGTACGTATTGAACCTGCCGTGCTTCACGCCGCGAACGTACCCGCGCGACACGCGCTCTTCCATCTCGCGCTCTAAAAATTCGTTCGCAATCAACAGCGCCTTCACAGCTTCGCGTGCGTCACCGCCGCAAGCCGCTATGGCCTGATCGGCTGCCGCTTCCAAAGCGTGCGCGTCCGATTGGAGATTAGGAGTGGGCGGGTGGGGCTTGGGGTTGCTCATCTTGACCGCCGAGTATGTTCTCATTATGTTCCTAACAAGTCAAGGTTGATTTGGTGGAACGGGAATCCAGATGAAAGCTCATGTTCGAGCGGCTGCGGCCGCCATTGCGCTGGCGCACGCCCTCGGTCGCACTGTGAGCAACGTGTATGACTATGAGGCCGGGGGCTATAAGAGAATCAGCGCAACCGTCAGCGGGAACTCTGTCAACGCTTACGACTACGACAGCGGCTGCCACATCAGTGGGGGCTTACCGAGCCTCTACCACTACGGTGAAGGTGCGCATTTGCAGTTAAACGCGAACGGGTCGGGGACGTACAGCGGCTTTGATTATGATACGTCCTCCCACTTTTCGATAAGCGTCAACGGCAATCAGGCGCAAATTTTCGATTATGGAGAAGGCTCATACTTTACATACAGTGTGTGATCGATGAGCCGCTTGTTCGTCATGGTGGCCGTGGTGATGTTGGTCTTGAGCGACTCGCCCTTCGGGCGCGCGGATGACATAAACGGCCAAGCCAGCATCATTGACGGCGACACGCTCGAAATCCACGGTACCCGCATTCGCCTGTTCGGCATCGATGCGCCCGAAAGCTCGCAGCTCTGCCGGGGTGACGACAGCTTGCCGTATCGTTGCGGAGCGAAAGCCGCGAATGAGCTGGATAGATTTATTGCGGGAAGGCCGATTGGCTGTGAGCCTGTCAGTACTGACAGGTACGGACGGACAGTCGCCACGTGCTCAGTGAGCGACGTTGATCTTGCGGAATGGCTCGTCCGCAACGGGCTCGCGTTCGACTGGCCCCGTTACTCCAAGAGTAAATACGGTAGCGCTCAACGCGAAGCCAAACGAGCGGCGCGGGGAGTGTGGGCGGGTAGTTATGTTGCGCCGTGGCTGTATCGGGTATGCATCAGTCAGGGTGGGAAGCCGGGCTCCTGTTCCGACGATGCGAACGAGCACCCATGATCTTCGCCTAAGCGAGATTTCCCGACCTGTTGGGGGGTCCGTATACTTCGTCTTCGAGGCGAGACACTTTGTTGCGCAATGGCCTAATCTGCCGCGCTGCGTCAAACCACAGCACGGCAAGGGTGATGGGAGCCGGTATGCACGAAAGCACAGCAAGTATCAGCGCCCAACCTACGCTGATGGTGTCGTCGTTATAGAAGGCTATGTAGACTAGACACGCAGTTAGGATGCCCGCGATGGCGAGATTGCACTTCATATACTTCTTGTACTCGTTGAAGAGCTGAATTTTGAAAATTGAAAGCTCGGCTTCGAGTTGGCTAAGTCTTCCCAAATTGTCGAGCGCGGCGTCTTGATCGGAAAGAGCATACTTAAGCCGCGCTATCGCTCGCTCTACGGGTTGAAGCCCGAACTCCCCGTAAAGTTGGAGCAGGGCAGTGCCAGCGTGAAGGCCAACTCCAAGTTGCACGAGACTTGAAAAGTCGCCATACTTCATCGAAGCGCCTATATACCAAATGATTCCCGACAAATGACTTACAACAAAAGCGTTTTATCGACTGTGATGTTTGCGCGGTCGCTCTCCAATTCGAGCCTATCGAAGCGGCTTGGGATTGAAAAGGAAGAACTAGACCGCGAGCTTCAGGCGGAAGAACCTCGGCAAGGTTTGCTGCGCGATATAGCGCATGAACTCGCGGTCCCGGTATTTACCTTCTATCTCGATGAAGCTCCCGATCTTGATGACCGCATTCCGGACTTCCGCTCAACAGCGCCAAGATTGAGCGCCAAGGAACGGCAGACGCTGGAATGCATTCAGAGAGCGCGAACCATTCAGACGCGGGCAGAGCAACTTCAGCACCATCCTAGGCGTGAACTGCCAGAGTTGCTTCGCTCGGGCTCCGTGAAGGCGCAAGCATCGGCGATCCGCAAGTGGTTCGGTATCAGCATTCAATCGCAAATCGAAGCGCGGGATGCGCGGACATTCTACAACATCTGCCGCCAGAGACTCGAGCGCGCCGGGATATTTGTTCTACAGGACAGCTTTCCCGATGGTGATGGGAGCGGCTTTTGTCTATCGTCAAATACTGCCCCTGTAATTGTTGTTAACAGTAAGAGGCAGAATCGGGCGCGTCGACTCTTCACGTTGATTCACGAACTCGGGCATGCCTTGCTCGGTGAGACTGGAATCTCGGACCCGTTCATCAACCACAACGCGACCGAGAAGTTCTGCAATAATTTTGCGAGCGAGTTCCTCGTTCCCACAGACGACATCGGGCAATTGCTCGGGAATGCGCCTGTGCCGCGCAATCCTGATCGTGATGATATCGCGCGAATTGCGCGGAAGCTTAAGATCAGTCAGCAAGCAACAGCCCTACGATTGGAAAGGATGGGGCTGACTGCGAGCGGAAGCTATTCCGCCTGGCTCGCTGCCGTTGGCGGGGAAAATCCTGACTATGTGAAGGATCGAGGCCCTCCCTTGGGGCCGCCGCCGCAAGAAAAGGTCAAACTAGCCAAGTACGGCTTTCACTTCGCAGAATTTTTTAACGACCGGCTGAGCGCTGGTTCGCTGAACGATTTTGACCTCTACAGAGTGAGCGGGCTGAAGCCAAAATATCAGCGCGCTTATTTCGATTTCGTGTCCGGTCTCTCCGATTCGGACATCACGACGTTGGAGCTCGGGGATGAATGACCCGGGTGAGATCATCCCTTTCATCATTGATGCACGCGGCCTACGGGAGGTTGTGACGACCAAGTCGAATAGCCTCAAAGCGCTCTGCCTAGACATGCTACTGAAGGGCGCAATTGCCGTGCCGACCTGCGTGTGGGACGAGTTCTCGGACGCATACGAAGATGAGGCTGACGGGATTGCCGGATCGGTCAGTAAGAAAATTCCAATGAACAAAAGGTACAACGCAGGCGCTGCCAAGGCGGCCGAGTCTCTCAATTCAGGTTTCTCTCTTACGGACTCCAATTGGGCAACCGACTACTTCGCCGCTTCAATCGCGATGACACACGGCTACACGATCATCACCACCCCGGAGCAGCAGCCCTTTTACGCGAAACTTTCATCGTGCAAGTCCCTGGATATAAATCTGCTTTGGACGGTCTAAGTAGGGCGAGCAGCGATGAACGTTCGGCGAGGACTATGGCGCGCGTGGATATTCGTGAGTGTGCTGTGGATCATTGGGACCGCGACGCTCGCATGCTTCGTAATTCCTGACAGTTTGGCTAGCCGGAAGTACCAGTACGTCTATGCCATGCGGAGTGACGTTCCCGACCCAAATAAGGTGGACTGGAACAAGTCGCTGTATGAGCTTATGCGGTCGCCCTCGAAGGACAAGTTGGCGGTGTCGTTCGATCTTGTCCCGCACCAATACATTTCCAGCCGAGATGAAGATGTAAACAAGGGGACGGAGGTCCGGGTTGACTTCCCGGACGGCTCAAAGCTCTACCTGAGCAGCGGGCTTGATAAGGACGATCAAGCATACGTCTCGGCAGCCTTCTGGGACCAGCGATGGGGACGGTTTGGGAAGGAAGGAGTCCCATGGTTGGCTGGAGCGATATTGCCGCCAATAATCCTACTGCTCTTAGGCAGCTTTCTGTTCTGGGTCTTTCGAGGCTTCGCTCGGGACTGAGGTGTCCGCCGCAGACAAAGCGCGCACGACGTATTCAGCGATTGCCACCACGGCCTGCCGCTTCTCCGCCTGCATGTCGTAGCGATCATACGTCTTCCCGCTGCCGACGATGGCGTGATGGGTCAGCGCCTCCGTCGTGTCGCGCGGGATACCCATAGCCCGCGCCCAGGTCGTAGCTGATCGGCGCGCATCGTGCGGGGACCATTCAGCCATTTTGAGCTTCAACCGAAGTCGGCGGACAGCTTGCGATAGAGCGTGGCGGTCTATCGGCTTGTCGCCCTTGCCCCGAGTGGACGGAAAGACATATGGACTATCGTGGTACAGTCTTTCCGCAATCGCCTGCTTGATGAGCTTCACAGCCTCAGCGCTCAGCGGGACCGAGTGAGGCTTGGGCCGCTTCATTCGGGAAGCCGGAAGGTCCCAGCGCGGGGCGGGGCCATCAAGATCGATTAGCTCGTCAAGGCGCATGCCAGAGACCTGCAACGGCCGCTGTGCGGTCAGGAAGATCAGGCGGACAGCAATACCCACCGCGACTGAGAATACGGCGTCGGGCGGCGCGACGAAGGCAGGCCAAACGGCTCTCAGCTCATCGTCGCTCAGAACGCGATCTTCCTCACGCTCCTTTCCTCCGACCTTGGGGATACGGGCGAGGGGATTGAGGATCGTCTCGTCTTCGAGGTTGGCCCAATTGTACATAGTGCAGATTGACGCCTGGGTCTTATTGGCGTTGCGCACTGAGGTTGCGGCGAGCCCGCGAAGGAAGACGACCAGCTCCTTACGGGTGATGGTCGACACAATGCGGTGGCCAAACTCCGGCCGGGCTCTCTTGAGTACCCATTCGTCGTCTTTCCAAGACTTCTTCCGGGGCTTCGCATATTCGTTCAGGTAGCGGTCGGCTAGCCGATTGAAGGTTATCGCGTCGGCCCCGACCCGGGCCTCCACGGCCTCGCGCTGGGCCTCCGCGAGCGGGTTGCGGTTCTCGTGAAGATCGGCATACCGGCGGTTTGCCGCCATGACTGCCTGGGCCAGCGACATGATAGGGTACTCACCGAGGGTGACGCGCTGCATCCGCCCTTCATACTTGCACCGGAAGCAGAAGGTCTTCCGGGACGCTGTCACCCTGATCGCCAGTCCCTTACAGGCGTCATCCTTCACCTCGAAGCGCTCAGTCCCTTCCGCCTTGAGCGAGGCGACAAATCGGTCGGTGAAACGGGGCATCGGATTCCGGCTCCGGGGTTCGGCGCGCGGTTTCCCCGGGAAACTTTTGCACCAAGATCGGCGTGTTCGTTCCTGTTCTGTTTAAGACAAGGTTGGAGGCGGCGTCAATTAAAGCGCCGTAAGATCAATGCGTTAGGTGGACGTTCTTGGATGAGCCGAGACAGCCCTGGATTCTAAATTTTTAGGATTTCGATTCCGAGGGTCGGAGGTTCGAATCCTTCCGAGCGCGCCAGTCCACGACGAGCCGATTACCCTGATTCATGCGTCTGGAGCAGGTCGCTGAAGGCGACGTCCTTGTAGAAGTAGCGTTGTTGCTCCGTCCTCGCCGACTTCGTCCGTGTTGCGCGTTAATTGGCCTGGAGCCGGATTTGCCGGGCCCGCGCCAGCGTGTCCGAGGGCGCTTCGTGGAAGGTCGCGCGATAGGCCGCGGCAAACTCTCCGAGGTGATGGAAGCCCTGGGCGCGCGCGCACGAGGCGACTGAGGCACCCCCGCTTCTGAGGAGTTGGGTGCGGGTGGCCCAAAGCCGCTTCAGCCGGATGTATTGATGCAGGCTCATGCCGCGCACCTTGGCCACCGCGCCCCCGAGGGTCCGGACCGAGACGCCGAATTGATCGGCGAGATCGGCCGTATAGATCGGAGCGGTTGGATAGGCTCTGACGTAGTCATCGATCTGCTGCACGAGCCTGGCCGAGCGCACGCCCGCTCTTGGGGCAGTGCGATCTGACAGTGGGTTCATTTGAAACAGGTCATCGAAGGCGAGCAGCAGGCCCTCCTGAAGATGGGCGGCGACCTCCGTGGTCTCGAACATCTGTGGCTGGACCGACGCGGTCCGCAGGATGTCTTGCACCAGCTGCCGCGCATAGAGATGTGCGGAAGGGTCGGCAATGCGAACCCGCAAGGCATCGGCACGATCGAACCAGCCGCGGTCCCGAAGTGTGGGCGAGAACATGATCAACGCGTGATGATTGATCTGGGGCTCGACGAAATGGCAATGGTGGTTGCCGCGCAAGCCGATGAAGAAGCGCGAATCGATATCCATTCCGCTCGAACTGGCGCGCAGATCATCGCTCATTGGTAAGATCACCATGCCGCCCGGCGCGCGGTAGGTGGTCTCGAGGATGCGCGCAAACGACCTTGCGACGATGATCCGGCATGCCGGCAGGTTCACGATTGCTCGCGCTGCGGCGAAATTGGCGACGTCGAGGGGAATGCTCCGGGAATCTTCCAGGGCTTCGGCCGGTCGAAACGCGTCCACATCGGTAAACCGGGTTACCTGGAGCGCGGAGGAGGGAGCGAGGGCGTCGAAGAACATGCTTCTGGCCGGATGCTGCAATATGACAATAAAATGAACGTCGGTACGTGGCCATCAATGGCGAAACACGACGATTCAGTAAACCGGATTTTCGGCCGTAGTATTGCGGACATCATGCCACGATCGATCTCACCGTCAACGGTCGCGGCTCATCGGCTGACCGGTGGTGAGGTCGATGAAATGGAGCCTTGTACAGGCAGGGCAACTAAAGGATTCAAAGCTCCGTCCCTCGTGCTCCTGTCGCCTTTCGAGATGGGTTTGCACATTCATGCCCGTCTGCGGGCATCGGAAAACGATCAAATCGGCCATCAGCACAGGATGACAGCACGGCAAATTTTATCTTTGATCTAGATCAGTTTTGGAATTGCTCCAGCCTGACGGCCAGCGGCGGTCCCCCTATCTCGCAAAAGCGAAGGGGCCCCAGAGAGCCCCTTCAAATCTCACCAGCGGCGATAGCCGTAATAGCCATAGTAGCGCGGGCCATAATAGCGCGGGCCGTAGTAGCGCGGCGGCCCATAATATCCATATCCGGGGCCGTAGCCGTAATAGACGTTCGGCCGCCACCAGCAGCGTCCCCAGGCGTTGCAGACCATGCGGACCTGCTCGACGTCAGAGACCTGCGGGGTTGCAGGCGCAGGCGCAACGGGCATGGCCGACGCTGACGATGCCGCAAGGGCACCGAGCAGGGACGCGGCAACGAGGCCGATCTTGAGATTCATGATGTGTATTCCTCCGCTTACGCCATGCAGGATATCGAAGTTGTTCTGATCAAATTGTGGCAAAGTCGGAATGTAATGCTGATGAACAAATCTCAGCTCGCCCGCCATAGGCCTGACCATCACTTTGCCAAGTGAGCTCTTCCCGTATCATCGCCACCTTCATTGATCCTGCGCAATTCGTCCGTGCGGCTTCCTGCCTAACTTTGCCATCGTGAGCAGTCCTTCGCCGAATTCGAAGAACAGGCGCACAGATGGTTTGGAGCAGTGCAATGAACAAGATGAGGATCGACAAGGGCGACTGGCTCGTCGTGTGCGACGGACGCAAGGCGCTCATCCTGGAAAATCTCGGCGACGAGATGTTTCCGAACCTTCACACCAGGGAGGTTCGCGAGCAGACCAATCCGTCCACGGCCGCGCAAGGGACCGATGCGCCTGGCAGGCTCCATGCATCGGTCGGCGGAGCCCGCAGCTCGGCAGAGCAGACCGATTGGCACGACGAGGCCGAGCGCACCTTTCTGCGCAGTCTCGCCGAACGGCTCGATACCGCGCTCAGCGCCGGGGAGACCTCGGGCCTGACCATGGTGGCCTCACCGCGCGCACTGGGCATGATCCGCACCGATTATTCGGACGCGGTGCGCAGGGCGCTCCGGGGCGAAGTCGGCAAGGACCTCGTCAAGTTGCCGGTCCATGAGATCGAGAAGCAGTTGCTGTTATCGGGGGCCGTTGGATAGGGCTCCACTAGATGAGGACGCTCGCGGCGCCCCTCAGTAGCAGGGGTGCCGGCGGCGGTCCTGACCGACATAGCCGGCCGCGCTCTGGTAGCAGTGATTGGTCGACGGGCCGTCGTAGTAGGCGAAGGTGCCGGGGGTGATACCCGGGCCGTAATTGTGCAGATAGCTGATGGGGTAGGGCAGCGGATTGGCGTAATAGCGGTGGTACCGGTGATGTACCCGCGCCTCCGCATAGCCAGGGGCTAGGATTGCTGCCGACAGGGCAGCAACCGCGGCTACAAGGGTCAGCTTGCTCATCTCGATTCTCCGGAACCCGCGCAAAAAGCTCTGCCATCTATAGCCATTTCGGGCCGCCGGGGCACCCGTCCGAAGCCTGGAAATCGGGGCAAATCCAGCAGATTCCCGGATAGGTGTGACAGAATTGCCGGACCTGGGGTCCAAGCCTGCCCATTTTTGGCCTTTTCGGGATGCTTAACGAATTCCCCACACAAGTATGGCCAAAGAGAATCCGGTCAAAGATTTCTCCTGCCGGGTCCTTTGGGGGTTTGTTGGGGTGCTCTTCGGGGCCGGTACGTTTCCTTGCAAGGTTTTTCGCCGTCAAGCCATGCGCATCACGCTTCTCAGCCTGCTGTTGCTCTTCGTCGCTGCCGCTACTCCCGCGCGGGCTCAGCTGCATATCACCCGCGACCACGGCGGCTATGTCGAGGAGTACAAGGCCAAGTACAAGCGCGTCCGCGCCACCGGCGAGCGCGTGATCATCGATGGCATCTGCAATTCGGCCTGCACGCTGGTGCTCGGCATCGTGCCGCTGAACAAGATCTGCGTGACGCCCAAGGCGAGTCTCGGCTTCCACCAGGCCTATTACGACAAGGCCTTCACCTTCGGTATCAAGGTCACCAGTGCGGAAGGGACCTCCGACCTGATGTCCTACTACCCCGATACGGTGAAGGACTGGATCCGCCGCAATGGCGGGCTCACCACCGACATGAAGAAGATCAAGAACGGGGTCGAGCTCTGGAAGATCATCGATCCCTGTCCGGAAGAATGGTGATCTGCTGATCTGAGCCACCGCGTCCGTCGCAGCGCAGCATCAGAAATTCGCGTTGCCGCACCGCCCTTCGCTCAGGCAATGAGGGGCAATGAATCATAATCAAGATCATCTCGCTGCCCGCGCGGCGCCGGTGTTGTTCGTCCTGCTCTGGAGCACCGGCTTTATCGGCACCAAATACGTCATCAACAATGCCGATCCCTTGACCTACCTCGCCATCCGCATGGCACTGGTGGTCGGTCTGATGGCAATCATCGCGGGCGTCGCTCGACCGAAATGGCCTGATCGCGCCGGGACCGCGCACAGCGCCGTCGCCGGCATCCTCGTCCACGGCTTCTATCTCGGCGGCACCGCTATCGCGATCGCGCATTCGATTCCGGCGGGGCTCTCCGCACTCATTCCGGGGCTGCAGCCGATCCTGACCTCGACGATTGCCAACCGCTGGCTCGGCGAAAAGGTGACGCCGGTGCAATGGGCAGGCCTCGTGCTCGGCCTCGGCGGTGTGGCGCTGATTCTGCACAACCGCCCGATGTCCGGCGAAGCCGGGCTCGGCTGGATCGCCTCGGTAGTCTCGCTGATCAGCATCACGCTCGGCACGCTCTACCAGCGCCGCTACTGCAATCACATCGACTGGCGAGCCGGCAATCTCGTGCAGTACGTGGCGGTGACGATCTTCTTCACGGTCGGTGCGTTCCTGTTCGAGGATCGGGTCGTGCACTGGACACGGGAGTTTGTGCTTGCGCTGGCCTGGCTTGCGGTCGCGCTCTCGATCGGGTCGATCGGGCTGTTGTACTGGCTGATCCGCCATGCCGCAGCGACGTCGGTCGCGAGCCTGTTCTATCTGGTGCCAGCCGTCACGGCGGTGATGGCCTATCTGTTGTTCGGCGAAAAGCTCGATGCGTTGGCGATCGCTGGCATGGCGATGTGTGCGGCCGCTGTGTTCGTGGTCAACCGGCGCTTTGCCGCGTAGTCGGGCTTGCCGGAATACATCCCTGACGTGCAGCGTCCGTCGTGTTAGTCTGACCGTATTTCAGCGGCCCTTTCACACGGTGATTTTCCATGAAAAAGGCGAAGCGTGCACTGCTCGGCAGGTCGATGAAGCCGGTCCGGATCGCCTGCATCAACTATGCCCCGGAGTCGATTAGCGGCGGCGATATGAGGCAGCTCACCGCGGCACTGCAAAAGTGTTACGACAAGCATTTCCTGCCGGTGTGGGGCTATCCGGTCGACCTCTATGTCACGCGCAAGCCGAAGGCCACCGATTGGCAATTGGTCTATTTCGACGACGCCCTGCACAAGAATATGCTCGGACGTCACGAGCTGACCTATCGTGGCCAGCCGATCTCGAAGATCTTTGTCAAGGCGCTGGATGGCGAGGCGGTCAGCGTAGCAGCCTCGCACGAACTGTTTGAGATGGTGCTCGATCCCATGGCCAATCTCTGGGCCGACCAAAATCGGCACACCCAATACGCCTATGAAGTCTGCGACGCCGTGGAGGAGGACACATTTGACGTCGACGGATTGCCGATGTCGAACTTCGTCTATCCGTCCTGGTTCGAGCCGTTTAGGCATCCCCGCGGGACCAAGTTCGACCACAAGGGAACGCTGACAGCTCCGTTCTCGATGACCGAGGGCGGCTACGTTATCAAGAAGGTCAACGGTCGGAAGGTGATCCGGGCGTTCGGCTCGCCGGAGAAGCGGCGGCGCTTCGCCAAGGAGGACCGGCGGGGTCATCGCAGCGAGTTTCGCGATCCGAAAGGCGTCCATCATCCGGGCCGGCGCAAGTCCAAGCGGTCAGGCTAGGCATCTTGGAGGGGCGTCTCCGGGGGCGCCCGCACCCGGAGACGTGCGCTCGAGCCGAAATCAGCGCTTCGCTTTCTTGGCCTTTTTCTTCTTGGCCGCTTTCTTTGCCGTCTTCTTGGCGGCCTTCTTCACGGACTTCTTGGCTGCCTTCTTCGATGACTTCTTGGCTGTCTTCTTCGAAGCCTTCTTTGCCTTCTTGGGCGCGGCTTTCTTCGCGACCTTCTTGGCGGCTTTCTTCACTTTCTTGACTGCGGTGACGGCGGCGTCCTTGGTCGCTTCGACAGCGGTGGTCATCGTCTCCATCACCTGCGCGGTGATCGGCTTCTCGTCGTCCATATCGTGTCCCCCACGGTTTGCATGGAGTGACGACGATAGCGGGTTTCATAATTGTGTCAAAGCAACGTTCAACCTTTGCGGATCTTTGCGTAAGCGGCGAGCGCGCGCTCGCGTCCCTTGACGTGATCGATGAGCGGATGCGGATAGGTCTTTCCGAGCGTGATGCCTGCGCTCGCAAGTTCAATCGGTGTCGCCTGCCACGGCTGATGGATCAGCTTAGCCGGCATGTCCTTCAGCTCCGGCACCCAGCGCCGGACATAGGTTCCCTCAGGATCGAACTTCTCGCCCTGGAGCACTGGGTTAAACACGCGGAAATAAGGTGCGGCGTCCGCGCCGCAGCCGGCGACCCATTGCCAATTGGCCGGATTGCTACCGGCGTCCGCATCGACCAGCGTGTCCCAGAACCAAGCTTCGCCATCGCGCCAATCGATCAGCAGGTGCTTGACCAGGAACGATGCGACTACCATCCGGACCCGGTTGTGCATTACACCGGAGTGCCAGAGCTCGCGCAGGCCGGCATCGACGATGGGATAGCCGGTGCGGCCGCGCTGCCAGGCGGCGAGCGCCTTCTTGTCGGCCTTCCAGGGGAAGTCGTCGAAGTTGGTCTGCAGGTTCTCGGTGGCGAGATTTGGATGGTCGTGGAGCAGGTGGCGGCAGAATTCGCGCCAGCCGAGCTCGCTCAGGAACTTTTCGGTGCCGGATGCGATCGCCGGATTCTCCTCGGCGGCAAAGCGCGCGGCATGAAATACCTGGCGCGGGCTGATCTCGCCGAACCGCAAATGCGGCGACAGGCCTGAGGTGCCTTCGCGATCAGGGCGGTCGCGTTCGCCGACGTAAGTCCGCGCGGTGTGCTTGAGGAAGTCGCGCAGGCGCGTCCGGGCTGATGCCTCGCCCGGCGTCCAGGTCTCGCGCAGGCCGCCGGCCCAGTCGGGCTTGGTCGGCTCGAGCTTCCAGTTCTCCAGTCTGTCGCTCGCGATCTTCGGACCCGGGCGCAGCTCCTTCGGGGCGGGCAGCGGCTTGGGTGGGTCGCCGAGCGACAGCACCCGTCGCCAGAACGGCGTGAACACGCGCAAGCCGCGGCCTTCCTTGTTGCGGATCGCCGAGGGCTGGACCAGCAGGTCGCCCGGAAAACTTTGCGAGTCCACGCCGAGCTTTGCCACCGCTGCTTCGAGCTGTTTCTCGACCAATTGATGCGGGGCCTGAGCGATCTCATTCCAATAGACGGCACCCGCGCCCGTCTCCCGCGCCACTTCGGGGATGACGCGGGCTGCCGATCCCTTGCGTAAAACCAGCGATCCGCCGCGCGCTGCGATGTCGGCACCGAGCGCGCGCAGCGACCGGGCCAGCCACCAGCGCGCAGCGCCGCCAGGGGCCCGTCCGGCCGCTTCGTCGAGCACATAAAGGCAAATCACAGGCGCGCCTGATTTGGCGGCGGCGTGTAACGCGGGATGGTCGGACAGGCGAAGGTCGTCGCGGAACCAGACGATGACCGGCGGGGGGCTTGGCGGGGGCAGGGCGCGTCCTCGTTTACATCTTGGAAAGCATGCCGGTGCTGTGAACCAGCGTTAATGGGGTCGTAAGCGAATTGCATGATTATGCAGGAATTCCGGGGGTAGTTCCATTCATGACCAACTCGTTAACGGCGAAGTTCGTGCCGCAGTTCAAGCTGGGTACCAAGGCCGTCTTGTGTGCCGTCCTGCTGATTGCGATGAATACCGCATTGGTGGTCGGCGCCGGCTACTGGTCTCTCACCTCAGCCTTCAACGATCGCGCACTGCGCGACATCGAGGTCAGCCTGCGCACGCTTGCGCTGGCCTTCGCCGAGGTCGTTCCTGACGCGAAGATCACGATGCGCGATGGCGCGGTGGCGCGCGCCGAAATCGCCAAGATGCCTGAGTTCAAAGATCACGCCATCGTCGATCGTGCGGTGTCCTATGTCGGGGGCAATGCGACCCTGTTCGTGTTCGACGATGCGAGCGGGCAGTTCGTCCGCCGCTCGACCAATGTGAAGAAGGAGAACGGCGACCGTGCCGTCGGCACCCAGCTTGCCGCCGACCATCCGGCACAAGCAGGCCTGCGCCGTGGCGAGGCTTATAAGGGGCCGGCCACGCTGTTCGGCAAGTCCTTCATGACCGCTTATTTCCCGATTGCGGATGCGACTGGCAAAATCGTCGGCATTCTCTATGTCGGCATCCCCATGGCCCAGTACGAGACAATGCTGTCTCATGCAATCGCGAGCATGGCGATCGCGGCGGGTATCGCGGCGCTGCTGGTCCTGGTGCTCACCATGCTGGTCGTGCGCCGCGTCACCGGGCCGCTGACCTCGGTCACCCGCTCGCTGACGGCACTCGCCAATGGCAAGAGCGATGTCGCGATCGATTGTGAGGACCGCGCCGACGAGATCGGCGAGATCGCGCGCACCGTTGCTGTGTTCAAGAACAATTCACTGGAGCGGGCGCGGCTGCGCAGCGAACAGGCGGAAGCCACGGCAGCGGCAGCCGAGCAGCGCAAGGCGGACCTTCGCAACTTCGTCGCTGAATTCCGCAGCGGTGTCGGCGGCATCCTCGACAAAGTTCTGCGTTCCTCCGGCGAGTTCGAGCGCGTGGCGCGACAATTGACCGATACCGCGCGCTCCACCGCTGAATTGTCGGCGAAATCGGCCGGCGCATCCGAGCAGGCCTCTGATCACGTCCGTGCAGCGGCATCGGCCTCCGACGAACTGTCGCACTCGATCTCCGAGATCACCAAGAGAGTGCAGGAATCCAACGCGATCTCCGCCGAGGCGGTGCACCAGGCCGAGGCCACCGACCAGCGCATCGCACAGCTCTCGGAAGCGGGCGCGCGCATCGGCGACGTCGTCAAGCTGATCACCTCGATCGCCGAGCAGACCAATTTGTTGGCTCTGAACGCGACCATCGAGGCCGCGCGCGCGGGCGATGCGGGCCGCGGCTTTGCGGTGGTGGCCCAGGAGGTCAAGACGCTCGCCGGCCAGACCGCGAAGGCGACCGACGAGATCTCGACCCAGATCGCGAGCATGCAGCTTGCGACCGAGGAGTCGGTTACTGCCATCAAGGCGATCACCGAGACCATCGAGCGCATCAGCGGTATCGCGGGCTCGATCTCGGCTGCGGTCGAGCAGCAGCGCAGCGCCACCCATAATATCGCGGCCAGCGTTCGCGCCGCGGCTTCGGGCACCGCCGACGTGGCGGTCAATGTCCGTCACGCGTCCGAGGGCGCGAGCGAGACCGGCGAGACCTCGAGCCGGATGTTTGCCTCCGCACAGGCATTGTCGGGCGAGAGCCTGAACCTGAAGGCCGAGGTCGACAGCTTCCTCGACCGCGTGCAAGCGGCTTGATCAGGGAATGGCGGGCTGAAACCATCGGCCCGCCGTGACGTAGCTGACGGCATGATGTGACTGCCTGCGCTTCGCGGGCAGGGAGGCCGCCAGTGAACCGCATCGCCGTGCTTTATGTCGCAACCCTTGTCGTCCTGACCGGGCTGGATTTCCTTTTCCTCGGGCTGATCGCCAAGGGCTTTTTCACCGCGCAGGTTGGCGACATGCTCGGTGATCTGAGGCCGGTGCCCGCCGTGCTATTCTACCTTATCTATGTCGTCGGCGTTCTGATCTTCGTCAGCGGCTCAGCCGGCGTGACATGGCAGTCGACGCTGCTCTATGGCGCGCTGTTCGGGCTGTTTTGCTATGCGACGTTCGATCTCACCGCGCTGGCGCTGCTCAAGCATTGGAGCTGGCCGGTCGCGTTCGTCGACATCGGTTGGGGCGCGGTGGTGACCGCGGTCTCGTCGACCGCGGGTCTGTTGATGGCGGATCGTATGACCGGTTAAGCTCTTATTTGGGCTGCGGCACGATGCGGATGTAGGGCTTCGGTTCCTTCCAGCCCTGCGGATAGATCGTCTTGGCCTCGTCGTTGGAAACCGAGCCCGCGATGATGACGTCCTCGCCCTGCTTCCAGTCGGAAGGTGTTGCCACGCGATGCTTGGCGGTGAGCTGGAGCGAGTCGATCACGCGCAGGATTTCCTGGAAGTTCCGGCCGGTGGTCATTGGATAGACCAGCACCAGCTTGATCTTCTTGTCTGGCCCGATGATGAAGACGTTGCGGACGGTCTGGTTGTCGGCGGCGGTACGGGTGAGGGGATCGCCCGAGATCGCAGCCGGCAGCATGCCATACAGTTTCGAGACGTTGTAATCGGTGTCGCCGATCATCGGGTAGTTCGGAGCCGCGCCTTGCGTCTCCTTGATGTCCTCCGACCACTTCGCGTGGCGGTCGACCGGATCAACCGAGAGGCCCATCAGCTTGACGCCGCGCTTGTCGAACTCCGGCTTCAACCTGGCGAGAGCGCCGAGCTCGGTCGTGCAAACCGGCGTGAAGTCCTTGGGATGCGAGAACAGCAGGGCCCAGCTGTTGCCGATCCAGTCGTGGAACTTGATCTTCCCTTCAGTGGTCTCGGCTTCGAAGTCAGGGGCGGTGGTGCCGATCGGAAGTGTCATGGTTTGACCTCATCGCATTGAATTTGCTTGGGAATTATTGTCTGGCCGTCGTACCCAGTATAGGGGCTTGGCGACGTCAAGTGAACGGCAACTGAACTGCTTGAAGTAAAATGTGAATTCCTCCTCTGAAGGGCTGATTTCTCAGCACAATTTTGTTACGGCGGCGCCTGCGGCGAAACAACCCCACAGGGGCTTCACGGTCTCGATTGCCCCGATAATGCCTTTTATGACCCGCATCACGCCCGCCCGACGCTCTCCGGAACCGAAACGGTCCTCGCAGCGACTAATCGGCAACCATTGAGAAAAGTCGCGATCCCCGCATCGAATCATTAACCACCCCTTTACGCCGGCATGAAAATGCTGGTCGATCAGAAGAAGTCTGGAAGTGAACTATGTCTGCCGCACTGCCCAAGTCCTTTGAAAAGGCCGCCGAAAAGTCCGTTGAGTCGCCGTCCCTCGAACCGTCCTGCCGCGATACCGCGGCCCATGCCCTCACCATCGTACGCGACGGCGTGATCACGGGCGAAGGCCCGACCACCAAGGGCAGGGTGCACTTTTCCCGCTCCATCGATGCCGATGACACCGCCTGGTGCGCCCGGATCCTGACGGCCGCTGCCGTCAACGACCAGCCGGTCAGCCGCGCCGAAGCCGAGGCGCTGTTCGAAATCAACGAGGCCGCGACCGAACGTGCCGACGGCGGCCGGTTCGACGATTTGCTGGCCAAGGCCGTCGCCCATTATGCCGCGAGCGCCTCGGGCCTGAAGGTGCCGCCGCGCAGCGTCGCGCTGGCGCAGGGCACCGACATCGAGAGCTGGGCGCCGTCCTATGCCTCCAAGGTCAAGAGCGAGATGCTGGAGTGGATCGCCGGCCAGATGCGCGGCAAGCGCCAGAACAACCGTCGCCTGATGGCGATGGTGGCGACCTTCCTGGGCGCCACCGCGCTGCCTCTGGCGGGCCAACTGCCGAACGTGTTCGACATCGGCATGTAGTTTCCGCGCCCCTTGCGAGGCGCGAGAACAAGCGGCGGGGTTATTTCCCCGCCGTTTTTTGTTTGCCGCTCTTCGGCTCGAGGCCCAGCGTGCGGCCGGGGAATCCGGCGGCGTCGAAATAACGCTGGCTGCCGACGCGCTGGACGTCGAGCACGGTCTCCAGACCATTCTCGGACTTCCTCTTTGACCGCTCGACGCCTTTGAATGCCTTCGGCACGACGCCGTTGGGCAGCGCCTCCGACATCACGCGACCGACCAGGCCGCCATTGTGCGAACCGCGCAGGCCGAGGAGCCGGGCGGCGGTCATGCCGACGTCGGCATTGCTGACCGGCAGCTCGTCGACATAGCCGGCTTTGAAGTCCGGACCGATCGCGGCCATGAAGTTATAGGTGTCGCCGCGGCTGAAGCTGCCATGCATGCCCTGGCCCTGGCGCAGCACGGTGTCGGCCACCTGCACCGAGCAATTGGTCGGCGCCTCGCCGCATTCGCTGGCATAGGAGCGGAAGTTGACCACGATCGCCGGCGTCGGCGTCGCCGCGTTGCCGCGCAAATTGATACGCGACAGCGGCAGCGTGCCGGGGAAGCGGCCGAGGTAGTCGTCGACGAACAGGCCGGAGACGTAGTCCTGCTCGAGCAGGGCTTTGATGGTTTTCGCCGCCAGCTTCTTGTCCTTGCTGGGCAGATAGATCAGGTCCGAGCCGCCATTGGTGGCGACGACGAGATCGGGCTTGGTCGGATCCTTGCCGAGCACGCCGTTGCCGGCCTTCGGATGAGCGTTGCCGGTGACGGCGGCGTTCTTGTCGTTGGGATCGAACAGGGGCAGGTCGAGTGCCTTGGCCAGATCGAGGGCGACGAAGCCCATCGGCAGGAAGTCCTTCGGCGTGTCGTCATAGCTGACCTTGGCCGAGGGACTGGTCTTGCTCTCCTTGGAGATGGTCGAGAAGCCGTGGTCGGCCTGGATCATGATGTTGGTGCTCGCGGCGAGCCCGAGCTCGTCCAGCGCCTTGCGGATCTGGGCGAGGTTGTTGTCGACGTTCTTGATGCTCGCCATCGTGCTCGGGCCGTTGATACCAGGCATGATCTGGTTGAGGCTGTCGCCCTGATTGTGCTGGGTGCCATCAGGATCGCGCGACCAGAACACCAGCACGAACGGCTTGTTGCGCGCCTTGAACATCGGCAGCACCACCTTGGTGGCGACGTCGGCGAAATAGGCCTGCTGCGCGACGTTGGCGACCGTGGTGCCAGGCGTCTTGGCGTCGCCCGCCTTTGCGTTGTCGCCGCGCGACGGCGCGGCGAGGGGAAGGCCGGCCTTGGTCAGGGCGTCCTTGACCTCGTCCGACAGCGCCACGCCGTTCTTGCCGCCGGTGGAATCGTCGAACACGACCGAATGCTGGCCGGCCTTCTCGGGATGGTCAGTGTGGTCGAACTGGTAGGTCGGGCCGACCTTGCCGATCGCCGCGGTGCTGAGGCCCTTGTCGCGGGCCATCTTCAAGACAGTCTCTTCGCTGAGATAGTCGCCTTTGAAATGCTCGTCGATGTCGCCGAGCACGGCGTCGTTCTCGATGAAGGGGACCACGGTGTCGCCGGCGGGTACCGACGTGTAGTTGGTCCAGATCGTGTTGGAGAACACGCCGGTGTCCCCGAGATAATGGCCGGTCGACATCGCCGAGCCGTTGGCCATGGTGAAGGTCGGGAACAGCGAATGCGAGTTCTTGAAGTTGACGCCCTTGTCGCGGACCTCGGCCATGGCCGGCGCGGTCTCGGGGTTGATCTTCAGGGCGCGTAGCCCGTCGGGAATGAACAGGATCAGGTTGCGGGGCGTGTTGTTCTCAGCGGAGGCAAAACCGCTGGACAATAGTGTCAGTCCGGCTGACAGCAGCAGCAGTGAACGTCGCATCAAAATCTCCTGGCGGTGAGGCGGCTTGGCCGCCGACCGCGGCCCCCGGCAATCGTTTAGTTTTGCTGTATGACGGTTATGTTACAAGACCGGATCGGCATGCAGAAGTGACGGGGAGGCGAGGCGGCATCCACGGATTCGTCACGACGGGATGGCGACTCCGGGACACGAGAGCCAAGTTTGGTGCAAATCTCTCTCGACATCGTCATTGCGAGCGCAGCGAAGCAATCCAGTCTTTCCGCGGATACATTTCTGGATTGCTTCGCTGCGCTCGCAATGACGGAGTGTGTGGTGGCGGCGTCGCTCTTTCAATCCGCATCTTCATCGCAGACACTCCTTCGTATCCTCGCGGCCCATATCGCCCGAGCTATGCTTCGTCGCTTCACCCTTAGCTGAAAGAGGGCGCAGGGAAGACCGGGTGCCCGACTGGCACCCGCGGTCCGCTGTGCGAAGGATGCGCTACAAGAGGCTGCACAGCGGCATACGCCCTCGTCCTTGGGCCGGGTTGCGCGACACATGCACCATTTCCGAATTTCGGTAAGTGGAATATTTTTGACCAGATGGATTGACCCGATGTTTGGGTGCTTTGCCCGACGGGCAACGCCATATCTGGAGCGCAGCGTAACCGGGATTCCATCCCTATGGACACAGCGGTCCCGGATTTCGCTACACTCCACCCGGGCTACAGCCGCTGAAAACCAGGCAAGATTCCGCACCGGGTTCCCCGTTAATCTCGTGCCTTAACCAATAATTAATTATAGGTTTGCGGGCGGGTGATGGACCGGCCTAGCGTTGCGATGGGGAGCAGTATCGCGAAGCCAAACGAGTGTGGTGCGTATCATGATGTCCAGATCATATGGGGCCTTGTTCGCCTCGCTCAGCGCAGCCGCGCTGCTCCTCAGCTCCAGCGAGAGCTTTGCACGACCGGGCGGCGCCGCGCCCCACGGCATGGTGACCGCTGCCGCGCCGTCGGCAGCAGTGCGTCCGCCGATCGCGCCGGGCGCGCGGTTCCACGGTCGCGGCAACCGCTTCAACAATCCCTGGGTTTACTGGCCGGGTGGCGGCGCTTTCTACACCGACGACGGAGCCGGCTACAGCGACCCGTTCGCCAATGCCGGCCAGGCCGTCACCAACGACGTTCGCTACACCTACACCTACGACGTTCCCTGGGACTGGGCGCATCGGTTCCCGCCGAACGTCGTGCCGTCCGACCGGCCCTATGTGCCGAGCTGTCCGACCGAGCAGGTCACCGTGCCCGGCCGCGGCGGCGGTGAGCACACCGTCAACATCATGCGCTGCTACTGAGCACGCGAGGCATTTCGCGGTTCGCTATAGAATGCCTGCCGCGGCCGCCTGGTCGCGGTCGGACTGTTTTTGCCTGACATTGGCGAGCTCACGGCTGCAAGCCACAAACGCGGTCGTTCCCGGGCGCAGCCCGAACTGACCGCAGACATCGCGATCCTCATCGGCAATGACGCGTGCGAGCTCGGCCTGCGCGGCGTCCCGGATCGCCGGCGCGGAGACGAGTGCGTGAACCCCGAGGGCCGTCACAACAGCAAGCACCAACGCGGCCGCGATGCCCAGGCGCTGCGTGTCGTCGGCCGTGTGCTGGGAAGAGCGGGCCTTGGTTCTGGCTTCGATCATGAAATCCTCGCATGAAATATCGATGGTCAAAAAATATCGTTCGAGCTGTCCGGCAAAATCGGCGGATGCAACACGAATACACGTTGCGCCGGAGCGGCGACGTGAACCAGATTACAAATTCCAGGACGGCACGTGCCTAAATTAAAAAAATCGATTCTAGCCCAATTCAAAGGTGGTTACGCCGAACACGCGGCCAAGCCGCAGTGACGGGATCGGTCCAGTGTACATTCGCGCCGTTTCAAATGTCGGCTTCAGGCGGAGGGATTCCGCAAGCGTGATAGCATCGCGGTTCATCGCGGGGATGTCGAGCACAATCTCGTTGCTACCAGGGCTCGCCAGCAAAGCCTGCAATACGGCCTCCGCCGCGGCGCGGTCATCGGCTACTAGCGGGCCGATTTTGCGGCCAGTTCGGCAGGGACGGATCACGCCCCACGCGGCAAGCTTGCTGTCGCGCAGCAGTGCGCGGCCAACGTGTCCCGGCGTGTTGATCCAGGCGCGCAAGAAGGCCGGGCGCAGGGCAGGGAAGACGGTGGCGTCGTCGGCTTGCACAAGCGCAAATGGGATCGTGTCGAGCGCAACAATCTCGGCGGGCGGCCTTGGCGGCGCGGCAACGATGCCGCCATAGCGGATATTGGCGTAAGCCAGCTGGAAGCCGGACTTTCTGTAGTTGTCCTGTTGCGCCACGACACCGTCGAGACCGATCACGCGCGCGCCCGCATGCGCGATCGCAGCGTTCCAGATGCGCGGGCCGTGGCCTCTGCCACGGAAATCCGCGCGCACGATGTAGAAGCCGAGGAAGGCGAAGCGCTCGTCATAGGTGACGCAGGAGACTGACGCGATCGGCTCGCCGTCGATCTCGCCGACGAAGAAGCCTTTTGCATCGGGGATCGCGAAGCAGGCGGCATCTCGCAGGCCGGGATTCCAGCCCTCGGACGCGGCCCAGTCGATCGCAATGGAGATCTCCTCCGGCCGCAGATTGCGGATCTGCATATCGCTCATGTCGTGGCGCCTCGGGCAATGGACCTGCGGGCAAGGATGGCTGTAGAAGGCCTGATGACAGACTGAGCCATAGCAGAGAACCTTGGGCTCGCCTCTACGCTATCACAGGGATATCAGGTCATGGCAGCAGAGAAGGTCGCACTCGTCACCGCAGGCGGAAGCGGCATGGGGGCGGGGGCCGCGCGGCGGCTTGCCGCCGACGGTTTTCACGTTGCGATCCTATCGTCCTCCGGCAAGGGCGAGGCGCTCGCGACCGAACTCGGCGGCTTCGGCGTGACCGGTTCCAACAAGTCCAATGATGATCTGAAACGCCTCGTCGACGGGGCGCTGGCGAAATGGGGACGCGTCAACAGCGCTGGCCACGGCCCGCGCGCGGCGATCACCGAAATCACCGACGAGCAGTGGCACATTGGTCTCGATACGTATCTGCTCAACGTGATCCGTCCGACCCGGCTGGTGACCCCGGTGATGCAGTCGCAGAAGGGCGGTGCGATCATCAACATCTCGACCGCCTGGGCGTTCGAGCCGAGCGCGATGTTTCCGACCTCGGCGGTGTTCCGCGCGGGCCTTGCCGCCTTTACGAAAATCTTCACCGACACCCATGCGGCCGACAACATCCGCATGAACAACGTGCTGCCCGGCTGGATCGACAGCCTGCCGCAGACGGATGCGCGTCGCGACAGCGTGCCGCTGAAGCGTTACGGCAAGGTCGAGGAGATCGCGGCGACCGTCTCGTTCCTGGCGTCCGAGGGCGCCGCCTATCTCACCGGCCAGAACATCCGCGTTGACGGCGGCCTGACCCGCTCAGTCTAGGGCTTGTTTGGTCCAAGGCTTATTTGGTCCAAGGCTTATTTGGTCCAAGGCTTGGCCTCGCTTGAGCCGTCCGCCGACTTGTGCGACCGTGGTTTCGCAGCGTTGTTGGATGTCCTCGCGAGGGTCGCATGGCCGATTGGGGATCCGGATACGTCATCGATACGGCCTATGTGCACGATTTCTGCCGCGTGCAGGTGCCGGCTATGCTCAGCTTTGCCGCGCTCGCCAAGGGCGTGGCGGCGCCCGGCGGACGTGGCGAGCCGCTTCATTATTGCGATCTCGGCTGCGGGCAGGGGCTGACCGCCACCATCGTCGCAGCCGCCAACCCCAATACAACAGTGTTCGCGGCCGACTTCAACCCGACCCATATCGCGGGCGCGCGGTCGCTGGCCGATGCCGCGGGGCTCGAGAACATCGTCTTTCGTGAGGCCGATTTCGCCGAGCTTGCCGAGGATGCCTCGGTGCCCGAGTTCGATATTATTGCACTCCACGGCGTCTATAGCTGGATCGGCGCGGAGCATCGCAAGGCGATCGTCGCGCTGATCCGGCGGCGTTTGAAGCCCGGCGGGCTCGTCTACGTCTCATATGATGCGATGCCCGGCTGGGCTGGAATGGCGCCGCTGCGGCGGCTGATGGTGCAGTTGCAGGGCGCCCAGCCGCAGGTCTCGTCGAAACGGGCACTGGACCAGGCGCTGGCGCTTGCCGACGGGCTGAAGGAGGCCGGCGCGCATTTCTATCGCATGTATCCGCAGGCCGCCGTGCAGCTCGAACGGCTGCGCAAATTGCCAGCGTCCTATCTCGCGCACGAGCTTCTGACGCGCGACTGGCAGGCTTTCAGCTTCGCCGATCTCGCCCAGGAGCTCGCCGACGCGAAGCTGACCTTTCTCGGCTCGGCCCATCTCACCGATCATGTCGATCGCGTCAACTTCACGGACGCCCAGCGGGCGCTGCTGGCCGATCTCGCCGATCCCTTGATCGTTGAGACCGCGCGCGACATGATCATCGGTCGCCAGTTTCGTCGAGACATCTTCGCCAAGGGGTTTACGCCAATGGCGCCGATGGCGGCGCGGGAACGCTGGCTGGCGACGCGCTTCGTGCTGACGAGCCCGCGCGACGATATCGAGCTGACCTTCGATACGCCGCTGGGCCGCTTCCAGCTGCGCAGCGAGATCTACCAGCCCGTGATCGACGCATTTGCCGCAGGGCCGCTCAGCTTGCGCGAGGTGGTCGAACGTCTGCCGGAGACGACGATGGGCTGGGCCTCGCTCACCGATGCCATCAAGGTGCTGGTTGGGCAGGGGCACCTCGCGCCGGCGCTGCCGCTGGAGGACGAGGCGGCGCGGCAGACATCGACGCAGGCGTTCAACGCGGCGGTGACGGCGCGCGCCAAGGAGACGTCGGAGCTGCGTTATCTCGCCTCGCCCGTCACCGGCGGCGGGGTCAGGGTCGATCCGCTTACGCAGCTCTATATGCAGGCGCGGCGCAAGGGCATCGCCGACCCCGCCGCGTTGCTGGCAAGCCTCGCCACCGCCAGCGGCGAGCGTTTTGAGAAGGAGGGCCAGAAGCTCTCCGCGGACGAGGTTCGCGCCGAGATATCAGGCAGGATCGCCGTGATCGACGCGCGAATCCTGCCGCTGCTCGGACGCCTCGGAGTAGCCTAGCTACAGCAGCGAAAAATCGTGCGCGTGTTGCAGCAACTGATGCAGCGCGTCGCTGTCGACGGAAGTCGTCGTCGTGCCGCCGCCCTGGTTCCCGCCATGGCCCGTCAGCGCACCGGCCAGCTTGATGTAGTCATCCCCGAGCGCGCCGACATCGGTGTTGAGCTTGTGCAAATCCGCATCGAGCTTGTGGAAATCATCGCCGAACTTCAGCGCGATCTGGTCGATCTTGAGGGTGCCGAAATTGTCCTGGGAGCCGGTGATGTCAGTGGCGATCTTGAGGAAGTCGTCGCTGACCTTGTGCAGGTCGTCGCTGACCTTCAGCGCGCCGCCGCCGAGCTTGATGAAGGCCTCGTCGATCGTCTCGGATCCCTTGAGATCGCCGAGCTTGAGGAAATCCTCGCCGACCTTCTGGAAATCGTCGCCGACCTTGTGCAGGCCGGCACTGAAATCGGAGAGATCGCCGGCCCATTTGATGAAGGAGTCATTGGCGCCTTCGCCCGATACGTGCAGTTTGAGCGTATCGACCCCGAGCTTGATCGCCTCGAAGCTTGCGGCCTGAAAATCCGTGTCGAGCTTGATGAAATCGTCGGACAGCTTGAGCCCGCCGCCGTCGCCGCCGGTTTCGGCGAACGTGCTCACCGTGGGCGCCTGGTCGGCGTATTTCAGGATGACGTCGTCGAACTTGTGCAGCACGTCGTCGAGCTTCAGCGTATCGAAGCCGAGCTTGATGAAGTCGAAGGCGACGTGCTCGACATCATGCTTGAAGTCGATCGCGACCTTGTGCTCGTCGAACTTCAGATTCTCGGAGAACAGATCCGTGAGCGCATCGCCGACGCGATCGAAATCATGTCCGAATTTGAGGAAGTCGTGATCGAGCTTGTGCGCGAGGAATTCGTCGAAGCCGTCGAACTTGAGGAAAAAATCGGAGGCCATGGCCTTAAGCTCCATGTCTCGGCAATTGATCGCAGCAATCCGCGGAGTGTAGGCAGCGGGCATCGCGAGTCAACCGTAGGGTTCACACGCAATAGGCAAGCGGCGCTGCCCCATCTCGATGGAACTCGCGAAGGTTGTCGGGTTGCTCGTCAACAGAAGATTCGCCGGCTGTGCTGGCATGTTTGCTCTTGTCGCGACACGGATCCAGCGTTGCGCGCCGTCGTGTCGTGGCGTTTGAGGCACACTCGTCACACTTCGCGTGCAGCGGACCGCACGCTACGTCACAGTCCATGCGAACTTCGTTGCAGCCCAAGACGCTGGGCGGTGTGCCGCCTATGCCTAGCCCATGCCGAAATCACCAAGCCGGTGCATTCGGAAAGCGCGCGTTTTGATCGCGTGGGGCAAGGAGACTGGAATGAGAAAGCTTTTGCTGGCGGCCGTGTCGGTTGTGTTGGGCGCCGCGTCCGTGCAGGCCGCTGATCTCGCAGCGCATTATACCAAGGCGCCGATGATGGCGGCGGCCTATGACTGGACGGGCTTCTACATCGGCGGCAATGTCGGCGGGCAGTGGGGCAGTGCTGATCCGACCACTTCGACCGTGTTTTCTCCGACGGGCTACTTCGCGGCCAGCAGCGTCCCCGCCATCGCCGCGGTTGGCGCCCAGAACGTCAACAGTTCCAGCGTGACCGGTGGTTTCACTGCCGGCTACAACTGGCAGGTCAGCCGCGCCGTGCTCGGCCTGGAAGGCGACATCAACTATTTCGGCTTCAAGGGCGGTGCGACGGGTTCCGCGGTCTATCCGTGCTGCGCGCCGACGGCCTTCACGGTCTCGTCGCAGGTCTCGGCCGACTGGCTCGCCACTATCCGCGGTCGCATCGGCTTCCTCGCCGCTCCGACCTGGTTGCTGTACGCCACGGGCGGTGCCGCAATCGCCGAGGTGAAGGGTAATTTCAACTTCACCGATACGTTCGCGGCGGCGACCGAATCCGCCGCGATCCGCGACACGCGGGTCGGATGGACCGCCGGCGCCGGCACCGAATATGCGTTCGGTGGCGGCTGGTCGTTGAAGGCCGAATACCTTTACGTCGACCTCGGCCGTGCCAGCGCGACGAGCACCAATCTCGCAGCTTTCGTGCCGGCCATTTCCTTCCCGAGCAACGTCTACACCCACTCGGTTGATATCAAGTCGAACATCGTGCGGGTCGGCGTGAACTACAAATTCGGTGGACCGGTCGTCGCGCGGTACTAGGCATCCTACTCTGATGATGACCTGGAAAGCCCCGGCCTCGCCGGGGCTTTCTATTCTTGGCTCAGCCGCTGTGTGCCACCAGCCTCGCCAGCGCAGGCAGGATCTTGTAGCGGGCAATCTCGTGCGGATAGTCGCCGCGATTGGCGAGCAGCACGATGCCGATCCGGTGCGCCGGGACGAGGCCGACGTAGCCCGATGCGTTGTTGAGGCCGCCCGGCTTGTCGACGATCGTGACATCGGGAAGGTGGACGGTCTCCCACGCCATGGCCTGCCCGAAGGTCGCCTGCTCGTATCTTTGGTCGACGTGGAAGGACTCGCGCTGCGTCATCCGCAGCGTTTCCCGGAGACGTGGGTCGATCGTGCGGCCGTCGACGCAGGCCGCGACGAAGGTCGCAAGATCGCGCGCGGAGGAGAACATCTGGCCCGTACCGGGGAAGTCGAAATAGCTTTGCTGGCCTCCGATCGGACCGATCGCGCTGCCCTGGTCGGAATAGCCCTGCACGACGCGCCGCATCGTGGCCTCGTCCATGATCGCGCGGTTGTCCGGTCCGCGTTCGGGAACGGACGTTGCGCGCATGCCGAGCGGCTTGAGCACCCGGCTCTCGATCAGTCTTGCGATCGGCGTGCGATAGCAGCGCTCGAGGACGAGCTGAAGCAGGACATAGCCGGCATGGCTGTAGATGCGCTGCTTCCCCGGCGCCACACCCGCGGGCGGGACGAAGGCGTTGAGCATCGCGATGAACTGCGCTTGCGAGTAGGAATCGTTCGGCCAGGGCGGGTGATCGGTCGGCAGCAACAGTCCTGATGTGTGCGTGGCGAGCTCGCCGACGGTGACGTTGCGGATGTAGTCACCGCTCAGCTCCGGCAGATATTTCGGCACGGGATCGTCGGGCTTCAGTTCGCCGCGCAGCGTGCCTGATGCCGTCAGCGTCGCCTCGAATGGCTTTCGCAGCGAGGCGAGGTTGAACAGCGTGTCCGGCGTCACGGGCCGCTTGGCGGCCTCGTCGGCAAGGCCGTAGCTGAAGAATTCGACATGACGGCCGGCATAGAGCGCAGCGGCGAGGCCGCCCGGATGATCCGGCGTCGCGGTGGGCGCGAGCTCGGCCGCGACGATGTCGCGCATCAGCGCGATCATGTCGGAATCCGCCGAGGCGCGGCGTGGCCTCGCCAGCGCGACCGCCAGGGGAACAAGTGCGGCGCGGGCGAGGGATCGCCTTGTGATGTACGGGGAGATGGCAACAGGCGGCACGTGCTCGGTCTGATCTTGCGGTGCGCCCCCATTGCTGTTTAGCCGGGCGAGGGCGGCGTCCCAATTCACGATTGCGCGTTGTGGGTTCCATATCGCCGGACAAAAAACTTAGCTTATAGGCTAACAATCATTGACGCCGCGATCGCGGCGTGTCTATAGTTAGCTTGATGGCTAACCAATTATCCCAGCTCGACCAGGTCTTCGCAGCGCTCGCCGATCCGACGCGGCGCGCGATCGTGATGCGGCTTTGCGCCGGCGAGGCCTCGGTCGGCGAGCTCGCCGAGCCGTTCGAGATGGCCCTGCCGAGTTTCATGAAGCACGTCCACGTGCTGGAGCTGAGCGGGCTCGTGCAGTCGGAGAAGTCCGGCCGCGTGCGAACCTGCCGCCTCAGCCCCGAGGCGCTCGTCGGTGCGGAAGACTGGTTCCAGCACCAGCGCGCGATCTGGGAGGCACGGCTCGACCGGTTCGAGGCTTACGTCATGAAGCTCAAGAAGGAGAGGGCGGCTGCCAAGCAGTCGTCCAAAGCGACCGAGAAGACCACCAACAAGCCAAGCAAACGGAAAGGTACTGAGTAATGACGAACGCTGCCCTGTCGCAATGGTCGATGGACCGCGAGATCGTGATGTCCCGCGTGATCGACGCGCCGCGTGATCTGGTGTTCGAGGCGTGGTCCGACCCAAAACATCTGCCGCAATGGTTCGGCCCGAAGGGCTTCAAGATCGAGACCTTCGAGATCGACGTGCGTGTCGGCGGCGTCTGGCGTTTCAACATGATCGGTCCCGATGGCACCATCTATGGGAACCGCATGCGCTTCCTCCGCATCGAGCGGCCGTCCTTCATGGAGATGTACCACGGCGACGATCAGGACGATGATCCCGGCATGTTCCGCTTCACCATCACATTCGCCGAGCAGGCCAACGGCAAGACCGTGCTGATGATGCGACAGCTGGCGGCGAGCACCGAGCAGCGCGACGGCATGATCGGCTTCGGCGCTGTCGAATACGGCTACCAGACGCTGGACAAGCTCGCGGCCTATGTCGGTGGGTTGAAGAAATAGCCCCGCGTGATTCGGGGGCGCCTTCGATATGGCGTCCCCGGATTAAGCCTAGAAGCGCGGACGCCATCGCGATTATGACAGCGCGCTGGCGAATTATGACAGTGGCGTCACGCAGATTTTTGTCGCGTCGCGCTTCAGGTTTATGACAGAATTGCTACCGTTGGATGTCAAGATGACTACGACGGAGCGGTTCATGTTGCAGTGGCAGGCACGGTCAAATCCCCTGGCGTGGTGGTGGGGGTCCCTGACGCTGGTCAGCGCTGCGAACATTCTCGTCTGGTTCATGCTGTACCGCGAGTTCTATCCGACCGTCGCCAGCAGCGTCGGCGGCGGCTCGGATATCGGATTGATGTTCCTGCTCTGCGCGGCCTATGTGTTCGGCTGTGCCTTCCGCTCGGTGCTGCCGCGCGCCGACGTGCAGCGGATCTGCCTTTTCGACACCTGGCTGTCGAGCGTGTTTGTCGGGCGCACGGTGGCAACCGTGGCCGAAGTCTGCTTCGCCGCGCAATGGGCGATCATCCTGCATCAGCTCGGTCGGATGACTGGCGCACAGACCGCGGTGAACATCGCGCTCGTGATCGTGCCGATCATTGTCATCGCAGAGTGCTTCTCCTGGTACGCGGTGGTGACGACCAACTTCCTCTTCAACGCGATCGAGAACTCGCTCTGGGCGGTGACGTTCTTCCTCGCCGGCATCGCGCTGTGCCGCTTGACGCCGGAATTCCAGGGTGTGGTGCGCTGGGCGCTGATGTCCGGCATCGTCGGCATCGCCTGCTTCCTCGCCTTCCTCGTCACCGTCGACGTTCCCATGTATCTCAGCCGCTGGCGGGCAGGGCATGAAGAGGGCAACAAGCTCCTCGGCTTCCTCGAAGGCCTGCATGATGTCGCGACGCGATGGGTGGTGACCCACGACATCGCACACTGGAAGGGCGAGCTGACCTGGATGTTCCTGTATTTCAGCGCCGCCGTGTGGTCGAGCCTGGCGCTCTGCGCGCTCTACGCCATGGAAGGCTATCTCACGCGGTACTTGGCCTGAAGGTTATTTCCCCACCAGGCTGCACTTGCTGCGGTCGAGCGGGCGGAAAGCCTCATCGGGCGGAATGGTCGCGACCAGCTTGACGAAATCCCACGGGCCCTTGGATTCCGCTGGCGTCTTGACCTGCACCAGATACAGATCATGCACCATGCGCTGGTCCTCGCGGATGCGGCCATTGGGCGTGTAAGCATCCGACACCGGCGTCCCCTTCATCTTCGCCATCACGGTGGCGCTGTCGTCCGAGTCCGTGTCCTTCACCGCTTGCAAATAGTGGCGCACGGCGGAGTACACGCCGGCCTGGATCTGCGAAGGCATCGCCTTGCGGCGTGCGTAGAACGCATCGGAGAACTTTCGCGCTGCCGGTGAGACGTCCTCGAAGAACGAGGTGACGATGAGATCGCCGCGCGTCGCCTTCAGGCCGACCGCCTCGATGTCGACATTCTGGAACGACATCGGGACGATCTTGATGCCTTGATCGGCGAGGCCGAACTCCTCCGCCTGCTTGATCGCGGTGGCATTGTCGCCGGCGACATTGATCGCCAGGATCTTGGCGCCCGAGGACTGCGCCTGGAGCAGGAACGACGAGTAATCGGGCGTGCCGAGCTGCGCCTTGACGCTGCCGGCGACCTTACCGCCGAGTGCGGCGATACGGTCGCGCGCGGTCGCCTCGATGGAGTGGCCGAACGCGTAATCGCCGGTGATGAAGAACCACGGCTCCTTGCTGGTCTGCATGACTCCGGAGACGACGGCGGTCGCGGTGGAATAGGCGTCCTGGGTCCACTGCACGCTCGAGGGCGCGCATGCCTCATCGGTGAGTTGGTTGGCGCCCGCGCCGGAGACCAGGAAGATCTTTCCGTTGCCGCGCACCAGCTCCTGGACCGCGAGCGCCGCGCCCGAGCTGCCGCCATCGGCAATCGCCTGCACGCCGTCGCTGAACCATTTTCGCGCGAGCGAGGCGGCGAGATCAGGCTTGTTCTGATGATCGGCCTGCAAAATCTCGATCGGCTTGCCGTTGATCTTGCCCCCGAACTCCTCCGCCGCCATCCGCGCCGCCTCGACCGAGCCCGGGCCCATCGCGGTCGCGAAGATGCCGTTCATGTCGGTGAGGACGCCGATGCGGACAGCGTCGCCCTTGATCTCGGCGCGCGCGGCGCCTGCCAGCGCCAGTGTGATCAGCAGAATGGCAGTGGAGCGGGTGCGGATGGTGGCCATGGGGTTTCCTGATTTTATCGTTGATGGATCGGTCGCAGTGGTCAGGCCGCCTCGGCGATGACCTTGTTGCGCAAGATGCCGATGCCGGAGATTTCGACCTCGACGATGTCGCCGGGCCGCATCCACAAAGGCGGCGTGCGCTTGGCGCCGACGCCGCCTGGCGTGCCTGTCACGATGACGTCGCCGGGAACGAGCGGGCAGATCGTCGAGATGTAGGCGATCAACTCGGGGATGCCTGTGATCAGGAGGTCCGTCGTCGTGTCCTGCACCACGCTGCCGTTGAGGCGCGTCTGAAGTGTGAGTTTTGACGGATCGGGAATCTCGTCCGCCGTCACCAGCCAGGGACCGAAGCTGCCGCTCTCCGCAAAGGTCTTGCCGGAGAGGAACTGGCTGGTGTGACGCTGCCAATCGCGGATGCTGCCCTCGTTATAGCAGGCATAGCCGGCGACATATTCAAGTGCACGGCTCGCGCGGATGTGCCGGCCGCCCTTGCCGATCACGAGCGCAAGCTCGCCTTCGTAGTCGAAATCGTCGCTGACCCCTGGCTTCACGATCGGTTGGAGATGACCGACCTGGCTGCACGGGAAACGGACGAACAGCGCCGGCTTCTCGGTGACGGTGCGGCCGGTCTCGGCGACGTGGTCGCGATAGTTGAGGCCGACGCAGATGATCTTGCCGGGATCGGGGATGACAGGCGCGAAGCTGATCGCGTCGAGCGGATGATCTGGCGCGGTGGACGCAACCAGCTTTGCAGCTTCGGCAACGCGGCCGCTTTCGAGCAACTGCCGCAGGGTGGTGCATCCTGCCATGCGCGTGCCGAGATCGACCACGCCATTGTCCTTGACGGCTCCAAAGGAGGCGCGGCCGTTGGCGATGAAAGAGAGCAGCTTCATGGGATATCCTGTGTTCGGTCAGGCCGCGGACGGCACATGGATGGGAGGCGCAATCGTGGCAATGAGCCGGTCGAGCTCGGCATCGTTGCGGGCGGCGCCGCGGATGTAGCGGTCGGGACGAACGAGCGCGGCCGCGATGCCGTGCTCGCGCAGCCAAGGGCCGATGCCTTCGGCATCGTCGCTGGTGAGGATGTTGATTCCTGCCCGTGGATGAGCGAAGCGCGTGGCGCTCTCGACGATCAGCAGGTGGCTGTAACCGATCCGGTCGTCGCTGCGGCTGCCGTCCTTCAGGGTGAACTGCGGGGCGAGATGTCCGGCGAGGGGAAGATCGCCAAGCACAAGCCCGGGACCGAGCAGGGGCTTCTTCACCTCGAGCTTTACGGGCGCATTCTCGCGCGGCTGCCCGGCGGCGAGGCCGGCCTCGATCGCCTTGGTGTTGATGACGCCGCCGAGGCGGATTGCGAGCTCGATGAACTCGCGGACATGCGGCTGGCGTTCGCTTTGATAGGTGTCGAGCAGGCTGGCATCGGCGCCGCCGCGAATCACGCTCGCCAGCTTCCACGCAAGATTGGCGGCATCGCGGATGCCGGCGCACATGCCTTGGCCGAGGAAGGGCGGGGTCTGGTGCGCGGAATCGCCCGCAAGCAGCAGCCGGCCGTTCCGCCATTGTTGCGCGATGATGGAATGAAAGGTGTAGACCGCAGCGCGCTCGAGCTCGGCGTCGTCAGGCGTGATCCAGCGCGACAGCAGTTCCCAGACCTTTGTAGGCTGCGCGACGTCGTTCGAATCCTCGTCGGGGAGAACCGTGATCTCCCAGCGCCTCCGCGAGCCGGTGCCGCGGACATAGGTCGCCGGCCGGCGCGGATCGCAATGCTGAAGGCTGTAGTCGCCGAGATCGTCGCGCTCGCGCTTGAGCAGGACGTCGATCACCAGCCACCGCTCGTGAAAGCCGAGATCGTCCATGCCGGAGCCGATGAAGCGGCGCACCAGAGATCGCGCGCCGTCGCAGCCGATGACATAGCTGGCGCGGACCTCGCTGAGCTGGCCGTTGGAGAGGTCCTCGTAGCGGACCCGCACGCCGTTCTCGTCCTGATCTAGCGCGAAGACGTCGCAGCGGCTGCGCAAGCTGACGTGGGGCCAGCGGGCGAGGCCTGCGATCAGCACGTCCTCGAGATCGGGCTGGTGGAAGCGATAGCTGAGATTCCAGCCCATCGGCGTCAGCGTCTGCGGCCGCGACCAGTCCAGCAGCATCTTCCCGTCGGCATCGAGGAACAGCATCCCTGGGCTGAGGATAACGTGTGGCAGGACCGCATCGGCAAGGCCAATGGTCTGGAACACGCGCATGCATTCGTCGTCGAAATGCACCGCGCGCGGCAGGTGATAGGTCCGCGCCTCGCGCTCCAGTACCAGCGTACGCAGGCCGCAAAGGCCGAGCAGATTGGCCAGCGTGGCGCCGACCGGGCCCCGGCCGACAATCACGACGTCAAACTCGTCAGGTCCGGATTTATCTTGCATGGGGTATCTCTTCCCCATCAGCTGCCACCGCTTCAACGGCGTCGGCCGAAGTGTCCGCCCAGCGGACGGCCCCTAGACCTCGACCGGAATGGCCGCAGCTGTCTCCTGAAGCTGGCTGACGAATTGCGCCGTTGCTTCCTCGATGCTCAGCGCCGAGCGGATCCAGATGATGGAGATGCAGCCGTAGACCGCACCGTTCCGCACGATCGGGACGGCGATCGATGCCGTCTTCGGATTGTATTCGCCCTCGCTGCGAATTGCGTATCCCCGCGCCTGCGTCTCCGCGATCATCTGGTCGAGCCGGCCCTGGTCGAGGAAGGGACGGTCGTCGGCTTCGTCGATGCGGCGGAGATGGCTGACAATGAGGTCGCGCTCGCGCGCGGGGCAGGCGGCGAGATAGGCGCGGCCGGCAGACGTCCGCAGCATCGGCAGGCGCTTGCCGATCATGCCGCGGTCGATCGAGAGCGGGCTGCGGGAATGCGTGGTCTCCTGCACCACCATCGCGGCGTTCTCGTAAGTGGAGAGATCTACCGGCCAGACCAGGGTCTTGCTGAGCTCGGCGAGATAAGGGGCTGCCGCCTGGCAGATCACCACGCCGGGGTCGTAGCCATCGCCAAGGCTCAGGGCGAGCCGGGTGACGCGAAAGCGGTCGTCGCTGGCGCTACGGGCGACATAGCCGAGTTCCTCCAGCGTTTCGAGCAGGCGATAGACGGTCGGGCGAGGCAGGTCGAGTGCGCGGGCGACGTCGCCGGCGCGAATGCCGCCGGAGCGGTTGATCTCCTGCAGCACGTCCAGCCCGCGCTTGAAGGCGCGGACGCCCTCCGACTGCCTGGGCTGGCTGGTCCGCGTCCGCTCCTTGGACACTTGGTGTTTTCTCCCTTGTGGCGCACGACGGCGCGACTATCGTCCTTGCAAACGCGAAGCGATTGCGTGACGCACCGTAGGATCGCGCGCGACCGGTATCAAGTTCGCCGCACTGCGGCGAAGGCGATGCTCTCGGGAGGAATTCGATGGAAATCACCGCGCTCGGCTATATCGGCATCAATTCGTCGCAGCTCGATCAGTGGGGCCAGATGGCGACGGGCCTGCTCGGCATGCAGCAGGTCGACCGTGGTGGCAAGACGCGCGCCTTCCGCATGGACGATTGCAAGCAGCGCCTGATCGTCGATGGCAGCAACGATGCCGGCCTTGCGGTGATGGGTTGGGAGGTTTCTTCGACCGCGGAGCTGGACCACCTGGCGGGCCGGCTGGAAAGCCATGGCGTCAAGGTCTCGCGCGGCTCGCGCGCTCTCGCCGACGAGCGGCATGTCGCCGAGCTGATTACATTCGCTGATCCCGCCGGCAACCGGCTGGAGGCCTTCTGCAAGCCTGAGCTTGCGAGTGAGCCGTTCAAGCCGGGCCGTCCGATCTCCGGTTTCCGCACCGGTGCGCTCGGCATGGGACACGTGGTGCTCAATGTCGAGGATGTCGAACCGCTGCTGCCGTTCTATCGCGATGTGCTCGGCTTCCATGTCTCCGATTTCGGGCTGAAGCCCTACGGCCTCTATTTCTTCCACGTCAATGGCCGCCACCACTCCTTTGCGATGGTCGGCTCGGGTCGCAAGGCGCTGCATCACTTCATGGTCGAGCTCGGCAGCCTCGACGATGTCGGGCAGGGTTACGACCTCGCGCAGCTCGAAGACGGCCGCGTCGTCTATACGCTGGGCCGGCACACCAACGACCACATGACATCGTTCTATGTGAACACGCCATCCGGCTTCTTCATCGAATATGGCTGGGGCGGGCGCATCATCGATCCCCAGACCTGGCAGCCGCACGAGACCTTTGATGGTCCGTCGCTATGGGGACATGAGCGGCTCAACATGCCGGAAGAGCAGCGCAAACGCCTGCGCGAGATGCGGATGGATGCGGCCGCGCGGGGCGTGCGCGTTCCCGATCCGCGCGTACCGCCGCTGAACTGCGCCTGGTTGGATCAGGTGGTCGCGCGCGAATGATCGGCCGTTTCCCGGCCTCGCTCAGGCCTCGCCGAGATCGGGCGCCGTCAGAATCCCCTGGCGCAGCGCTAATCGGACCAGCTCGATGTCGGAGCCGACGCCGAGCTTGTCCTTGATCAGCGAATGCAGATTCGCGACCGTCTTCGGACTGACGTGGAGTGTCTCGGCGATCTCCTCCGTCGTGTTCTCGGCGAGCAGCAGCCGTAACACCTCGAATTCGCGCGGCGTGAGGACATCGGCGGCCGAGCTCTCGCCGCTGATCCGGCTCAGCGCAAGCTCGTGGTCGATGTCGGGGCTGATCGCGATCTTGCCGGCGAGCACATCCATCACGGCGCGCACCAGCGTCTCGGGCGGGCTGGTCTTGGTGACGTAGCCTCTCGCGCCGGCGCGGATCGCCTGTACGGCAAAGCCGGCATTCTCGTGCATGGTGAAGACGAGGATCTTGGCCGCCTTGTCCCATTGCCTGATGCGCCTGACGGCCTCGACGCCGCCGATGCCGGGCATGCTGAGATCCATGATGACGAGATCGGGCGCCTCCGACTTGAACAGGCGATAGGCCTCGGCCCCGTCGCCGGCCTCGGCGATGACGCGCAGGCCCGGCTGCTTCTGGAGCACGGAACGATAGCCTTCGCGGACCACGGAATGGTCGTCGACGAGCAATATGGTCGCGGTCATGCCGCGTGCTCCAGCGCTTGCGGGCCAGCGGCCGTGAGCGGAATGATGGCACGCAGTGCGGTGCCGCCGGCAGGGCCGGCCTCAAAGCTCAAACGGCCGCGCAGCGCCGCGACGCGCTCGCGCATGCCGAGCAAGCCCATGCCGGATTTCGCCGCGGGATCGGTCGAACGTCCGTCGTCATCGATGGCAAGCACGATCTCGTCGGGATGCATCGTCAGTTCGAGATTGACCTTGGTCGCGCTGGCATGCTTGGCGGCATTGGTCAGTGCTTCCTGCACGATGCGGTAGAGATTGGCGCTGATCGTGGCTGGCAGCGTCTCAAAGGTGCCGTCGAAACGAATGGCAAAGCGCGTCTCGCCGCGGCTACGCCCGTTCCACCCCGCCACGAGGCCCTCGAGGCTGGCGACGAGGCCGAGTTCCTCGACGTCAGGCGGACGCAGCCGGAACAGCGCGCCGCGCAGTGTCTCCATCATGCCCGATGCGGTGCGCGCGATGCCGTCGCATTCGCCGAGCAGGGAAGGACACTCCTGCGCCGCGGTCTGGCGGGCGGAGGAGGCGAGGGCGCGGATCGCGGCGAGCGACTGGCCGAACTCGTCGTGCAGCTCGCGGGCGAGGTGTCGGCGCTCCTCGTCCTGGAGCGCGATCAACTTTCGAGTCAACTCGGCGCGCTCGGCGAGCGCCGTGTCGAGGCTTTCGGCGAGATGGTTGAAGACGTCGCGCACCGCCGAGAGCTCGGCGAGGTCGAAGGGTGGCAGGCGTGCGGTGAGGTCATTGGCGGCAATCCGCTCGAGGCCGGCGCGGATCATGTGGGTGGGGCGTAGCGCGCGGGCGAGCGCGGCATAGACCAGCACGCACAACAGCGGCAGCGCGATCGCAAGCGCGAGCATCAGGCGGCCGGCTTCGTGCCAGGCCTCGGCCGTCTGCACGGCCGGGTCGACTGACACGACGGCCTCGCCGAGCTTCGTTCCGCGCAGGATCACAGGTCGTGCCGCCTCGCGGCCGGGGTCGAACAGGCCATGGTAGAACGCCGTGAATATCTGCGGCGGCAGGTCGGCCGGGACAGGCGCGCCGCTACAGAAGCGCTGGATCATTTCGCCGGCCGGCCCGCGGAACGCCAGACAAAGGCCGGGCGTCATCACATAGGCCGAAACAGGATCGAGGTTGGGAAAGTCCGCGCGCGGGCTCGCCGTCCAGAGCACCTTGCCTTGCTGCAGCTCCAACGTCTTCGCGACGATGGCGGCGATGTCGTCGATGCGCGCATGTGCGGCGCGGTCGGCCGTGATCAGGAAATAGGCCGATATCGCGGCGAAGCAGGCGGCCGATATGGCCGCCACGCGCAAGGTCAGGCGGACCTTGAGATCGAATCTCGGGCGGTTCCACATGGGCGGGCACCTGACGCGAACGGAATTGTCGCCCGCGCATTAAAGGGCAGAACGGCAGCTGCGGAAAGCGGCACCCTTGCCGCAGTGCAACGTCGTGAAATTCTCCCGGAACTGATCGGGAGCACGCTGGCTGCGGGGTTGGAAACGTCCGTCTAGCCTAGCGGTCTTTCGATCATGCGAGGCCCGTGATGCGCCGTACCCTGTCGTTGCTGCCACTTCTCGTTCTTCTCACGGCCGGCCTGAATGGCCGAGCCGCCGCCGAGACCACGATTGCGCTCGACGATTTCAGCTACAACGATACCTCGGCCGAGCCGGTTGACCAGAGCGCGGCCCATGAACGGCGACTGCAGGCGTTCATGGTCGCGCTCCGGCGCGACATCGCTGCCGACCCGCGCTACCGGCTGGCGCCGTCTTTGAAGGAGGGGGCGGCGTTCAAGGTGATCGGCGGCATCCAGAAGACCAGCACTCTGGTGCAATGGGCCAAGGTCGCAGTGATCGACGTCGGCGCCAAAAAGGTCGTCATGGACAAGCTCTACACCTTCCGCGGCGACAACGACGAATCGTGGGACCGCGCCGAGATGTTTGTTTCCCGCGAGGTCATGGCTGCGCTCGCCGCATCCGCACCGGTCGCGCTGGCGGTGTTTGATTTCGAGCTCGAGGATACGACAGCGGCAGCAGTAGGTGCGTCTGCAACATCGGATGCGTCCACCCTCGCGGAAGTCACCGGCAGCGTGCGCGAGGCGCTGGGCCAATCCGGCCGCTACCGCCTCGTCGATGTCGGGCCGGCGAACGAACAGGCGGTGAAGGCGCATACGCTCCGCGACTGTGAGGGCTGCGAGGCGGCGATCGCACAAAAGCTCGGTGCGGATCAGTCGCTGATCGGCGTGGTGCGGCGGGTCAGCCGCACCGAATATACGCTCGGCTTCCAGGTCCGTGACACCAGGACCGGTGCGGTGCTGGCGCGCGGCGACAGCGGCTTGCGCCTCGGCGCCGACTATTCGTGGAAGCGCGGCGCCGTCCGGCTCGTGAGCGAAAGGCTGGTCGCGACTCA
>NZ_LBJX01000093.1:0-182112 GCF_028128895.1 Bradyrhizobium sp. CCBAU 11434
ACCGCCGCCGCCGCGAATGGCGGTCGCGCCGCCCCCGCCGCCGCGTCCGGCCGCACCGCCGCCACGACCGCCTGCACCGCCGCCAGCGGCGAAAAAGTGTCCGCCCAACCAGCCCAAGTGCTAGCGGACAGGGCGCAAATCCCGAAAAAGGCCTTTCGCGGGCGGTAAAAGCCCCGAAAGGCCCTTATTTCCTTGCTTCTGGCCGAAATGGCGCTATATAGCGCGCCATCTCACACGGAAGCATGGCTCGCAAGGCCGTCCGGTGGCAGCCGGGGCGACATCGCTCCGTTTTGCTCACACGCTTCCGGAGGAACCAACCGGAGAATTAGAACGATGGCACTACCCGATTTCACTATGCGTCAGCTGCTCGAAGCTGGCGTGCACTTTGGTCACCAGTCTCACCGCTGGAATCCGAAAATGGCTCCGTTCATTTTCGGCACCCGTAACAACATCCACATCGTCGACCTCGCCCAGACCGTGCCGTTGCTGCACACGGCCCTTCAGGCCGTCAGTGACACCGTCGCCAAGGGCGGCCGCATCCTGTTCGTCGGCACCAAGCGCCAGGCGCAGGATGGCGTTGCCGATGCGGCCAAGCGCTGCGCGCAGTATTTCGTCAATTCGCGCTGGCTCGGCGGCACGCTGACCAACTGGAAGACGATCTCGGCCTCGATCAAGCGCCTGCGTCACCTCGACGAAGTGCTGGCCAGCGGCGACGCCAGTTCCTACACCAAGAAGGAGCGCCTGACGCTCCAGCGCGAGCGCGACAAGCTCGACCGCTCGCTCGGTGGCATCAAGGACATGGGCGGTCTGCCCGACATGATCTTCGTGATCGACACCAACAAGGAAGACATCGCGATCCAGGAAGCCCAGCGGCTCAACATCCCGGTCGCCGCGATCGTCGATACCAATTCGGATCCGAAGGGCATCACCTATGTGGTGCCCGGCAATGACGACGCCGGTCGCGCGATCTCGCTCTATTGCGACCTGATCGCGCGTGCCGCAATCGACGGCATCGGACGCGCCCAGGGCGATTCCGGCATCGACGTCGGTGCTTCGGTTCGTCCGGTCGCCGAAGAGCTGCCCTCGACGGCTGGCTTCCAGGGCCTTGCCGGTCCGCGCGGCACCGCCGACGACCTCAAGAAGCTCCCGGGCGTGTCGGGCGCGATCGAGAAGAAGTTCAACGACCTCGGCATCTTCCACTTCTGGCAGCTGGCTGAGCTCGACCACGACACCGCACACACGATCGGCGAAGAAGTCGGTCTGCCGAGCCGCGCGGATGCATGGGTGGCCAAGGCCAAGGCGCTGACCGCGGAAGCGGAATAGTCAAAACGGCGATGGGTTGGCCGGACCGGATCCGGCCACCATTTCATTCAGTTGACGCGAATTCCTGAGATGGACCGCGGCGGGGCAATTGGAGCCACGCCGCGGCAAACCGGCAGGCAAGAAGGATTTTCAACGATGGCAACGATCACTGCTGCGATGGTCAAGGATCTGCGCGAGTCCACCGGCGCAGGCATGATGGACTGTAAGGCCGCGCTGACCGAGAACGACGGCAACATGGAAGCTGCGCAGGATTGGCTGCGCAAGAAGGGCCTGTCCAAGGCCGCCAAGAAGTCGGGCCGCGTCGCGGCCGAAGGCCTCATCGGCGCGCTCACCAAGGGCAACAAGGGCGTCGTGGTCGAGGTCAACTCTGAGACCGATTTCGTCGCGCGTAACGGCCAGTTCCAGGGCCTGGTCAAGATGGTCGCCCAGGTCGCTTTCGACGCCGGCGCCGATGTCGAGAAGATCAAGGCCGCCAAGGTCGGCGACCTCACGGTGGAAGCCGCGATCAACGACGCGATCGCGACCATCGGCGAGAACATGACGCTGCGCCGCGCGGCTTCGCTCGAAGTGAGCCAGGGCGTGGTGTCGAGCTACGTCCACGGTGCGGTCGTCGACGGTGCCGGCAAGATGGGCGTGATCGTGGCGCTGGAATCGCCCGGCAAGGCCGACGAGCTCGCAGCGCTCGGCCGCCAGATCGCGATGCATGTCGCCGCCGCCAACCCGCTTGCGCTGGACCCGTCCGGTCTCGATCCGGCCGTCGTCAAGCGCGAGAAGGACGTGCTCGCCGACAAATATCGCCAGCAGGGCAAGCCCGAGAACGTGATCGAGAAGATCGTCGAGTCCGGCCTGAAGACCTACTACAAGGAAGTGTGCCTGCTCGAGCAGGCCTTCATCCACGACACCGGCAAGTCAGTGGCGCAGGCGGTGAAGGAAGCCGAGGGCAAGGTCGGCGGCGCCGTGAAGATCGCGGGCTTCGTGCGCTATGCTCTCGGTGAGGGAATCGAGAAGCAGGAATCGGACTTCGCGGCTGAGGTCGCGGCGGCCAGCGGCAAGAAGTAAGCGCCGGAACGTTCCTTCCGGCGTGCCGCCGGAAGCGGCGCCCGGACGAGGAAAGTGCTCATGACTGATCCGGTCTATCGTCGCGTCGTGATCAAGCTATCCGGCGAATATCTCGCAGGACAGCAGGGGTTTGGCATCGATCAGCCGACCATGGACCGGGTTGCGGATGATCTGATCGCGGCCCGCCAGCTCGGATGCGAGGTGGCGGTCGTGATCGGCGGCGGCAATATTTTCCGCGGCGTCGAGGTCTCCTCGCGCGGCGTCTCCCGCACGACCGGCGACACCATGGGCATGCTTGCCACCATGATGAACTGCCTCGCGCTGGAAGCCACCATCGAGCGCAAGGGCGCGCCGGCGCGGACGCTGTCGGCGTTTGTCATGCCCGAGATTTCCGAGCTGTTCACGCGCACCGCGGCGCACAAATACCTCGCCGAGGGTCGAATCATCGTGCTCGGTGGTGGCACCGGCAATCCGTACTTCACCACGGACACGACGGCCGTGCTGCGCGCCGCAGAAATCGGCGCCGAGGCGGTGCTGAAGGCCACCAATGTCGACGGGGTTTACTCGGCCGACCCGAAGAAGGACCCGTCGGCCAAGCGGTTCGACCGGCTGACGCATTCGCAGGCTATCGAAGGCGGCTACAAGGTGATGGATGCGACCGCCTTCGCACTTGCCCGCGAGACGTCGCTGCCTATCATCGTATTTTCGATCGCGGAGCCCGGTTCGATCGGCGCGATTCTGCGCGGCATCGGCCACGGGACTGTTGTCGCCGGCTGACGGGCTCGTCTTGGTGCCCCGAAGGAGGGGTGCGGTGAGGTCGCCGGACTATTGAAGGAGAAGCGTGATGGCCACGGGTAATTTCGACCTCAACGAAGTGAAGCGCCGCATGCAGGGCGCGGTCGCATCCCTCAAGCACGAACTCGGTGGCCTGCGCACGGGCCGTGCATCGGCCTCGATGCTCGATCCGGTGCAGGTCGACGCCTATGGCAGTCACATGCCCCTCAATCAGCTCGCCACCGTCAGCGTGCCCGAGCCGCGCCTGATCTCGGTGCAGGTCTGGGACAAGTCGATGGTCAAGGCCGTCGAAAAGGCGATCGTCGATTCCAACCTCGGCCTGTCGCCGGCAACCGAAGGCCAGGTGCTGCGCCTGCGCATCCCTGAACTCAACGAGGAGCGCCGCAAGGAGCTCGTCAAGGTCGCGCACAAATATGCCGAGGCCGCCAAGGTCGCCGCGCGTCACGTCCGCCGCGACGGCCTCGATGTCCTCAAGAAGCTCGAGAAGAATCACGAGATGTCGGAGGACGACCAGAAGCGTCACGCCGACGAGGTGCAGAAGGCCACCGACGGCACCATCACCGAGATCGACCAGCTGCTGGCCGCCAAGGAAAAAGAAATCCTCACCGTTTAAGGCCTTTTTCGATGTCCAACGCCGCCGCGCCCGCAACGGACGGACCTGATCGGTCCGATGTGCCTGCGCATGTCGCCATCATCATGGATGGCAACGGGCGTTGGGCGGCCGCGCGCGGTCTGCCGCGGGCCGAGGGCCATCGCCGCGGCGTCGAAGCGCTGCGGCGTGTGGTGCGGGCCTCACACGAGCTCGGCATCCGCTATCTCACCATCTTCTCGTTCTCGTCCGAGAACTGGTCGCGCCCGGCAAGCGAGATCGGCGATCTCTTCGGTCTGCTCCGCCGCTTCATCCGCAACGATCTCGCCAGCCTGCATCGCGACGGCGTCAAGGTGCGCATCATCGGCGAGCGCGCCGGGCTCGAGGGCGACATCTGCGCGCTCCTCAACGAGGCCGAGGAGTTGACGCGCGACAACACGCGCCTCACGCTCGTTGTCGCCTTCAATTACGGCTCGCGGCAGGAGATCGCGAAGGCCGCGCAGAAACTCGCCCGCGAAGTCGCCGACGGCACGCGCGATCCCAAAACGATCGACGCCGACGCACTCGGCGCCCATCTCGATGCGCCCGACATTCCCGATCCAGATCTCATCATCCGCACCAGCGGCGAGCAGCGCCTCTCCAACTTCCTGATGTGGCAGGCCGCCTATAGCGAGCTCATCTTCGTGCCGGTCCATTGGCCGGATTTCGACAAGGCGGCGCTCGAAAGCGCGGTCGCCGAATTCGCCAGGCGCGAGCGCCGTTTCGGCGGCCTGGTCGCGAAATCAGCCTCGTGAGCGAACCCGAGGCCGCACCGGCGGGCACGACGCCGGCCCCGAGCAATCTGGTGATGCGAGTTCTCGCTGCGCTGGTGCTGGCGCCGATCACGCTCGCGCTCGCCTATGCCGGCGGCTGGCTGTGGGCGCTGCTCGTCACCCTGGTGTCGATCGGGCTGTTCACGGAATGGCTGACGGTGGTGGGCGCAGGCTCGACCGCGCTGACCGGGGCAGGGACCATCGTCATTGCCATGATGGGCTTGTGCGTTGCCGCCGGCGCGCTCAAGACAGCCGTCATTGTCGGCTTTATCGGCGGCGCGATCGTGACGCTGATCGCGCGCGGCAAGTTCGTCTGGGCCGCGAGCGGATTTGCCTATGCATCCGCGGCGCTGCTGGCCTCGATCCTGGTGCGGAAGGATCTCGTGCACGGCTTCGCCGCGCTGATGTTCGTGCTGCTCGTGGTATGGGCGACCGATATCGGCGGCTATTTTGCCGGCCGTGGTATCGGCGGGCCGAAGCTTTGGCCGCGCGTCAGCCCGAAGAAGACCTGGGCCGGCGCGTTCGGCGGCTTTGCGGCGAGCCTTGCCGTTGCGGGCGGCTTCGCGGCCTTCGGCATCGGAAAGGCGGTTCCACTGCTCGCCGTCAGTGCCGTCCTGTCGGTGGTCTCGCAGGCAGGCGACCTGTTTGAATCCGCTGTGAAAAGACGCTTCGGCGTCAAGGATTCCAGTCACTTAATTCCCGGCCATGGCGGGCTATTGGACCGTCTGGACGGCTTTGTCGCCGCCATCCTGGTGGCATGGATTATCGGCTTCCTCCGCCATGGTGTGCATAGCGCCGGAAGCGGTCTTATGGTTTGGTGAGGATATGAGCGCAGTCCCATTGCGTAATAACAAGCTTGCTGCGACCGACATCCGCAGCGTCACGGTCCTCGGCGCCACCGGCTCGATCGGCGACAGCACGATGGATCTGCTGCGCGCTTCGCCCGAGCGCTATCGCGTCGAGGCGCTGACGGCGAACAGCAATGTCGAAGCGCTTGCAAAACTCGCGAAGGAATTTTCCGCGCGCTTCGTCGCGATCGCGGACAGCACCAAGCTTGCCGACCTGAAGTCTGCTCTTGCGGGCACGAGCACGGAATGCGGCGCCGGCGAAAGCGCGGTGATCGAAGCAGGCGCGCGCCCGGCCGATTGGGTGATGGCCGCGGTGAGCGGCGCGGCGGGATTGAAGCCGGCGCTGGCTGCGGTCGATCGTGGCGCGCATGTCGCGCTCGCCAACAAGGAATGCCTGGTCTGCGCCGGTGATTTCTTCATGCAGCGCGCGGCGAAAGCCGGCGCATGCATTCTGCCTGCTGATTCCGAGCACAATGCGCTGTTTCAGGCGCTGGCATCGGGCAATCGCGACGAGCTGGTCCGCGTCATCATCACGGCATCGGGCGGCCCGTTCCGGACCTGGAAACCCGCCGACATCGAGAAGGCGACGCTCGAGCAGGCCCTGAAGCATCCGAACTGGAGCATGGGCCAGAAGATCACGATCGACTCCGCCTCGATGATGAACAAGGGCCTCGAGGTGATCGAGGCGTCCTATCTGTTCGCGCTTTCGCCCGACGAGATCGACGTGCTGGTGCATCCGCAGTCGATCATCCACGGCATGGTCGAGTTTTCGGACCGCTCGGTGATGGCCCAGCTCGGCTCGCCCGACATGCGCACGCCGATCGCCCACTGCCTTGGCTGGCCCGACCGGATCAAGGGACCGGCGGCCAAGCTCGATCTGGCCAAGATCGGCCAGTTGACCTTCGAGGCTCCCGACTTCGAGCGGTTCCCCGGGCTTCGCCTGGCTTTCGAGTCGCTCCGGACCGGGAAGGGGGCGACCACCGTCTACAACGCCGCCAACGAGGTCGCGGTCGCGGCCTTCATCGCCGGCAAGATCCGCTTTGGTGCCATCGCCCGCCTGGTCGAGGCGACGCTGGAGGACTGGATCCGGAGCGGGAACCAGGGCCCCATGACGTCAGCGGATGATGCAATAAACGTTGACCATGTTGCGCGAAATAAAGCTGCCGCCCTATTGCCTCAAATTGCCTTAAAGGCATCCTAGACAGTTCGGGGCCAGGGCCTTGCGGCGCTGGATGAGGGAATTCGATGATCGACTTTTTTACCCATAGTTTCAATACGTTGAGCCATGGGCTCCTCGGCTACGTCGTTCCCTTCCTCTTCGTCCTGACCATCGTCGTGTTCTTCCATGAGCTCGGCCATTTCCTGGTCGCGCGCTGGGCGGGCGTTCGGGTGCTAACCTTCTCGCTCGGGTTCGGACCTGAGCTGGTGGGTTTCAACGATCGCCACGGCACGCGCTGGAAGATCTCGGCAATCCCGCTTGGCGGCTACGTCAAGTTCTTCGGGGACGAGAGCGAGGCCTCGACGCCGTCGGCCGCGACGCTGGAGGCGATGACGGCGGAGGAGCGCGCCGGCAGCTTCCACCACAAGAAGGTCGGCCCGCGCGCCGCCATCGTCGCCGCCGGACCTATCGCCAATTTCATTCTCGGCGCCCTGATTTTCGCAGGCATGGCCCTGTATTACGGCAAGCCGAGCACGATCGCCCGCGTGGACGGCGTCGTCGCCGACGGTGCCGCGGCCGCCGCCGGCTTCAAGATCGGCGACGTCGTCGTGCAGATCGACGGCAAGCCGATCGAGAGCTTTGCCGATATGCAACGGATCGTGGCGACGAGCGCAGGTTCAGCCCTGGCTTTCGAGGTGAAGCGGGACGGCGGGCTGGTGTCCCTGACCGCGACCCCGGCGCTGCTCGAGCGCAAGGATCCGTTTGGCAACAGTCACAAGGTCGGCGTGCTCGGTGTCGAACACAAATCGCAGGCCGGTGAGGCCTCGACCTCGCCGGTCGGTGTCGGCGAGGCGCTCAAGATCGGGGTCGAGCAGGTCTGGTTCATCATCACCAGCACCTTCAAGTTCCTGGGCTCGCTGTTCATCGGGCAGGGCAATCCGAACGAGGTCAGCGGCGTCCTCGGCATCGCCAAGATGTCGGGACAGGCGGCCAGCGCCGGGTTCCAGTTCGTGATCAATCTGTGCGCGGTGCTGTCGGTTTCGATCGGCCTGCTGAACCTGTTCCCAATTCCGCTGCTCGATGGCGGTCACCTTCTGTTCTACTCGGCCGAGATCGTCCGCGGCCGTCCGCTGTCCGAGCGGACTCAGGAGATGGGGTTCCGAATCGGGCTCGGTCTGGTGCTGATGCTGATGGTGTTTGCCACCTACAACGACATCCTGCGGATGGCCGCTTCCTGATCGGGGCTTTTTTGTGGCGTTGCTGTTGAGCAACGTCTTGGAATGAAATTGAAATTACCCTGTCAGCTGCCGTTTGCGATGTCGGGGAAATTGGCTACAAGCGGCTAGAACTTGGGGAATCTCCCAGACCGGCTTTGGGGTTGGGTCTGGTAAGTTGATAAGGGCGCGTTGCGCATGAAGTTTGGACTGCGACTCCGGGGGGGCTTGCTCGCAACCCTGATCTTGTTCGGCGCGCCGGTGGTTGCCCCGGTTGGGGCTGTTTTGGTGTCTTCGTCTGCGCTCGCTCAGACCGTGCAGTCGATTTCCGTCGAAGGAAATCGCCGCGTCGAGGTGGAGACGATTCGCTCCTATTTCAAGCCGGGCCCCGGGGGGCGCCTCGATCAGGGCGCCATCGATGATGGCCTCAAGGCGCTGATCGAGACCGGCCTGTTCCAGGACGTGAAGATCAACCGTGGCGCTGGCGGCCAGCTCGTCGTCTCCGTTGTGGAAAACCCGGTGATCGGACGCATCGCGTTCGAGGGCAACAAGAAGATCAAGGACGAGCAGCTCACCGCCGAAGTGCAGTCCAAGGCCCGCGGTACCTTCTCCCGCGCCATGGTGCAGTCGGACACGCTGCGAATCGCCGAAATCTATCGCCGCTCCGGCCGCTATGACGTGACCGTCACGCCCGAGATCATCGAGCAACCGAACAACCGGGTCGATCTCGTCTTCACGATCAACGAAGGCGCCAAGACCGGCGTCAAGTCGATCGAATTCGTCGGCAACAACGCGTTCTCCTCCTACCGCCTGCGCGACGTCATCAAGACGCGCGAAACCAATCTGCTGAGCTTCCTCGGCAGCGGCGACGTGTACGACCCCGATCGCGTCGAGGCCGACCGCGACCTGATTCGCCGCTACTACCTGAAGAACGGCTTCGCCGACGTTCAGGTCGTCGCCGCGCTCACCGAATACGATCCGGAGAAGAAGGGCTTCAACGTCACCTTCAAGATCGAGGAAGGCCAGCAGTACCGCGTCGGCACCGTCGATTTCCGCTCCACCATCCCGAACTTCGACCCAACCACGTTGCGCTCTTTTTCGCGCGTCAATGTCGGTTCGCTCTACAATGTCGAATCGGTCGAGAAGTCGGTCGAGGAGATGCAGATCGAGGCCTCGCGCCGCGGCTACGCCTTCGCGGTGGTGCGTCCGGCCGGCGATCGCAATTTCGATGCGCACACCGTCGCCGTCGTGTTCAACATCGATGAAGGTCCGCGCACCTACATCGAGCGCATCAACATTCGGGGCAACACCCGTACTCGTGACTACGTGATCCGCCGCGAGTTCGACATCTCCGAGGGCGATGCCTACAACCGTGCGCTGGTCGACCGCGCCGAGCGCCGCCTGAAGAACCTCGACTACTTCAAGACCGTGAAGATCACGACCGAGCCGGGCTCGTCCAGCGACCGCGTGGTCCTGGTCGTCGATCTCGAAGAGAAGTCGACCGGCGACTTCTCGGTCTCGGGCGGTTACTCCACGACGGACGGTGCGCTGGCCGAAGTCTCGGTCTCCGAGCGCAACCTGCTCGGCCGCGGCCTGTTCGCCAAGGCGTCGGTCACCTACGGCCAGTATGCCCGCGGCTACTCGCTCTCGTTCGTCGAGCCCTATCTGCTCGACTATCGCGTCGCGCTGGGCCTCGACCTCTATCAGCGCCAGCAGCTGTCCAACAGCTACATCTCCTACGGCACCAAGACGCTCGGCTTCTCGCCGCGTCTCGGCTTCGCCTTGCGCGAGGATCTGTCGCTGCAGCTGCGCTACTCGATCTACCGGCAGGAAATCACGCTGCCGTCCTATCTGGCGAACTGTAACAACGTCCCGACCTCGGGCGCGTTCAACCCGAGCCCGGCCTATGCTGCCCTCAACGGCATTGATCTGAGCTCGACCAACGGCCTCGGTTGCTACAGCGACGGCGAGGCCTCGCTGCCGGTCCGCAAGGAGCTTGCGAACGGCAAGACGCTGACCTCGGCGCTCGGCTACACGCTGACCTACAACACGCTCGACAACAACAAGAACCCGACCGACGGTCTGCTGGTCGACTTCCGGCAGGACTTCGCCGGCGTCGGCGGCGACGTCTCCTATCTGAAGACCGCCCTCGACGCGAAGTACTACCAGTCGCTGGTGTCGGACCTGGTCGGCCTCGTCCATCTCCAGGGCGGTGTCCTGAACAAGATCGGCAGCAAAGATCTGCGCATGCTCGATCACTTCCAGATGGGTCCGAACCTCGTTCGCGGCTTTGCGCCGAACGGCATCGGCCCGCGCGACATCAACCCGTACGACACGCAGGACGCGCTCGGCGGCACCAAGTATTGGGGCGCCTCGCTCGAATTGCAGATGCCGTTCTGGTTCCTGCCGAAGGAAGTCGGTCTGAAGGGCGCGGTCTACGCCGATGCCGGCGGTCTGTACGACTACCAGGGCCCGACGACCTGGACGCTGACGGGCGAAACCACGACGACCAAGAACTCGAATTGTATCGCGTCGACGATCAATCCGAACACCGCCGGAACCTGTACTGGCCTCGTCTACGACGACAGCAAGGTTATCCGGTCGTCGGTTGGTGTCGGCTTGATCTGGGCCTCACCGTTCGGTCCGCTGCGCTTCGACTACGCAGTGCCGCTCACCAAGGGCAAGTACGACCGTACGCAGGAATTCCGGTTCGGCGGCGGCACCTCGTTCTAATTCGATCAGCAGGGCTTGAGCCGGCCGCTTGGGGAATTCCTCCAGGAATTCCTTGGGGCCGGCCGCCAAAAAGATCGTGCTCAATCCGTGAGATAAGGCATGATGCGGCCTGACCGCTTCATGCCGAAGCCGGACCGCGACGGGGTGGAATGGCGCAGCCGACCTTCTTCAAGAAACCGCCTGCTACGGCGCTGGCCGATATCGCCACGCTGACAAAGGCGCAACTGGTCGACCCGAGCAGGGGCGGTCATGTCATCACGGGTCTCGCTTCGCTGGACGAAGCCGGTCCGATGCATCTGGCGTTCTTCGACAACCTCAAATACGCCGATGAGCTCAAGGCGACCAAGGCTGGCGCCTGTCTGGTGAGCCCGCGATTCGAGGCGCAGGTGCCCGCGCATACGGCCGTGCTGCGGGTGGCGCAGCCGTTCCGGGCCTTCGTCAGGATCGCCCGGGAATGGCACGCGGACGCATTGCGCCCAAAGTCCTGGTTCGGCAACGACGGCATCGCGCCATCGGCCATCATCGACCCGTCGGCACGGCTGGAGGACGACGTCATCGTCGAGCCGCTGACCGTCATCGGTCCTGACGTGGAGATCGGCAGTGGCACTGTGATCGGGGCGGGCGTGGTCCTAGGTCCAGGCGTCAAGATCGGCCGGGATTGCAATGTGGGCGCACGTACGGCCATCCAGTGCGCGCTGATCGGCAACAACGTGCTGATCTACCCCGGCTGCTCGATCGGCCAGGACGGCTATGGCTTCATCTTCTTCGGCCCCGAGGGCCATTTGAAAGTGCCCCAGACCGGTCGTGTGCTGATCCAGAACAATGTGGAAGTCGGCGCCGGCACCACCATCGATCGCGGCTCCCTGCGCGACACCGTGATCGGGGAGGGCACGAAAATCGACAATCAGGTCCAGATCGGCCACAATGTGACCATCGGCCGGAATTGCCTCCTGGCGGCCCAGATCGGGCTCGCGGGCAGCTTGACCATCGGCGACAACGTGGCGCTGGGAGCGAAGGTTGGTATCAACAATCACCTCAAGATCGGCGATGGAGCCCAGGTGACCGCCATGAGCGCGGTCAAGGACGACATCCCCCCGGGGGGGCGTTGGGGCGGGCATTTCGCCAAGCCGACCAAACAATGGTTCAAGGAGATCATCGCGGTGGAGCGTCTGGTACGCGACAGCAAGACCGATCCGAAGGATGAGGGACGGGAATGACGGAGGAATCACCGATCAAGTTTGCGCTGGTGGATATCAATGCGATCCTCCAGACCCTGCCGCATCGGTTTCCGATGCTGCTGATCGACCGGGTGATCAACATCCGCGCCGATTACAGCGGCATCGGCATCAAGAACGTCACCTTCAACGAGCCGGCCTTCCAGGGGCATTTCCCGGAGCGTCCGGTCTATCCTGGTGTCATGATGATCGAGGCGATGGCGCAGACCGCAGGCGTGATCGGCATCAAGTCGGTCGAGGGCACCGAGAAGCCGCGCGCGGTGTATTTCCTCACCATCGACAAGTGCAAGTTTCGCAAGCCCGTGCTTCCAGGCGACACCATCGAGTATCACATGCGTTCGCTCGGCCGCCGCAAGGCGATGTGGTGGTTTCACGGTGACGCCAAGGTCAACGGCCAGGTCGTCGCCGAGGCCGACGTCGGAGCCATGTTGACCGATTGAGAACGGCGGGTCGCCCGTTCAAGTGTTGGATGAAGTGATTGATGCGAGCAGCGCGGCCTGTTCAGCCGGCGTCTGAAACATGCCGAGATCATACGTCACTGGACAGATCGGGCGCAGTCGCGCTAACCAGCGGAAAGCCGAGCAAGTTCAACACATAGTCAGACCTTGTTGATAAGTAAGATCGCTTGATGAGTAAGATCGACCCCACCGCGCGGGTGGAAGACGGCGCCGTGATCGGCGAGGGCACCGAGATCGGGCCCTTTTGCATCATCGGCCGCAACGCCCGGATCGGGACCAATTGCAAGCTGATCGGACAGGTCACCGTCATCGGCCACACCTCGATCGGCGACGGCTGCGTGATCTCGCCGTTCGCGGTGCTTGGCGGCGCGCCGCAGGACCTCAGCTACAAGGGCGAGCCGACCACGCTCGACATCGGTTCTGGCAACACCATCCGCGAAGGTGCGACGATGAACGTCGGCACCGTCAAGGGCGGCGGCAAGACGCGCGTCGGCAATGACGGCTACTTCATGAACAACAGCCATGTCGGCCATGACTGCGTGGTCGGCAACAACGCGATCTTCGCGACCTCAGCGACGCTCGGCGGCCATTGCGAGATCGGCGACGCCGTCTATATCGGCGGCCTGTCCGCGGTGCATCAGTTCACCCGTATCGGCAACTACGTGATGGTCGGCGGCCTCTCGGGCGTGCGCGACGATATCATCCCGTATGGGCTCGCCAACGGCCAATATGCGGTGCTGGAGAGCCTTAACCTGATCGGCATGAAGCGGCGCAAGTTCACCAAGCAGCGGCTTGTGACGGTGCGCGCGTTCTACCAGAAGCTCTTCCACGGCCCCGGCACGTTTGCCGAGCGGCTGGAGTCGGTGCTGCCGCTTGCAAGCGAAGATCCCGCGATCGCCGAGATCCTCGGCTTCATCGGCAAGGGCAAGCGCCCACTCTGTCTTCCGACCATCGAGAAGTGATTTTGGGATGGCCGCGGGCATGACATCGGCGGCTTCAGAGGTTTCATCGCCAGTCGGCGTGGTCGCAGGCGGAGGCGCCATGCCGTTCGCGGTCGCCGACTCGCTCGCTGCGCGCGGCATCACGCCGGTGCTGTTTCCTCTCCGGGGGGCCTGCGACCCGGTGCAGGTGGAGAAATTCCGCCATCGCTGGATCTCAGTCGGACAGCTTGGCCGCGCCATGCGGCTGTTCCGCGAGGAGGGGTGCCGCGACCTGATCTTCATCGGCACCTTGGTGCGGCCCTCGCTCACGGAGATCCGCTTCGACATCAAGACGCTGCGACTGCTCGGTAACGTCATCCGCGCCTTCCGTGGCGGCGACGATCATCTGCTGTCCGGCGTCGGGCGGATCCTGGAGCAGGACGGCTTTCGCATGGTCGGCATCAAGGACGTCGCGCCCGACCTCCTGATGCCAGAGGGCTGCATCAGCCGCGCCTGGCCGGCGGATAATGCCAAGAGCGACATAGAGCGCGGTCGCGCAGTGCTCACAGCGCTCGGGCCGTTCGATATCGGGCAGGCCGCGGTCGTGATCGACGGCCATGTCGTGGCGGTCGAGGACATCGAGGGCACCGATGCGCTGCTGGCGCGCGTGGCGCGCCTGCGCGAAGAGGGCCGCATCCGCGCGGCCACGGGGCGTGGCGTGCTGGTGAAGGCGCCGAAGAGCAACCAGGATCTGCGCTTCGACCTGCCGACGATCGGCCCGCGCACGATCGAGGGTGTCGCCAAGGCCGGCCTTGCCGGTGTCGCTGTGATCGCCGGCAACACCATCGCTGCCGAGCCGCAGGCGATGATCGCGCTTGCCGACGCCAAATATCTCTTCGTTGTTGGTCTGCCGGCGTGATGCAGGTTCGCGATCCCAAGCGGAAGATTTTTCTGATCGCGACGGAGGAGTCCGGCGACCGGCTCGGCTCGGCCCTGATGAAGGTGCTGCGCCAGCGGCTTGGCGATGGCGTGGAGTTCGAGGGCGTCGGCGGCCTCACCATGGCGCGTGAAGGGCTCGAGACGCTATTTCCCATCGAGGAACTGTCGATCGTCGGCCTTGCCGCCGTGGTGCAGCAGCTGCCAAAAATCCTGCGGCTGATCCGCGAGACCGCGGACGCCGTGACCGAGGCTGCGCCCGACGCGCTCGTCATCATCGACAGTCCTGATTTTACCCATCGGGTTGCCCGCCGTGTGCGCGCGAAGAATCCCTCAATCCCCGTGATCGACTATGTCTCGCCCTCGGTCTGGGCTTGGCGGCCGGGGCGGGCGCGCGCCATGCTCGGCTATGTCGATCATGTGCTCGGCCTGCTGCCGTTCGAGCCGGAGGAATATCGCAAGCTCGGTGGGCCGCCCTGCAGCTATGTCGGCCACCCCCTGACCGAGCAATTGGGCTCGCTGCGGCCGAACATGGAGGAGCAGAAGCGCCGCGCCGGCGAGCCGCCGGTGCTGCTGGTTCTGCCCGGCAGCCGCCGCAGCGAGATCCGGCATCATCTCGACGTGTTCGGCGCGGCCATCGGCCAATTGCAGTCCAGCGGCGTCGCATTCGAATTGATGCTGCCGACCATGCCGCATCTCGAAGCCACCATTCGCGCGGGCGTCGCGAATTGGCCCGTCAAGCCGCGGATCGCGGTCGGCGAAACCGAAAAGCGCGCCGCGTTCCGGATCGCGCGCGCGGCGTTGGCAAAATCCGGCACGGTGACGCTGGAGCTGGCACTGTCAGGCATCCCGATGGTGACGGCTTATCGCGTCGGTGCGATGGAAGCTTTCATCCTGCGCCGCGCGATCCAGGTATCTTCGGTGATCCTTGCCAATCTCGTGATCGGCAAGGATGTGATCCCCGAATTTCTGCAGGAAGACTGCACGCCTTCGAGGCTCGCCGGCGCACTGTCCGAAGTGCTGACCGACTCCCCGATGCGTCGGCAGCAGGTCGAAGCCTTTGCGCAGCTCGATACCATCATGTCGACCGGCGACAAATCGCCGAGTGTGCTCGCCGCCGATATCGTTCTCGCGACGATGCGGAAGGGGCGGTAGACAGCGGTCTTGTAGGGTGGGCAAAGCGAAAGCGTGGCCACGCACTGTTTGTGACCGAGAGAGATGGTGGGCACGGCGCAAGGGCGCCTTTGCCCACCCTACCAAACTACGGATACTTCCCGTGCCGTTAGGCTAAGCCACCATCGACCCGAAAACACTGGCAGCTGATGCGTTGGCTCGCATTTGAGGCGAGGAACAGCGCCATGTCAGCGATATCGTCGGGCGTCACCGCATCAGGGATGGCCTGGCGCGTGCGCATCTCGGTGATCTGCCGCTCGTCCGGATACCATAGCTTGCGCTGCCGCTCGGTGATGACCATCCCCGGTGCGATGGCGTTGACGCGGATACGGTCCGGACCGAACTTGCGGCCAAGCGAATTGGTGAAGCCGACGATCGCCGCCTTGGCTCCGGCGTAGACCGGCAGCCCTGGTGCGCCGCGCATCCAGGCGATCGAGGACATGTTGATGATCGAACCGCCGCCGCGCGCCTGCATCTGCGGCACCACGGCTTGCGCGGCAAAGAAGACGTGCTTGAAATTGACACCGATCATCCAGTCGAAGTCCGTCGGCGTCACGTCTGAGAGCACCTGGCGCTGGTCATTGGCGGCGTTGTTGACGAGAACCGCAGCATCGCCAAGCGATGCGTGGACCTTCGCCAGCGCGGCGCGCAGCGCGTCGATATCAAGGAGGTCGCAGGGCACGAACAGCGGCGCTGTGCCTGACTTCTTGGCCACCTCCTGCGCCAGCGCTTCGCCGGCCTGCGTGTCGATGTCGAGGAAAGCGACGCGGGAGCCCTGGGCAGCGAATGCGTGCACGAAAGCGGCGCCGATGCCGCTGGCGCCGCCGGTAATCACCACCACGCGATTGGCGAGGCCGGCATAGGTCGTCTGGGTCATGCGATCAGTCGCTCCGTCTCAGGGTCGAACAGGCAAATGCGCCTGATATCAAGGGCAAAGGAAGCGGTGGTACCCGGCGTCGGGCGGATGTCCGGCGAGATGCGCGCCTGGGCGGGCTCTCCGCCCAGCCGCAGCAGGACGATGGTCTCGGCGCCCGTGGGCTCGACGAGCTCGACCGGTGCGGTGACGATGACGGGCGGCCCCACGGCTCCGGAGAACACGCGGTCGCCCTCAGCGATGCATTCGGGCCTGATTCCGAGCACCACGTCGCGGCCGACATAGGAGGCCGCCGCGTCATAGCCCTGCAGGCGGAGACGGACCTCGTCCGGCCGGCCTGAACCGATCACCACGACAGGTCCGTTGCTATCTGCCTCGAGCCGGGCCGGCATCGTGTTCATCGGCGGCGAGCCCATGAAGCGGGCGACGAAGAGATTGGCGGGATAGCGGTAGACGGTGTCGGGGTCGGCGAATTGCTGCACCACGCCGCGATGCATCACGGCAATGCGGGTCGCCATTGTCATCGCCTCGATCTGGTCGTGGGTGACATAGACGATGGTGGCGCCGATGCGCTGGTGCAGCCGCTTGATCTCCATGCGCATCTCGACGCGCAGCTTGGCATCGAGATTGGAGAGCGGCTCGTCGAACAGGAAGAGCAGGGGATCGCGTACCAGCGCGCGTCCCATCGCCACGCGCTGGCGCTGGCCGCCTGACAATTGCGACGGCTTGCGACCGAGCAGCGGCTCGATCTGGAGCAGTCGGGCGACGTTCGCCAGCGCCTTCTCCTGCTCGGCTTTGGCGACGCCGCGGCATTCCATGCCGAAGGTGATGTTCTGACGCACCGTCATCGAGGGATAGAGCGCATAGGATTGGAACACCATGGCGATGTCGCGGTCCTTTGGCGGGACGTCATTGACGATCCGCCCTCCGATCTCGATGGTGCCGTCGCTGGCGCGATCGAGCCCGGCGACGATGTTGAGCAGCGTGGACTTGCCGCAGCCGGACGGCCCAACCAGCACGGTGAATTCGCCGCTCTCGATGTCGAGGTCGATGCCCTTGAGCACCTCGAGATTGGCGTAGCGCTTGGACAGGGCGCGAATGCTCAGTGCTGCCATGACATATCCATCATTTCACGGCCCCGGCAGTGAGGCCGCGTACAAAATACCTGCCGCCGAAGAGATAGATCAGCAGAGTGGGCAGGGCGGCGATGATCACCGCGGCGCTCTGCACACCTTGCTTGGGGATATCTGCGACAGGGGTAGACAGTGCGATGAGCGCGGCCGTCACGGGCTGCTGCTGGCCGGTCGTGAAGGTCACGCCGTAGAGGAATTCGTTCCAGATATGGGTGAACTGCCAGATCACGGTGACGATCAGGATGGGTGCCGAGAGCGGCAGGATGATACGCCAGAAGATGCGAAAGAAGCCGGCGCCATCGATGCGTGCGGCTCGGATCAGCTCGTGCGGAATGGCGACATAATAGTTTCGGCAGAACAGCACCGTGAAGGAGAGCCCCTGGATCGTGTGGATCAGCACGAGACCCGACAGCGTGTTGATGAGCCCGATGTCCCGCAACACGATGGTCCAGGGCAAGAGGCGCATCTGCTGGGGCAGGAAGAGGCCGAGGGTGACGATGCCGTAGATCCAGTTATCACCGCGAAAACGCCAGAGCGATACGGCGTAACCGGCGACAGCGCCGAGCAGGGTCGAGAAGATCGTCGCCGGGATCGTGATGAGTGCTGAGTTCAACATGTACGGCCGGATGCCGGCGCAGGTCTCGGCGACGCAGAAGCCGCTCCACGCCATGGCGTAATTGCCAAAGGCCCAGTTTTGCGGCCAGCCGATCATCGAGCTCTGCGCGATCTCCTCATTGGTCCGCAGCGAGTTCAGGACGACGACGACCAACGGCGCAAGGTAGCCGGCCGCGAACAAGGTCACGATCAGATAGATCAGAGCGCGGCTTGGGGTGAAGCTTCGGTCACGCATGTGCCGCCCGCCGTTGCCGGACATAGCGCCACGCCGCATAGGGCAGCAGCACTGCAAGAAGGATGAGCAACATCAGCACTGCCGCCGCCGCGCCCCGCCCGAGCTGGCTGCGCTGGAACATCAAATCGTAAACGACAAGGGCCGGCAGCTGGGTCGCGATTCCCGGCCCGCCATTGGTGAGTGCGCGGACGAGGTCGAATGCCGAGATCGCAAACTGCAACTGGACGACGATGACCGTGACGGTGATCGGCCAAAGCGTCGGCAGAATGACGCGCCAATAGGTTCGAACAGGCCCGGCACCGTCGATCTGTGCCGCCTTGATGATATCGGAATCGACGGAGCGGAGGCCGGCCAGGAAGAGGGCCATGGCAAAGCCGGACGACTGCCAGATCGCGGCGATGACAATGGTCCAGATCGCCATGTCGCGGTTGACCAGCCAGTCGAAGTGGAAGGAGGTCCAGCCGAGATCATGGGCAAGCTTCTCGATGCCGATGCCGGGATTGAGCAGCCAGCTCCACACCGTGCCGGTCACGACGAAGGACACGGCGAGGGGATACAAGAAGATGGTCCGCAGCACGTTCTCGCCGCGAATGCGCTGATCGAGCAGGATCGCAAGCAGGAGACCGGTCGTCAAACTGAGCAGCACGAAAGCGATGCCGAACAGCAGCAGATTGTCGAAGGCGATCTGCCAATTTCGCGACGCCAGGACCGAATTGTAGTTGCGCAAACCGACCCAGCCCGTCACGGGAATAAGGGTGGAGGGCGTGAACGAAATCCAGATGGTCCAGATCGAAAACGAGATGAGGTGCGCTGCTGATAACAGCAGCGGCACCCAGATCATCAGAAATTCGGGCAGCCGGCGCACCATCTCGGAGGTCGCCGACCGGCCCGGCCGTGTTGCTGTCGAGGCGATTTCGGTCAACGTGCGCCCTCGACGGCCTCGGCGAGGCGGCTGACGGCCTCGTCCGGCTTGATCGTCTTGTTCTTCACATATTCGGTGATGACGTCGATTATCGCGGCGGTCAGGCCGTTTTCCTGGGCCATGTTGTGGGCGAGGCTGAGGACGGCCTGATTGTTGCCCATGGCATTCTTCAGTGCGGCCGCGGTTGTCCGTTGACCGTCCGACCAGCCTGCGCCGGTCAAATCGACATCGGTGCGCACGGGGATCGATCCCGTGATCTGCGAATACATGGTCTGGATCGCCGGATCCATCACGAGCTGCGCCATCAACATCTGGCCGGCCTGGAGATCGGCCTCCTTGCGCTGCCAGAAGATGAAGGCATCGGCATTCAACAGGAAGACAGGCTTGCCGTTGTCACTGGGGCCGGGGGTGATGACGTAGTCGTCAAACTTGAAGCCGGCGTTTTTCAAGACGCCCTGCGCCCAGCCGCCCATGATCAGCATGCCCATGTCGCCGTCGACGAAGCGCTTCAAATTGGTGGCATAGGGTTGGACGCCGACATTGGGGTCACACCAGTCGGAGATCTTGCGCGTCTGCGCGAAGGCTGCCTTCATCTCGGGGCCCTCCAGCGCCTTCTTGTCGAGATTCATGCAGGCGGCGCGGTATGCCGTCGGGCTGATGCCGGCCAGGGAGGCCTCGAATTTCTGCCCGTCGTCGGCGCGGGTGCCGCCATTGGCGATGGGGTAGGCCATTCCGGCCGACTTCATTTTCTCGGCAAGGTCGTTGAAGTCAGCCCAGGTGACGGGGACCTTGTCAGCCTTGGCCTTGTCCATCCCGCGCTTGGAGAGAAACAGCATATTTGTGCTGTAGATCTGCAACGGCAGCGCGATCCACTTTCCGGCCGGCTTGTGCAATTTTGCAAGATCCGGCGCAACGACCTTCTCGTAGCCGGCCGCCGCGACCACGGCGTCGAGATCAACGGTCGGAGCAATCTTCGACCAGGCGGCAATCTCGGGGCCCTTGAGCTGCGAACAGGCCGGCGGATCGCCGGCGATGATCTGCGCACGCAGCTTGTTCATCATGTCCGTGGTGAAGCCGGGGACGGGTGAGTGCTGCCAGACGCCGCCTTTCTCCTCGAATTTCTTGCCGAGTGCGGTGATGGCGGCTCCATCGCTGCCGGCGGACCATTGCGAGATTGCGGTGAGGCGCGGCTTGACTGCGCCCTGTGCGCGGGCAAAGGCAGGCAGCGCGAGTGCGGCAGCAGATCCAGCGAGCAGACGGCGCCTTGTTGTTGTGATCGGCATGGCTAGTTCCTCCCGGGTGTGAAGTTTTTGCGCCGTTTTGGCGCGGTTGTTGGCGTGCGCGAGCCGCACGCGGCTTAGGTCATCTCAGGCGGCCTCCGTCGATGCGGCGGCCATGCCGCCGGATCTCGCCAGGCAGAACGCGGCGAAGGCGAGGGCGGCCTGCGGATCGTTGCCGGTCGAAGGCGGCACAAAGGCGAGCGACACCTGCGCCAGCTTCCGGCCGCCGAGCAGGCTGGAATCGATGCCGTCGCTCACGGCTTTTCGATCGTCTTCCGCAAGAAGCGATGGCCAGCCGCTGACGACAACGCCGCGGCATGGTTTGACGTTCAAGGTGTTGCCGATGGCGAGACCGAGCCGGAACAGCCGCTGGCGCAATTCCTGCCGCAGCCGCGTCGTGAGGGGGACCGTTGTCACCCAGTCAGAGCCAAGCTGGAGCAATTCTGCTTCGGTCATGCGCAGCAGTTCGGCCAGCGCCGGCAACGACGTGTAGGCTTCGACGCAGCCATGATGTCCGCAGCGACAACGCGGGCCGTCGGTTCCAAAAACCATGTGGCCGAGCTCGACCGGCTCGAGTGCGTCGTCCTCACTGGGATCACCGATCCAGGCGCCCGCGACACCCTGGCCGACGAAGACGAACAGATGCGCGTCGGCGAACGGATAGTTTTCGTTGCGGCAGCGATGAAAGGCGGCGTGCGCGACCACCGAATTAGTGAAAGTCACCGGCACGCCCGCAAACAGCTCGGCGAGCATGTCGCCGATCTGTTCGATGTCACAGGGAATGATGGGGTTGCCGAACTCGCTGAGGCGGCCGAGGCCCGGAACGGTCACGCCGACCTGTGCGAGCCTGATGCGGCGGCGGCGCGTCCAGTCGCGCAGCAGGTGCAGGGCTTCGCGGAACACCCGGCCCATGGTTTCGACGGTCGGCTTTCGCGGCAGCGGCACACGCTCGATGTAATGCAGCTCGCCCGACAAATTGCCAACGCCGACGCTGAGCCATTCTCCGGTGAGCTCGAGTGCAGCCAGCGCCACCGTGCGATCGAGCGAGACGAGACCGGTCGGGCCGCCGACGTAAGGAGCAGGGCGCCTGACTTCCTCGATCAGGCCTTCAGCCTTGAGGTCGAACAGGATGCGCGACAGGCTTGCTTCGGACAGCCGCACGGCTCTCGCCAGCGGCGGCCGGAACGAGCCGCCGGACTGGAGCAAATGAGTCAAAATGGCGGCGCGCGTCTGCCGCCGACTTCTCGGCTGCTCCGGCATTTCCATCCCTGTCGTCATTCTTACTTAGAGTAAGAATTTGCCTACGGAGCGTTTCAACTGTCAAGCGCTCGTCGGCGCGATGCGTCGACTTGTTGTTGTGCGGGGCAACACGTAGGGTGAGCACAAACAAAAACGGCGCCATCGCGAGATGGCGCCGCTTCGAAAGCCGTATCGACGAAGACTTACTTGCGATCCTTGATCGCGACGTAGTCGCGGCGGGTGACGCCGGTGTAGAGCTGGCGCGGACGGCCGATCTTCTGCTGCGGATCCTCGATCATCTCGCTCCACTGGCTGATCCAGCCGACGGTGCGGGCGACGGCGAACAGCACGGTGAACATGGAGACCGGGAAGCCCATCGCCTTCAGCGTGATGCCCGAATAGAAGTCGACGTTCGGGTACAGCTTGCGGTCGATGAAGTACTGATCGCTCAGCGCAATCTTCTCGAGCTCGAGCGCCACCTTCAGCATCGGATCGTCGCCATGGCCGGTCTCCTTGAGCACGGCGTGACACATCTTCTGCATGATCTTGGCGCGCGGATCGTAGTTCTTGTAGACGCGGTGACCGAAGCCCATCAGACGGACCTCGGAGTTCTTGTCCTTCACCTTGGCGATGAACTCGGGGATCTTGTCGACGCTGCCAATCTCGGCGAGCATCGCAAGCGCGGCTTCATTGGCGCCGCCATGCGCCGGACCCCAGAGGCAGGCGATGCCGGCGGCAATGCAGGCGAACGGGTTGGCGCCGGAAGAGCCGGCGATACGCACCGTCGAAGTCGAGGCGTTCTGCTCGTGGTCGGCGTGCAGGATGAAGATCTTGTCGAGCGCGTCAGCGAGCACCGGGTTGATCTTGTACTCCTCGCACGGCACCGCGAAGCACATGTGCAGGAAATTCTCGGCGAACTTCAGCGAGTTCTTCGGATACATGAAGGGCTGGCCGATGGTGTACTTGTAGGCCATCGCCGCCAGCGTCGGGATCTTCGCGATCATGCGCATGGAAGCGATCATGCGCTGCTTGGGATCGTTGATGTCGGTCGAGTCGTGGTAGAACGCGGCGAGCGCGCCGACCGAGGCCACCATGACTGCCATCGGATGGGCGTCGCGGCGGAAGCCCTGGAAGAAGCGGGCCATCTGCTCGTGCACCATCGTGTGATGGATCACGCGATCGTCGAAATCCTTCTTCTGCGCGGCGGTCGGCAGGTTTCCGTAGAGCAGCAGGTAACAGGTCTCGAGGAAATCGCCGTTCTCGGCGAGCTGCTCGATCGGATAGCCGCGGTATTCCAGCACGCCCGCATCACCGTCGATATAGGTGATCTTGGACTGGCAGCTCGCGGTCGAGGTGAAGCCGGGATCGTAGGTGAATAGGCCGGACTGGCCGTACAGCTTGCCGATATCGATGACATCAGGTCCGACGCTGCCGCTGTGAATCGGAAGATCGTAATTCTTGTTTCCGACCGTCAGCGTGGCGGTCTTTGGGCTTTCTTTGGCGTCCATCAGAGGTCCCCGATGTGTGGTGAAACGGGCCGGAGCCGGAGGCCCCCAAGGAGAAGATGGGGCAGGCCGGATGTTCCAGAATGTACGGGGAGATGGGTATATTATTGCTGTGTGCGCTGCAAGATCATGGCAGCCATGGCCTACTTACGTCGTAGATTGGTCCTTAAGCCGGTCCAGGCTTTCCTGGCGTCCCAGCACGTCCAAAACCTCAAATATTCCAGGCGACGTGGTGCGGCCGGTCAATGCTGCTCGCAGCGGCTGGGCGACCGCGCCGAGCTTGAGACTATTTTCCTCGGCGAAGGCGCGCAGCGCAGCTTCGGTGACAGCGCCGCTCCAGGTCTCGACTTTCTCCAGCGCGGAATGAAGCTGGCCGATCAGCTTGCGGTTCTCGGGCGTCAGCAGGGCTGCCGCCTTCGGGTCGAGCTGCAACGGCCGGTCGGCGAAGATGAAAGAGGCGCCGTCGATCAGCTCGATCAGCGTCTTGGCGCGCTCCTTCAGGGATGGCATGGCCTTGAGCAGCTGGGCGCGCGTGGCGTCGTTTAATTTGGCCTTAATCTCGTCGCGCGCGGGCACGACGTGGTCGAGCACGTCCTCGAACATCCTCACGAGCGATTGATCGTCGGCGTGGCGGATGTAATGGCCGTTGAGGTTCTCCAACTTGGCGAAGTCGAAGCGGGCGGCGGCGCGGCCGACATTGGCGAGGTCGAACGCCGCGATCATCTCCTCGGTCGAGAAGATCTCCTGATCGCCATGGCTCCAGCCGAGCCGGACGAGGTAATTCCGGAGCGCGGCCGGGAGGTATCCCATGGCGCGGTAGGCATCGACGCCGAGCGCGCCGTGGCGCTTGGAGAGTTTTGAGCCATCCGGTCCGTGGATCAGCGGGATGTGGGACATGTTCGGGAGCGCCCAGCCCATCGCATCGTAGATCTGCTTCTGGCGGGCGGCGTTGATGAGGTGGTCGTCGCCGCGGATGACATGGGTGACGCCCATGTCGTGGTCATCCACGACCACGGCGAGCATGTAGGTCGGGTTGCCATCGCCGCGCAGCAGGACGAGGTCGTCGAGGTTCTCGTTCTGCCAGACCACACGACCCTGGACCTGGTCCTCGATCACGGTCTCGCCGGTCTGCGGCGCGCGCAGGCGGATGGTCGGCTTGACGTCAGCAGGCGCGGTGGCCGGATCGCGGTCGCGCCACATGCCGTCATAGAGGCGGGTGCGTCCTTCCGCGCGCGCCTTCTCGCGCATGGCGGCGAGCTCCTCGGCGGTGGCGTAGCAGCGATAGGCCTTGCCGTCGGTGAGCAACTGCTCGGCGATCTCGCGGTGGCGGGCCGCGCGGCTGAACTGGTAGATCACGTCGCCATCCCAGCCGAGCTCCAGCCATTTCAGCCCGTCCAGGATCGCGCCGATCGCAGCCTCAGTGGAGCGCTCCCGGTCGGTGTCCTCGATCCGGAGCAGCATCTTGCCGCCGTGCTTCTTCGCAAAGAGCCAGTTGAACAGCGCCGTGCGGGCGCCTCCGATATGGAGGAAGCCGGTCGGGGAGGGAGCAAAGCGGGTAACGACGGAATCGGTCATTCTTGGCAGGGCCTATGCATTGGAGGCGGTGGTATATAACAGGACCAGAGCATAACTAAAGCCCGACAGCGGACGCCTTAAGGCCTTGGCTCAGCCAAGCGAATTTGGCAGAAGGACCGCTGATTTCCCTACAGGATTTTCGTAATGACAGAACCGGTGGCGACTGAGGTTGGGCGCGATTTCATTCGTGACATCATCCAGGCCGACCTCGATCAGGCCAAGTACAAGGAGATCGTGACCCGGTTCCCGCCGGAGCCGAACGGTTACCTGCATATCGGCCACGCCAAGTCGATCGCGCTGAATTTCGGCATCGCCCAGGAATTTCCGGGCCGCTGCCATCTGCGCTTCGACGACACCAATCCGGTCAAGGAAGAGCAGGAATATATCGATTCCATCCAGGCCGACGTGCACTGGCTCGGCTACGATTGGGGCAAGAACCTGTTCTATGCCTCTGATTATTTCGACCGCCTGTACGAATGGGCGGAGAAGCTGATCCGCGACGGGCTCGCTTATGTCGACGACCAGTCCCAGGAGGAGATTCGCCTCGCGCGCGGCACGCTGACCGAACCCGGCAAGAACTCGCCGTTCCGCGACCGCTCGGTGGACGAGAATCTCGACCTGTTCCGCCGCATGAAGGCCGGCGAATTCCCGAACGGCGCGCGCGTGCTGCGGGCGAAGATCGACATGTCCTCGGGCAACATCAATCTGCGCGACCCCGTGCTCTATCGCATCCTGCATGCGCATCATCCGCGGACTGGGACGAAGTGGAGTATCTATCCGAGCTACGACTACGCCCACGGCCAGTCGGACGCGATCGAAGGCATCACGCACTCGATCTGCACGCTGGAGTTCGAGGACCACCGGCCGCTCTACGATTGGTTCATCGAGAAGTTGCCGGTGCCGTCCACGCCGCACCAGTACGAAATGGCGCGGCTCAATCTGACCTACACGCTGCTGTCCAAGCGTGTCCTGACCCAGCTCGTCCGCGACGGCCATGTCGCCGGCTGGGACGATCCGCGCATGCCGACCATGGCGGGGATGCGCCGCCGCGGCGTGCCGCCGGCGGCCTTGCGCGAATTCATCAAGCGCATCGGCGTGGCCAAGGCCAACAGCGTGGTCGATGTCGGCATGCTCGAGTTCTGCATCCGTGAGGAGCTGAACCGCACGTCGCAGCGGCGCATGGCGGTGTTGAAGCCGCTCAAGGTCGTGATCGAGAACTATCCGGAAGGGCAGACCGAGGAGCTCGAGGCGATCAACCATCCGGATGATCCCTCGGCAGGCACGCGAAAAATCACGTTCGGCCGTGAGCTCTATATCGAGCAGGACGACTTCATGGAGAGCCCGCCGAAGAAGTTTTTCCGCCTGTCGCCCGGCAATGAGGTGCGGCTGCGCTACGCTTATTTCGTCAAGTGCACCGGCGTGATCAAGAACGACAAGGGCGAAGTGGTGGAGCTGCGCTGCACTTACGATCCCGCGACCAAGGGCGGCAACGCGCCTGACGGCCGCAAGGTCAAGGCGACCATGCACTGGCTGCCGGCGGCCAATTCTGTGCCCGCGGAGATCCGCATCTACAACCAGCTGTTCGCCAATCCGAGCCCGGACGCCTCGAACTTCGCGGCCGATCTCAATCCGAACTCGCTGGAGATCCTGTCCGACGCGCGGATCGAAGCCTCGGTTGCCGCGAGCAATTCGACCGAGCCGATGCAGTTCGAGCGCCAGGGCTATTTCGTGCGCGACAAGGACTCGACGCCCGGCAAGCCGGTGTTCTCGCGCACCATCGGCCTGCGCGATACCTTCGCGAAAGAAGTGGCCAAAGGCTGACGCAAAGGGCTGACGGGCACATGAGCAGCGAGGCCGACGCCATCGTTTCCGCCATCATCGCGAAATGGTGCGCCGGGTTCGCGACGCTCGATGCGGCTGCGCTGTCGGCGCTGTATTCGAAGAACGCATTCTTCTTCGGCTCCAACCCAAGGCTCTATCGGGGCAGGGATGGCGTCACCGATTATTTCAACGGCCTGCCGCGCTGGCGCAAGCCGGGCGCGGCATTTTCCGAGGTGCAGGCGGCGCAGGTCGGTCCCGATCTGATCAATATGGGCGCGACCATCACGTTCAACTTCGCAGGTGAGCGCCCGGATCTCGTCGTCAAGATGAGTTGGGTCATCATCCGCCAGGACGGTGACTGGAAGATCGTCAATCACCACGCCTCGGCCAAGGCGCCGCTGATCTGACAGGCGCGCCGTCACACGGTATCGTCATTCCGGGGAGAGCAACGAACGCGCTCCCTCTGCGTTGGGTGGGTCCAACGAGGATCCCACCATGCAGAACATCGCAGAGCATATGGAAGTCATCGGCGCAGACGGCGTCCATATCGGAACGGTCGACAAGGTCGAGGGCAACCGCATCAAGCTGACCAAGAAGGATAGTGGTGAGGGCAGTCACAAGGGGCACCACCATTTCATCGACAAGGGCCTTGTCGCCGGTGTCGAAGGCAACAAGGTCCGCCTGTCGGCCAAGGCGGACGTCGCGGTGACAATGGAAGAGGAAAAGTAGGGGCGCGGCCCCTTCGTTCCTGATCCGTACCGCTATTCGGCGACCTGCACGTTCCGGTAGCCTCTGCACCCGTCGCGTATCGCAGGGGTTGTCAAGGGAATGGCGGAGCCGGGCCGGCCGCAGCGTCTGTCGCAAGGCATTGCCGGGACTTGGCCGACAGGCCGGGCCGCGTCGGCCGGAGGCTTTGTGCCGGCAGGGTCGGGCGTCTGGCCCGGGGTTGTCGGGACGCTGCGCGAATGGGCCAAGGCCGAGGCTGGTGCGGGGCGGCTGTTTCCCTGGGTGCCCATCGCCTTCGGCTGCGGCATCGCGCTCTATTTTACCGCCGATCACGAGCCGGTGCTGTGGGTCACGGTTGCGACGGCGGCCGCGCTCACGCTCGGCGCGGCCCTGTTGCGGAGGAGCCGGTGGTTTGCGCCCGCGATCATGATCGCGGCGGTCGCGGCCGGTTTTGCGGCGGCGACGTGGAAGACGGCGCGCATCGCCCACACTGTGCTCGCAAAGCCGCTTTATTCCGTGTCGCTGTCGGGCTTCGTCGAGACCCGCGACATCCGCGAACGCACTGACCGCTTCGTGCTGCGCGTCACGGCGATGGAGGCGCAGCGCAGCGACGTGAAGCTGGAGCGCGTCCGCCTCTCCGTGCGCAAGGGAACCGCCCCCGACGTCGGCAGCTTCGTGCAGCTGAAAGCGCGGCTGATGCCACCGCTGTCGCCATTGCGGCCGGGCAGCTACGATTTCTCGCGCGACATGTTCTTCCAGGGCATCGGTGCGTCCGGCTTTGCGATGGGAGCAATCACGACTGTGACGCCGCCCGTGCCGGGCGGATTGCAGCTACGCTACGCCGCGGTCATGCAAGGCCTGCGCGATGCGATCGACGCGCGCATCCGCGCCACGCTCGACGGCGACAACCGCGCCATCGCGACCGCGCTGCTCACCGGCCGCCGCGATGCGATCACCACGCCCGTCAATGACGCGATGTTCATCTCGGGGCTCGGTCACGTCCTCTCGATTTCAGGCTATCACATGGCCGTCGTCGCGGGTGTCGTCTTCTTCGCGGTCCGCGCGCTGCTCGCGCTCGTCCCGGGACTGACCGTGGGGTTTCCCATCAAGAAATGGTCGGCCGCCGCTGCGCTGGCTGCGTCGGCGTTCTATCTGCTGCTCTCGGGCGCCGAAGTCGCGACACAAAGATCGTTCTTCATGACCGCGGTGGTGCTGATTGCTGTCATCGTCGATCGCCGCGCGATCACGTTCCGCACCCTGGCCGTGGCGGCGCTGATCGTGCTCGCAGTCGCGCCGGAAGCGCTGGTGCATCCAAGCTTTCAAATGTCGTTCGCCGCAACGCTCGGGCTCGTCGCGCTGGTGCAGGTCGGCATGCCGAGCCTGTTTGCCTCGCCCGATCATTCGGCGACCGCGCGCATCGCGCTGTGGGGCGGCCGCGAGATCGCGATGTTGTTCATGGCCTCGATGATCGCGGGGCTTGCGACGACGCCTTACGCCGCCTTCCATTTCCACCGTGTTACGCCTTACGGCGTGCTTGCCAATCTCGGCGCGATGCCGGTGGTCTCGGCGCTGGTGATGCCGGCAGGGCTATTGGGATTGCTCGCGGCTCCCTTCGGGCTGGACGGAGTGTTCTGGTGGTTGATGGGGATCGGCATCGACTGGATGATTTTGGTCACGCGCTGGGTCGCTGCGTTACCGGGCGCGGTCGGCCACGTCGCGGCCTTCGGCACGGCGCCGCTGATCGTTGCGAGCTTGGGCCTGGTCCTGATGGGTCTGCTGCGCACGCCGCTGCGATGGTCGGGAGCATTCGTGCTGGTGGCGGCGACCATCTGGGGTCTTTCCATCAGGCAACCCGACATTCTCATCGCCGGTGACGGTCAGAACGTCGCGGTGCGAGGCAGGGACGGGCAGCTGCATCTGATCAGGACGAAGAAGGACAATTTCCTGCTGAAGGAGTGGCTCGCGGCTGACGCTGATCCGCGCGATGCGGCGAGTGGCTCGCTCGGTGACGGCGTGTCGTGTGACGACGCCGGCTGCGTGACGCCGCTTGCTGACGGCCGCATGATCGCCCTGGCGCTGCGCATCGACGCGCTGGCCGATGATTGCAGCCGCGCGGCACTGGTGGTGACCGCAAGGCCCGCGCCGCCGGATTGTACCGCGATGGTGGTCGACCGGCCGCGTCTGGTGAGCCAGGGTGCGCTGGCGCTGACACCCCGCGGCGACGGTTTTGCGATTCAGTCGGTGAGGGCGAGGGGCGCAAACCGCCCCTGGTCGCCGGCGGCGGCCGGCGATGGCGATTTCGAACTGACCCTCGTGCCGCGGTCGGCAGCTCCGCGCTTCAAGGACGCAACACCGTCGGAGGCCGACCTTCAGGCCGAGGATTAGAACCGATGGTTCAACCGATCGGCAGGCGCGGAGGCGTCGGACTGATATCGGAAATCACTTGCGGCTTATGCTCGCGCTCACCGAACGGCTGGGTCACCGGCAGCTGCAGCACGGTTGCGCGCTGGCCTTCGACGAGTTGGGTCACCAGCACATATTTGCCATCGGGAAATTCGATCGCGTCGTGATGACGATCGGGAATGTGCGGATCGACCTTGCCGAACTTGCCGACGCGCGAATTGATGGTGCGCGTCCAGATCCACCTGTTGTCGTAACGGACGTTGTCGGCGAAGGCGAGCTCCGTTCCCGGCAGCAGGCAGACCGCGACCGACATGTCGGCTTCGGAGGCGAAGCCGCGCGTCGAGGTGCCGCGGAAGGTTGTCGTGACAATCGTCTCGCCGACTTCTGCGGGACGCGTCGCGACGGCATGCAGGCTATAGTCACACATCGGGTGCTCCTCATCAGCGATAGAGCACCGCGCCTCTTCTGAGGCGCAGGCCTCTATCAGAGTGGAAGCTTGCAATCATATGCGATGTTGGGGGCAAATCTGCGGCTCAGATCCGCGGCTTGCAATCACAATATCTTTCCCGCGCCGATGAGGAACAAAGCCTGCTCCTGTGCATTCGGGAGACTTCGCTCTCAGCGTCCTGATGGTGCCGACCAGCCCGAATACGGCCAGGCCGACTGCGCCTGCTGCTTGACGGCGTTGCGGGCATTGCGGAATTGCTCACTCGTCGTGGCCTGTGGCGCCTTGCGAACGCGATGCTGCGGCTGCGCAGCGATGGCCTGCGACCCTGATGCCGCGATCAGCGCCATCGCGACGGTGCTCAGAATGATTTTGCGCATGGCGGTCTCCTCGGTCTTCGTTGTGGCGTGCCGGGGATGTAGCGCCGAAGAGGGGGCCGGATAATCTGTGCAGAACCTGAAGGACTATCCAGCCGGAGCGGACAATCGTCCGCTCCAATCTTAAGGGCGTGCTCGCCAGGTGCGAGCGCGGGACGAGTTCAGTATTTCCGGTACAGCCCGATCAGCTTGCCCTGGATCTTGACCCGGTTGGGCGGCAGGATCCGGACCTCGTAAGCGGCGTTTGCCGGCTCGAGCGCGATTGAAGCGCCACGGCGGCGGAAGCGCTTGAGCGTCGCTTCCTCGTCGTCGATCAGGGCCACCACGATATCGCCGGTGTCGCAGCTCTCGTTGCGCTGGATCAGCGCCATGTCGCCATCGAGAATGCCGGCGTCGACCATGGAATCACCGCGCACTTCGAGCGCGTAGTGCTCGCCCGCGCCGAGCATGTCGGGCGGGACACTGATGGTGTGGCTGCGCGTCTGCAAGGCCTCTATCGGCGTACCGGCCGCGATCCGGCCCATTACAGGAACCGCGACAGGACGCTCGCCCTCGTCGGCGGGCGGGCTCGAGGTCGTGCGCACCTTGCCGAGATTGCCCTCGATGACGCTCGGCGTGAAGCCGCGGCGGCTTCCGGCGGCCGCCTGGAGCTCAGGCAGCTTGATCACCTCGATTGCGCGGGCGCGGTTGGGCAGGCGGCGGATGAAGCCGCGCTCCTCGAGCGCGGTGATCAGGCGATGGATGCCCGACTTCGAGCGCAGATCGAGCGCATCCTTCATCTCGTCGAAGGAGGGCGGCACGCCGCTCTCCTTCAATCGCTCGCTGATGAACCGCAGGAGCTCGTATTGTTTGCGCGTTAACATCTCGACCAAAATCCCCCTGACGATGTCGTTCGATTCCGAGACGCTGAATTCAGCAATAAGCCGCCACACGCTCGAAACAAATCATGAACGGACACTATATGTTCGATACATGTTCCGCAACTGCTTAATTTACCGTGAACGCGGCAAAGCTCGCGGAACGGTTGCGAACGACGCGCTCACGCGGGCAGTCGCAACACCTCGCAAGGCGTGCCGGCTTCGGCCTTCGGCGCGAACGGGGCGCGCACGAGAAGTGCCTGTGCCGCAGCGAGATTCGCAAGCAGTGAGGAATCCTGGTGATTGACGGGAAGAGCGACGAGCGTGCCGTCATCCCGCGTCTCCAGACGCGCACGCAAATAATCCTCGCGCTGGTCATTGGCGCTGACGTCGCGGCCGAGCACGGCGCGTTCGCGGCGATGATGAATCACTGAACGGCCCGACATCGCGCGAATCAGCGGCACCAGGAACAGGAAGCCGCAGACATAGGATGACACGGGATTGCCGGGCAGGCCGATCACGCGCATCGGCCCGAGCTGCCCGTTCATCATCGGCTTGCCCGGCCGCATCGCGATCTTCCAGAACGCCATCGAGATACCTTCGTTCGTCAGCGCCTGCTGCACCAGATCGTGGTCGCCGACAGACGCTCCGCCGGTCGTGATCAGGATGTCGGCACCGGATTCGCGCGCGCGGCGGATGCCCGATGTGGTGGCGGCAAGCGTGTCGGCGGCAACGCCGAGATCGATGGTGTCGGCCCCCTCGCTGCGGGCGAGGGCGTGCAGGGCGTAGCCGTTGGAATAGACGATCTGGCCGTGGCCGGGCGTCGAGCCCGGCATCACCAGCTCGTCGCCGGTCGCGAGAATCGCGACCTTCGGACGGCGGCGGACGGCAAGCTGCGGGTGGTTCATGCCGGCGGCGAGCGCAAGGTCGCGCTCGGTCAGGCGCGTACCCTTGTGCAGGAGCACCTCACCCTCGCGGAAGTCGATCCCGGCGGGGCGGATGTGCCGCCCGGTGACGGCGGCTTCCTTGATCGTGATGCGCTTGCCGTCCGCGATGGTGTCCTCCTGGATCACGACCGCATCCGCGCCGGCGGGAACGACGCCGCCGGTGAAGATCCGTACGGCATCGCCAGCGCCGACTGTTCCAGCAAACGGGCGGCCGGCTGCGACCTCGCCGATGACCGTGAGCTGTGCATCAACCTTCGCCGCATCGGCCGCGCGGACGGCATAGCCATCCATCGCCGACATGGCCTCGGGCGGCTGCGTCCGCCGCGCGGCAACGTCGCGCGCGAGCACGCGATGGAACGCCTGATCCAGTGCGATCATTTCCTCTGCCAAAGGCTCTGCACCGGCGAGCACGGCGGCAAGCGCATCGGAAACCGGCATCAGGGCCACGGCGTACTCCCGCAACAAGATCGAAGGACTCGGTCGGCGAGGTTTTAGCCGAGCGGAGAGGCCGAGGCAAAAGGGGGTATATTGCCGCGAAGCTTACGCTTCGGGCCGGGCTGGTGTCCGCGACGTGATCCGGAAGGCGCGGCAGACCGACACGAGGACAGGCAGCCTGCGCGCAGCGTTACGACCGCGTAATGGGATTTGCCCTTGCCGCGTTTCCGTCTTCAGCGACGTCGGGAGCCTTGGGGCCTTGATCCTTGTCGGGCATAGGATCGGCTTGGGCCTTCAAGTCGGCCGCCTTGCTCATCAGCTTGGCGGAAAGCTCGGAATCCGAGGTAGTCTTGGCGAATTTGACCAGCAGGGAGGCCTGCTTGGTGAGGTAGGTTTTGCCCAACACGATGATATTTCCGTCCGTAGAATTCCCAACGGACTCATGAGTCCGGAAGCGGGCATTCGTTCCCGGAACTCTGTACAAAATTGCACAAAGGGCTTTGGTTCCTCGCTTCCGGTCGAAATTGTTCCGGAATTTGCCGCCGGATCAGATCCCCAGCGCCTTCAGCGCAAGGCCGACGTCGTGGGGTGAGGTCACATGGACCGCGGTCAGGCCGCGGGCGCGCGCGCCTTCGATGTTCTCGGCAAGGTCATCGAAGAACACGATCCGGCTGGCCGGCACGCCCATCGCGGCGACGACATGGTCGAACGCTTCCGCATCCGGTTTGCGCAGGCCGATGCTGGACGAAAGGTACAGCTCGCGGAAATGGCGGAGCACGTCGGCATATTCCTTCGAGAAATAGTCCACGTGTGGCCGGTTGGTGTTGGAGAAGGCGTAGACCGGCATCTGCTTTGCCGCGCGCGGGAGCAGGTCCGCGATACCGGGCATCTCGCCGGCGAAAATCGCGTTCCACCCCTCGAGGAACTGGGCATCCGAAATGGAGATTCCGAGCGATGAGCGCAGCGAGGCGAAATAGTCCTCGTCGCTGATCCTGCCGACCTCGTGCAGGCGGTAGGCCTCGTCGCGCACATAGCGCCCGACGATGGCTTCGGGCTTGCAGCCGGCATGTCCCGCCCAGCAGGCGATCGCCTTGGAGAAATCGATGTCGAGCACGACGCGCCCGAGATCGAACAGAAGCGCATCCGCGCTGCCGGGACAGAGCGAGGTCATTGCAGCCTTTCGGGTCAGTATCGATAGGGTTCGTGGTCGAACAGCGGGAACGCGCTGAACACGCTCGGCGCGTTGGTTGCGGTGGCCGGGTGCAGGCAGGATTTGTTGACCTCGGCGAAGGAGGTGGCACCTAACAGACCGAGGCAGCGCAGCACCTCGTCCTCCAGCAGTTCCAGCATCCGCGTCACGCCGGCCTCGCCGGCTGCCGCCAGCGCCCAGCATTGCAGCCGGCCGATGCCGACGAGGTCGGCGCCCGCCGCGATCGCCTTGACGATATCGGTGCCGCGGCAAAAGCCGCCATCGACCATGATCTTGGCGCGGCCCTTCACGGCGTCGACGATCTCCGGCAGCACATGCATGGCACCGCGGCCGTGATCAAGCTGGCGGCCGCCATGGTTGGAGACATAGATCCACTCGACGCCGTGATCGACCGCGATCTGCGCGTCCTCGGCAGTTGCGATGCCCTTGATGATCAGCGGGATCTTGAACTTGTCCTTGATCATCTTCACGGTCCGCCACTCCAGACCCTTCTGGTAATCGCCGCCGGTGGCCCGCAGGCGGCTCTCGCGAACGTAGCGTTTGGCGATGTCGCGCTCACGACGGCTGTAATGGGCGGTGTCGACGGTCAGGCAGAAAGCGGCATAATTGGCTTTTTGCGCACGGCTGACGATTTCGGCGACGAATGCGTCATCGCCACGGACGTAGAGCTGGAACATGCGCAGCGCATCGGGCGCGGCTTCGGCAGTCTTTTCCAGGCCGGGCTCGGAGACGGAGCTGAGCATGTGCGATGCGCCAAAAGTACCGGCGGCGCGCGCGACGCTGGCTGCGCCAAAGGGATCGAAGATCTCCAGCGCGCCGACCGGGGCGAGCACGACAGGCAGCCGCATCTTGCGGCCGAACTGCTCGACCGAGCCGCTGACCTGGCGGACGTCGCGCAGCACACGCGGGCGGAACGCGATCTCGTCGAGCGCCATGCGGTTGCGGCGCATCGTGGTCTCGGTCTCGGCGGCGCCGACGATGTAGTCCCAGGCGTTCTGGTTGAGGTTGGAACGCGCCTTCCGGATGAATTCGTGCAGGTTCTGGAACGGCTCGTCGCTGGCGCCGAGTTCGACGTTCCGTTCCGGCCGGAGTGCTTCGTTCATTGTTATCCTCCCGAGAATTTGAAGCCTTATTCAATCGCCTATCCCGTCCGGCTCTCCAAAACCATCCTAAAATCGCATAGCTGCGAGGCGCCGTCCGGCCGACTGATTCCCGCCGGGAGCGGGGGCGGTCTTGCCAACGTTGCCAAATGTTTAGGTTCAGGCGAAGGGATTTTTGCCGCGTACCCGCCGGCGTGGCAGGCCGGCCTTGAAGAAACCAGAATGATATTGTGAGAACCGGGCTGGATCGCCACTTGCATGGCGGCTGCCAAGCCTCAAAAGAACCGCTAAGCGAAAAGGCCACCCATTCCATGCGGAAAACCCTGCTCTTCCCACTGGGCGCGCTCACCGGAGCATGCCTGACCCTCCTCGTATCAGGTCCGCAGGGCGGACTATGGGCGGCACGGGCGGCGGCAGGCGCGGATGGTGCGTACTCCCAGCTCAATCTGTTCGGGGAAGTTTTCGAGCGGGTGAAGGCGAGCTATGTCGAGAAGCCCGACAATGCCAAGCTGATCGAAGGTGCGATCACGGGCATGGTGACCTCGCTCGATCCGCATTCGCGCTACATGAACGACAAGGCCTGGACCGAGATGCAGGAGACCACCTCCGGCGAGTTCGGCGGCCTCGGCATCGAGGTCACGATGGAAGAGGGCCTGGTCAAGGTCGTCTCGCCGATCGACGACACGCCGGCGTCCAAGGCCGGCATCATGTCCGGCGACCTCGTCAGCAAGATTGACGGTGAGAACGTGCAGGGCATGACGCTCGAGCAGGCCGTCAACAAGATGAAGGGCCCGGTCGACACCAAGACCAAGCTCACCATCATCCGCAAGGGCGCCGATGCTCCGATGGATGTCGCGATCACGCGCGAGATCATCCATGTCCGCCCGGTCCGCTTCCACGTCGAGAACGGCGACGTCGGCTACATCCGCGTCACCTCGTTCAACGAGCAGACCACCGACGGCCTGAAGAAGGCAATCGCCTCGATCTCCAAGGACATCCCGCAAGACAAGCTCGTTGGCTATGTGATGGATCTGCGCAACAATCCGGGTGGTCTGCTCGACCAGGCCGTGTCGGTGTCGAGCGCGTTCCTGCAACGCGGCGAGGTCGTCTCGACCCGCGGCCGCAATCCGGAAGAGACCCAGCGCTTCACCGCGCATGGCGGCGACCTCACAAAGGGCAAGCCGCTTGTGGTGCTGGTCAATGGTGGCTCGGCTTCGGCGTCGGAAATCGTGGCCGGCGCGCTGCATGACCACAAGCGCGCGACGATCATCGGCACCCGCTCGTTCGGCAAGGGCTCGGTGCAGACCATCATCCCGCTTGGTGCCGGCAACGGCGCGCTGGCGCTGACCACCGCGCGCTACTACACGCCGTCGGGTCGCTCGATCCAGGCCCAGGGTATCGCGCCCGACATCGAGATCCTCCAGGACGTTCCGGCCGAGCTGAAAGGCCGCGTCGACACCATCGCGGAATCGCAGATGCGCGGTCATCTGCAGGCCGCCGACGGTACCGAGCAGACCGGATCGCAATCCTACGTCCCGCCGGAAGAGAAGGACGACAAGGCCCTGCATGCGGCCTACGACTTCCTGCACGGCGTCACGGTGAATGCGGCGGCCGCCAAGCCCGCTCCGAAAGCGACAGTGCCGAACTAACCGCTGCGACTTCAGGACATCCAGACATCGCCCGGGAGTGGATCGCCACTGCCGGGCGAATTCGTTTTGGACGTCGTCTCAGCTCGGATTCATTGCGGCAAAGGCCGTATTGTCGCGGCTTTGCGTGCGACCAAGCGCCGGGTGCGATTGCGGCGTCCGCTGTGGGGATACTAGCCAGCCTCGCGGCGGCGGCCTTCCCGACCTTCGCGCTGGGCGAGCCGGCTGCGATGGAGCGCGAACAGCTCCAACATCTTGTCGGCCGGCTTTGCGGCGCTGAACAGATAACCCTGCATCTCGGTACAGCCGAGCGTGCGCAGCAACCGCTGCTGTTCCTCGGTCTCGACGCCTTCGGCCGTGGTCGCCATGCGGCGGGCGCTGGCGAGATTGACCACGGCCTGCACGATGCTGGCGGAGCCGTCGGGACCTGCGATGTCGTTGACGAAGCAGCGGTCGATCTTGATCTTGTCGAACGGGAAGCGATGCAGATAACTCAGCGAGGAGTAGCCGGTGCCGAAATCGTCGAGCGCAATGCGGACGCCGATGGCACGGAGCTGGTGCAGGATCGCAAGCGCGGTGTCGTCGTCGCGGATCAACACGGCCTCGGTGATTTCGAGCTCGAGCCGGCTCGCCGGCAGATTGGAGGCGGCGAGCGCCGCCATGATCTTCAGCGCCAGCGTGCCGCTCTTGAACTGAACCGGCGAGACGTTGACCGCAAGGCGAATGTCGTCGGGCCAGGTGGCCGCGTCGCGGCAGGCGGTCGACAGCACCCATTCGCCGATCTCGTTGATCAGCCCGGTATCCTCGGCAATCGGGATGAATTCTGCCGGCGAGACCATGCCGCGCTCGGGGTGGCGCCAACGCACCAGCGCTTCGCAGCCGGTGATCCGGTCGTCCTTCAGGCTGAGGCAGGGTTGATAATAGACCTCGAGGCCGCCGTCGCGCCTGCCCTGGGCGATGGCGTGGCGCAGGTCGATTTCGAGCTGGCGCCGCTCGCGTACCTTGGCGTCCATCTCGGGCTCGAAGAAGCGATAGGTGCGGCGCCCGGCGGATTTGGCCGCGTACATCGCCATGTCAGCGTTCTTCAGAATCTGATCGAGCGCGTTGCCGTGTCCGGGCGCCAGTGCAATGCCGATGCTGGCATCGGTGGTGAGGTGATGGCCCATGCAATCGAACGGTGCGCGGATCGCGGCGAAGACCCGGGCAACGAGCTCGCTGACCTGGTCCTGCCTGGTCACCGCGCTCTGCACGATGGCGAATTCGTCGCCGCCGAGACGAGCGACGAAATCGGTCGGGCCGGCGCAGCGGCGCAGGCTCTCCGCCACCGACTTCAACAGCTCGTCGCCGACGAGATGGCCGAGCGCGTCATTGACGCCCTTGAACTCGTCGATGTCGATGTAATGCACGGCAAGCTCTTCACCGTGAGCCATGCTGGCTAGCTCCTCGCGCAAATGTTCGTGGAACTTGGCGCGGTTGGGCAGGTCGGTCAGCGCGTCGTAGTGGGCGAGGTGGGTGATACGCGCCTCGGTGCGGCGCCGCTCGGTGATGTCCTCATGGGTCGCGACCCAGCCGCCATCGTCGAGAGGCTCGTTGACGATCTGGATCGATCGGCCGTCGCTGGTGTCGACCACCATGGAGTTGCGCACGTGGATGTCGCGCAGCACGCGCGCGACATACTGGTCCACGTCACCCGTGAACGAGCCCGTCGCCTTGCGGTGCGCGATGATGTCGCGGAAGCTGTAGCCGGGTCTGACGATGTCGGCCGACAGGCCGTACATCTCGATGTAGCGCTGGTTGCAGATCACGAGCCGCCGCTCGGCATCGAACAGCAGCAGACCCTGGGTCATGTTGTTGACGGCGCGATCGAGGCGCTGCTTCTCCAGCGTCAACCGCTCCCGGGACAGGCGGTGCTGCTCCAGGAGCTTGCGCACGATCGCGGTCAGCACGCCCGCAATCGCAAGCACGGACGCGCCGGCGACCGAAATCAGGATTCCGATTTGCTCGCGCCAGTCGGCGAGCGCCGCCGCGCGCGTTGTCGTCGCCATCATCAGAATCGGGAAATGGGGCAAAGCACGCGCCGAGGCCAGCCGGTCCTCGCCGTCGATCGGGCTCACGATACGCCCGGCGAAGTGGTCGAGCGTGAAGATCTTCTGCTGCTCGAACGACCCGTTCCTGAAATTGCGTCCCATCATGTCGCTGGAATCGGGATAGCGGGCCAGCAGCGTGCCGTCCCGATGCAGCATCGAGATCGTCGCGCCTTCGCCGAGCATGACGGTCTCGAAGAACTTCTCGAAATTGGCCGGCTCGATGCCGCGCCCGACGGCACCCATGAATTCGCCGTGCGGTCCCATGATCCTGCGCACGATCAGGATGGTCCAAGCGCCGGAGATGCGGCTGTGAACCGGTTCGATCAGTACGTCGGGCGCCTGCGGATCGTATCGGAAGGTGCGGAAGTAGGCGCGGTCGGCGACGTTGACCTTCGGAGCGGGCCATGTCGTCGAGGAATTGATCACATTGCCGTCGGCGTCGATGATGTTGACGCCGCCCATGTACGGAAGCGCCTCGATCTTCGAGCGCAGCATCCGGTGCACGTCCTCGCCGGAGAGGCGCTTGCGGAAGTCCGCTGCGGTCGTGATTCCGTTCACGCGCACGTGGTCGACGAAATCCTTCTGAATGACCGCGAAATCCTGCAGTTGCTGATCGAAATGATGGGCGAGCAGCAGCACGGTGTTTTCCAGCTCGCGGCTGGAGTTGCGCAGCGCGCGCTCGCGGAAATTCTGCGCCATCAATACCGCGCCGACGGCGATTGCCGCGATCAGCAATGTGCCGCCGACCACGAGCCAGCGGATCGGTCCGCTGCGCACGAAAGCCTGGTCGAAGAGGCGGCTGCCGTATTTTGTCATCATGTTGTTCGTCGCCGTCCACACGTCAGGGTCAATTCTTGATCCCGTGACATCCGTCGGTTTACGGGATCGATGTGGAGGCGACGTTAGGAAGCGCGGTTAACGCGACATGAACCGTAATGCGCAAATGCAATCGATGCGCATGACGAGAACCATGCAGCTTTTGCCGGCCATGGTCGGGATGAGGGTCAGTTCTTGCCGATCGCGGTGAAATCAACCAACGCTTAACCATCTAACCTGCTGACGATCCTCGATGCCACATTGGCACGCGAATTGCGAACTCAGCTCCGCAACGATGCGAGGGAGAACACGATCATGAAAAAGACTTTGAAGAACTTCTGGATCGACGAATCCGGTGCGACCGCGATCGAATATGGCCTGATTGCGGCCGGTATCGCGCTGGCCATCATCACCGTCGTGAACGGCCTGGGTAGCAAGCTCAACACCAAGTTCGGATCGATCAGCACGGCGCTGAAATAACCACCGATCAGGCGCGGTAATGGCCCGACTTGCCGCCCAGCTTTTCGACGAGATGGATGCCCTCGATGCGCACGCCGCGCTCGACCGCCTTGATCATGTCGTAGATGGTGAGGCAGGCCACCGTAACGGCCGTGAGGGCTTCCATCTCGACGCCGGTTGGGCCGGTCACCTTGACGCTGGCACGGACCACGCAGCCCGGCAGCTTCGCGTCAGGCTCAATGTCGACCGTGACCTTCGACAGCGCCAGCGGATGACAGAGCGGGATCAGCTCCGAGGTCCGTTTCGCTGCCATGATTCCGGCGATGCGCGCGGTGCCGAGCACATCGCCCTTCTTGGCGTTGCCTGACACGATCAGGTCGAGCGTTGCCTTCTCCATGACGACACGGCCTTCGGCGACGGCAAGCCGCTCGGTGGCAGCCTTGTCCGAGACATCGACCATCCGCGCCTCGCCGGAGGCGCCGATATGGGTGAGGGCAGGGCTGGCCTTCGCCTTTGCGGGCTTCGCCTTGGATGGCTTGCGCACCATGTCAGCGCGTGTCCGTGGCGCGGGCCTTGGTCTCGCGCGTGAGCAGCGTACGCGTGGCAGCCGCGACGTCGGCCTGGCGCATCAGGCTCTCGCCGACCAGGAAGGTCGACATGCCGACGCGCTCGAGCCGCGACAGGTCTGCGGGCGTGAAGATGCCGCTCTCGCCGACCATCAGCCGCCCCCGCGGGATCAGAGGCGCCAGCATCTCGCTGGTCGCCAGCGTCGTCTCGAAGGTGCGCAGATTCCGGTTATTGACCCCGATCATCGGTGAACGCAGCTTCAGCGCCCGATCGAGCTCGGCACGGTCGTGGATCTCGATCAGCACATCCATGCCGTAGGCGATCGCGGCGTCTTCGAGATCCTTGGCGGTCGCATCATCGAGCGCCGCCATGATGATGAGGATGCAGTCGGCGCCGTGCGCGCGCGCCTCGACCACCTGATAGGTGTCGAACAGAAAATCCTTGCGCAGCACAGGCAACGAGGTCGCCGCGCGTGCCGCAACCATGAAGTCGAGATGGCCCTGGAACGAGGGCGTGTCGGTCAGCACGGACAGGCAGGCCGCGCCGCCCGCCTCATAGGCCTTGGCAAGCAGGGGCGGATCGAAATCGGGGCGGATCAGACCCTTGGAGGGCGAGGCCTTCTTCACCTCGGCGATCAGCGCATAATCGCCATTGGCGTGCTTGGCCCTGATCGCGCGCACGAAGCCGCGCGGCGCGTCCTGCGCGCTGGCTTGTGCCTCGACCGCCGAGAGCGGCTGCGCGCGCTTGGCCGCCGCGATCTCCTCGCGCTTGTAGGCCTCGATCTTGGTCAGGATATCGGACATGACAGGCTCAGCTGTTCGAGACCGCGATCAGATGTTTCAGTCGCGCGTTCGCAGCGCCGCTATCGAGCGATTTTGCGCCGATCGCGACGCCTTCCCTCAGGTCCTTGGCGCGGCCGGCGACGACGAGCGCCGCGGCGGCGTTGATCAGCGCGACGTCGCGATAGGGGCTCGGCTTGCCGTCGAGCACGCTTTGCAGCGCCATCGCATTGGCGTCGGCATCACCGCCCTTGAGTGCGCCGGGATCGCATCGCGGCAGGCCGACGTCCTCGGGCGTTACCTCGAAATTCCGGATCTCGCCATTGTGGAGCGCCGAGACGAAGGTCGGGCCGGTGAGGGTGATCTCGTCAAGGCCATCGGAGCCGTGCACCACCCAGGCGGATTCGGAGCCGAGATTCTTCAGCACCTGCGCCAGCGGCTGCACCCATTGCCTGGAGAATACGCCTACCATCTGCCGCTTCACGCCGGCCGGGTTGGACAGGGGCCCAAGCAGATTGAAGATCGTGCGGGTGGCGAGCTCGACCCGGGTCGGGCCGACGTTCTTCATGGCCGGATGATGGGCCGGTGCGAACATGAAGCCGATGCCGCATTCGCGCACGCAGCGGCCGACCTGCTCGGGCTTGAGATCGATCTTCACGCCGAGCGAGGCCAGCACGTCTGCAGCGCCCGAGCGCGACGAGAGCGCGCGGTTGCCGTGCTTGGCGACGGGCAGACCGGTGCCGGAGACGATGAACGAGGCACAGGTCGAGACATTGACCGAGCCGGAGCCGTCGCCGCCGGTGCCGACGATATCGACGGCGTCCGCGGGCGCATCGACCGTGAGCATCTTCGAGCGCATCGCCGTGACCGCGCCGGTGATTTCCTCCACCGTCTCGCCGCGCACACGCAGCGCCATCAAGAGGCCGCCCATCTGCGAGGGGGTGGCCTCGCCGGACATCACGGCATCGAAGGCGGATGCGGCTTCCTCACGCGACAGGCTGGCACCGGTCGCAACTTTTCCAATGATCGATTTCAGGTCGTCCATCGCGTGCTTTCAACTCACTGGTTCGCGCCGGTCACTTGCGCGAAGGCGGCCTGATTAATGGTGGTCCCGATGTCGGTTTCAAGCTTGTTGACGTAGGAGGCGACCTGCTCGTCGGTCAGCGACTTGTCGACGCTCTCCTTCAGCTTCTTGACGGCGTCGGAGGCGGTGTCGACCGCGGGATCGACGATGTCGGTGACGCGGAAGACGATGACTTCGGTGCCGCCGGTCACCGGCGCCTGGCCGACACCGTCCTTGGCGGCGCGGAAGGCGGCCGCAACGATGTTGGCGGGCACGCCGGCCGGGGAGTCGTCGCGCTTGAAGCCGCTGGCGGTCTCGACCTTGGCATTGATCGCAGCGGCCTCGTCAGCGAGCTTGCCGCCCTGTTCGAGCTTTTGCACCAGTTCGGTCGCCTTCGCCTTCAGCTTGGTGGCGATCTGCTCCTGGCGCCAGCGCGCCTCGACCTGGTCGCGGACCTCATCGAGATTGCGGTCGCGCGACGGCGTGATGGCGAGCACGTCGTACCAGACATAGCCGCCCTTGAACGAGATTGGGTCGTTGTCGACGCCGACATCGCTGTTGAAGGCCTGCGACACCACGTCGAGACCCTGCGGAATGTTGGTAACGGTCTGCCCGTTCGGCGCGCGGCCGGAGCGGTCGACGGCATCGATGGTCACGGCCGTGAGCCCGAGCTTCTGTGCGGCATCGGCGACGCTGGTGCCGGCACCGCGTTCGTCCTCCATCTTGTCACGGAGCTCGCCGACCTTGGTGCGCGCGCGCTCGGTCGCGATCGATCGCTTCACGTCGGCGGCAAACTTGGCGTAGTCGGCCTCGGCGCCGGGCTCGATCTTGTCGACCTTGACGATCGAAACGCCAATCGGGCCCTGGATCGGCTGGCTGATTTCGCCAACGGGAAGCGCGAAGGCGGCATTGCCGACGGCGGGTTCGAGCGAGGATTTCGTCACCAGCCCGAGATCGACGTCGGAGGCAGTCAAACCGCGCTCTTTGCCGAGATCTTCAAAGGACAGCCCGCCGACCAGACGCTCGCGCGCGGCCTGCGCCTCGGCGGCGTTCGGAAACACAATCTGCTTGATCTGGCGCTTCTCCGGTGTGGAGAGTTGGTTCTTGCGCTGATCGAACAGTTTCTTCGCGTCGTCGTCGGAGACGTCGCTCCACTTGGCGATGTCCTCCGGCGAGATCACGGCGAAGACGATCTTGCGGAATTCGGGTGCGCGGAACTGGACCTTGTGATCCTCGAAATAGGCGGCGAGCGCCTCGGGCGAGGGGGGATCTATGGTGCCGGCCTGCGCCGTATCGAGCCTGACGAACTCGATCGAGCGCTGCTCGTTCTGGAAGCGCGTCGCCACGTCGAGCATGGTCTTCGGCGGTTCGAGGCCGGCGCCGATCGTGCCGGTGATCTGCCGGCGCAGCGCCACCTTGCGCTGCTCGGCCACGTAGCGCTGCTCAGTGTAGCCGAAATTGCGGATCAGCCCCTGGAAGCGGTTCGCATCGAACTTACCGTCGACGCCTTTGAAGTTCGGGTCGTTCATGATGATCTGGCGGATCTGCTCGTCGGACTGGCCGAGCCCGAGCTGACGCGCGTTCTCGTCGAGGGCAGCTTCGGCAATCGTCTGCTGGAGCACCTGGCGGTCAAGGCCGAACGCGCGCGCCTGGTCCGGCGTGAGGGGCCGGCCAAACTGGCGGCCGATCTGCTGGAGGCGGTCGGTGTAGATCTGGCGGAACTCGTTCAGCGAAATCTCGGTGTGGCCGACCTTGGCCAGCGTGGACTGCCCGAAGCCCCGGAAGATGTCGGCGATGCCCCAAATGCCGAAGCTGATGATCAACACGCCCATCACGACGGCCATGATGGTCTTGCCGACCCAGTTTGATGAGGCCTTGCGCATTCCTCGAAGCATTTGGTCCAACTTGTTTGATAAGGAGGGGAACGGGAGCGCGTCTTAATGCAGATTCCGCAAAAGCGCGTCACCAAATTGATATGCCATCATAAAGTGGTGGCTTTCGCCCCGCAACCTCAGGTCAGACCGCTTCGCGAAGCTGCGGTCAAGGGGCCGAAAGCGTTTTCCAGCGAAGCGGTCCCCCGGTTCGCGTCGAGAAAACGCGTCAAAACAAGAATCTGGAACTGCCGCGATAGCTCTGCTAGCGCATGGACAAGACCTCATTCTGCTGGAAAATGACATGACCATCCGCCCCCTGATCGCCGGCAACTGGAAAATGAATGGCCTGAAAGCCCAGGCCGCCGAATTCGACGCCATGCTCAATGGCGCGGCAGAGGTATCAGGCAAGGCCGATCTGCTGGTCTGCCCGCCGGCGACCCTGATCGCGGGCTTTGCCGAGAAAGCGCGTGGCAAGACCGTCGCCGTCGGGGCCCAGGACTGCCATCCCAAGGCCTCCGGCGCCCATACCGGCGATATTGCGGCTGAAATGCTGACTGACGCAGGCGCAAGCGCCATCATCGTTGGCCATTCCGAGCGTCGCGCCGACCATGGCGAGGGCGATGCCCTTGTCAGGCAGAAGGCGGAAGCCGCCTGGCGAGCCGGGGCGGTCGCGATCGTCTGCATTGGCGAGACGCAGGCCCAGCGCGACGCTGGCCAGACCCTGGATATCGTCCGTGGCCAGCTCGACGGCTCGCTGCCGGATGGCTCCACGGCCGCCAATCTGGTCGTGGCCTATGAGCCGGTCTGGGCGATCGGCACGGGCCTCACCCCCACGGCCAAGGATGTCGAGCAAATTCATGGCTTTATCCGGGAATTCCTGACCTCCAGGTTCAAGGACGAGGGGGCGAAGATGCGGATCCTCTACGGCGGCTCGGTCAAGCCGTCGAACGCAGCCGAGCTGATGGCGGTCAAAAACGTCAATGGCGCGCTGGTTGGCGGCGCCAGCCTGAAAGCGGCCGATTTCCTTGCGATCGCGAAAGGCTGCCCCTAGCTAAGCCAAAGCTTTGATCCGGGGGCGATCGGGGGTGGCAATGCCCCTTCCGATCGTGTAACACCGCGCAACTTCAGGAAAACCCGCGAAGCGCGATCGGCCGCCGTCAGGCGCCGCCCGCTTGTGACGGAAGGATAGCATGCAGACCGTTGTCATCGTCATCCACCTCATGATCGTCGCCGTCATGATCGGCGCCGTGCTGCTCCAGAAGTCGGAAGGCGGCGGCCTCGGCATGGGCGGCGGCGCGGGCTTCATGTCGAGCCGCGGCACCGCGAATCTACTGTCGCGAACCACCGCGGTCCTCGCGGCGGGCTTCTTCCTCACCAGCCTGTTCCTGTCCTGGTATGCCGGTTACAACCGCGCGCCGACCTCGATCATCGGCCAGCCCGCGTCGCAGACCCAGCCGGGCGGCGCCAACCCGATCACCGCGCCGACCTCGGGCGGTATTCTGGACACGCTGAAGAAGGCGGACGAGCAGCAGCAGGCTCCGGCGGCACCGAGCGGCCCGCAGGTGCCTCGCTCACAATAAAGCAGGGGGGCCATGCAGGACGATGGCTACCGTCCTGCTTCAAAGATCCCCATCAAGGCTCTGTCACCATTCTTAGTTTTGGCTCACCCACAGGCCCGCAGATTCTTTGGGGCTGAATACGAATCGCTTTGGCGAATCGGATTCGAGGGATTAGAGGTTAGGTCCCATGGCGCGGTACATATTCATCACCGGCGGCGTGGTTTCTTCGCTCGGCAAGGGTCTGGCTTCAGCGGCACTCGGTGCCCTGCTGCAGGCCCGGGGCTACAAGGTCCGCCTCCGCAAGCTCGACCCCTATCTCAACCTCGATCCCGGAACGATGTCGCCGTATCAGCACGGCGAAGTGTTCGTGACCGATGACGGCGCGGAGACCGATCTCGATCTCGGTCACTACGAGCGCTTCACCGGACGGCCTGCGACCAAGCAAGACAACATCACGACGGGGCGCATCTACCAGGACATCATCTCGAAGGAACGCCGCGGCGATTACCTCGGCGCGACCATTCAGGTGGTGCCGCACGTCACGAACGCCATCAAGGAGTTCGTGCTGTCGGGCAATGACGATTACGACTTCGTGCTGGTCGAGATCGGCGGCACTGTCGGCGACATCGAGGGGCTGCCGTTCTTCGAAGCGATCCGCCAGCTCAAGAACGAGCTGCCGCGCGATCACGCCGTCTACATCCATCTGACGCTGCTGCCCTACATCCCGAGCGCCGGCGAATTGAAGACCAAGCCGACGCAGCATTCGGTGAAGGAGCTGCGCTCGATCGGCATCCAGCCGGACATCCTGCTGTGCCGTACCGATCGCGAGATCCCGAAGGAGGAGCGGCGCAAGCTCGGCCTGTTCTGCAACGTGCGCGAAAGCGCCGTGATCGAGGCGCGCGACGTCGACAACATCTACGCCGTCCCTGAGGCCTACCACAACGCCGGCCTCGACGACGAAGTCTTGGCCGCCTTTGGCATCGGCTCGCGGATTCCGCCGGTGCTGCAGAGCTGGCAGAAGATCAACGAGCGCGTCCGCAACCCCGAAGGCAATGTCACAATCGCCATCGTCGGCAAGTACACCGGCATGAAGGATGCGTACAAGTCGCTGATCGAGGCGCTCTCGCATGGCGGCATCGCCAACAAGGTGAAGGTCAATCTTGACTGGATCGAGAGCGAGATCTTCGAGAAGGAAGATCCGGCGCCGTTCCTCGAGCACGTCAACGGCATTCTGGTGCCCGGCGGCTTCGGCCAGCGCGGTGCCGAAGGCAAGATCAAGGCGGCGCAGTTCGCGCGCGAGCGTGACGTGCCGTATTTCGGCATCTGCTTCGGCATGCAGATGGCCGTCATCGAGGCGGCGCGAAATCTCGTCGGCATCGAGGACGCCAACTCCACCGAGTTCGGTCCGACCAAGGAACCCTTGGTCGGCCTGATGACGGAATGGCTGCGCGGCAACGAACTCGAGAAGCGCTCGCAGGCCGGCGATCTCGGCGGCACGATGCGCCTGGGCGCCTATCCCGCCGCGTTGAGCCGCGGCAGCCGCGTCTCGCAGGTCTATGGCGGCGCGACCGAGATTTCCGAGCGCCACCGCCATCGCTACGAGGTCAACACCGCCTACAAGGACCGCCTCGAGCAGCATGGCTTGAAATTCTCCGGCCTCTCGCCCGACGGCGTGCTGCCTGAGATCGTCGAGTACGAGGATCACCCCTGGTTCATCGGCGTCCAGTTCCACCCCGAGCTGAAGTCGCGGCCGTTCGAGCCGCACCCGCTGTTCGCTTCGTTCATCGAGGCGGCCGCGAAGCAGAGCCGGTTGGTGTAACCGGCTCGTTACGCGGCGGTGCGGACGCGCTCTCAAAGCGTCTGTTCGAGTGCGAGACGTGCGGATTGCTCCGGCGCCGGCGATCCCGCAATCAGCGTCATCTGCGGCCGGCGCGTCAGCTTGTAGACGGCGGCCGGCGGCATGTTGAGGAAGGCCCGGTCCACCAGCGTTGCGCGCAGGCCGAGGCGGTCGAGCACCGGCCGCGGGATCGGGCAGCTCATGCCATAGGTGAACTGGTAGAACGCGCCGCCGGGGCGGACATAGCTGAATGCGCCGCTCACGATCGAGATGACCTTGCGCGTCGACATGTTGAGCAGCGGCAGCCCGCTCACGACCGCGCCGACGGGTGCGCCGTCATAGAGGCGCTCCGTCGCCAGCCGCGCCGCATCCATCCACAGCACGCGCGCGCCGGGAAAGCGCATCTGCAGGAGCTTCATGAAATCCGAGCCGTATTCGATCAGCGTGAGATCCTGCTGCCTGACGCCGCGCTTCAGGAGCTTGTAGGTGAATGCGCCGGTGCCGGGCCCGAGTTCGAGGATCGGGCCGGTCTTCTCGGTGATCTCACGCGTGATGAGATCGGCGAGCGCCGCGCCCGATGGCGCGATGGCGCCGACCTGGCGCGGCGAGGACATCCAGGACAGGAAGAAGGAGAGGAAATCGTTGGGCATGCGCACTCCGGCATTTCGTTGGCGCCTCGAAGTTCAGAGGTGAGGCGGAGACACTGTCGGCGGAGTGCATTGCGACAGCATTGCGCTGTGAGCAGCGAAAGCGGATTGGTTCAACTTTGCCGATGTGGTGGCAGCGTCATTCTGAAGCAGGTGCCGCCATCCGCGCCGTCAGTGACCGCGACCTGGCCGCCATGCAGCAGCACGATCTCGCGCACCATGTTGAGGCCAAGGCCAGCGCCGCGATCGAGCGGCGTGAGCCGATAGAACGGCTCGAAGATCTGCTCGCGTTGGTCTTGTGGAATGCCGGCGCCTTCGTCGGTGACCTCGATGCAGGCAGGCCTGCTCACGTGAATGCCGATCGTGCCGCGGCGCGGGCCGTGCTGGATCGCATTCTGTACGAGATTGGTCAGCGCCCGCTCCAGCGCGGCTGCGTCACCGATCGTCTCGACCGGGGTCGCGGGCGCATCGAGCGCAAGCTCGTAGCCGGCGGCAATGGCCAGCGGTGCGAGGTCGGCGGCCGCGCTTTGCGCAATCGCAACGAGGTCGACGCGTGTGAACGGATGGCCGCAGCGGTCGAGCCGCTGGATGTCGAGCAATTGCTCGGCGAGCGTCGCCAGCCGCGCCGCATCCTCCAGCAGCCGGGTCTTGTCTGGACCGGAGGGCAACGATTCCAGCCGCGTGTTCAGGATCGCGATCGGCGTGCGCAGCTCGTGCGCGGCATCTGCGACGAAACGCTTGTGCCTGATATAGCCCTGGTCGAGCCGCGCCAGCGCGTCGTTGACCGCGGTGACCAGCGGCACGACTTCCAGTGGAATCCGCTCCACTGACAGGCGCGCCCCCCGCTGATGAATGTCGATGCGACGCGCCTGGTCCGCGGTCGCATCTAACGCCCGGAAGGCGCGCTGCACGATCATCGGTGTCGCGATGAAGGTCGCCGTACCCATCACCAGCAGGCCGGGCAGGGCGATGCCGAGAAACGCCAGCGAGGTCATCAACAGCGCCTTGGCACCGGTCAACCGTCCTTGCGTCGCCGTGATGATCTGCACATTGCCGGCATCGGTGTTAACGCGCTTGAGCCGCGCTGCCGGCTTGCGCGGATCGTCCTCGAACATCTGCCAGCCGAGGCGCGCCTGGCTGATCTGGTCGAGCCCGTTGCCGATGGCCGCGAATTCCGCCGGCACAGCGCCTTCGGTCAGCGAATGTCCTTGCCGGTCGCGGACCAGGAACCAGAGGTCCGGTGTCTCGGCGCGCAACTGTGTCAGATCGCGCGTCGACCGCAGGGTCATGCCGCCGCCTGCGTCGCGTGCAAGCGCGCGCTGCACGACATCGATGACACGGTCTTCGTCGCGCTCCGCCAGCACGAAGCCTGAGGCGCACAGTGCACCGACGACCACGCCGACCAGTGCCAGCAGCAGGGCTGCCTGAAGCGCGAGCAGGCGCCAGCTCAATCGCGAGCGCAGGCAATAGGGATCGTCGTGCTTGCTCATGTCAGCTTCTTCAGGAGATAGCCGACGCCGCGAATACCGTGGATCTCGACGCCAGCATCGGCTTCGGCAAGCTTGCGGCGCAGCCGCGAGACATGCGTGTCCAGCGCGTTGGATTGAATCTCGTCGTCGAAAGTGTAGACGGCCTCCTCGAGTGCCGAGCGCAGCACCGTGCGGCCGATCCGGCGGATCAGGGCTTCGAGCACCAGCAGCTCGCGACGCGGCAGCTCGAACGGCTGGCCGTCGATGCTGGCCTCGCGATGACCGGTGTCGAAAACGATACGGCCGGCGCGGATGACGTCCGGCGACAGGCCCGCGGGCCGCCGCAGCACCGCGCGCAAGCGCGCCAGCAGTTCCTCGACCGCGAACGGCTTGGCGAGATAGTCGTCGGCGCCGCTGTCGAGCCCGGCGATGCGGTCGGCGAGCTCGCCGCGAGCGGTCAGGACGATGATCGGCACGCCGTCGGCACGCGCCCGCAGCTTCGGAATCAGCGTGAGGCCGTCGCCGTCGGGAAGCTGGCGGTCGAGCAGGACGGCGGCATGAACCTCGGCGGAGATTGCTTCTTCCGCGTCCGCAAGCGTGGGGGCGTGATCCACCACCATGTCGTAGCGCTTCAGCGCCGACGAAAGGGCGCCAGCCATCTCGACTTCATCCTCGACAAGCAAGATCCGCATGTAACAGGCCCCAACTGAGACTGAGCCATTCTAGCGGCCCGATCATTGCGGCAGCATTGCGGGAACAGGGCGCGGCGCGTTGCCGGGTCCTGTCCAGCCATGCGCGAAACGCCGCGGAGGGTGGCCGGGCAGGGCTCAAGACAGCTTCGTGGCCGATCGCTATAACCGCTCGACCTGTTCAGGGAGGAGACGAGAATGATCTACGAAATGCGCCAGTATCGCTGCGTGCCGGGCCGCCTGCCGGCGCTGCTGAAGCGCTTTGACACGATCACGCTGAAGATCTGGGAGAAGCATGGCATCCGCCAGGCCGGGTTCTTCACCACGCTGATCGGCGAGTCCAACCAGGAGCTGACCTATTTCCTGGCCTGGGAGTCGCTCGCCGAACGCGAGAAGAAATGGGGTGCGTTTGCGGCCGATCCGGAATGGCTGGAAGCGCGCGCCAAGACGGAGGCAGACGGCCAGATCGTTGCCAACATCGTCAGCCAGATTCTGGCTCCAACGGCGTTCTCGTCGGTCAAGTAGCTGTCGTTCCGGACAGGAGGCTGCGGCGCAACCCTGATATTCGAAGGTTAGGACCGAATGGGGTTGATCCCACCCATTCGGCCGCTATGGTCGCGCCGAAACAGGGATTTTGTGTCTTGAGCACCAGTCAATCTGCAGCGCCGGTCGTCACCGTCGGGTCGGTCAAGTTCGGCAATGATCTGCCGATCTCGATCATTGCCGGGCCGTGCCAGCTCGAAAGCCGTGAGCACGCGCTGGAGGTGGCCTCCGCGCTGAAGGAGATCGCCACGCGGCTCAAGATCGGCCTCGTCTACAAGACCTCCTTCGACAAGGCCAACCGCACCAGCGCGTCTGCCGCGCGCGGCCTTGGCCTGGCGCAATCGCTGCCGATCTTCGCCGAGATCCGTTCCTCGCTCGGCTTGCCGGTGCTGACCGACGTGCACGATGCCGCGCAATGCGCCGAGGTGGCGCAGGCCGTCGACGTCCTGCAGATCCCGGCCTTCCTGTGCCGGCAGACCGATCTGCTGCTGGCCGCAGCCGCAACCGGCAAGGTCGTCAACGTCAAGAAGGGGCAGTTCCTAGCGCCCTGGGACATGGCGAATGTCGTTGCCAAGATTACCAGCGCCGGCAATCCCAACGTGCTCGTCACCGAACGTGGCGCCTCCTTCGGTTACAACACGCTGGTCTCGGACATGCGTTCGCTGCCGATCATGGCGCGCACCACCGGCGCGCCCGTGATCTTCGACGCCACCCATTCGGTGCAGCAGCCGGGCGGGAAGGGAGCTTCCTCCGGCGGCGAGCGCGAGTTCGTTCCGGTGCTGGCGCGCGCGGCCGTCGCGGTCGGCGTCGCCGGTCTGTTTATCGAGACGCATCCCGATCCGGATCGCGCGCCCTCGGACGGGCCCAACATGGTGCCACTGCATCAGTTCGAAGGGCTTCTTCGTACCCTGATGGCATTCGACGCGGTGGCCAAGAGTCACGCGCATTGATGCACGAGCCACTCGCCAGGCCGTCGTCCGACCTGAAGTTTCCGCCTGCGATCAACATTATCGCGCTCGCCAGCTTCTCTGCCGCGTTGTCGACACGGGCACTTGATCCGGTGCTGCCGCATATTGCGGAAGAATTTTCGATCAGCATCACGACGGCGGCGAGCATCGCGGCCGGCTATGCGCTGATCTACGCGCTGATCCAGCCGATCGTCGGTGCGGCAGCCGATCTGTTCGGCAAGGCACGGCTGATGACGTTGTGCCTGGCGATGCTGGGCGCAGCCTGCATTCTGGGCGCGCTCTCGACCTCATTCGCGGGCCTGTTCGCAAGCCGCATGCTCGCCGGCATCGCCTCGGGTGGCGTATTCCCGGTCGCGCTTGGCCTGACCGCTGACCTGGTCGCGCCGACGAAGCGGCAGGTGGCGATCGGACGCACGCTGGCGGGTTCGATGACGGGCAACCTGTTAGGTGCGACCGCCTCGGGCATCATCGGCGATCTCGTCGGCTGGCGTGGCGTGCTGGTGATCATCGGTGCGCTCGGGCTGATCGCGGCTGTTGCGGTCGCGGCGGGCTTTCGCGGCGCCGCCCTGACGGCACCGCCGAAGAGCGATCTGAAGACGTTGCGGCAGGGCTATCGCACCATCCTCGCCAATCCGAACGCGCGCTATTGCTATTCTGCCGTGTTCGTCGAGGGCTGCTGCGTTTTCGGCCTGTTTCCCTTCATCGCCGCGCTGCTGTTCGATCTCGGCGAGACCTCGCTGTCGATTGCGGGCATCGTCATCGCGGGCTTCGCCGTCGGCGGGCTGTTCTACACATTCACGGTCTCGCGCTTCCTGCCGCGACTGGGCGTCAAGGGGATGATGATCGCAGGCGCGAGCCTCGTCGCGCTCCAGCTCGCAGCGCTCGCCCTTGGCCCTGGCTGGAAGGTCCAGTTCGCCATCATGCTGCTGATGGGCTGGGGCTTTTACATGATCCATGGCTGCCTGCAGGTGTTCGCCAGCGAGCTGTCGGTCGAGGCGCGGGCGACAGCGATGTCGCTGCATTCGTTCTTTTTCTTCATGGGCCAGACCGTGGGTCCGCTGGCCTACGGGTTCGGGCTGGCGCATACCGGCAAGGCGCCAACCCTGGCCGCGAGCGCCGTGCTCATGGTGCTGCTGGGCCTCGCCTGCGCCGCACTCCTAAGGCCCCGGGCACCGTCCGACGCGCGAGCCTGAGGACAGTATGTCGCGACCAATCTCCGTATTTTCCCGGAAGCGGACGGTGGCTCAATCCTTTCAATCTTAAACCAAATCTCACTCTTCGCTCCATAGACTGCCGCCCAAACCGCCAGCCGGCGGCAACATCTGTTGGATCAGTCGATGCAAAAACAGCGTTCGGTCGCCCGCATTCTCGGGGCGGTGGTTGGATCTCTCGGTCTCATCCTTGTCGTCATCTGCGCCTACGCCCTGAAGCTCGCGGTGACACGCTATGTCGACAGCAACCGCATCGTCTCGCTGACGATTGCCAGCCGCGACCTGACCAACACGCTGGTGATCTTTCGCTTGGAGCGCGGCGATACGCTGAGCTATCTGTCCTCGGCCGCTTCAGCGCCCGACAGCGTCATGAGCAGCCTCGCCGAGCAGCGCGCCACGGTGCAGAAGAATTACGCGCAGGCCTTGCAGAGCCTCGCCGCCGTCGATGCGCCCGGTCTTACCGAGAGGCTCGACAAGCTCCGCACCATCTGGACCCAGCTCGAAGAGCTGCGCCCGCGCGCGATCACGGCATTGAAGCAGGAGAAGGGCGCACGTGAAGCCAGCCTGACGCCGGCCTGGGCCAAGATCAGCGACGCCTTCATGGATGCGATCGGCGACGTCACCGCCCATGTCGACAATGCAATGGCGCTGATCGATCCCGTGGTCGATCGCCTGCTGATCGCCAAGCAGGCCTCCTGGCAGGCCCGCGCCAATGTCGGCCAGACCATCCTCGTGCAGTTCTCCTCGATCCTCGCCAACAAGACGTGGACTGCGGCCGACGGCGTTGCCTTCGCCGATCTGCGCGGCCGCATCCAGCAGTCCTGGCTGGTGGTGCGTGACCTCGGTCTGAACGTGGCTTCGCCCGAGTTGTTGCAGGCGATCCGGACCGCCGAGCCGGAAATCTCCGGCGCGCTCAGCGACGAGCGCAATGCCATTGCGACCAGGCTGCTCGCGGGTGAGCCCGCCGGCGTCGTCGGCATCGACTTCCGCGATCGCCAGCTTGTCGGCGCCAACAATGTCGTCATCGTCACGCAGACCGCGCTCGCCAACATGATCGCGCGGGCCGAGGAGGGCGCCTCGCGCGCCCGCTTCAGCCTGATCCTGTTCGGCCTTCTGATGCCGGCCTCGCTGGCGCTGATGATCGGCGGGCTGCTGCTGATGCGCAACCGCGTCACCCGGCCGCTGACGGCGATCACCGGCGTGATGACGCGTTTTGCCGATCATGATTTCGCCAGCGACGTCCCGGGCCTCGACCGCAACGACGAGATCGGCCGTATGGCGGCAGCGCTGCAGGTGTTCAAGGACGCCATGATCAAGGCGGAGCGTCTCTCCGGCGATCAGGCCGCGGAGCGGGCCGAGAAGGAGAAGCGCGCGAGCGAGCTCACGGGGCTCGTGCGGCAGTTCGAAAGCCGGATCGGCCAGATGGTGCAGACGCTGTCGAACGCCTCAGGCGAGCTGGAGACCACGGCGCGCTCGATGTCGGGTACGGCGGCGGAAGCCCAGGCCCAGGCCGGTTCGGCCTCGACGCTGGCCGACCAGGTTGGCGGCGGCGTGCAGACCGTCGCGGCCGCGGCCGAGGAGCTCAATGCCTCGATCCGCGAGATCAATCGCCAGGTCGAGCAGGCGAGCCGTGCCACCGAGCATGCAGTCGTCACCGTCAGGGAGACCGACAGCACCATGCGTGCGCTGGCTGATGGCGCCGACCGGATCGGTGAGGTCATCGGCCTCATCACCTCGATTGCCGGCCAGACCAATCTCCTGGCCCTTAACGCAACCATCGAAGCCGCGCGCGCCGGCGAATCCGGTCGCGGCTTTGCTGTCGTCGCAAGCGAGGTGAAGAACCTGGCCTCGCAGACGGCGAAGGCGACCGAGGAGATCAGCGCGCAGATCACCGAGATTCAGGGCGCGACGCAGAAGGCGGTCTCCGCCATCGACGGCATCGTCAAGACCATCGAGGAAGTCTCGAGCATCAACCGCGTCATCGCCGCGGCGATCGAAGAGCAGAACAAGGCCACCGCCGAGATCGCCAACACCGTACAGCACACCGCCGAAGCGACCTCGACCGTGACCCGCAACATCGCAACCGTCTCGTCGGCGGCTGACGAGACCGGTCGCGCCGCCACCGGCGTGCTGAAGGCCGCCGCCGATCTGTCGAGCCAGTCGACCTCGCTCACGGGCGAGGTGGACAGCTTCATCACCAGGGTGCGTGAAGTGGCTTAGGCCGCCGTCGAGATCAAGACAAAAGCGATTAGACCGGAGGCGAAGATCGGATCATAGTCGCGGGGCATCATTTGCGATGGGCATGCGGGGGCAAGCAACAAGGAGCCACCGAATGTACGCCAATCTTCTCTTGAGCACCGATGGTTCGGACGTCGCAACAAAAGGCGTCGAGCATGGAATGGCCCTGGCAAAAGCCTTGAAGGCCAAAGCGACGATCGTCACCGTGACTGAACCGCTGCCAATCGATTATGGCGGCGGACACGACTCGGGATGGATTCCGTCGCAAGGCGAGATTGATCGATTTGACGCGGCCTGCAGGGAGCGAGCTGGCCAGGTGCTCGATCAAGCGCGAGCCATGGCAGAGCGGGGCGGGGTCTCGGTCGAGCTCTTGCACGTTCCGAATTCGCACCCGGCCACGGCGATTGTCGAAACGGCAAAATCCAGAGGCTGCGATTTGATCGTCATGGCCTCTCATGGACGTCGGGGCATCAGGAAGCTGTTTCTGGGAAGTCAAACGTCCGAGGTCCTCGTGAACGGAAGCATTCCGGTGTTGGTCGTGCCGTAGCCGCTCCGACGTGACTCTTTCGCGCCGGATGCCATCGTCATGGACCTCCGACTAGCCGCGGCCGCGATACGGCGCGACGCCTTGCTCGGGCACCCAAAGGCCTTTCGGCACGCGTCCGGTCTGCCAGAACACGTCGATCGGAATGCCGCCGCGCGGATACCAATAACCGCCAATGCGCAGCCATTTCGGCCTGATCTCGCTGGCGATGCGCTTGCCGATCATCACGGTGCAATCCTCGTGGAAGGCGCCGTGATTGCGGAAGCTCGCGATGTAGAGTTTCAGCGATTTCGACTCCAGCAGCCACTGGCCGGGCGCGTAGTCGATCATCAGGTGGGCGAAATCGGGCTGTCCCGTGACCGGGCAGAGCGAGGTGAATTCCGGTACGGTGAAACGGACCAGATAATCGGTCCCGGCTTGCGGATTGGGGACGCGGTCGAGCTTGGCCTTCTCGGGCGCATCAGGCCATTCCACGGCACGGCCGAGCTGCAGGCTGGGTGAGGTTTTCGATTTGCTGGGCTTTTTCGACATGGGGCCCTCATAGCCAATCATTCGGTGGCCGTCACCCGGCCTTTTCCGCTTCGATGCATTGCGGTAGAAGCAGCCGCGAACTGCCCCCTTTGTTCCCCGAAAAGAGGCCCTCATGACCGCCATCATCGACATCATCGGACGCGAAATCCTCGATAGCCGCGGCAATCCCACCGTCGAGGTCGACGTCGTGCTGGAGGATGGCGCGCTCGGCCGCGCTGCCGTGCCGTCGGGCGCCTCCACCGGCGCCCATGAGGCGGTCGAGCTGCGTGACGGCGACAAGGCCCGCTATCTCGGCAAGGGCGTCACCAAGGCGGTCGGCGCCGTCAACGGCGAGATCTTTGAGGCCCTGAGCGGTCTCGATGTCGAGCAGCAGGCCCAGATCGACCAGATCATGATCGACCTCGACGGCACGCCGAACAAGAGCCGGCTTGGCGCCAACGCCATCCTCGGCGTGTCACTCGCCTGCGCCAAGGCGGCCGCGAACTCGCTCGACATGCCGCTCTACCGTTATGTCGGCGGCACCTCGGCGCGGCTCCTGCCGGTGCCGATGATGAACATCATCAATGGCGGCGTGCATGCCGACAACCCGATCGACTTCCAGGAGTTCATGATCCTGCCCGTCGGCGCGTCTTCCTTCGCCGAGGGCCTGCGCTACGGCGCGGAGGTGTTCCACACGCTGAAGTCCGAGCTGAAGAAGGCTGGCCACAACACCAATGTCGGCGACGAGGGCGGCTTTGCGCCGAACCTGCCGTCCGCGGACGCAGCGCTGGAGTTCGTCATGAACGCGATCGGCAAGGCCGGTTTCAAGGCGGGCGGCGACATCGTGCTCGGCCTCGATTGCGCCTCGACCGAGTTCTTCAAGAACGGCAAATACGTCTATGAAGGCGAGGGCAAGACCCGTTCGGTCTCCGAGCAGGCCAAGTATCTCGCCGACCTCGTCGGCCGCTACCCGATCGTCACCATCGAGGACGGCATGTCGGAAGACGACATGGACGGCTGGAAGGAGCTCACCGACCTCGTCGGCAAGAAGTGCCAGCTCGTCGGCGACGATCTCTTCGTCACCAACGTCAAGCGCCTCGCCGAAGGCATCAAGGCCGGCCGTGCCAACTCGATCCTGATCAAGGTCAACCAGATCGGCACGCTGACCGAGACGCTCGCCGCCGTCGAGATGGCCCACAAGGCCGGCTATACTTCGGTCATGTCGCACCGCTCCGGCGAGACCGAGGATTCCACCATCGCCGACCTCGCGGTCGCCACCAATTGCGGTCAGATCAAGACCGGCTCCCTTGCACGTTCCGATCGCACCGCCAAATACAACCAGCTCCTTCGCATCGAGCAGCAACTCGGCAAGCAGGCGCTGTACGGCGGCAAGGCGGCACTGAAGGCGCTGGCATAAGCCAGCGTCACCGCGCGAAGGCGCGAACAACGAGGACAGGGGAGGATCGACATGACCGACGGCAAGACCGGACTGCAACTGCGTTCGCTGATCAAGAACAGCGGTGAGCTGGAAATCTCGCTTCTGGACGTGCCGACCCCCGAGCCTGCGGATGACGAGGTCGTCGTCCGCATCGAGGCGGCGCCGATCAACCCGTCCGATCTCGGTCTGCTCGTCGGCGCTGCCGACATGAGCACGGCCAAGGCCTCCGGTACGAAGGATGCGCCTGTCATCACCGCGAAGGTACCTGATGGTGCGATGCGCGCGATGGGCGCGCGGATCGACCAGTCGCTGCCTGTCGGCAATGAGGGCGCAGGCGTCGTCATCAAGACCGGCTCGTCGGACGCCGCGAAAGCGCTGATGGGCAAGACGGTCGCGATGATTGGCGGAGCCATGTACGCGCAGTATCGCACCTTGAAGGCGCGGGACTGCCAGCCGCTGCCCGAGGGCACGACGGCAGCGGAAGGCGCTTCCTGGTTCGTCAACCCGCTCACCGCGCTCGGCATGACCGAGACGATGCGGCGCGAAGGTCACAAGGCGCTGGTGCACACCGCGGCCGCCTCCAATCTCGGCCAGATGCTGAACAAGATCTGCATCAAGGACGGCATCGGGCTCGTCAACATCGTGCGCAGCAAGGAGCAGGCGGAGATCCTGCACAAGATCGGCGCGAAATACGTGGTCGATTCCAGCGTGCCAAGCTTCCTCGACGATCTCACCAATGCGCTGGTGGAGACCGGCGCCACCATAGCCTTCGACGCCATCGGCGGCGGCAAGCTTGCCGGCGACATCCTCAACTGCATGGAGATCGCGATCAACAAGACCGCGAAGGAATACAGCCGCTACGGCTCCAGCGTGCACAAGCAGGTCTATGTCTACGGCGCACTCGACATTCGTCCGATCGAACTGCCGCGTGGCTTCGGCATGGCCTGGGGCGTCGGCGGCTGGCTGCTCACGCCGTTCCTGCAGAAGATCGGACCTGCCGACATCGGGCGGCTGCGTCAGCGTGTCGTGAGTGAATTGAAGACGACCTTCGCCAGCCACTACACCAAGGTGGTGTCGCTGCAGGAGACGCTCGATCCCGCCAATATCGCGGTGTACGCCAAACGCGCCACCGGCGAAAAATTCCTCATCAACCCAAATAAATAATCGTGATCGGCGGCCGCCGGTCACCTAAAAGACGTCTTGCCTTCTGAGCCAAGCGGGATTTTTATTCCGCCGCGTTGAAAGCGGAAAAACCGCCACGCGCGCTCAGAAGGGGACATCTTCATGATCGATTTCAATCGCCGTCATCTGCTCGCAGGCGCGGCCGCCATCGGCGCGGCTGCCGCGACTGGCCTCCGGCCGTCCACCGCAAATGCCGCAGTGCCGCAAGCCGGCGCTCAGGCGCCGGGCTTCTACCGCTACAAGGTCGGTAGCTTCGAATGCACCTCGATCAATGACGGTGCGCGCAGCTTCCCGATGCCCGACAAGTTCGTCACGAACATCCCGAAGGACGAGGCGCTCGCCGCTTCGGATGCCGCCTACATGCCGAAGGGCATGGTCACCGTCCCATTCAACCCGCAACTCATCAACACCGGCTCCAAGCTCGTGCTGATCGACACCGGCAACGGCGTCGCCAATCTGGAGCCCAGCAAGGGCGCGGTCGGCCGCACCCTGCAAAACCTGCAGGCTGCCGGCGTCGACCCCAAGAGCATCGACATCGTGCTGCTGTCGCATCTGCATCCCGACCACACCAACGGCATCCGTCTGGCCGACGGCGGCCTTGCCTTCCCGAACGCCGAGATCATGGTGCCGGTGAAGGATTGGGAGTTTTGGGAGAGCGACGAGAACGCGGCCAAGGCTCCGAACGAGATGACGAAGAACTACTTCGCCAACGTGAAGAAGACCTTTGCGGGGCTGGAGTCCAAGGTGACGAAGTATGAGTGGGGCAAGGAGGTCGTATCAGGCATCACCTCGATCGCAACCCCGGGCCACACGCCCGGCCACACTTCGTTCGCGGTCGCCTCGGGCGACAAGAAGGTGCTGATCCAGTCCGACGTCACCAACATTCCGGAGTTCTTCCTGCGCAATCCCGACTGGCATGTGGCGTTCGACAACGATCCTGCGATGGCGCAGGAAACGCGTCACAAGTTCTTGGACATGGCGGCAGCCGAGAAGGCGACCGTCGTCGGCTTCCACTTCACGTTCCCGTCGGTCGGCCATGTCGAGAAGGACGGCGCGAAATATCGCCTGATCCCGTCGGCGTGGAATCCCACGATCTGATCAATTGCAGATTTGCACGAAAGATTGGGCCGCCGTTTGGCGGCCCGACTGTTTTGGGCGACCGTCTGCTTCCAGGAAACTTAGCGTTTCCAAATCAGATCGGTTCATGCACTTGCATCTTTTGGCGCGGATCGCTTAAGTGCCGCCGGCACTTCCCCCCTCAAGGTTTCAAAGACAAACCAAGGATAATCTGATGGCCTACAACATCGTCGTGATCGCCGGCAGCCTGCGCAAGGACAGCTTCTCGCTGAAGATCGCCAACGCGCTCGCCAAGCTCGCGCCTGGCTCGCTCAAGCTCGAGGTCGTCGCCCTCGGGGGCATCTCGTTCTTCAACCAGGACCTCGAGGGCGCACCGCCCGCCGACTGGCTGGCCTTCCGCGAGAAGCTGCAGAAGTCCGACGGCGTCATCTTCGTCACGCCGGAATACAATCGCGCCATCCCGGGCGTGCTGAAAAACGCCATCGACGTCGCCTCGCGCCCCTATGGGAAGAGCACGTTCAACGGCAAGCCGGTCGGCATCATCTCCAACTCGCCGGGCCCGCTCGGTGGTGTCAGCGCCGCCAAGACGCTCCAGAACATCCTGCCGGGCATTGCCGGCCCGATCATGCAGCAGCCCGAGACCTACCTGAACGCAGTGGGCGATGCCTTTGATGCCGAGGGCAATCTGGTCAAGGAGTCGCTCAAGCCCGTGCTCCAGGCCTACATCGACGCCTTCGCCGCGCACGTCGCAAAGCACCACGGCTGAGCCGGCTCGTGCCTCCGTCATGCCCGGGACCAGCTTGGCATGACGGAGACAGGTGGCCCAGGGGAGATTAGCACTCCCTTAACCAAGCTGGCCCATCTTGCCAAAATGGTCTCCCGCGCCCGCCTCAAATCTGTCCTGACCGGCCTCGCTCTCTATGCGATGGCGGTCGCCATCGTCGGCTATTTCGGGGTCAACGCCTATACCGGCAAATACGGCCTCAATGCCCGCCAGGAGCTCGACCAGGAGATCGTTGCGCTGACCAGCGAGCTGGCCCAGCTCAAGCGCGAGCGTGCCCGCAGCGAGCAGCGCGTGTCGCTGCTGCGCACCGAGAAGATCGACCCCGACATGCTGGACGAGCGGGCCCGGTTCCAGCTCGACTATGTCAATCCGCACGATCTGGTTCGGACGATCTCGCAGAACTAGCGCTTCCGCAGCATTCGAAACAAGCGCGCGCAAGCCGTTCCCTCCATCGTTCCGGAAGTCGTACTCCGAACCGCCACCTTGACGTCGGCGCGGCCGGCGTGCCTTGTCCCGGCGCGGTGCCGCCAAAGGTTGACGAAGATCAATCGGGTTGCGCGAGGCGCCCCTAGACTGCTTCCCGGAGGAAACGGTGATGGATGGGTCAATGCCCCGGCATCACGCGGCTCGTGTCGAAGCCGCCATTGCATCAGGCCAGGCGGCTCGGTCCGCGCTCGTGGCTTCGTGGCGCCGTTCCTCCCGATTGCATCATCTCGACCCTTCCGGCCACAACGCACCGCTGCGGCTGAGCGATTTCGAGCTGCGACAGGCGCGCGAGCGCATCGCGCCGCTGCTCGCCGCCGCACAAGGCGCCATGGACCGGCTCTATCAGGCGGTCGGTGCGGCCGGCTGCTGCGTGCTGCTCGCCGATGGCGACGGTGTGCCGGTCGACCGCCGTGGCACGCCGGCGGATGATGCAACATTTCAATCCTGGGGCCTTTGGACCGGCGCGCTCTGGAGCGAGGAGCATGAGGGAACCAATGGCATCGGCACCTGCGTCGTCGAGCAGCGGCCGCTGACGATCGATCGCGACCAGCACTTCTTCACGCGCAACACGCTGCTCAGCTGCACCGCCGTTCCGATCTACGACCACGAGGCGGCCTTTGCCGGCGTGCTCGATGTCTCCTCCTGCCGCGCCGACCGCACCGATGCGTTCTCCAGCCTGATCGCGCTGGCCGCGGGAGAGGCGGCGAGGCGCATCGAGGCTGATCTGTTTCGCCGGGCCTTCGCCCATGCCCGCATCGTGCTGACGCAAGGACCGGACGGCCAGTCCATCGGTCTCGTCGCGGTCGATGCGGATGATCTCGTGATCGGTGCGACCCGCGCCGCCCGGGTGGGACTCGGGATCGCGCCGGGCAGGGAGCTGCAGCCGGTTCCCGCGGCAGATCTGCTCGGCGGCGAACCCGCACAGGACCATCTCGCCGGCGGTCAGCGTGCGGTGCTGCAACGGGCGCTGCTCCGCGCCGGCGGCAATGTGTCGGCCGCCGCCAAGGCCCTCGGCGTCAGCCGCGCCACGTTGCATCGGAAGCTGAAGCGGTTCGAGCTGAAGCACTGACCTGTCGCAGTTCTGCGACAGGTCCACTCCGCCATCGCATCCCCCCGGGCTGACAGAAAACACGTCCCGCGAGATCGTTAGCGCAAGTCGTGAACACACGACGATTAGCGCAAACATCAACATCGGGAGTGATCAATGAACAAGGTGGAATTCCTCGGCGTGACCCAAAGTCCGTTCGCCGAACGCTACGACAATTTCATCGGCGGCAAGTTCGTCGCGCCGATCTCGGGCAAATATTTCGACAACGCCTCGCCGGTGACCGGCAAGGTCGTCTGCAAGATCGCGCGCTCCGAAGCGCAGGACGTCGAAGCGGCGCTCGACGCGGCCCATGCCGCCAAGGCCGCGTGGGGACGCACCAGCGTCGCCGAGCGCGCTGCGATCCTCAATCGCATCGCCGATCGCATGGAGGAGAATCTCGAGCGCCTCGCGGTCGCCGAGACCTGGGACAACGGCAAGCCGATCCGTGAGACCCGGGCCGCCGACCTGCCGCTCGCCATCGATCATTTCCGCTATTTCGCGGGCGTCGTCCGCGCCCAGGAAGGCTCGATCGGCGAGATCGACCACGACACCATCGCCTATCATTTCCACGAGCCGCTCGGCGTCGTCGGCCAGATCATTCCCTGGAACTTCCCGCTGCTGATGGCGTGCTGGAAGCTCGCGCCGGCGCTCGCTGCGGGCAATTGCGTGGTGTTGAAGCCCGCCGAGCAGACGCCGGCCTCAATCATGGTCTGGGCCGAGATCATCGGCGATCTCCTGCCGCCTGGTGTGCTCAACATCGTCAACGGCTTTGGCCTGGAGGCCGGCAAGCCGCTCGCCTCCAGCCCTCGCATTTCCAAGATCGCCTTCACCGGCGAGACCACGACGGGCCGGCTGATCATGCAATATGCCAGCCAGAACCTGATCCCCGTGACGCTCGAGCTCGGCGGCAAATCGCCGAACATCTTCTTCAAGGACGTCACCGCCGAGGACGACGACTTCTTCGACAAGGCGATCGAAGGCTTTGTCATGTTCGCGCTGAACCAGGGTGAGGTCTGCACCTGTCCGAGCCGGGCGCTCGTGCATGCGGACATCTACGATCGCTTCATGGACCGGGCGCTCAAGCGGGTGGCCGCCATCAAGCAGGGCGATCCGCGTGCAGCCGACACCATGATCGGTGCGCAGGCTTCCGGCGAGCAGCTCGCAAAAATCCTGTCCTATATCGACATCGGCAAGCAGGAGGGTGCCAAGGTCCTGGCCGGCGGCGGACGGGCCGAGCTCGGCGGCGACCTCTCGGGTGGCTTCTACGTCCAGCCGACGGTGTTCGAAGGCAACAACAAGATGCGGATCTTCCAGGAGGAGATCTTCGGACCCGTCGTCTCGGTCACGACCTTCAAGACCGATGACGAAGCGCTCGCGATTGCCAACGACACGCTCTATGGCCTCGGGGCCGGCGTCTGGAGCCGCGATGCCAACCGCTGCTACCGCTTCGGCCGCGCGATCCAGGCGGGCCGGGTCTGGACCAACTGCTACCACGCCTATCCCGCCCATGCCGCGTTCGGCGGCTACAAGCAGTCAGGCGTCGGTCGCGAGACCCACAAGATGATGCTCGATCACTACCAGCAGACCAAGAACCTCCTGGTCAGCTACAGCCCGAAGAAGCTCGGCTTCTTCTGATCGAGCAGGCACAGGCGGCGTCATGTCGGCGCCGCCTGTGCAGATCGGCGATCGCCGCCCCACCGTCATCCGTCTGTCAGATTGTTGAGACAAGACGACAGCCCGATCGCGACGACGCGATGCCAGGCACAGACGGAGGCGCGGCCATGACGACCAATCCCTTGCAGCGGAAGATACATGTCGGAGCGATGCTGCTCGGCGTGGCGGCCCTGGCGTCGCTTGCGCCGTCCCTGGCCTGCGCGCAGACCGCTCCGGCCAGCGCAAAACCCTTCCTGACCGTCGACGGAAAGGCGCCGCTGATTCTCGGACATCGCGGCGTGCCGGGCCTGGTGCCCGAAGAGACCGAGGCCTCGTACGATCTCGCTGCCGCGCTCGGAACCGACGCGCTCGAAGAGGATCTGCACCTCACCAAGGATTGCGTCCTGGTCGCGCGCCACAACCCCTGGCTGGCCGACAACACCAATGTCGCCGAAGTCGCGAAGACCAACCCTGTCGTCGCGGCACGCAAGCGCACGGTATCAGGTATGCGCGTCAAGGCTCCGGCCGCCGCCGGGACGCCCGTTGACTATCTCACGGATCTCACCAATCCCGCCGATCCCAAATCGGTGCTGAAGTCATTGATCGTCGACGGTGAGGATCACACCAACGACTGGTCGATCACCGATTTCACGATGGCCGAGCTGAAGCAATGGATCGGCGGGACCACCTATGACGCCGCCAACGAGCGGCCGAAGATCTTCAACGGCAAATTCCCCGTCATCAGCTTCCAGGACATCCTCGACATCGCCAAGGCCAAGAGCAAGGAGACCGGGCGTCCCATCCTGGTCTATCCGGAAACCAAGAACCCGACCTGGAACAATGCTCAGGCGATCGCAAACGGCTGCGGCGCGCCGGGCAGCCATCCGCTCGAGGATGCCCTGATCAAGATCATCAGCGACAACGGCCTCAACACCAAGGACGCGCCCATCTTCGTTCAGAGCTTCGAGCCCGGCAGCCTGAAATACATGCGCAGCCACGGCCTTCAGACCCGGCAGGTCCAGCTCATCGACGGCAATGGCATCGACTTCAAATCCGGCAAGGTGCTGCTCGACAACATCACCAATTCACGTCCGTTCGACTGGACGGTTGCAGGCGATGCGCGCCTGTACGATGCGATGCTGACGCCTGAGGGCCTGGCTGACATCAAGACCTATGCAGACGGCATCGGCCCGTGGAAAGCTTATATCGTTCCGCTGAAGGTCGCCTCGTGGAAGGACACCAAAGCCGACGGCACGCCCTACAAGGGATCGACACCGGAGGCTTCGACGCAGGAGGCGACCAGCCTGATTGCCGACGCGCACAAGCTCGGCCTGTTCGTCCACGTCTTCACGTTCCGTAACGAGAAGAAATATCTCGCGGCCGACTATCACGCCGATCCGGCCCAGGAATATCTCAAGTTCTTCCGTCTCGGTGTCGACGGCGTTTTCACCGACTTCACGCACACAGGCGTTGCCGCCCGTGCTGCGTATTTGCGCGAGTTGGGCTGGTAGCCCGACCGCTCGAATCGGACACGCATCGGGACGTCAGCGCCCGAGATATGCGTGTCCGATGTCGTTGCCTCATCTGCGTGCAGAGCTCTCGCAGGCGAGGAGCGAATGTTGCCTGATCAGCGCCAAAGGTTTTGCAAAATTTCGGCCACGTTGCAGTGCGGCATAATGAAAGTCGCGCCATGCCGCTGCGGTGCTTTCACACGCGATTGAGTTGGGTTAGAGAGGACCTAGATTTCTCTGACCCGGAATTCCAATGGCCGCACCCAAGAAAGCCGCCGCAAGCGCTGAGCAAGACAAAACCAACGGCGGTTCGCCCCCGGAGTTCACCAGGGAGCAGGAGCTGAAGGCGCTCCGCGACATGCTCCTGATCCGGCGGTTCGAGGAAAAGGCCGGCCAGCTCTATGGCATGGGTGCGATCGGCGGTTTCTGCCATCTCTATATCGGCCAGGAGGCCGTGGTAGTTGGTATGCAGATGGCCCTGAAGCAGGGCGATCAGGTCATCACCGGCTATCGCGACCACGGTCATATGCTTGCGACCGGCATGGACGCCAACGGCGTAATGGCCGAGCTCACGGGACGCCGCGGCGGCTATTCCAAGGGCAAGGGCGGCTCCATGCACATGTTTAGCAAGGAGAAGCACTTCTACGGCGGCCACGGCATCGTCGGTGCGCAGGTCTCGCTTGGCACTGGTCTCGCATTCGCTAACAATTATCGCAGCAACGGCAATGTCAGCGTAACCTATTTCGGCGACGGCGCAGCCAACCAGGGCCAGGTCTATGAGAGCTTCAACATGGCGGAGCTCTGGAAGCTGCCGGTGATCTACGTCATCGAGAACAACCGCTACGCCATGGGCACTTCGGTCTCGCGCGCGTCGGCGCAGCAGGATTTCTCCAAGCGCGGCGTGTCCTTCAACATCCCCGGCAAGCAGGTCGACGGCATGGACGTCCGCGCCGTCAAGGCCGCGGGCGAAGAGGCGGCGGCCTGGTGCCGCGCCGGCAAGGGCCCCTTCATCCTGGAGATGCAGACCTACAGATATCGCGGCCATTCGATGTCCGACCCTGCAAAATACCGTACGCGCGAGGAGGTCGAGAAGGTCCGCCACGATCAGGATCCGATCGAGCAGGTACGCAACCGCCTGCTTGCGGCGAAGGTGAGCGAGGCTGACCTCAAGGCGATCGATGCCGAGGTGCGCGACATCGTCAACGCATCCGCCGACTTTGCCCAGCATGATCCCGAGCCGGATGCCGCCGAGCTCTGGACCGACGTTTACCGCTAAGACGCGCGCAAGCTTTCTTTGGAGTCGATATGCCAATTCAAGTGCTGATGCCCGCGTTGTCGCCCACGATGGAAAAGGGCAACCTCGCCAAATGGCTGAAAAAAGAGGGTGAGACGATCAAATCCGGCGACGTCATCGCCGAGATCGAGACCGACAAGGCCACCATGGAGGTCGAGGCGACCGATGAGGGCACGCTCGGCAAGATCCTGATCCCGGAAGGCACCGCCGACGTTGCCGTGAACACGCCGATCGCGACCATTTTGGCGGATGGCGAGAGCGCCGCCGATCTTGCAAAGGCGCCTGCACCGGCGGCGAAGGCCGCAGAGTCTGCACCGCCAGCCGCTGCCAAGGCCGAAGCGCCTGCGCCCAAGGCTGCACCTGCGCCACAGGCCGTCGCCGAGCCCGATCCCGAAGTGCCCGCCGGCACCGAGATGATCACCCAGACCATCCGCGAAGCGCTGCGCGACGCCATGGCCGAAGAAATGCGCCGCGACCCTGATGTGTTCGTGATGGGCGAAGAGGTCGCCGAATATCAGGGCGCCTACAAGGTGACGCAAGGCCTGCTGCAGGAGTTCGGCGCCAGACGCGTGATCGATACCCCGATCACCGAGCACGGCTTTGCCGGCGTCGGCGTCGGCGCTGCCATGACCGGGCTCAAGCCGGTCGTCGAGTTCATGACCTTCAACTTCGCCATGCAGGCGATCGACCAGATCATCAACTCCGCCGCCAAGACGCTCTACATGTCCGGCGGCCAGATGGGCTGCTCGATCGTGTTCCGCGGTCCGAACGGCGCAGCCGCGCGCGTTGCCGCCCAGCACAGCCAGGACTATTCGGCCTGGTATTCGAACGTCCCGGGTCTCAAGGTCGTCGCGCCGTTCTCGGCCGCGGACTACAAGGGCCTGCTCAAGGCCGCGATCCGCGATCCCAATCCGGTGATCTTCCTCGAGAACGAGGTGCTCTACGGTCACACCGGCGAGGTGCCGAAGCTCGACGATTTCATCGTTCCGATCGGCAAGGCGCGCATCGTGCGCGCGGGCAGCCATGTCTCGATCATCTCCTGGTCGAACGGCATGACCTATGCCCTGAAGGCCGCCGACGAGCTCGCCAAGGAAGGCATCGAGGCCGAGGTGATCGACCTGCGCACGCTGCGGCCGATGGACACCGAGACGATCATCAACTCCGTCAAGAAGACCGGCCGCGCCGTCACGGTGGAAGAGGGCTGGGCCCAGAGCGGCGTCGGCGCCGAGATCGCCGCGCGCATCATGGAGAACGCCTTCGATTATCTCGACGCGCCGGTTGCGCGCGTTGCCGGCAAGGACGTGCCGATGCCTTATGCCGCGAACCTGGAGAAGCTCGCGCTGCCCTCGGCGGCTGAGGTCGTCGAGGCCGCCAAAGCCGTCTGCTACAGGTAGACCATGGCGGGCCCGAAGGAGCAGCCACTGCCGCCCGACGTCATAACCCGCGACGATGCGGTCGAGATCCTGCGCGTTTTCGTGCTGGATGGCGGGCTGTCGATGGCATTCCAGCGCGCCTTCGAGGAGCCCGACATGTGGGGCCTGCTGCTGGTCGATCTCGCCCGCCACGCCGCGCGCGCCTATGCGCGCGAGAGCGAATACACCGAGGAGGACGCGCTGAACCGGATCCTCGACATGTTCCAGGCCGAGATCGAGCGTCCGACCGACACCGGCACCACGACGCCGCGCGGGAAGGGACACTGACCGTGGCGATTGAAGCGCACCATTACGATTTCATGCTGGAGGCGATCCGCGAGGCAGAGGCCTCGATCGCGCAAGGCGGTCTGCCGATCGGCGCCGTGCTGACGCGCGGCGACAGGATCATCGCCCGTGGCCACAACAACCGCGTGCAGGAGAACAATCCGATCCTGCACGGCGAGATGAGCTGCCTGCGTGAGGCCGGCGCGATCTCGTTCCACGACACCGTCATGTACACCACGCTGTCGCCATGTTCGATGTGTGCCGGCGCGCTCGCTCTGTTCAAGGTCAAGCTCGTGGTGATCGGCGAATCCGTCACCTTTGAGGGATCCAAGGACATTCTCGACAAGTTCGGGATTCCCTGGATCGACCTTGCCGACGATCGCTCCATCACCATGATGAAGAATTGGCGCTCCATCCCTGCCAATGAGCGCCTCTGGCAAGGCGACATCGGCAACTAAACCTGGTCTGTTCGTCTTCACTTTCGGGGACGACGTTTTGAGAAGTTCTTCGTGAGGTCAGCATGCCCATCAACATCCTGATGCCAGCTCTTTCGCCGACGATGGAGAAGGGCAACCTCGCCAAGTGGCTGAAGAAGGAAGGCGACAAGGTCAAGTCAGGCGACGTCATCGCCGAGATCGAGACCGACAAGGCCACCATGGAGGTCGAGGCCATCGACGAGGGCACGATCGCCAAGATCCTGGTGCCCGAGGGCACGCAGGACGTCCCGGTCAACGACGTGATCGCGGTGCTCGCCGGCGAAGGCGAGGACGTGAAGGCCGCGGGTAGCGCCAAGCCCAGCGCCTCCGCCGCGCCGCCCAAGGCGGCCGAGGCTCCCGCTGCTGCACCGGCGCCTGCGCCTGCTGCACCCAAGGCTGCTCCGGCACCTGCCGCCGCTCCGGCACCGCAAGCTGCCGCACCGGCCGCGCAGAGCAACGGCCATGCCGGCCGCATGTTCTCATCGCCGCTGGCGCGGCGTCTCGCCAAGGAAGCCGGCATCGACGTCGGGATGGTCACCGGCACCGGTCCTCACGGCCGCGTGGTTGCGCGCGACGTCGAACAGGCCAAGTCGGGCAAGGGCCTCAAGGCGCCTGCCGCCGCGCCGTCCGCCGGTGCACCCACGATCGCGCCGACCATGTCGGACAAGCAGATCCTGTCGCTGTTCGAGCCGGGCTCCTACGACGTCGTTCCGCATGACGGCATGCGCCGCACCATCGCGCAGCGCCTGACCGCGTCGATCCAGAACGTCCCGCACTTCTATCTCACCATCGACTGCGACATCGGCAAGCTGCTCGCCGCGCGCGAGGAGATCAATGCGGCAGCTCCGAAGGACAAGGAGAAGAAGCCGCTCTACAAGATCTCGGTCAATGACTTCGTCATCAAGGCGATGGCGGTGGCGCTGCAGAAGATCCCGAACTGCAATGTCAGCTGGACCGAGTCAGGCATGGTCAAGCACCATCACTCCGACGTCGGTGTCGCCGTGGCGATGCCGGGCGGCCTGATCACGCCGATCATCCGCAAGGCCGAGACCAAGACGCTCTCGACCATCTCCAACGAGATGAAGGACTTTGCCGCGCGCGCCCGCTCGCGCAAGCTGAAGCCGGAAGAGTACCAGGGCGGCACCACCGCCGTCTCCAACCTCGGCATGTTCGGCATCAGCCACTTCACCGCTGTGATCAACCCGCCGCACGCCACGATCCTCGCGGTCGGCACCAGCGAGGAGCGTCCGGTCGTGCGCGGCGGCAAGATCGAGATCGCGAGCATGATGAGCGTGACGCTGTCCTGCGATCACCGCGCCATCGACGGCGCGCTCGGCGCCGAGCTGATCGGCGCCTTCAAGCAGCTGATCGAAAACCCCGTCATGATGATGGTGTGAGCCGCGAACGTTGCATACGTAGGGTGGGCAAAGGCGCAAAGCGCCGTGCCCACCTTATTTCATAGTGTTGGAAGGCGGTGGGCACGCTTCGCTTTGCCCACCCTACGAAGTTCAGTTGAATGGGAGCCGCAATGGCCGACACATCCTTCGACGTCATCATCATCGGCTCCGGCCCCGGCGGCTACGTCACCGCGATCCGCGCCGCTCAGCTCGGCTTCAAGACCGCGATCGTCGAGAAGTCCTATCTCGGAGGTATCTGCCTGAACTGGGGCTGCATCCCGACGAAAGCGCTGCTGCGCTCGGCCGAGATCTACCACTACATGCAGCACGCCAAGGACTATGGCCTGTCGGCAGAGAAGGTCTCGTTCGATCCGAAGGCCGTGGTGCAGCGTTCGCGCGGCGTCTCCAAGCGGTTGAACGACGGCGTCGGCTTCCTGATGAAGAAGAATAAGGTCAGCGTGATCTGGGGCGCGGCTTCGATCGACGCGCCCGGCAAGATCACCGTGAAGAAGTCCGACGTCGAGGGCCCGAAGGGCTCGCTGGGCGAGGGGGCCTATCAGGCCAAGCACATCATCGTCGCCACCGGCGCGCGGCCGCGCGTGCTGCCGGGGCTCGAGCCCGACAAGAAGCTGATCTGGACCTACTTTGAAGCGATGGTGCCCGAGCGGATGCCGAAGTCGTTGCTGGTGGTCGGCTCCGGCGCGATCGGCATCGAGTTTGCCTCGTTCTTCCATACCATGGGCTCTGACGTCACCGTGGTCGAGGTGCTGCCGCAGATCCTGCCCGTCGAAGACGCCGAGATCGCCGGCCTCGCGCGCAAACGCCTGGAGAAGCTGGGCATCAAGATCATGTCCTCGACCAAGGTGACCAAGCTGGAGAAGAAAGCCGACAGCGTCGTTGCCACCATCGACGACGGCAAGGGCAAGCCCGTGACCACCGAATTCGAGCGTGTGATCTCGGCCGTCGGCGTCGTCGGCAACATCGAGAATCTCGGCCTCGAAAAACTGGGTGTGAAGACCGACCGCGGCTGCATCGTCATCGACGGCTACGGCAAGACCAACATCCCCGGCATCTACGCCATCGGCGACGTCGCTGGTCCCCCGATGCTCGCCCACAAGGCCGAGCATGAGGGCGTGATCTGCATCGAGGCGATCAAGGGCCTGCATCCGCATCCCATGGACAAGCTGATGATCCCGGGCTGCACCTACTGTCATCCGCAGGTCGCCTCGGTCGGCCTGACCGAAGCCAAGGCCAAGGAGAACGGCCGCGAGATCCGCGTCGGCCGCTTCCCCTTCGTCGGCAACGGCAAGGCGATTGCGCTGGGCGAGGACCAGGGCCTGGTCAAGGTCATCTTCGACAAGAAGACCGGCCAGCTGCTCGGCGCCCACATGGTCGGCGCTGAAGTCACCGAGCTGATCCAGGGCTATGTCGTCGCCATGAACCTGGAGACGACGGAAGAAGAGCTGATGCACACCGTGTTCCCGCATCCGACCCTGTCGGAAATGATGAAGGAAGCGGTGCTGGATGCGTACGGGCGGGTGTTGAATATTTAGCCACCGCCGTCATTGCGAGCGAAGCGAAGCAATCCAGACTGCCTCTGTGAAAAGACCCTGGATTGCTTCGCTGCGCTCGCAATGACGAGCAGAGAAAGCCGATTGCAAAACAAGAAGAGGAAATCACCCCATGCACGACAACGACAACCTCACCATCGAACGCCCGACCTTCGTCACGCATCTCGAATGCGCCATGGAGGGCGATCATTACGCCGCCGACCAGGTCCACAACCTCTCCAAAGCGGGCAAGCCTCTGCTCGTTCGCTACGACCTCGCCGGCGTGAAGAAGGCGCTCACCAGGGACGCGCTCGCTCAGCGTCCCGGCGACATGTGGCGCTATCGCGAGCTCTTGCCGGTGCGCAAATGCAGGGACATCGTCTCGCTCGGTGAGGTCACGACGCCGCTGATCCGGCTGCCCAAGCTCGGCAAGAAGCTCGGCGGCGGCGAGATCATCGTCAAGGACGAGGGTCGTTTGCCGACCGGCTCGTTCAAGGCGCGCGGCCTCGTGATGGCGGTGTCGATGGGTAAGGCGCTCGGCATCAAGCACATGGCGATGCCGACCAACGGCAATGCCGGCGCCGCGCTGGCGGCCTACGCGACATCCTGCGGCATCAAGACCACGATCTTCTGCCCGGCCGATACGCCGGAGGTGAATGTCAGCGAGATCGAGCTCCAGGGCGCGACCGTCTACCGCGTCAACGGCTATATCGACGATTGCGGCAAGATCGTCGGCGAGGGCAAGGCAAAGGTCGGCTGGTTCGACACCTCCACGCTGAAGGAGCCGTACCGGATCGAAGGCAAGAAGACGATGGGCCTCGAGCTCGCCGAGCAACTCGGCTGGGACGTGCCCGACGTGATCTTCTATCCGACCGGCGGCGGCACCGGCCTGATCGGCATGTGGAAGGCGTTCGACGAACTGGAAAAGATCGGCTTCATCGGCTCCAAGCGCCCGCGCATGGTCGCGGTACAGGCCTCCGGCTGCGCGCCGATGGTGCGGGCCTATGAGGCCGGCACCGAGCACGCCACGCGCTGGGAGGACGCCCACACCATTGCTTCAGGCATCCGTGTGCCGCAAGCGATCGGCGATTTCCTGATCCTGCGCGCCGTGCGCGAGAGCAAGGGGTTTGCGATTGCTGTCGATGACGACAAGATCTCGTCGGCGCTGAACGAGGTCGCGCGCGAGGAGGGGCTCTTGCTGTGCCCCGAGGGCGCCGCGACCTATGCTGCCTACAAGGAAAGCCTCGCCGACGGCCGCGTCTCGAAGACTGACCGCGTCATGCTGTTCAACTGCGCCACGGGCTTGAAATATCCGCTGCCGCCGGTCACCCGCACGCTCGACCGCCACAAGCCGATCGATTACGCGCAGTTCTGACGCGTCATTTCGTCTCTTCACGAACGATCGCTCTTCCCGTACGCGGGAAGAGACAAGAACAAGAATGATATCGTCGGGAGACCACAATGAAGAAGGCTGTCTGGGCCGGGCTGATCGGCATTCTCGCTCTCACCAGTGTCGCGCGCGCCGACGATTATCCGTCGCATCCCATCACCATCATCGTTCCCTTCGCGGCCGGCGGCCCGTCCGATGCAATGGCGCGCGTGCTGGCCGAGCGGATGCGCCAGTCGCTCGGCCAGGCGCTGGTGATCGAGAACGTCACCGGCGCCGGCGGCTCGATCGGGGTGGGGCGCGCCGTCCATTCGCCGCCTGATGGCTACACCATCTCGTTCGGCCATCTCGGCACCCATGTCGCCAACGGCGCCGTCTACAAGCTCAACTACGATCTCGTCACCGATCTCGAGCCGGTGGTGCTCTTGCCGAGCAATCCGATGATCGTGGTCAGCAAGAATGCGGTGCCGGCGAAATCGCTGAAGGAGCTGCTGGAGTGGCTGAAGTCGCGGCCGACGCCGCCGACGGCGGGAACGGCCGGCGCAGGATCCGGCAGCCACATCGCCGGCGTCTATTTCGAAAGCGTCTCCGGCATCAAGCTGCAATACGTGCCGTATCGCGGCACGGCGCCGGCGTTGAACGACCTCATCGCCGGCCAGATCGACATCATCGTCGACCAGACCTCCAACTCCATCAACCAGGTCCGCGCCGGCACCATTCGCGCCTACGCCATCACCGACGACAAGCGCCTCGCCTCGGCGCCCGACATCCCGACCGCGGATGAAGCGGGCCTGAAGGGCTTCAACATGACGCTGTGGTCGGGCCTGTGGGTGCCGAAGGGCACGCCGAAGGAGATCGTCGCCAAGCTCAACGCCGCCGCCGTGGAAGCGCTGAACGATCCCGCCGTGAGGAAGCAGCTCGAAAGCCAGGGCCTGGAGATGACGCCGAAAGATCAGCTCACCCCGGAGGCGCTCGGCGTCAGGCAGAAGGCCGAGATCGCGAAGTGGTGGCCGATCATCAAGGCGGCGAACATCAACGTGGAGTGAGGAGGGTCCGCTTCTACTCCGGCCCCACAAACCCCACCGGCACCGCCTTGGCGCTGGCATCCTGCGTCACCACGCGCTGGTCGGTCTTGCCGGCCACCGCGCCGCTACCCTCGAACCGCGCGCGATAGACCAGCACGTTCTCCATCACGCGCTGGACGTAGTTGCGCGTTTCCGAGAGCGGGATGCGCTCGACCCAGTCGACCGGATCGATCTTGGGATCTCTGGGATCGCCGTGCGCCTGCACCCATTCGCGCACGCGGCCGCGGCCGGCATTGTAGCCGGCGAAGGTCATGATCTGGTTGCCGCGATATTCCGACAGCAGCGCGCTAAGCTCGGCCGCGCCCATCTGCGTGTTGTAGACGGGGTCGGAGACCATCTTGTCCCAGTCGTAGGTCACGCCGAAGCGTTTTGCCGTGTCGCGGCCGGCTTCCGGCGTCACCTGCATCAGGCCAACGGCATTGGCCGATGATTTGTCGCGCTGGTTGAACGAGCTCTCGGTGCGCGCCACCGAATAGATCACGCTGGTCTCGATCGCGGGTGCGACCTGCTTGTGCTCAGGGATGCCGATGGTCGGGAAAGCGTAGTGGTCGAGCGCGAGGCCGTGGGCCAGCGCCGACTTGCCAACCTCCAGCATCACGCGCGCGTCGTTGCGTTGGCCGGCGAGCTCGCCAAGCGCCCCGAGCGCGGCGACGTCGGTGCTCTCCTTGGCAAAATCCTCGGCGTAGTAGAACACCGTGTCACGTTCCCCGATGGCATAGAGCATATCGGCGGCGCGTACGCGCTCATCCACGGCCGGCGTGTCGGCGGCGGCCAGCACGGGCGAGGGGGCGCGCAGCTCTAGCCCCTCGAGGCCGAGCCGGGCACGGGCGAGCTGGCCGTAATAGGCGGTCGGATAGCGCGCGGCAGCCTTGTAGCTCTGCTGCGCGTCGGCGGCTGCTCCCATGGCTTCAGCCGCGCGGCCGCGCCAGTAATACCCCCGTGACAGCGCGATCGGATTGGCCGAGCCTTCGTCGATCGCCGCGAAATGCGTCATCGCGGCTTTGGGATCGTCGAGATAGCGCAGCGCAATCCAGCCGCACATGAAGTGATAGTCGACGCGATAGACCTCCATCGCCGGCACGGCGGCCGCGCGCACCACGTCGTAGGCGGTCTGGAATTTGCCCTGGTCAAGCAGCTTTCGCGCGAGCAGACGCCGCTCGCGCCACCATGCATCGGTGTCCTGCACGGCCATCGTGTCGGGCGCAGCAGCCAGGATCACTTCGGCCGCATCGTCGATGTGGTCCTTCTGCAGGTGCCATTGCGCCCGGCACAGCACATAGCCGAGGTCGCGGCGCGCGTCTTGAGGCACGTCCTCGAGATAATCCTTGGCCTTGTTCTCCTTGCCGTTGACGGCGGCGCAGGCCTTGACGATCGCAAGTGAATCCTCGCCAAGACGTTTTGCGGCGCGCCTTGCGCCGGCATAGTCCTTGGCGCCGAGGCGCTTGTCCATGCGGGCCCGATGATCCTCGGGCCGCAACAAATCGTGGAACGCGTCGTAGGAATCCTCTTCGCTGCGCTCGGACAATTCCTCCGAGCGCCACGCCTCGCGCACGAGGCGCGTCGCCCTGTCGCTGTCGCCCTCGGCGATCAGCACGCGTGCCAGCGCAAAATTGCCCTTGGCGCTGATTGGCCGGTCCATCGTGAAGGCGTGCACGGTGGCCGCGTCGCTCTTCTCCTGCCACAGGCGCGCCTCGGCGCGTTTGCGCAGCAGCACGGCGCTCGGCCAATCCGGATTGGCGGCGAGGAAGGCGGCGTAGCGCTTGAAAGGTGCGGTGCTCTCGGAATGGCGCAGCATGAACCAGTCGGCGAGCTTTTGTCCGGCCGGATCGGCAATGCGGTCGCGCGCCGCGGTCGCATCGTCGGTCTTGCCCTTGCGCGCGAGGTCGATCGCGTCCTTCAGCGCGGCGAGGTCGCCCGTCAGCGCCGGCGGCGCGGGCTTGTCCGCAGGCTCCTCGTCCTGCTTCTTCGACTTGCGCTTGGCCTCGGCATGTTTGCCGTGCTTGCCCGATGCAGCATGCCGCTGCTTGCCAGCGGACTTGCTGCCGGTTTTTGCCTCGTGCGTTTTCTTTGACGCAGATGATTTGTGACTGCTCTTCGCTGCCAGCTCGGTGGGAACAAGGGCCAAAGCGGCCACGGCAACGACACACGCGAGCGAGCGTAGGCACTGGTTCATTCGATGGTCCCCCTGCGAAACCACTACAAACCAAGGTCCGCGACGACATGCGGCTTGAGAATCAAGAACGACACCAAAACGATGCCATGACATCGTTTCGCATTCCTCAGGCTCGTTCAACAATGCGGCAAAATACGGATTGGAACTCGCGGAACTTCCGAAATGGCGGAAGTGGCAGTTTCTTTAACCTTTATTAACGAGCAGGGCCTCGCGCGACGGTTGCGGACCGCTCCCGGCGCCAAAACAGCCCGATTGCGCGTGTTCCCCGGCGAAAATCCGGTGTATTGAGTTCCATCCGTCCTCCTTTCAGCCCTTGCCCGAACCTCATGCCGCTTTTCAACCAGTCGATCCGGCGCAAGATCGTCGGCATCGCCCTCGGATTGATCGTCCTGATGCTCGTCACCTCGGTCCTGTCGATGGTGATGTCGAGCCAGGTTGGCATTCTCCTGGACGAGCTGACCAATCGCTACATCCCGGCCTATAGCCATCTGGCCCGCGCCAACATCCGCTCGCTGGAGCGGGCGCTGGCGCTGCGGCAAATGGTCATGAGCAGGATGGGATCGCCGTCGGACGAGGAGGCCTACGCGGCGCGGCTTCGCGACTTCCAGGCATTGGACCGCAAGTTCGAGGAGGAGGCCGAGACCGCTCGCAAGCTGATCAACGCGATCATCGACGATCCAAGGACATATTCCGACAATGCCGCCCTGGCACGGCTCGACGTCCGCATCGAGACTGCCGTCGCTGAGTTGCGACGCAATCTGGACGAGGGTAACGCGAAACTGCTCAAGCAGGTCGACGCCAACGAGATGGCCGGTGCCCGCGGCACGCTGGAACAGCTCGATGTGCTGCGCGATCAATTCAACCGGCAGGTCGATGCAATCCGCGCCGACATGCTGACGCAGGTCTTCTTCTCGACCTCGCAGGTGATCCGTCGCCAGCATCAGGCGATCGTCATTTCGGGCGTCGTGACGCTGCTCGCAGCCGTCGTCGGATTTGCCTTTGCGTTGCTCGTCTCCGGCGGCATCACGCGCCCGGTGCGGCTGCTGCTCGCCGGTGCCCGCGAGGTCGAGGCCGGCCGCTTCGACAAGAGCATCACCGTCTCGACCCAGGACGAGATCGGCGAACTCGCGGCTGCCTTCAATCGCATGATCGAGCAACTGCGTCACAACGAGCGCATCCGCGAGACCTTTGGCCGCTACATCGATCCCAAGGTGGTGCAGGGCCTGATCGACCGGCCGGAGGTCGCCATCGATGGCCAGCGCCGGGTGATGACCATCATGTTCTCTGACATGAGCGGCTTCACCTCGATGAGCGAAGGCATGACCCCGCGGGGCCTCGTCAAGGTGATGAACCACTATTTCACGGTGATGTCCGCCCCGATCCGGAACAACCGCGGCGTGATCGACAAATATATCGGCGACGCCATCATGTCCTATTGGGGCCCGCCCTTCGTCGAGGAGGACGAGCAGGCACTGCTTGCCGGCCAGTCCGCCATCGACATGGCTGACCAGGTGCCCGCTCTCCAGAAGCAGCTGCCGGACCTGCTTGGCATCCGCGCCATGCCGGTGCCGTGCGACCTGCGCATCGGGATTGCCACCGGCGAGGTTCTGACCGGCAGCATCGGCTCCGAGCTGATGATGAGCTTTACGGTGATGGGCGATGCCGTGAACCTCGCCTCGCGCCTTGAGGCCGCGAACAAGGTCTACGGTACCCGAATCCTGATCTCGCAGGCGACCGCCGAGGCGATTGGATCCGGGCTCGAATTGCGCGAGGTCGACCGCCTTGCGGTGGTCGGCCAGAGTGTGCCGCAGCCGGTGTTCGAGGTGATGGGCAGGGCAGGTGCGCTCACCGCGTCACAGGAGGGGCTGCGCGCGCACTACGCCCAAGCGCTTGCCGCCTATCGCGCATGCCGCTTCACTGAGGCCCGCACCGCGTTCAATGCGGCGCTGGAGAGCGTCCCCGGCGACGGCCCGTCGCAGGCCATGCTTGCGCGCATCGCGCAGTTCGAGACCGCGCCGCCGGCGGCCGATTGGGACGGCGCCTGGCGCATGGACAGCAAATAGCTGTCCGCGCCGGGAATAATTGATTCTACTTCATAACGATGTTCGCCGTGACCCATTTTCCGGGCTTAGGTTTGGTGTCCCTGAGGCGTCTGATGGGGACACGCCGATGACAGAACTTGAGGACAGGCTGGAGCGCTTCGAGACGCTCACCGCCGAATGCGAGCTGATTGCCAAGCTTGCGACCGACAGCAACAAGCGCGAATTCTACCTGAAGCTTTCGGAGCAGTACCGTCAGCTGGCGGTGGACATGCGCCAGGCGATCGCGATCAGGGCCGCCGCCTGACGCCGGCCGGAGGCGCGGCCAAGAGGCGGCCAAGAGGCGGCCAAGAAGCGGCCAAGAAGCGGCCAAGAACGAGGCACGATGTTCCGCATCCGTGTCTGTGCGAGAGGTCGTGCAATCGCAATCCGTTCTTAACACTTGAGACGCATCCTCAATGGGGTCAGGGGATTCGCGCGTTGCGGTTCCCGGCGATGGGAATGCCTGGGGCAAGGTTGCCGTGTAACGTTGCCCGCGAACGTCACTCGTCCGATGGTTGGACATCCCATGCGTCTGCTTGCGGTCGCCTTGTTTGCGCTTTTGACGGCAGCCTGCAACCAGGAGCAGGACGTCACCGGCTCGACCCCGCTCTGCCCGATGCGCAGCTACACCTCCTACAATCCCCGCGACATGAACCAGTGTGTTGCCGCCTGCAAGGCGTGCGACCACGGCAATACCGTGACCTGCACGACCGCCTGCACGCTCCACGGCGCGCGGTGAGGAAAGGCGCTGCGTCGTCTCAGCCGCGCGCTGTCTCGCGCCGCAGTTCCGGGAAAATGGCCTCGTCCTGAAGGATGACGTCGGCCGTTCGCTGATAGTGCGCGGTCAACCGCTTCACCGCCAGGTCGGCATTGCCGCTCAGCACGGCCTCCATGATTGCCGCATGCTCGTCGCCGACGTGGCGTGAGGGGAAGGCTTTGCTGATCGACAGCCGACGGTAACGATAGAGCTGGTCGGCAAGCTGGCCGCAGAACGCGATCAATGATTGCGAGCCGCATTGGCCGATCAGGGTGCGATGGTAGATGCGGTGCAGCTTTTCCCATTCGGGATTGTCCTCAAACTCGGTGGCACTCAGCGAGCGCGGCACGCGGCTCAGCCGATGTTGGGCGAGGACAAGCTGTTCCTCCCAGGCTGGCGTGGACGCTGCCATGGACTCGCGCAGCGCCAGCGCCTCGACCCAGCAGCGCGTCTTGGTCAGTTCGGCGAGCTCCGCGCGGCTGACGTCCTTGACGTAGAAGCCGCGCTGCTCGCGGACCTCGACCAGTCCGTCGGCGGTCAGCCGGTTGAGCGCCTCGCGCAGCGGCGTTTGGCCGGTCTGATAGGTCTCCATCAGAAACCGCATTTGCAGCTTGCGCGATGGGGCGAGGCGTCCGGACAACAAATCCTCGCGCAGCCGGTCATAGACATGGCTCGCCTGCGTCGATGGCGCGGGCAAGGGGGCCGCCGTAGTCAATTCCACCGCTCCAGCCTCCGTTGTTCGCTCAGCTCACGGTTCGTCATCATATACATCTGCTGATGATTCCAAAAAATGTATAAATTTCTATTGCAGAGATGATTTTGTGTAATAAAAGGAAGTTGTCGGTTCGTGAAGGTGCGACCGCGATCAAGAAAACCACGCCCGGCTGGCCCGGACAGTGGCCTGATGGAGGAGTGCATTCATGCCCCGGTTTCCGGTGACAGCGCTGCGCAGCGTCGATCTCGGCACGCCGGACCTGGACCGCTCCATGGGGTTCTATTGCGACGTCTGGGGCCTTTCGCTGGTCACCCGAGCGGCCGGCGTCGTTTATCTCCGCGCGACCGGCAGCGACCATCACGTCCTGGCCCTCTATCAGAGCGAGTTGCCGGAGCTTGGCGCCGTGACGTTTCGCGTGGCGAGCGTCGATGATCTTGCATCCGTAGCTGCCAACGCGGTCGCCGAAGGCGCCCAGCTGATCCGCGAACCCGCGCCCAACGACGCGCCCGATGGCGGCGTGGCGATGGCCATTCGCGCGCCGGAAGGCGGCATCCTGCGTTTCGTTCACGGCGACATCAGTCATGCGCCGGAGCAACTGCAAAGTGACCGGCCCGAGCGGCTGGCCCACGTCAATCTCAACAGCACGGATGTCGATCGCTCCGCCGCCTTCTACGAGCGGGCGCTCGGTTTTCGGCTCACGGATCGCTCAAAGGCGATGGCGTTCGTCCGCTGCAACAGCGACCACCATGCGGTCGTGATTGCCGACGCCAAAGTCAACGGACTCAATCACGTCGCCTTCCTGATGCCGAGCCTCGAGACGGTGATGCGCGGCTCCGGGCGCATGATCGACGCCGGCTTCCCGATTGCGTGGGGCGTCGGACGCCACGGTCCGGGCGACAACGTGTTCTCCTACTTCATTGATCCGGTAGGCACCGTGATCGAATACACCGCCGAGGTGCTGCAGGTGGACGACAGCTATGTCGTACGCGGTCCGGATCATTGGGTCTGGCCGCCGGGCCGTACCGATCAATGGGGCATCGCGCCGCCCAAGGCTGACCACGTCAAGGCCGCGCAACTAGCCGTTCGCTACGCCGCGCCGTGAGCGCGACGATCCATCACCACGTAAACGAGGTATCGAGGTCAGTGTCGGGTTCGATCAGCGCGAACGAGTACCAGGTTGCTATCGTCGGCTTCGGCCCGTCAGGCGCTGTCGCCGCCAGCCTGCTGGGCGCGCAAGGCATCCGGACACTGGCTGTCGATCGCGACCGCTTGGTCTACGACAAGCCGCGCGCGATTGCGCTCGATCACGAGATCCTGCGCCTGTTCGACAATCTCGGCATTGCCGGCCAGCTCGCTCCGCACATCGGACCGTTTCCGGCGTCGGAACATTTCGGCGCGCACGGCCAGTTGATCCGGCGGATAGACATGGTGAGCGAGCCTTATCCGCTCGGCTACACCCCGACCATGGTGTTTACCCAGCCGCCTGTCGAGGAGATCTTGCGCGCGCATGCGCGATCCTATCCCTCGGTGGTCGTCGAGCTCGGCACCGAGCTCCGGCGGCTCGATCAGACGCCTGATGGCGTGACGCTCGAGCTGTGCGGCGAGCACGGCACGCGCAACGTCTCGGCGGACTATGTCATCGCCTGCGACGGCGCATCGAGCCTGGTCCGCCGCCAGCTCGGCATCGGCTTTGACGATCTGGTGTTTGACGAGCCCTGGCTCGTGGTCGACCTCCGGGTCAACGCTTCAGGGATCGCAAAGCTGCCGCGCACGGCGGCGCAGTTCTGCGATCCGTCGCGGCCGACCACCTATATCGTCGGACCCGGTTCGCATCGGCGCTTCGAGATCATGCTGCTGCCGGATGAGGATCCGCGCGCAATGGAGCAGCCCGAGCAGGTCTGGCGGCTGCTCGCACGCTGGCTCACGCCTGACGATGCGACGCTCTGGCGGGCGGCGAGCTATCGCTTTCACGCCCTTGTCGCAAGCAAATGGCGTGAAGGGCGCGTGTTTCTTGCCGGAGATGCCGCCCACCAGCAGCCACCGTTCATTGGCCAGGGCATGTGCCAGGGCGTTCGCGATGTCGCCAATCTGGTCTGGAAGCTTGCGCGCGTGTTGGACGGAGAGTCAGGCGCGGCGCTGCTCGATACCTATCAGGAGGAGCGCAGCGCTCACGTCCGTGAGCTGACGACGCGCATCAAGGCGATCGGCCACGTCATCTGCGAGCGCGATCCGGAAGCGGCCGCTGCCCGTGATGTCCGCATCCTCGCCGAAGGCGGCGGCATGCCGCGCACCATCACCCGTCAGGAGATCGTGCCGCCGCTCAGCTGCGGTCTGCGCGCCGACGTGCCGCATGCCGCCAGTGGCACGCTGTTTCCCCAGCCATGGCTCGTGACATCAAGGGGCCGACAATTGCTCGACGCGACATGCGGCGTTGGATGGCGGCTCGTGCTGAGGGGCGACAGCGCCTTGGCGCGATCACGCGCGATCGCGGCACGCGCGGCGGAGATGGGCTTGCGCCTGATCGCCATCGCTGACGCGGATCAGGATCAGGGGCCGGATGTCATGCGGGAGGAGAGTGGCGTGGTGACGGATTGGTTCACGCGGCATGCCTGCGCGGCCGCCATCGTGCGCCCCGATCATTACGTCTACGGCGTCGCGGCCGACGAAGCCGGACTCGCGGCGATGCTGTCCGATCTCGCGGCAAAGCTGCGATGAACAAAACAACGACAAAATGCAACAGGGGGAAATGATGCCATCATCGGAGAGCTTGACGACGGGGCCCACGGTGCCTGCACGCGCTTACGCGGTTCTCATCATGCTGTTTCTGTTTCAGACGATCAATTTCTTCGACAAGCTGGTCTTCGGCCTCTCGGCGGTACCGATGATGAAGGAGCTATCGCTCAGCCCGAAGGAATTCGGCCTCATCGGCAGCAGCTTCTTTCTACTATTCTCGCTCTCGGGGATGGCCGTCGGACTGTTCGTCGTCGGCCGCTTCCCCGTGAAATGGATCCTGATGTTGCTCGCTGCCATCTGGTCGGCGACGCAGCTTCCGGTGTTCTTCTCGAGCTCTGTCATGGTGCTGGTCGTCTGCCGCATTCTGCTCGGCGCGGGCGAGGGGCCCGGCCTGCCGACGGCCTTGCATGCCTGCTACAATTGGTTTCCCGCCGACAAGCGCAGTGTCCCGAGCGCCGTGGTCTTGCAGGGGATCAGCGTGGGCCTTTTGGCCGGCGGCCCCTTGTTGACCTATGTGATCCTTAGTCATGGCTGGCGCACGGGCTTTCTGGTTTGCGGCCTGCTCGGCATCGCCTGGATGGTGGCCTGGAGCGTCATCGGCGGGGAGGGGCCCTACGCCGCCGCGAGTGCGGGCCACGATGCACCTGCGGCCTCGCCGAACGTGCCGGCGCGGCTGTTGTGGTGTGATCCGACGGTGATCGGCGTCATCATCATGTCGACCATGTCGTACTGGATCGTCGGTATCTCCGCGACGTGGCTGCCGCCGTTCCTCCAGCTTGGGCTCGGCTACAAGCCGACCGATGTCGGCTGGATCATTTCGGCTATCTACATGTTCCAGTCGCCGCTGCTGCTCAGCGGTTCCTGGGTCACGCAGGTCCTTCAGCGTCGCGGCTGGAGCTTGCGCGCGTGTCTCGGCAACGCCTCGGGATTGGCGCTGTTGGTCGCAGGCTGTGCGCTGCTGCTCAGCATCGTAACCTCGGGCGCCCTTCAGCTCGCCTGCGTGGCCATCGCCTTCGCCGCGCCAAGCCTGACCACGATCTTCGGCCCGGTGGCACTCGGCGCCGTGGCGCCGGCGGCCCAGCGCGGCCGGCTGATCGTCGTGATCTATTCGGGCAATGCGGCATCGGCCCTATTCTCGAACGCGCTGACCGGATGGATCGTCGGCGAGGCGGGCAGCAACAGCGCGCTCGGCTATGCTCACGCCATGACATTCACTGCCGGCATTCTCATCGTCGGTGCGGTTGCCGCGTTTGCACTCATCTTCCCGGAGCGGACCATCGCGCGTTTTGCCAAGGCCTCTTCGCGATCACCTTCGGCTACCATTCTTCCCGCCACGTCGACCTGATCGACCGCTTCAAACGTCAAGGACACCACATGAAATTCGCAAGCTTTCAAATCGACAACACCGCCTCGTGGGGCCTGGTGGAGGGCGATAGCGTGGCCGATCTTGGGAATCGCTATCCCGATCTGAAATCGGCGATTGCGGCCGGCGCGCTTGCCGAGGCGGCCAAATCAGCGATTGGCGCGAAGCGCCATCCGCTGGCGAAGATCAAATTCCTGCCGGTGATTCCGAACCCCGACAAGATCCTCTGCATCGGTCTGAACTACGAGAACCATCGCAAGGAGACGGGCCGCACCGAGGTTGAGAATCCCACCGTGTTCGGGCGCTTCGCCAACAGCCAGACCGGACATCTCACCAACATCATCCGCCCGAAGGTCTCGACCCATCTCGACTTCGAGGGCGAGCTCGCGATCATCATCGGCAAGCCCGGCCGCTACATTCAGAAGAGCGAGGCTTGGGGCCACATCGCCGGCTATGCCTGCTACAACGAGGGCAGCGTGCGCGACTATCAACGCCACACCCACCAGTTTACGCCGGGTAAGAATTTTCCGTCGACTGGCGGCTTCGGTCCCTATCTGGTGACACCTGATGAGGTCGGCGATGTCGGTCCGCTGCGCTTGCAGACCCGGCTCAACGGCGAGGTGGTGCAGGACACCACCATCGACCAGATGATCTTCGATATCCCGCGCCAGATCGAATATTGCTCGCAGTTCACCCGGCTCGAGCCCGGCGACGTCATCGCGACAGGCACGCCGGGTGGCGTCGGCTCGCGGCGTACGCCGCCGCTGTGGATGAAAGCCGGCGACGTTGTCGAGGTCGAGATCGACAAGGTCGGCCTGCTCCGCAACGGGATTGCCGACGAAGCCTGATGTTTCCCGGACCTGACGACGGCCTATGCGCCGCTGCTGCGCAGGATTCACTGGGCAACGGCGGCGCAATCGCTCGGCATGACGCGGCTGTTATAGAACGCCGGCGCGGAACCGTTGGACGGCGACGGTGCGTCCGCACCGGAACGATTCACATGGGTCAATCATTACAGAAGGGCGGCAGGACGCGGAGTCCTTAGGAATGGGTATGCTCGATCCCGGTCGGTTTCTGGTGTCATGCTCGCATTGCGAAGCATGGCCGATGGCGGCCAATGTCAAACGTTCGAGCTGGTCGGCGCAGCCGCACGAAGTCAGCTTCGTGTGTCCACGCTGTCGCCGCGAGGAAACCGCCATCATCTCCGCCTCCGGTGAACTCACTCCGATCAAGCGGATCGACGCTCCGCCGCGCGACGTCACCACGGCCTGGGCTCAGGCCCAGCGCCCGAGAGGGCGCGCGTAGCGCGCCTGTCTCGCCCCGTGGGGGCGGTTGGCGGACTTGTCCGACAATGTGGTAGGATCGCCGCCAGGAGATTGTTCATGCCCCTCACGATCCTGCCGCCGCAGTCCGACCACGCCAGGCTTCACCCGGTCGAGCCGCGTTATGCCGCGCTGTTCTGCTTTGCGCTGCTGACTGTGTCCTGCGCGCTGGCAAGCTTTGCGCTTGCCTGTGCGACGCCGTTTGCGGCGTTCGCTGTCGTGGCTGCGGCCGCGCTGCCGCTGCGTCAAGCGCTGCTGGTTGTCACCGGCGCGTGGCTGGTGAACCAATGCATCGGCTTCGCCGCGCTCCACTATCCCATTGATGCCAGCACCATCGCCTGGGGCCTTGCGATCGGCGCCGCGACGCTTGTCGCGACGGCCGCGGCATCGATCATGCTTCGCACCCTGCCGCAAGGCCGCACGCCGCTGATGCTGGCGATTGCCCTTGTCGCCGCCTATGCGGCCTATGAGCTGGCGCTGTTCGCCGCGACGCCGTTCCTTGGCGGGCAGGGCGCTTTCACGGCGGCCATCGTCTCGCGGATCGGGCTGACCTGCGCGGTGTGGCTCGCGGGCCTCGTCGCCGTCTGCGAGATCGCCCGCCTGATCGGCTCCCTCGGGCGGGGACGCGCAACCGCTTGAGCAGCGAAGCCCGTTGGCGCGACGATATCGCCTCATTGGTCTTTCCCGTGGCCGGACATGGCGCGATCTGCGCCGTGCACCGGGGCGCTTTCCGGACGTTGCTCGGTGCGGAGCCCACGCCGGAGGCCTGCCTCGGCTATTTCCAGCGGCTTGAGGCCGTCTTTCGCGCTGCCGCGGACGCCAAGATCGCCCGCAGGGACATTTTGCCCGGGACGAGCCTGCATCTTACCAGTCGCGACATCGCCCGGAAGCTGCTAGAAGACGCGCAAATCGCCAATGGAGAATAGACCATGAGCCAGTCCCAGCTCGCCAACGCCCAGACCTCGGCCCAGATCACGCTTCCGGTCGCCGCAGGGCAGGTGGGACGGCTGTCGCAGGCCGTGATGGCCATGGTGCTCGGCGTGTTCGTCGTCGGCATGGTCGGCTTCTCCCATATCGACGTCGTCCACAACGCCGCCCACGACGTGCGCCACTCGAACGCGTTCCCCTGCCACTAATCTCGAAGGCATGAGCACGTTTCGCGCGATCGTCTTCGCATCGGTCATTTCAGGTTTCGTCGTCGGCCTCCTCGTCACCGCCGTCCAGCAGTTCGGCACCGTCCCCCTGATCCTGAAGGCGGAGGTCTTCGAGAAGGCGGCGGACGCGCACCAGCATGACGCGCCAGCCACGGCGCAGCCGGCAGCGGCCGGGCATGACCACGCAGACCATGACCATGCAGCCCACGATCACGGCGACCATGATCGTGGCGCCGGCGACCACGATCATGGCGGCGCCTGGGAGCCGCGCGACGGATTTGAGCGCAACGCCTACACCGCCGCCGCCAATGTCCTGACCGCGATCGGATTCGCGCTGCTTCTTGCCGGCTTCTTCGCCGTGCGCAGCGGGGCGACGGGGGCGAGCGTCTCCTGGCATGAAGGCCTGTTGTGGGGCCTGGCGGGCTTCGCCGTCTTTACGCTTGCGCCGGGCCTTGGCCTGCCGCCGGAGCTGCCCGGCGTGCCCTCGGCGCCGCTGCTGTCGCGGCAGATCTGGTGGCTCGCCGCCGTGCTGGCGACGGCGGGCGGGCTCGCCTTGATCGTCTTCCGCCGGACGGTGCCGGCGGCGATATCAGGGGTGATCCTGCTGACCCTGCCGCACCTGATCGGCGCGCCTGATCTCGCCAATGTCGAGACCAACGTGCCGTCGTCGCTGACGCACCAGTTCGTCACCGCGGTGACGGTGACGAGCCTGGTGTTCTGGACCATGCTCGGCGGCCTGACGAGCGCGGTGTTCGCGCGTTTCGATCGCGGCGCGACCCTCTAGCGCTTCGCTCCTACCAGTCGTTCGCTGACCGTCCGGGCAATCGCCGCCGGCGCCTGATCGGGGATTGCGAAGCACGAGCTCGCGTTGATCTCGCAGAGAACGTAGGTGTCGGCTCCGTCCGCATTGCGCGGCCCGAACAGGAAGTCGGCGTCCCAGATCACCGGCAGGGACGCCTCGTTGATGGAGAGCAGCTCCATCATTTGCGGCGTCCATTCCTCCTCCATCGATCGCCTCAGCGCCTGGAATTGCGGGGCATCGGGGCCGTGCATGACGCGAGGCCCCGGTTGCGCCTCAGGCGCATCAGGCCCCTCGGCCGGCGGCGGGATCAGGGCCTTGATCAATTGATGGCCGAAGCCTGCGACTTTGGCGCCGCTCATGTAGCAGCGGATCATGCCGTCGGGCAGGCGCGGTTGAAACGGCTGATCGATGATGCAGCCGCCCCAGCCGAAATACGGCTCGCACCGCGCGAGGAAGGCCTCGAGCGGCACGTCCTCGGGAAGGCTGCCGCGCAGCGCATGGAGCACGCGAACCGTCGGGACTGCGTTCGCGAGCGCCTCGACCTTCCAGACGCCCTGGCCGCCATTGCCGCGGTTCTGCTTGAGCACGCGCGGTCCAGCGGCTTGCAGCCGCGGCGGAAACTCCGCCCGAAACGCGGCCGCGCTGTCGTAGCGATGGGTGTCCGCGCCCCATCCGAGATGCCGCGTCCGGTACAGCACCTCCTTGACGCCCATCTTCAGGATGACATCAGGGTGCGCGCTGACCCACGGGCCGCGCGCCGCGACGTCACGCAGCAGGGCGTCGAGCTCGGCGCGCGTCTTGCCCTGGTGGATCGGATCGACCCAGACCAGCACGCCGTCGACTCCAAGCAATTGCTCGCGGACGGCTTCAGCGAAGCTTTCATCGTAGATCGCCGGTTGCGCGTCGATGCCGGCGGCGGCGAGCGCCTCGAAGACGCGAACGAAACGGCTGTTCTGCGGGGTGGTGTTCCGGCGGGCGTCGGCGTCGCCGCGCGAAACAATGGCCAGGGAATATCGGTGAGGGGATTTGGTGTCCATGCGCAAGCTCCACGAATTGCGTGCTGCGCAGACTTGGACCGAAGTCTCACGGGGAGTCTGCTTCGTCCCCACCGGGCCATTCTAGGCGGGATCGTCCGGAAAGCGCAAGACGCGACGATGCGGCATTCAAGCGAGAGACCCACGAACGATTTCGTTCCATCGGGTCTCCGAAATCTTTTCGAAGCGCACCTGAATCCGCGCGTTGACAGCCTGGACCCCCGGGCTTCTAGTTCGGGCATCGGGGATATGCGGTCTCCCCGCGAGGCGACATGCCCAAGCATCGCGTCCTGATCACCAAGGGCGCAGCATGTCCACTTCATCCATCTCGATTGATCTGACAGATCGGCTCGTCCGTCTCGCGCGGCATGCGTCGGCGCGTGCCGTCGATGCCTGAGCCGAACACGGCTTCAACCCTGGGGCAGGGACACCAGGAGAACGATCATGCGACGACGCACACTCTGTCACGCAGCCATCATGTTGGCCGCCGCCTTGGGAGTCGTCCTGGGCGCCGCGCAATTCATCGCGCCGGCCCGCGCGGACGACATCAATTGGCCGGCGATCGATCAAACGCTCGGACGCAAGGCCGCCGTCTCGGATGATGTCCACCGCTACGGATTTCCGCGCAGCGATCTCTCCGTGACCCTGGACGGGGTCGCGATCAAGCCGGCGCTGGCGCTCGGCGGCTGGGTGGCGTTCAAGCCGGCGCATGGCGGCGCCATGGTCATGGGCGACCTCGTGCTGCTCGAGACCGAGATCAATCCGGTGATGGCGAAGATGATCGCGAGTGGTCTGGAGATCACCGCCGTGCACAATCATCTGCTGCGGGCGAGCCCGGCTACGTTCTACATGCATGTCGCCGGACATGGCGACCCCGCCAAGCTCGCCGCCGCGATCCATGATGCACTCGCCGCAAGCAAGACACCGCTCACCGCTGCCGCACCGGCGAGCCCGCCGCCCGCCGTCGATCTCGATACAGCCAAGCTCGACCAGATCATCGGCACCAAGGGACAGGCCAATGGCGGTGTCTATCAGTTCACCGTCAAGCGTCGTGATCCGGTCACGCAGGCGGGCATGCCGCTCGCGCCCGTAGGCGCAATGGGCGTCGCGATCGGCATCAACTTCCAGCCGACAGGGGGAGGCAAGGCGGCCATCACCGGCGACTTCGTTCTGTCAGATAACGAGGTGAACCCGGTGATTGCCGCGCTGCTGGAGAACGGCATCGAAGTGACGGCGCTGCACAGCCATATGCTGGACGAGCAGCCGCGGCTGCTCTTCATGCACTTCTGGGCCAACGACGACGCGATCAAGCTTGCCAAGGGCCTTCGCGCCGCGCTCGACAAGACGGCAAGTGCGAAAGGCTGACCGGCAAGCCAGTCACGTCATCAGTTCGTGCAAGCCTATCCAGCCGGTGTACAGGCCGACAAAGACGATCAAGGCCGCCGAGACATAGGGCGCGCGGTGGGCGTAGCGGCTGAAGCCGCTCCAGTGGCGTTCGACGTGGCGCAGGCTGAGCGCGGCGAGAACGCCTGCCGATACCATCGTGATCGCGAGCCCGATACCGAAGGACAGCACCAGGACGAAGCCGAGGCTGAACTGCTTCAACTGAATGCAGAGCAGCAGCACCGTGATCGCGGCGGGGCAGGGGATCAGGCCGCCGCTGAGGCCGAACAAGACGATCTGCGCCGTGGTGACTGTTCGTCCGGCAAAGCGCTTGCGGATGTCGGCGGCGTGAGCGCGCGCATGCGCGTCATCCTCGTCGCCGAGGTCGATGTGGTCGTGGTCGTGCTCCTCGAACAGCAGTTCGGTCGCGTCGCCGGCGAGGGTGACGCGCGCCTTGAACGCATGCGGCTCGGGAATCTCATCGACGCTTTCGAGGTATCCGTCCCGCGCGGCGAACGCGAAGGCCTGCTCCGCGCCGTCCTCGCGGATCGTGGTCACCCTGATGTCGCCGGCAGCGGGAAGTGCGTCCTTTTCGCTTCGGATCCGCCAGCGCGGCGGTACGTCGTCTTCGAACACCTCCAGCAGCAGCGCGAAGCCGGCGAGCGAGATCGATTGCGGCTCGTCGTGGTGGTGATGATGATCATGATGATCGTGTTCGTGGTTCTGGTCCCGCCAGGTGCGCCAGACCATCCAGCCGGCGATGCCGATGATGATCGCGGCGGAGACCAGTTGCAGCCAGGCCTCGCTGCGTTCGCCTGACAGTTCCTGGCCGAAATACAGGCCCGCAAGCGCGACCGCCCAGACAACTGCGGTATGGGAGATGGTCGCCGACAGGCCGAGCAGCACGGCCTGGAACACGGTGCCTCGGACCGCGATGATGAACGCGGCCATCATCGTCTTCGAATGCCCGGGCTCGAGACCATGCAGCACGCCGAGCAGGATGGCGCTGGGCACGAACAGCCATGCGTGTGCGCTGCTCTGTTGGAGCAGATGAGACAGGTCGGTCATCTCGTTCACTTCAAATAGGTTCGGACGACGTCGATGAGGTCGGCGGCGCCCTTGGCCTTCTCCGGATCCTTCTCGTGCGCGGGATCCACCACATGATGGCGGATGTGGTCTTCCAGGAGCTCGGTGGTGAGACCGCTGATTGCGCCCTTCACCGACGCCACCAGCATCAGCACATCGGCGCAGCCGATCTCCGACTCCAGCGCACGCTCGACGGCTTCAAGTTGACCCTTGATGCGCCGGACGCGGCCGATCAGCTTCGACTTGTGCTTGATGGTGTGCGACATCAGGGTAACATAGGGGGGTACCCTATATGAGTCAATGCGCGCATGCCGTCGCTTTGCGGCGAAGGCCGACTCAGTTGCGATCCACGCACCGTCGCCACAACAGCGGTCGCACTTTCCGCATCATGAAATCAGAGATTGCGAGATGTCATCTTCGCGCGGGTATCACGGTAAGCGAACCCGTGTCTTCCCGGTAACGATTGTGCTGCCTGAGCAACACCTTCTGTGGATTTAACCCTCATCACTGGTCGTTCGCATCGGCGCCGCTTTTTGGCCACACCCGAACATGAATAAAATCACTCGAATGTTTCAGGGGCTGGGCTGGTCCCTTGCAGGCGGCAGGAAATTCCAAGGTCGATTCAAATCTTGGTTCTGATCTTCCTGAACTGACAAGGGTTAGCCAGGAAACTGGACCTGAGGAAACTGGTCGCGATGGACGCCAAGGCCAACATCAAGCAGAGGCTGCCGAGCCGTCATGTGACGGAAGGTCCTGCGCGCGCGCCCCATCGCTCCTACTTCTACGCCATGGGTCTGACCACCGAGCAGATCCACCAGCCCTTCGTCGGCGTTGCCTCGTGCTGGAATGAAGCGGCTCCGTGCAACATCTCCCTGATGCGCCAGGCGCAGGCGGTGAAGAAGGGTGTCGCATCCGCCGGCGGCACGCCGCGCGAATTCTGCACCATCACCGTCACCGACGGCATCGCCATGGGCCATGACGGCATGCGCTCCTCGCTGCCGTCGCGCGAATGCATCGCCGACTCCGTCGAGCTGACCGTGCGCGGCCACGCCTACGACGCCTTGGTCGGGCTCGCCGGCTGCGACAAGTCGCTGCCGGGCATGATGATGGCGATGCTGCGCCTCAACGTTCCCTCGATTTTCATTTACGGCGGCTCGATCCTCCCCGGCAATTTCCGCGGGCAGCAGGTCACCGTGCAGGACATGTTCGAGGCCGTCGGCAAGCACTCGGTCGGCGCCATGTCGGACGAGGACCTCGACGAGATCGAGCGCGTGGCGTGCCCCTCTGCGGGCGCCTGCGGCGCGCAGTTCACCGCCAACACCATGGCGACCGTATCCGAGGCCATCGGCCTCGCGCTGCCTTACTCGGCCGGTGCTCCGGCACCGTATGAAATCCGCGACGCCTTCTGCATGACCGCGGGCGAGAAGGTGATGGACCTGATCGCGTCCAATCTTCGGCCGCGCGACATCGTCACCCGCAAGGCGCTGGAGAATGCCGCCGCCGTCGTCGCCGCCTCCGGCGGCTCGACCAATGCTGCGCTGCACCTGCCGGCGATCGCGCATGAGGCCGGGATCAAGTTTGACTTATTCGACGTCGCCGAAATCTTCAAAAAGACACCTTATGTCGCGGATTTGAAGCCGGGTGGCCGTTATGTCGCCAAAGACATGTTTGAAGTTGGCGGCATACCGCTTCTGATGAAGACGCTGCTCGACAACGGATTTCTCCACGGTGACTGCATTACGGTCACTGGTCGAACGATCGCCGAAAACCTCAAGAGCGTGAAATGGAATCCGCACCAAGACGTGGTGCACCCGGCAGACAAGCCCATCACCGTCACGGGGGGTGTGGTCGGTCTGAAGGGCAATTTGGCGCCAGAAGGTGCGATCGTGAAAGTCGCGGGCATGTCCAACCTCAAGTTTACCGGTCCGGCCAGGTGCTTCGACCGGGAGGAGGATGCGTTCGAGGCGGTCCAGAAGCGCACCTATCGGGAAGGCGAAGTCATCGTGATCCGCTACGAGGGCCCCAAGGGCGGCCCCGGCATGCGGGAGATGCTCCAGACCACCGCGGCGCTGACCGGCCAGGGCATGGGCGGCAAGATCGCGCTCATCACCGATGGTCGCTTCTCCGGCGCCACGCGCGGCTTCTGCATCGGCCATGTCGGCCCGGAGGCGGCGATCGGGGGCCCGATCGGGCTGCTCGAGGATGGCGACATCATCGAGATCGATGCGGACGCCGGTACCCTTAACGTAAAATTGAGCGACGCTGAACTGGCTCAGCGCAAGACCAAATGGAGCGCTCGCGCGACTAACCATACGTCGGGTGCGCTCTGGAAATATGCCCAACAGGTTGGACCAGCGGTCGGGGGGGCAGTGACCCATCCGGGCGGCGCGCACGAGAAACAGTGCTATGCGGACATCTAGGCGTGCCATCGTTGCGTTTGTGTTGGGGGCTACCGCGCTGGCCGCGCCGGCGCTCGCCTTTGACGGCGCGCCTGTCAATCCGAAGGACGCGACCATCCCCGTCGTGACCAGCTTGCCCGGTTCCGCGGGCGCGGTGCGCAAGTCGGTGCCGCCGGTCGCGACCCAGGAAATCTCGCTCAGTGCCCTGCAATATGCCGCCGAGGGCGGTCATCCCATTGCGCAGTGGAAGCTCGGCCGCATGTATGCGAGCGGTGACGGCGTCGTCCAGGACGACGTGCGCGCGTTCGAATATTTCAACCGGATCGCCAATGCGCATGCCGAGGACAGCCCGTCGGCGCCGCAGGCGCAGATCGTCGCCAATGCCTTCGTCGCGCTCGGCCGCTATTATCTGAGCGGCATTCCGAACTCGAAGGTCAAGGCCGATCCCGACAGGGCGCGGGAGATGTTCTCCTATGCCGCCTCCTATTTCGGTAACGCGGACGCACAGTACGATCTCGCCCGGCTCTATCTGAAGACGCCGGACGCCTCGCGTGAGGATTTCCGCTACGGCGCGCGCTGGCTCGGCCTTGCCGCCCAGAAGGGGCAGCACGAGGCCCAGGCGCTGCTCGGGCAGATGCTGTTCAACGGCGACCGCCTGCCGCGGCAGGCCGCGCGCGGCCTGATGTGGCTGACGCTGGCGCGTGACAGTGCCGGCACTGATGAGACCTGGATCAAGGAAAACTACAACCGCGCCTTCGCCAAGGCCTCCGACGACGACCGCGCCATGTGCCTGCAAATGCTGGAACAGTGGGTGCAGGGCCGCCGCGAGTAGGTTCGGCAACGTCGGTGCCGTAGGGTGGGCAAAGGCGCAAAGCGCCGTGCCCACGATCTCTCTCCGAAGCCGGCAGAACGTGGGCACGGCGCGCGAAGGGCGCGCCTTTGCCCACCCTACAGCAGTTGCGACTGCCGCTCGCTCCGGCCAACTCGGCCTAAAGCCTACGCCGCCTCCAGATCCAGATCCGCCCACACAGGCACGTGATCCGACGGCTTCTCCCAGGCCCGCACATAGCTGTCGATGCCGACATTGGCGAGCCGGTCGCTCGCCTGGGGCGAGAGCAGCAGATGGTCGATGCGCAGTCCCTGGTTCTTCTGCCAGGCCCCGGCCTGGTAATCCCAGAACGTGTAGAGACCAGGTTCGTCGGTGACGGCCCTTAAGGCGTCGGTCAGGCCGAGGCCGAGCAGGGACTGAAAGCTCTCCCGCGTCTCGGTCTTGAACAGGGCGTCCTCGGTCCAGGCGGCCGGATTGTGGACGTCGTGGGCATGCGGGATGACGTTGAAATCGCCAGCGAGGATCAGCGGCTCCTCGGTCTTAAGACGCTCCTTCGAATACTCAAGAAGCCGCGACATCCATTTGAGCTTGTAGGGATATTTCTCGGTGCCGACGGGATTGCCGTTGGGCAGATAGAGACAGGCGATGCGCAGCACGCCCTGCTTGAGTGTCACCACGCCCTCGAGGAAACGGGCATGCGTGTCCTCGTCGTCGCCGGCAAGTCCTGACTTGGTCTCATCGAATTTCAGTTTGGAGAGCAGGGCAACGCCGTTGAACGTCTTCTGCCCGTGGGTCACCACGTTGTAGCCGAGCGCTTCGATCTCCAGTCGCGGGAAGGCCTCGTCGACACATTTGATCTCCTGCAGGCAGACGATATCGGGCTGGCACTCCTTCAGCCAGGTCAGCAGGAGATCGATCCGCTGCCGGACCGAATTGACGTTCCAGGTGGCAACTCTGATGGGCATGGGGGGCGGCTCCGGGCAGGGGCCATGGTTAGAACAAACCGCTAACGCCTCCGTCAAGGACGCCGCAAAATCTCCCACAAAATTAACCCGGTTGAAGCCGGCCGTAGGCCATTGATACGGAAAAGGTTCCTTGGAATGGGATGGCCGTACAAATCTGCACAACCAACTGAGCAGCGCGACGGTCTCGTCGGCGCGTTCCTGTACTGGCTCGGCGGCTTCGAGATCGAGGACGGCCTGACCGCCGATCTCAGCGAGCGCGAGCTGCGCCGCATCCGCGCCAAGCAGATCGACGCGGTGACGCGGCTGATCCCGGTGACCATGGCCGTCACCATGCTCAACGTCGCCATCGTGCTGATCCTGTTCTGGGGCCGGGGCTGGAACGACTTCCTCGCGATCTGGGGCGCAACCCTCACCGCCGTCGCAGCGCTCGCGGTGCGCGCATGGCAGCGCTCGCACCGCAATCCACCGCAGGAAGCTTCGCCGCGCGCGGCGCGGCAGATGATGCGGCAGGCGTTCTTCCTTGCCACGATCTGGGGCACGCTGCCGCTGGCGCTGTTCAGCCAGGTCGGGCCGACCAGCCAGCTGATCCTGGCCTGCCTGATGGTCGGCATGATGTCCGGCGGCGCCTTCACGCTGTCGACATTCCCGCGTGCCGGCCTCGTCTACCTCGCCACCATGGCCGTCGCCTGCGCCGGTGCGCTGCTGCTGTGCGGCACGGGGCCATATCTGGTGACCGCTGTGTTCCTGATGCTGTTCGCGTTCTTCATGGCGCGCAACATCGTCTCGCAGGGCAATCTGTTCCTCGGCAATCTCAAGGCCCAGCTCGAGCTCGAGCGGCAGACCGAGATCATCTCGCTGCTGCTGAAGGATTTTCAGGAGAACGCCAGCGACTGGCTGTGGCAGACCGACGCCGAAGGCCACCTCGTCGACGTGCCGCAACGCTTCGCCGACGTCGCGCAATTGCCGCTTCCGCTTCTGAAGGGATCGCAATTCGCCGACGTGCTCGACATGCTGTGTCCCGAGGACAAGGCGGCCGCTTACAACGTCGTCGGCCTGATGGAGCACGCCGAGCCGCTCCACGAGATGAATTTGAAGGTCGTCGCCGGCGGCGAAGCGCGGCTGTGGTCGCTGACCGCAAAGCCGGCCTATGACCGCGACGGTCAGTTCCTGGGCTATCGCGGCTTCGGCCGCGACGTCACCGAGCGCTGGCGCGCGGAGAAGGCCGAGGCCGAGAGCCGCGCCAAGTCGGATTTCCTCGCCGTCATGAGCCACGAGATCCGCACGCCCATGAACGGCGTGCTCGGGCTTGCCAGCATGCTGCTGGAAACAAATCTGGATGCGGAGCAGCGCGAGGCCGTCACCACGATCCGCGAATCCGGCGACAACCTCCAGCGCATCCTCAACGACATCCTCGATCTCTCCAAGCTGGAGGCGGGACGCTTCCAGTTCGAGGCGATCGACTTCGCGCCGCAGACGCTGGTTGAGACGGTCGCGACCGTGGTGCGCGCGAGTGCCAAAAGCAAGGGACTCGCCGTCAAGGTCGAGCTCGATCCGAACCTGCCGCCGACGCTGCGCGGCGACGTCGCCCGCATCCGGCAGGTGCTGCTCAATCTCGCCTCCAACGCCGTGAAGTTCACCGACCAGGGTGAGGTGACGATCAAGGCGGTGTGCCAGGCGCGCCGCGATCTCCTCGCGACCGTCGAATGGACCGTGACCGACAGTGGCATCGGCATTGCGCCCGAAAAACTCGGGCAGCTCTTCTCCGACTTCGCCCAGGCCGATGCCTCGATCAGCCGCCGCTTCGGCGGCACCGGTCTCGGCCTTGCGATCTCCAGGCGCATCATCGAGCAGATGGGCGGCACCATCGGCGTCACCTCGACGCCGGGCGAGGGCTCGACCTTCCGCTTCACGCTGGTGCTGCCGTGGAGCCAGGCGCAGACATCCGATCAGGACGCTGGCCGTGAGGAAGCCGACGATCTCAAGGCCCGCATTGCCGACCTCGACCGGCCGCTGAAGGTGCTGGTCGCCGAGGACGACGCCGTCAACCGTATGGTCGTGAGCAAGATGCTCAGTGCCTTCGACGTCGAATTGCGCGTCGTCACCGACGGTGTCGAGGCCGTCACGGCCGTGTCCGAGGGCGATTACGACATCGTGCTGATGGATGTGCGCATGCCCGAAATGGACGGGCTCGCCGCGACGCGGGCGATCCGTGCAGAGGGCGGACGCTTCGAAGCGCTGCCGATCATCGCGCTGACCGCCAACGCCTTCCCCGAGGACGTCAAGATCTGCCGCGAGGCTGGCATGTCCGACTTTCTGGCCAAACCGCTACGCAAGCCGGCGCTGGTCGCAGCCCTGCTGCGCGCGCTCGACGGCCACGTGCTGACGGAGGGCGCGCCGCTTCAGCCGGCGCTGATGCCCGATGAGGTGGAGTGGACGGACGAGGAAAGGCAGATGACGGGCGCGTAGGCGTTAACTCCGTGCACGAATATGCGTTTCCGCACCCGTTGTCCGGACGCTGGCAATTCGGATCGTCGTGTTACGTTGCGCCGCCATGCGCCTCCTTGTCATGCTTCTCATCTTGTTCACGGCCTCCGCCCGCGCCGGCGACGGTCCGCTAATGAGCACGCACATGATGTTGCCTGTCGTGATCTCCGGCAACAAAGTGTCGCTGGAAAGCTTCGTCATTCGTCCTGATCGCCCCGGCAAATTTCCTCTCGTCGTGATCACTCACGGAATGCCTAGCCTCTCCGGCGAGGAATTCTTCACTGAAATCCTCAACCGCTCTCCGGTCGGCTACAGCAAGGCGGCCGTCGCCTTCGCGCAGCGAGGATATGCAGTGGTCTCGATCATGCGTCGTGGCTATGGCCGATCTGGGGGAGGGTTCTCCGAGTCTTTGCGGCAGGTCTGCGACTATCTTCCGGCCGTGCGCGCTGCCGGCGACGATGTCATTGCGGCGGTCGCTTCACTGCGTAATGAGCCCTGGGTCGACGCCGAGCATGTCGTCTTGCTCGGTCATTCCGTTGGGGGGCTCACGGTGATGGCCGTCGCCGCAGAGAACATACCGGGGGTCGTTGGCGCCGTGAATTTTGATGGTGGTCGGCACACCTTCTCCGCACCCAACCAACCCTGCTCGCCTGATAACTTGGTCGATACAGTCGCCGCATTGGGTCGCACGGCCCGTGTCCCGGTGCTTTGGCTCTATGCTGAGAACGATCAATTCTACGGTCCCGACTTGGCACGACGCATGTTCGCGGCCTACAGCGCTGGCGGTGCGCCTGCGCAGTTGCATCTGCTGCCTCCGTTCGAATCGAACGGCCACAATACCGTCGTGCTCGCGCCGGCAGATACCTGGTTTCCGTCCGTCGACCCCTTTCTTGAAAGGTTAGGTCTTCCGACGAAGACTGTCATAGAGGCGCCGTTGTTCGCTGAGCTGCCAATCCCGCCGGGGGCTGTCGCCGCTTGTCAGGGGGCGTTCGCGGACTACCTCGCCAATCCCGATGATGCCAAGGCCTTCGCGGTGAGAACGCACGGCCACTGCGGAACTGGATTTGGCCGCACAGCTCCCGAGGCACGCGAGCCTGCCTTGATGAAATGCAAGATCAATTCGCGCGGCGAAGATTGCAAGCTTTACGCGGTCGGACAAAAGCTTGCGGGGATTGAAACACGGTCCACGCGATGCAGTGGAACGCCGCGCGGTCACAATTTGCCATAGACCCGCGCGGCGACCGCCTTCAGGTGCTCGACCGAGCCTGACTCCGGATGCGGCTTGACCGGCGCGAACAGGATCGACGCCTGCCTGCCGTTCTTCCAGACAAAGATGTTGACGGCATTGTCGTTGCCCTTGGTGCAGGAATGCTCGCCGAAGGCTTCGCTGCCGAGCTCGGGGATCGCTACGTGCTGGCACGGGCCCGCGCGCTTCATCATGCTGATGACGGTGTCGCGCGACATCGTGATCACCGCAACCGCCATGGTATTGGCCTCGCGATCGAACATCATGCAGCTGCCGGCGCCGGTGCGCTGGACCTGCAGCGTACTCTTGTCGAGGAAGCCGTCGGCATCCGCGGCCGCGAGCCATTCGCAGCCGCCGAACCGCTCGCTGGTCTTGGTCACATTGCCAATGGCAACGCGCGCGGCTTGGGTGATCGGGCCGAGCAGGGCGTCGTCGGCGCGCCGGCCGATCGGATAGACGCTGAGCTGCAGGATGTAATCGCCTGATAAGGCGAGGACCGAGGCCTCCTGGCGCTCCGCGCCGGCGGCGGTCGTTCCGCCCTGGCCTTCCTCGCCGATGTCAGCGACTGCATTCAGCGGCATGCGCTCACCGAGCGTCTTGACGAAGGTCGCGTACATCTCCTTGGCGCGGTCCCTGTCGGGATTGCGGAACACGGACAGCATCATCGTGTCGCCGCGCCCGCCCTGGTAGATGCAGCCGCGACCATCCTGATTTGAAATCAGCGACCATTTCAGCGCCGGCATCGCGCCGGCGAGTTCCTGGGCGCTGATGAACGGGCAGGTTTGGACCGCACGCGCCGGAGGCACGGGGAGGGTTGCAATTGCAAGGAGTAGGGCGAGGCAACAGAGCAGACGATTGATCATGCGCATGGGATGAATTGATACCTGTCAGCTCGCTGAAGGAGGCTTTCGAGCTTGAATGATGTGGACTGTCCCTTGCATTTGGTCGAGTTGGGTACACAACGGGTTCATGGTTGATCCCGAGCAGTGGGCGGACGGTAGGACCATCAAATTTTCTGAGGCCGTTTTCCTCTAGGCAGCTAAGGAGCGGTTGCGGGGAAGCGGGTTCTGCAGGTCCGGTTTGTAGGGTTACTGTCGAAATCACTGGAGTCGAGCTTGCTTTCGCATATTGCTCTCCCGACGGCGGTCGTTGCGATCATTGCGTGGACCTTTTTTCCATTGCTCCGGAGATCGCGGCGTCGCCCGGTTCGGTTCGATCCTGATCGGCCTTATCAGGTCTATACCCGAGAATTCGACGCGGAGATCAAGGCCGACGATCTGGACGCTTTCCTGGCCGAGCTCCCCGACCGGCGCTGGGCCGAGCGATTTCCCGAGGTCGATCCAGCGCAACTGTACGACCTCGAAAACGACCTTGCTGCACGGCGTGCGGGCATGGAGACCACCCAGCCTCAGGCCGCCGATACGATCGTGTCATTGCTCATCGATCATTCCGGCTCGATGCGCGGACAGCCGATGCTGTTCGCGGCCAGGGCTGCGCTGGTCGCCTCCGACCTGCTCGACGGCTTAGGGGCAAAGCAGGAAGTGCTCGGCTTCACGACCTCGCGCTGGAAGGGCGGTCGGAGCCGGGAAAAATGGTTCAGCAGCGGCCAGCCTTCCTATCCCGGGCGACTGAACGACCTGTTGCACATCGTCTACTGCAGCGCCGGCGAGAAGCTGAGCGCGCGACACTGCGCCAGCATGCTGCGGCGGGACCTCGTCAAGGAGAATATCGATGGCGAAGCCCTCGAATGGGCTGCGTCGCGTTTGCGCCGAAGCGGCGAAAGGCAGAAATATCTGATCGTGCTGTCCGATGGTGCGCCGGTCGACGATCCCACATTGCTCGCGAATGGCGATCGGTATCTGAGCCACCATTTGAGCCGTGTCACCGACGAGATCGAGCAGGCCGGCGACATCAGGCTTGCGGCGATCGGCATCGGCCATCCGGTCGAGCAGTACTACGAGCAAGGCATTACCATCAACGCTCCAGAAGAGTTGGAGGACACGCTGGTTCAGCTCATCAATCGACTATTGCGCCCGTCGCCTTGACGTGTCCGTCAGTGCGGGAACGAAGGCGGCAGTCAAGATCTGGGAATTGGACGAGGGCAGGGGCCGCGTCGGCGTTGGGCTGTATCGAAGCTGCCGCGCGTGTGCCTGGTCGAGCACCCCGCACTTGGGATTTCGCGATGATGACATCCTACCCCTGTTTTGCCCGACGGGTCAAATGATTTTCGCAAACGCCGAAACGCGCCATGCGGGCGTCCCGACTACTGTGCATGGGGTTGTTTTCGAGATTTTGTGCCGGGCTAGATCGAGAAGCTGGTGCCGCAGCCGCAGGACGCCGTCGCGTTGGGATTGTTGACGCGGAAGGAGGCGCCGATCAGGTCGTCGACGAAATCGACCTGCGAGCCTGCCAGGAACGGCTGCGAGGCGGAATCGACCAGCACCACCGCGTTCTCCTGCTCGATGACGAGATCGTCGTCGGTGCGGTCGCGGTCGATGTCGAACTTGTACTGGAAGCCGGAGCAGCCGCCGCCCTCGACCGAGATGCGCAGCATCGCGCCGGTGCCTTCGCCCTTGAGGATCTCCCCGATCCGGCGGGCGGCGCGGTCGCTGATGGTCACGGCAGTCGTCATTGTCGGTCTCCGATCGGCCCGCGGTCATGCCAAGTTCACTTGGTATCCCGCGTCCGGCATAGTTAAGTGCAAGGATACGCAGAATCAAATGGATAGGGACTAAATTCGTCGTGTCCGTCGGAATGGCAGCCCCCCGCGCGCCCTATGCCTGCGACCCCGAGCGCAGCCGCGGCCGGCTGGTCGCCGAGCCGCCGAGCCGGACCCGCAGCCCGTTCCGGCGGGATTGCGACCGGGTGATCCATTCGACCGCGTTCCGCCGCCTCAAATACAAGACCCAGGTCTTCGTGTTCCACGAGGGCGACCACTACCGGACCCGGCTCACCCATTCGCTGGAGGTGGCCCAGATCGCCCGCGCGCTGGCCCGTCAGCTCGGCCTGGACGAGGACCTCACCGAAACCCTGGCGCTGGCCCATGATCTCGGGCACCCGCCATTCGGCCATGCCGGCGAGCGGGCGCTGGATGCCTGCCTGAAGGATTTTGGCGGCTTCGACCACAACGCCCAGGCGCTCCGCGTCGTCGGCTCGCTGGAGCACCGCTACCCTGAATTCGACGGGCTCAACCTGACCTGGGAATCGCTCGAGGGCATCGTCAAGCACAACGGTCCGCTGACCGACCGCAGCGGCGCGCCCGTTGGCCGCTATCGCGAGCATGGCATTCCCGTCGGGATCGCCGACTACGTCAAGACCTACGATCTGGAGCTCTGGAGCTTCGCTTCGCTGGAGGCGCAGGTCGCCGCGATCGCCGACGACATCGCCTATGACGCCCACGACATCGACGACGGCCTGCGCGCCGGCCTGTTCCATCTCGACGACCTCAAGGTCATGCCGCTCACGGCCGAGATCATCGCCGAGACCTCGGCGCATTATCCCGACCTCGAGGACGTCCGGCGCGGGGCCGAGCTGGTACGTGAGTTGATCTCCCATCTGATCGGCGCGGTGTTCGCGGAGGCGCAGAAGAACATCGCTGCCGTCGGGCCGCAATCGGCCCAGGACGTCCGCCAGCAGAGCCGGGCGCTGATCGCATTCCCGCCCGAAGTCGCCGAGGAGGAGGCCGCCATCAAGCGCTTCCTCTATGGGCACATGTACCGCCACAAGCGGGTGATGCGGGTGATGGGCGAGGCGGAACAGATCCTGTTCGACCTGTTCGCGAAGTACACCTCATCGCCGGCCGACCTGCCGCCGGAATGGCTGGTGGGGGCGGAAGCGGACGACGAGGGCGACCGGGCCCGCCGGATCGGCAATTTCATTGCCGGAATGACCGACCGTTTCGCCCTGACCGAGCACCAGCGGCTCTTTGACTCGACCCCGGATTTGCGTTAGGCGGCGGCCATGCCCGACACATCCTCAAGCCCGCATCTGTTCGCCGACGTGCTCGCACGCGTGCACGCCGCCTGCCGCGCGCTCGCGGCCGAAGCCAATTGGCCCGAGGGCATCGATTTTGCGCGCGTGGTGGTCGAGCCGCCGCGCGACGCCTCCCATGGCGACATGGCGACCAACGCCGCGATGGTGCTTGCGAAAGAGGCAAAGGCAAAGCCGCGCGACCTCGCCGAGCAGATCGCCGAGAAGCTCCGCGCCGATGCGCTGATCGCCAAGGTCGACGTCGCCGGTCCCGGCTTCATCAATCTGACGCTGCAGCCCGCCGCCTGGGCCGAGGCGCTGCGCACGGTGCTGCGCGAGGGCGCTGACTACGGTCGCGTCCGCGGCGGCTCCAAGGTCAATGTCGAATATGTCTCGGCCAATCCGACCGGGCCGATGCATGTCGGCCATTGCCGCGGCGCCGTGTTCGGCGATGCGCTTGCGAGCCTGCTGCAGTTCGGCGGCCACGATGTCACCCGCGAATATTATATCAACGATGCCGGAGCCCAGGTCGACGTGCTCGCACGCTCCGCGTTCTTGCGGTATCGCGAGGCGCTCGGCCAGGATATCGGCGCGATCCCGGAAGGCCTCTATCCCGGCGACTATCTGAAGCCGGTCGGCGCGGCGCTGGCCAAGGAGCACGGCGACAAGCTGCTCGCGATGAGCGAGGCGCAATGGCTGCCGACGGTACGCGCCAAGGCGATCGCGATGATGATGGACGAGATCAAGGACGATCTCGCCGCCCTCAACATCCGCCACGACGTGTTCTTCTCGGAACGCTCGCTGATCGAGACCGGCAACAACAAGGTCGCCGAGACCATCGATTTCCTGAAGGCCAAGGGCGATATCTACGAGGGCCGCCTGCCGCCGCCGAAGGGCGCGCCGGTCGAGGACTGGGAAGACCGCGAGCAGCTGCTGTTCAAGGCGACCGCTTATGGCGACGACGTCGATCGCCCGCTGATCAAGTCGGACAATTCCTACACCTATTTCGCCTCCGACATCGCCTACCACAAGAACAAGTTCGACCGTGGTTTTGCGGAGATGATCGACGTCTGGGGCGCCGATCATGGCGGCTACATCAAGCGCATGCAGGCGGCGGTGAAGGCGACGACCTCGGGCAAGGGCTCGCTCGACGTCAAGATCGTCCAGCTCGTGAAGCTGCTGCGCAACGGCGAGCCCGTGAAAATGTCCAAGCGGAGCGGGGACTTCGTAACCTTGCGTGAGGTGGTGGATGAAGTCGGCCAGGACGCCGTCCGCTTCATGATGCTCTACCGCAAGAACGACGCGGTGCTCGACTTCGACCTCGCCAAGGTCATGGAACAGTCGCGCGACAACCCGGTGTTCTACGTCCAGTACGGCCACGCCCGCGGCCACTCGATCTTCCGCAACGCCCGGGCCGAGGTGTTCCCGGAGCTGCCGGAGGATACCGACAAACGCATTGCCTGGCTCAGTGAGTCGGCCGTGGAACGGCTGTCGGACCCCGTCGAACTCGATCTTCTTAAGCGCCTCGCAATTTATCCGAGGATGCTGGAGGCCGCCGCCGCGGCCCATGAGCCGCACCGTATTGCCTTTTATCTCTATGACTTAGCGAGCGAATTTCACGCACTTTGGACGAAGGGGCGCGATTTGCCCTATTTACGCTTCATTATCAATAATGATGCAGATCTTACAAAGGCGCGACTGGCCATGGTCCAGGGCGTCGTCTCAGTCCTGGCATCGGGCCTCGCCATCCTCGGCGTCCATGCCCCGGACGAGATGCGGTAGTTTGGGGCGAACTACTTAAGGGGAATATTTTGGGGGTACCGGCAGAAGCCGGATCGCTTAGACTTGGTTGAAAGCCTTGTGGGTCGAAAGCTGCGCCTTGGTCGAGGGGCGCGCAGCTTTCCCGAAGGGACGCATCATCACGATGGCCGATCGATATCACGACAGACCGTTTCCTTCCGATGACTATGGTCGCGGCGCAGATCAGCATGGGAAGGCGGACAGCGATCCCTTGGCCGAACTCGCGCGCCTGATCGGGCAGACCGATCCGTTCGCAGCGCAGGGCCGCCCGGGTGCGCGGCCGGCAGCGGCGCCTGCGCCGACGCAAAGCTATCAGGACGACGATTACCAGCGGGACGACCATCAGCAGGACTATGCCGAGCCCGCACCGCCGGCTCAGCCTGGGCCGCCTTCATGGATGCGCCGCGCCAACGTGCAGCCGCAGCCGGCGCCCGAACCTGACTATCCCGTTGCCGTGAATCCGATTCATCCGCTGCATCGCTATTCGGCTCAACCGGCCGCGCCCGAGCCGCAGTATCAGCAGCCGCAGCAGGCCTATCAGGATCAGGCTTACCAAGAGCAAGCCTACCATCAGGAGCCGGCCCAGCATCAAGCCTATGAAGCGCCTTACGAGCAACCTGATCCCGCGCGCTACGATGATGCGCTCTACGGGCGGCTCGAGTCGGGCGAGCAGGATTTTCAGCGTGAGCCGGCCTATCCGGACGATCCTTACGCATTCCAGAGCGACTATCCCGAGGCCGATCTCGATGAGCCCAGGAAATCGCGCGGCGGCATGATGACGGTCGCGGCGATCCTCGCGCTCGCCGTGGTCGGCACTGGCGCGGCTTTCGCCTACAAGACCTATATCGGCTCGCCCCGCAGCGGCGAGCCGCCGATCATCAAGGCCGACAACACGCCGACCAAGGTCGTGCCGGCTCCGTCGGACTCCTCGGCCAAGGTGCCGGACCGTATGGCAAGCGGCGACGGCAGTGAGAAGATCGTGCCGCGTGAGGAAGCGCCCGTCGACGTCAATGCCAAGGCGGCCGGTCCCCGGGTGGTGTTTCCGGCGCTGAACCAGAATGCCAACCCGCCTTCGGTCGCCAGCGTGTCGCCTTCGACCGCTCCGCCGCCGAGTGCTGGAGCGATCCCGAGCAACGGGACGATGCCGAACAGCGCGCCGCGCTCGATCAAGACGGTGGCTGTGAAGGGCGACCAGACAGATAGCGTCGTGCCGCAAGGCGCCGCAGCGCCGGCAGCGAAGCCGGCCGTGCCGGCGAAGCCGGTCGCGACACCGGCTGCGCCCCGCAATCCGCCAACCTCAGCCAATGCCAGCGCCAATCAGCCGCTCTCGCTGGCGCCGCAAGCCGCCCCGGCCGAGCCGCCGCAGCGCATGGCTGCGACCAATCCGACACAGATCGCGCCTGCGCCCAGCGGGGGCGGCTATGTCGTGCAGGTATCTTCGCAACAGAGCGAGGATAGCGCCGCCGCGTCCTACCGGGTGCTCCAGAGCAAATATGGTAGCGTGCTGGGCTCCCGCTCACCGGTGATCAAACGGGTCGACCTCACCGACAAGGGCAAGGGCATCGTCTACCGTGCCTTCGCCGGACCGTATGGCTCGGCTGATGAGGCGGTGCAGGCCTGCAACAATCTGAAATCGGCTGGCCTGCCGTCCTGCTTCGTCCAGAGGAATTAGCGGCCGTTTCCTTGACCCCCTCCGGGGGCAGGGTTAATCGGCCCTATGAGCACGCGGGCCTTCATTACCGGCGTATCCGGAACGGAACTGACCGCCGCTGGGCGGGCATTTGTCCGTGCCGAACGCCCATGGGACCTCATTCCCTTCAGGTTTGGCTTTGAGGTTTCGGCCCAAGTCGCGGTCAATGTTAGGGAATTGAACGCGCGGCAGTTGCTTGCGACGGATCAAGCCGGTTGCAGCATTCCCGTGGATGGCGCCGCCAAGCCGGTCCATCCGATGCCGACTTCTGCGACAATGATTGCTCAGGTGATTCGCAGCGCAATCGGGTTCCAGGGTTTGTTAATGAGTAATGACGTGCCGATGAAGACGCTGGCGGGACGCATTGGTGAGGCAAATAGCGCCATGCCGGCGGCCGGCGCGCCGCGTCACAGCAACGACAATGCGCAACTGGACGCATTGATCGCAAACACGGCATCCGCATGACCGCAGAGATTCTATCGTTTGAGACCGGCCGGCCCGCAGAGCTCGCCGAGGGCGAGCCGGCGTTGGTGGTGGACGTTGAGGGCTATGAAGGCCCGCTCGATCTGCTGCTCGCGCTGGCGCGGCAACAGAAGGTCGACCTCGCCAAGATCTCGATCCTGGCGCTGGCGGACCAGTACCTCCACTTCATCGAGGCCGCGCGAAAGATCCGCCTCGAGCTCGCCGCCGATTATCTCGTGATGGCGGCCTGGCTCGCCTTCCTGAAGTCGCGGCTGCTGCTGCCGGAGCCGCCGAGCGCGGAAGGTCCGAGCGCCGAGCAGATGGCGACTGCGCTCGCGAACCGCCTGCGCCGTCTCGAAGCCATTCGCGAAGCCGCCAACCGGCTGATGAACCGGGCGCAATTGCTGCGCGAGGTTTTCCCGCGCGGCGAGCCCGAGCAGATCGCCGAGATCAAGCATCCGAAATACACCGCGACGCTGTACGATTTGCTCACGGCTTACGCCTCGCAGCGCCAGTCGCGCGTGCTGGCGAGCGTACATCTGGCCAAGCGCACGGTGTGGTCGCTTGCCGAGGCGCGCGCCACGCTGGAGCGGCTGGTCGGCAGCATTACCGAGCAGGACGACTGGGGCGTGCTCGACGATTTCCTGATCCGTCACGTCGCAGATCCGACGCAGCGCGCGACGGTGTTCGCCTCGAGCTTCGCCGCCGCGCTTGAACTCGTGCGTGAAGGTCAGCTCGAGCTCAACCAGAAAGAGGCGTTTGCGCCCATCTATTTCCGCAAGGGGCGCGGGAAGCCGATCGTGGACGCAGTATCTTCGCCCGATGCCCCGGTCGGTTAAGTGCAAGAAGGAGAAGCTGCCATGGCAAGCCTGGCTGAAGTGCGGGTAGAAGAGGCCGAGCCGATGGAGAATGAAACCCAGGCACGTCCCGAAGAATTGCGGCTGCTGGAAGCGCTGCTTTTCGCCTCGAGCGAACCACTGGATACCGCGACGCTGGCCAAGCGTATGCCCGAGGGCGTCGACGTGAAGGCTGCACTTGAGCAGCTCCAGGCCGACTATGCCTTGCGCGGCGTCAACCTCGTGCGCGTCGCCAACAAATGGACGTTCCGCACCGCCGGCGATCTCGCCTGGCTGATGACGCGCGAGAGCACAGAGACCAAGCGCCTGTCGCGCGCGGCGATCGAGGTGCTCGCGATCATCGCCTATCACCAGCCGGTGACGCGTGCCGAGATCGAAGAGATCCGTGGCGTCGTCACCTCCAAGGGCACGCTCGACGTGCTGCTGGAGACCGGCTGGATCAAGCCGCGCGGCCGCCGCAAGACGCCCGGCCGTCCCTTGACCTTCGGAACCACCGAGGACTTCCTGTCGCAGTTCACCCTGGAACAGCTCGGCGACCTGCCGGGTCTGGAGGAGCTGAAGGGCACAGGCCTCCTGGATTCGCGCCTGCCGACCGGGTTCAGCGTACCGACGCCGTCGGATGATCCGGCGCTGCGTGAGGACGAGGATCCCTTGGAACCGGGCGACGAGCTCGATCTGGCGCTGGCGCCTGCCGTCGAGCCGGAGACGCCGCCGGAAGGTGGCAATGAGGGCGGTGAGGGTGGCGGCGAGGCGTGATCCTCCGGCCTTCTACGGGCCCCCTGCGACCGGTTAACACTAGCAAGATTACGTAGCGCCAACAGCGAATTGGCGCTGCCTTGGTCCTTGTTTTTGGGCCTTGCGAAGCCTACGTTCCGGTCAAGATCGGCCGGGTCCCGGCCATGCGCGTTTGGAGGGTTGCAGGATGGGTTCACTTAGCATTTGGCACTGGATCTTGGTGATCGCAGTGGTCCTGCTGCTGTTTGGCCGTGGCAAGATTTCGGATCTGATGGGCGACGTGGCGCAGGGCATCAAGGCCTTCAAGAAGGGCATGCAGGACGACGACAAGCCGGCTGAGAAGCAGGAGCCCTCGAAGGCCATCGAGCACAACGCCGCGCCGACCGCTGCGCGATCCGACGTCGGCAGCAAGGCCGTCTGAGCCAGGAGCACGCGAGACGCGGGAAACGGACCCGATCCTGCGCGTGAGGGATTGGGCCGATCGTGATTTCGCGTGAACGGAAGACGTCATGTTCGACATCGGCTGGAGTGAGCTGGTTCTGATCGGGGTCGTGGCCCTGGTCGCCATTGGCCCGAAAGAGCTGCCGGGCGTTTTGCGCATGGTCGGCCAGTGGATGGGCAAGGCGCGCAAGATGGCTGCCGAATTCCAGGGCCAGTTCCAGGAAGCCATGCGCGAGGCCGAGATGGCCGACCTCAAGAAGAGCTTTGACGAGGTCAAGGAAGCTGCTTCCGGCTTCACCGGCGGCGGTCTGATGACCTCGCTGCAGAAGGACGTCAGCGACGCGCTGCGCGTCGATGCGCTCGACAAGCCGGCTGAGACCACTCCGACCGCTGCCATCGAGCCACCCGCGACTTCAAGTGACGCGCCGACGACGCCAACGACACCGGAGGCTCCAACGCCGGAGACCTTCGTAGAAGCAGAGGCACATGCGGCGGTGAATGAGCCTCTCGCCATCACGCGAGAGGTCGAACCGGCTCCGGTCACCCAAGAGACCTTAAAAGAGACCGTCCAGCAGGACACCGCGCCATCCGAGGCGATCAAGGACGCCAAAGCGTCATGAGCGACGCCGAGATCGAGGCCAGCAAAGCCCCGCTGATGGACCACCTGATCGAGCTGCGGTCGCGGCTGATCAAGGCGCTGCTCGGCTTCGGCGTGGCCTTCATCTTCTGCTTCTTCTTCGCCAAGCAGATTTACAACGTGCTGGTCTGGCCGTTCGTGTGGGTCGCGGGCGCCGAGAACTCGAAATTCATCTACACCGCGCTGCTGGAATATTTCATCACCCAGCTCAAGCTCGCGCTGTTCGGTGCCGGCTTCATCTCGTTCCCGATCGTGGCGACGCAGATCTACAAGTTCGTCGCGCCCGGACTCTACAAGCACGAGAAGCAGGCCTTCCTGCCATATCTGGTCGCGACCCCGTTCTTCTTCGTGCTGGGCGCGATGCTGGTCTATTTCGTCGTGTTGCCGATGCTGGTGCGCTTCTCGCTCGGCATGCAGCAGATGGGAGGCGACGAGACCGCCCAGATCCAGCTGTTGCCCAAGGTCGGCGAATATCTCTCGCTGATGATGTCGCTGATCTTCGCCTTCGGCATCGCCTTCCAGCTCCCAGTGATCCTGACTCTGCTTGGGCGGGTCGGTATCATCACGTCAAAGATGCTGCGCGAGAAGCGCCGCTATTTCATTGTGCTGGCTTTCATCATCGCAGCCGTGCTGACGCCGCCTGATATCCTCAGCCAGTGCTCGCTGGCGATTCCGCTGCTCGCGCTCTACGAGGGCTCGATCATCTCGGTGTCGATGGTGGAGAAGAAGGCAGCTGCCTCGCAGGCGTCATCGGGCACTAACGCGTCGTCGGACGCGAATCCGGCGGAGTAGGGGCCGCACCCTCAGCGGTCATGCCCGGTCTAGTTGCGCAATTGCGCACGGGGGCGGGGCATCCAGTACGCCGCGGCCTATCGAGGAATCCTCGCCGTCTCTGGAATACTGGATCACCCGCTTTCGCGGGTGATGAGGCCTGTGCTAGGAGACGCGCCAGTGCGAACATACAACGTCGAACGTTGACTGTTTGCACGTTGATCCAGGACCACAGCCATGCACGACATCAAATCGATCCGCGATAATCCGCAAGCCTTCGACGCCGGCCTCGCCCGGCGAGGCCTGAAGCCGTTGTCGGCATCGCTGCTCGCGATCGACGAGCGACGGCGGGCCTCGATCCTCGCCTCCGAGCAGGCGCAGGCGCGGCGCAATGCTGCGTCCAAGGAAATCGGCGACGCCAAGAAAGCCAAGGACGAGGCGCGAGCTGCCAAACTGATGGCCGAGGTCGCCGAGCTCAAGACCACGATGCCTGAGCTCGAGGCCGCCGCAAAGGCTGCCGACGAAGAGCTGACCAAAGAGCTGTCTGCGATTCCGAACATTCCGTTCGATGAAGTGCCCGACGGCGTCGACGAGCACGGCAACATCCAGCACCACGTGTTCGGTGCCAAGCGCAGCTACGGCTTTGCGCCGAAGCTGCATGACGATCTCGGCACCGCGCTCGGCTACATGGATTTCGAGGCGGCAGCAAAACTCTCCGGCGCGCGCTTTGTCGTGCTGAAGAAGGGGCTCGCGCGGCTCGAGCGCGCGATCGGCCAGTTCATGCTCGACCTGCACACCACCGAGCACGGGTACACCGAGATCAATCCGCCTCTGCTCGTGCGCAACGAGGTGATGTTTGGCACCGGGCAGTTGCCGAAATTCGAAGACGATCAGTTCTGGGCGATCAAAGGCGAGCTGCTCGCTGCGCCCGATCATGAGCGGCTGAAGACCGAGCGCCTCGGCCTGATCCCGACGGCGGAAGTCTCGCTCACCAATCTCGCACGCGAGTCCATCCTCGACGAGAAGCAGTTGCCGATGCGTCTCACCGCGCTAACGCCGTGCTTCCGCGCCGAGGCGGGCGCGGCGGGGCGCGATACCCGCGGCATGATCCGCCAGCATCAGTTCACGAAGGTCGAGCTGGTCTCGATCACCACGCCCGAGACCAGCAAGGACGAGCTGGAGCGGATGCTGTCCTGCGCCGAGCAGGTGTTGCAGAAGCTCGACCTGCATTATCGCGTGATGACGCTCTGCGCAGGGGATATGGGTTTTTCGTCGCAAAAAACCTATGACATCGAGGTCTGGATGCCCGGGCAGGGCGACGGCGGCATGTTCCGCGAAATCTCGAGCTGCTCGGTCTGCGGCGACTTCCAGGCGCGGCGCATGGATGCGCGCTCGCGTGGTCCTGACGGCAAGCCGCGCTTCGTGCACACGCTGAACGGCTCCGGCACCGCTGTTGGCCGCGCGCTGATTGCTGTGATGGAGACCTATCAGCAGGAGGACGGCTCGATCGCGGTCCCCAGCGTGCTCCAGCCCTATATGGGCGGCCTGAAAGTGGTCGCGCGCGAATAGGTGCGATTGCTCGATGGCAATGGCAGAAACGTTTGGTTGCGAAGTTCGGGGCGCCGGCTATCCTGCCGGTGACCACCGAGCCCGAAACCGCCGTTCATGGCCTTGCACCGCGACATCTTCTGGATCGGCCGACAATGGGCGGTGACCGGTGCCGGCATCCAGGCCGTCGACCAGCGCTTGCGTGGTGTACTGGACATCGACATCGCACGGCTATGGGACGACGCGCTCATTCAGGGCCGCAGAGCAAAGGCCGGCGTCAATGTCGAGGATTTTGACAAGGCGGTGACGCTGGCACGGGGCCGCTATCCCCAGATGCCGGTGGCTGAGCCGCTCATCGCGCAACTCAAGACGCTCGGTGTGATTGAAACAACGCCCGTCGCGAGCCCGGTCGTGCCGGCAATGCAACTGCGTGCAGAGGGCAGGCTGGCGCGCTTCCTGCCGCAATGGCGGGTCCGCCGCTAGAGCGAACGGGGCAATTGCTGCGCTGCGGCAATGAGCGGGAATCACGGGTCAGGACTGCGCCGAAGGCGGTTTGCCTGATGTGTGATAGCCGGATAAGACGGCCTGACCCCAGCCCAGGAATCGACCACCGGCATGCGCATTCTCTGCACCAATGACGACGGCATCCATGCTCCCGGCCTCAAGGTCGTAGAGGAGATCGCACGCGCGCTGTCCGACGACGTTTGGGTGGTGGCGCCCGAGCTCGATCAGTCCGGCGTGTCGCATTCGCTGTCGCTGAACGATCCCTTGCGTCTGCGCGAGGTCGGTGAGCGGCGCTTTGCCGTGCGCGGCACGCCGACCGACTGCGTCATCATGGGCGCGCGTCATATCCTCGGTGCCAAGCTGCCCGACGTCGTGCTCTCCGGGGTCAACAAGGGGCGCAACGTTGCCGAGGACGTGGTCTATTCCGGCACCATCGCCGGTGCGCTCGAAGGCACCATTCTGGGTATCCCGTCATTCGCGCTGTCGCAGGAATTCAGCGTCGAGACGCGGGAGCGGCCGCCTTGGGACACCGCACGCAAATTCGGTCCTGATATCCTGCGCAAGGTGATCAAGGCCGGAATCCCCAGGGATACCGTCATTAACGTCAATTTCCCGTCCTGCGCGCCGGAGGACGTGCTCGGCATTCGCGTGACGCGGCAGGGCAAGCGCAATCTCGGCTTCCTCAGGATCGACGAGCGCAGGGACGGCCGCAACAATCCTTATTTCTGGATCGGCTTCGAGCGCGCGGCGATGATGGACACGCCGGCCGAAGGCACTGACCTCGCGGCGCTGCGCGAACGCTACGTCTCGGTCACCCCGCTGCGGCTCGACCGCACCAATGAAGCGTTTTCGGAAGAGCTAAGTGCGACGCTGAAGTAACAGCTAGCCGCCGCGAAGGGCGGCTTCGATGGTCTTGCCGAGCGCGTCGAGCTGAAACGGCTTTTGAAGCGCGGGCCGGTCGCGATATTGCTCCGGCAAGCCCGATGAGCCATAGCCGGTCGCGAAGATGAAGGGGCAGCCCTTGGCCTTTATGACGTCGGCGACCGGCGAGATCACCTTGCCGTTGACGTTGACGTCGAGGATGGCGATGTCGAAATCGGTCGCCTGGGCGAGCCGCATGGCCTCGGTGATGTCTCCCGCTTCGGCTGCGACCTTGTAGCCGAGCTCCTCCAGCATATCCGCGACCATCATTCGGATCATGACCTCGTCCTCGACGAGGAATACAGAGCGGCCCGAAAGCCCTGTCGCGGTCATTGTCGTTGAGTCCTTGCCCATTCCCGAAAACGTTCGCAGATAACGCGAATCGACGCAATGCGCGTTTCGGCCAACCGGCACTTGAAAATGGCCGTGGAGGCGCTTCGGCTGCGAGCCAATTTATGGTCAAACCCTAAGCCCAAAGGGCTATCATCGGTTCCTGAGCAGGAACAAGATTCTGGCCCTGGACATTGGCGCAGAAACCATCGATCCGGACCGGATGAGACGACATAAGCAGCGATGATCTCCAATCAGCCCCCGCCGGAAAAAATGATGTTTCAGCTCACGCTGAGACGTCGCGGCATCAGCGATCAGACCGTGTTGCGGACCATGGAGGAGGTGCCTCGCGAGCTCTTCGTCGAGGCCTCCGATCGTGACGGCGCCTATCGTGACAGCGCGCTGCCGATTGCCTGCGGGCAGACCATCAGCCAGCCCTTTGTCGTCGCCTACATGACCGAGCAGCTTCAGCTTCAGAAGAGCCACCGCGTGCTCGAGATCGGCGCCGGCTCCGGCTACCAGGCCGCCGTGCTGTCGAAGTTGTCGCGCGAGGTCCTGACCGTTGAGCGCTATCGCAAGCTCGCGGACGCGGCACGCGCCAGGCTCGAAAAGCTCGGCTGTCACAATGTTGAGGTGATGCTCGGCGACGGCTTGAACCTACCGCCGAACATCGGTCCGTTCGACCGCATCATCGTCACCGCCGCGGTGGAGCAGATTCCGGAGAACCTGATCGAGCGGCTCGAGGTTGGTGGCATCCTGATCGCGCCGGTCGGCCCGCACCAGGGCGTGCAGACGCTGACGCGGCTCAGCCGCAGCGAGACCGGGATCCAACGCAAGGAACTCGTGGAGGTGCGTTTCGTGCCGGCACTGCCGGGCGTGGCGCGGGAGCTGTAAAACTCCGGATCAGCAGTGCATCCAACATCTTATTGGGAGGGTTAAGCCGTTATTTACTTGGCGCGTGTTTACTTAAAACACCAGTTCTGTTGCGTACGAGTGAGTAACCATGTCTGTTGTCGCCGAGTTGCTTTACTCGCGCCGCGTACCGCAGGTCGCGGTGCTGGCGCTGATTTCCTTCAGTTTCGCAGGGTGCAGTGCCGACATGTCGTCGCGGCTGTCCCAGTCGAACTTCTCCAATCCCTTCTCCTCCGAGCAGACCGGTTCGGTGCAGCAGGCCCCGCCGCCGCAGCGAGACCTGCCGCAATATGCGCGGCCGCAGACCCAGCCGGGCTACTATCAGTCCCAGGCGCTGCCGCCGCCGGCAGTGGCTGCGCCGCAATCCTATCCCGTTGCAGCGGGTGGCGGCGTCTCTGGAGGCGGGCGGGGGCTCGGCTCCTACACGCCGCCGGCCCAGCCGCGTCTCGAAACCACCGGCACCGTGCCGCAGCGCTCCGTCGTGGCTGCGCAGCCGGCTGGCGGTACCAAGATCATCGTGGGTACCAGCGACACGCTCGATGTGCTCGCCAAGCGCTATCATGTGACGCCGCAGGCGATCCTTGCCGCCAACGGCTACAAGGGCCCGCGCGCACTTTCGCCAGGCCAGCAGATCGTCATCCCGCATCCGGGGGCTGCGGTTGCTGCACAAGTGCCGGTCACCGCGCCGGTTGCCGCGGCGCCTGCGATCGCGCCGAAGCCGGTTGCAGCCGTCGCTACTCCGCCCAGCTTCCACTTCGTCAATCACGGCGACACGCTCGCCAGCATCGCGCGCAAGAACCACATCTCCGCGGCCGAGCTTGCTCGCGCCAATGGTCTCGAGCCGTCCGCGAAGCTCAAGCTCGGCACCAAGCTGACTGTACCGGGCGCCAAGACCGCGGCGGTTGCCGCTCCGCTTGCTCCGGCGCCCGTCGGTGCGGCGCCCGTCGCGGCTGCGTTGCAGCCAGTTGCGGCCGCTCCGGCGCCTGCCACCAAGATGGCCGCTGTTGCTCAACCGGCGCAGAGCGCGCGTCTGGCCCAGGCCACCGCCAATATCGAAGAGAAGCCCGCGGCCGAGGCGCCCGCGAAGGCGGCCGAGACCACCAGCTCGTTGCCGACCTTCCGCTGGCCGGTGCGCGGCAAGGTGATCACGAGCTACGGCGCCAAGACCAACGGCAAGTCCAATGACGGCATCAATGTCGCGGTGCCCGAGGGTACGCCGGTCAAGGCGGCTGAAGACGGTGTCGTCGCCTATTCCGGCAACGAGCTGAAAGGTTACGGCAATCTGGTCCTGGTTCGGCACTCCAACGGCTACGTTACCGCATATGCCCATGCGAGTGAGCTGCTGGTGAAGCGCGGCGATACTATCAAGCGCGGTCAGGTCATTGCCAAGTCGGGTCAATCAGGGGAGGTGGCGTCGCCGCAGCTCCACTTCGAGATCCGTAAGGGATCGAGCCCGGTTGACCCGCTTCAATTCCTCAACGGGGCCTGAGGCCGACGTCGCCTCCGCAATAGAGGTGTCGTCGCCCGGCTCGACCGGGCGACCCGGTACGCCGCGGCCTCTCGATCGATCACAATCGCCACTGGAATACTGGATCGCCCGCTTTCGCGGGCGATGACAGTTTCGAGTGTAGGGATAGCCTGGCTATTTTGTCGTCAGCTTAACACCGAGCCGGCCGGCCAGCTCCTGCACGAACTGCCAGGCGACGCGGCCCGAGCGCGAGCCGCGCGTGGTTGACCATTCCAGCGCTTCACGCTCCAGCGCCTCGTCGTCGACCTTGACGCCGAAATGGCTGCAATAGCCGCTTACCATGGCGAGATATTCGTCCTGGCTGCAGCGGTGGAAGCCGAGCCAGAGGCCGAAGCGATCCGACAGCGAAACCTTCTCCTCGACCGCTTCGCCCGGATTGATCGCGGTCGAACGTTCGTTCTCGATCATGTCGCGCGCGAGCAGATGGCGGCGGTTCGAGGTCGCGTAGAGGATGACGTTCTCGGGTCGGCCCTCGATGCCGCCTTCGAGCAGGGCCTTGAGCGATTTGTAGGACGCGTCATTGCCGTCGAAGGAGAGGTCATCGATGAACACGATGAAGTTGAAGTCGGCGTCGCGAAGCTTCCCCATCAGCATCGGCAGCGTTTCGATGTCCTCGCGATGGATCTCGATCAGCTTGAGCTTGTCGGAGGCTTTGCGGTCCGCGTTGATGCTGGCGTGGGCAGCCTTCACGAGCGACGACTTGCCCATGCCGCGCGCGCCCCAGAGCAGCGCATTGTTGGCGGGCAGGCCGTTGGCGAAGCGCTCGGTGTTCTCCATCAGGATGTCGCGCATCCGGTCGACGCCCTTGAGCAGGAACAGCTCGACGCGGCTGACCCGCGGCACCGCGGCCAGGCGGCCGTCGGGGTGCCAGACATAGGCGTCCGCCCGGTCGAACGACTCACGCTCCACGGTCGGCTTGCCCTGGGCGACGAGGTGGGCCGCGATGGTCTCCAGCGCGCGGACAATGCGTTCCTGGGTAAGGTCGGGGGAGGCCTTTGGAGCAGCCTTTGAGACCGCATTGGGGCGTTTTGCCGCGACCTGGGCGCGCTTCGTGGCAGGGATACGGGGGCCTTTGCCGGCCGGGCTTTTGCTGAGGTTTTTGGGCATGTCCGAAGTTCCTGAGAATGCAGCCTTATCGGGCCTGACGGCGCGCCGCAAGGTAGCCAAATCGCCGGTCTGGCAGCGTTGCAATTGGGGCGGTGGTCGCTATAGTCCGCGCGAATTTGACCGAGCCGGTCGCCGTCAAGGCCTGACCGGCTTCCCCCGTTTCCACGAGGATCGTCCGAATGCTGATTACCCCTGCGTATGCCCAGGCCGCGGGCGCCGGTGACACCAACAGCATGTTGATGTCGCTGCTGCCGTTCGCCCTGATCTTCGTGATCATGTACTTCCTGATTCTGCGTCCGCAGCAGAAGAAGGTGAAGGACCACGCCGAGCTGGTGAAGAACATCCGCCGCGGCGACACCGTCGTGACGTCGGGCGGCCTCGTCGGCAAGGTCACCAAGGTGGTCGATGACGACCAGATCGAGTTCGAAATTTCCGACGGTGTGCGCGTGCGCCAGATGCGCTCGATGATCTCGGGGGTGCGCGCCAAGGGCGAGCCGGCCAAGGACAGCGCGAAGGAAAGCGCCAAGGACGACGCCGGGGCGAAGTGAGCGCTTTCCTGCGAGCATCTCAAATCTCCTGATCTGACAGGTCCAGTCGATGTTGTATTTCACGCGGTGGAGGGCGCTCGGGATCATCCTGACGGCGCTGATCGTGTGCCTCTTTGCGGTTCCGAACTTCTTCTCCGAAGCGCAGGTCAAGACCTGGCCCGCCTGGGCGCAGCGGCGCCTTGTGTTGGGTCTCGACTTGCAGGGCGGCTCCTCGCTGCAGCTCGAGGTCGATTCCAGCTATGTGAAGAAGGAAAAGCTCGACCAGATTCGCGACGACGTTCGTCGCGTTCTGCGCGAGGCCAAGATCGTTTACACCGGTCTCGTCACGAAGGGCGATGCGGTCGAGGTGCGCGTCAAGGACGCGGATCTCCAGACGACGCTCGCCAAGTTGCGTGAGCTTGCGCAGCCGATTGGCGGCCTCATGGGGTCCAGCGGCCAGCGCGACATTGAAGTCGCCGACGCCGGTGGTGGATTGATCCGCCTCGGTATTCCGGAGCCCGCGATGATCGAGCGCTTGCGCAAGACCATCGAGCAGTCGATCCAGATCGTCGAGAAGCGCGTCAACGAACTCGGCACCGTCGAACCCATCATCCAGCGTCAGGGGAACGACCGCATCCTGGTGCAGGTGCCGGGTTTGCAGGATCCCACCCATTTGAAGGAGCTGCTGGGCAAGACCGCGAAGATGGAATTCCGCATGGTCGATCCCTCGGTGCCGCTGGACCAGGCCCAGCAGGGCGGGTTGCCGCCGGACACTGAGTTCCTGCCGGCCGCCACGCCGCCGCCGGCCGGCTATGTGGTCAAGAAGCAGGTGCTGGTTGCGGGCGGCGACCTGACCGACGCCCAAGCGACCTTCGACCAGCGCACCAATGAGCCTGTCGTCAGCTTCAAGTTCAATACCTCGGGCGCGCGCAAGTTCGCGCAGGCCACGCAGGAGAATGTCGGGCTGCCCTTCGCGATCATCCTCGATAATAAGGTGATCTCGGCGCCGGTCATTCGCGAGCCGATCACCGGCGGCCAGGGCCAGATCTCCGGCAGTTTCACCGTGCAATCGGCCAACGACCTCGCGATCCTGTTGCGCGCCGGCGCGCTGCCGGCGCCGCTCACGGTGGTGGAGGAACGCACCGTCGGTCCGGGCCTCGGCCAGGACTCGATCGAGAAGGGCGAGCTTGCGGCCTATGTCGGCTCGATCATGGTCGTCGTGTTCATGCTGTTGACGTACCGGCTGTTTGGCGTGTTCGCCAATATCGCCGTCTGTATCAACGTCGCAATGATCTTCGGCCTGTTGTCGCTGCTAAGCGCCACGCTGACCCTGCCAGGCATCGCCGGCATCGTGCTCACCGTCGGCATCGCGGTCGACTCCAACGTGCTGATCTATGAGCGCATCCGCGAGGAGCTGCGCGGCGGGAGAAGCCCGATCTCTGCGATCGATGCAGGCTTCAAGCGGGCGCTTGCGACCATTCTCGATTCCAACATCACGACCTTCATTGCCGCTGCCGTGCTGTTCATGATCGGCACCGGACCGGTGCGCGGCTTCGCTGTAACGCTCGGTATCGGCATCATCACCACTGTGTTCACCGCCTTCACCATGACCCGTCTGATCGTGGCGTGGTGGGTGCAGTGGAAGCGGCCGAAGACTGTGCCGATTTGATCATTCGAGGCCGGCTGTGACCACTACTCAACTCGTACTCATCTCTCTCGGCGTGCTGATTGCCGTGCTGACCGTGGTCAGCGTGCTCGGCCTGCTGCCGTCGCTGCGTATCGTGCCAGACGACACGCATTTCGACTTCACCCAGTTCCGCCGGATCTCGTTCCCGATCTCGGCAACGCTCTCGATCGTCGCCATCGTGCTGTTCTTCACGCATGGCCTGAACTTCGGCATCGATTTCAAGGGCGGCACCTTGATGGAGGTACGGGCCAAGTCGGGCACAGCCGATCTTGCACAGATGCGCACGACGCTTGGCAGCCTCGGTCTCGGCGAAGTCCAGCTGCAGCAATTCGGCGGCCCCGCCGACGTGCTGCTTCGCGTTGCCGAGCAGCCGGGCGGCGACAAGGCGCAGCAGGAAGCGGTGGACAAGGTTCGCGGCGCCCTCGGTGAGTCCGTGGAGTATCGCCGCGTCGAGGTGGTGGGTCCGCGTGTCTCCGGTGAACTGCTGGGTTGGGGCATGGCCGGCCTGATGCTGGCCATCGTTGCGATCCTGATCTATCTCTGGTTCCGGTTTGAATGGCAGTTCGCGCTCGGCGCCATGATTGCCAACGTGCACGATATCGTGCTGACGATCGGCTTCATGTCGATCAGCCAGGTCGATTTCGACCTGACCAGCATCGCGGCGCTTCTGACCATTCTGGGCTATTCGCTCAACGACACCGTCGTCATCTACGACCGCATCCGTGAAATGCTGCGGCGTTACAAGAAGATGCCGATGCCGCAGCTGCTGAACGAGTCCATCAATTCGACGCTGTCGCGCTCGATCATCACCCACTTGACGGTCACGTTGGCATTGCTGGCGCTGCTGCTGTTCGGCGGTCACGCCATTCACAGCTTCACGGCCGTCATGATGTTCGGCGTGGTGCTGGTCGGCACCTACACCTCGATCTTCATCGCAGCGCCGATCCTGATCTATCTCGGCGTCGGCGAGCATCGCGAGGATGCGAAGGAAGAGGCTCCGCCGGCGAAGAAAAACAAGGCATGATCCGAACCGCATGCCCTCGCATGGGTTTGCGAGGGTGATAGCCTCATTCGGACGAAGCTCATGGCCGGCGATCCCAACGCTCCCCATTTCCCGCGCTCGGCGCCGATCGAGGCCTATGGCAAGGGTGGCTTCGCCTTTGGCGGCATGTCGCACCGGGGCTCGCTGCTGTGCCTGCCCGATGCGATCTGGGCCTGGGACGTGACCGATCCCACCAAGATCGACCGCTATTCTCTGGATCGGGTGTTTGCGGCCGCCAACAGCATCGACACGCTGCTGGTCGGCACCGGAACCGGGCTCTGGCTGCCGCCGCCGGAGCTGCGCCAGGCGCTCAAAGCGGTGAGGGTGGTGCTGGACACGATGCAGACCGGGCCGGCCGTACGCACCTACAACATCATGATCGGCGAACGGCGCCGCGTCGCGGCCGCGCTGATTGCGGTGCCATGAGCAGCGCTGCGACGCCGCCCGACACCGTGACATATTGCGCCGACCTCGTGCGCAGCCACGACTTTCCGCACTACGTCGCGACGCTGTTCGCACCGGCCGCGGCGCGCCGGGCGATGCTCGCGCTCTACGCCTTCAATGTCGAGATCGTCCGCGTTCGCGATCAGGTGAGCCAGCCGTTGCCCGGCGAGATCCGCTTCCAATGGTGGACCGATCTATTCTCGGGCCTGGCCCACGGCAGCGCCGAGGGCAATCCGGTGGCGGCGGAACTGTTGCGCGCAATCCGCGATTTTGACCTGCCGGTCGAGCCGCTGTCGCTGCTGGTCGACGAGCATCAGTTCGATCTCTACAATGATCCGATGCCGACCATGACGGCGCTCGAAGGCTATCTGGCTGCAACCTCTTCGGCCCTGTTCGCGCTCGCGGCGCGGATCATGGGCGACACTTCCGATGCGGCCGAGCATGTGGCACGGCACGCCGGGCTGGCGCAGGGTATTGCGCACGTGATCGCGAATCTGCCCCGGGACGCGTCCCATCGGCAATTGTTCCTGCCGCAACAACTCCTGGCCGGCCATGGCTGTGCCATGGAGGATGTATTCTCGGGCAAGGCGACGCCCAATCTCCATGCCGCGCTGAACCAACTGATCGGCGATGCGCGGCAGCATCTGGCGACAGCGTCGTCCCTGCTGGCACAGCTGCCGCCGTCGGCGCGGGCTGCGTTCCTGCCGCTGAGCCAGGCACAGGCCGATCTCGATCGCCTGGCGCGGCCTGGGCGCAACCCCTTCGCCCCGCAGCCGGTGTCGCGGCTGCGTACGCTCTGGACGCTGTGGCGGGCTTCACGCTCCCGGGAATTTACCAAATAGCGGTCGGCTTATCGCGCGTATGGGGCAAATGCACTATGCTGTCCCATGGCCGAATTGTCCCAAACCGCAATCCCCGATCTGAGCGGCTTTCCGGTTACGCCGGCTGACATTCACGCTGCAGCCGAAATCATCCGCGGCGCCGTCGTCGAGACGCCCTGCAGCTACAGCCGAACGCTGAGCAACATATGTGGCTGCGACCTCTGGCTTAAATTCGAGAACCTCCAGTTCACCTCCTCGTTCAAGGAGCGCGGCGCGCTGAACCGGCTCAACGCGCTGACGCCGGAAGAGCGTGCGCGCGGCGTCGTTGCCATGTCGGCGGGCAATCATGCGCAGGGCGTCGCCTATCACGCCAGGCGGCTCGGCGTTCCCGCCACCATCGTCATGCCTGTGGGCACGCCGATGGTGAAGGTCGAGAATACCCGACATCACGGCGCGGAGGTGGTCGTCACCGGGGCGACGCTGGAGGAGGCGGCTGCATTTGCGCGCAGCCATGGCGAAGCCCGCGGCATGATCTTCGTCCACCCCTATGACGACCCGCTGGTGATTGCCGGGCAGGGCACGGTCGGGCTGGAAATACTCAAGGCGGTGCCGGAGCTCGACACGCTGGTCGTGCCGATCGGGGGTGGTGGCCTGATCAGCGGCATCGCCATTGCGGCGAAATCGATCAAGCCTTCGCTGCGCATCCTCGGTGTCGAGGCCTGGCTCTATCCTTCGATGTACAATGCCATCCATGGCAGCAATCTGCCGGCGCGGGGCGATACGCTGGCCGAAGGCATTGCGGTCAAGTCGCCGGGCAAGATCACCACCGAGATCGTCCGCGGCCTCGTCGACGACATCGCGCTTGTCAATGAAGCCGAGCTCGAGCGTGCGGTAGCCACCCTGATCTCGATCGAGAAGACGGTCGTCGAGGGCGCGGGCGCTGCAGGTCTTGCAGCACTCATGTCAGATCCCACGCGCTTTGCCGGCGAGAAGGTTGGTCTGGTCCTGAGCGGCGGCAACATCGACACCAGGCTGATCGCCTCGGTGCTGACGCGCGAGCTTGCGCGCGAGGGACGGCTGACGCAGCTCTCGCTCGATATTCCTGACAGGCCCGGCCAATTGGCCGCGGTCGCGGCGCTGCTGGCGGAGGCTGGTGCCAACATCATCGAGGTCTCGCATCAGCGAACCTTCTCGGACCTGCCGGCCAAGGCGACGCTGCTCCAACTCGTCATCGAGACCCGTGATAGCGCTCATCTCGACGAGGTCATGGCCAAGCTCGGTGCATCCGGATTGAGCGCGCGCTGCACCTGAGGCGACGCTATCGCGACACCAGACCCGCCACGTGGGCAATCAGCCGATCGATCTCGGCTTCCGTGTTGTAATAATGCGGTGATGCCCGCACCACGACCGGGAGGGCGCGGACTTCCGCGTCGATGCGGGTGCTCGACGGATCGGACGCGCCGATAACAATACCGGCCGCAGCGGCGATGGTGACGATCGCGTCCGCTTCGAAGCCTTCCATCGTGAAACTGACGATGGCACCCGGCGTGCGGCCGAGATCGCGAATGGTGATACCGCTGATGGCGGCAAGGCCATTGCGAAGGCGGTCCGCCAAGAGGCGGCAACGCCGCTGGATCGGGCCGAGGCCGATCGCAAGGGTGTAGTCGATGGCCGCGCCCAGCCCGAGCCGCGCCGCGTAATTGTTCTCCCACGTCTCGAACCGGCGCGCATCGTCGCGGAGCTGATAGTGGTCGCGAGAGACCCACGGCGCCGCAAAATGGTCGATCATCGGCGGCTCAAGCTGCTGCAGCAACTCGCGGCGGACATAAAGGAAGCCCGTGCCGCGCGGGCCGCGCAGGAATTTGCGCCCCGTCGCCGACAGCATGTCGCAGCCGATCGCTTCGACGTCGACCTGCATCTGACCGACCGCCTGACAGGCGTCGAGCAGATAGGGAATGCCATGTGTCCGCGCGATCTTGCCGATCGCTGCGGCCGGATTGACCAGCCCGCCATTGGTCGGAACCCAGGTGATGGCGATGAGTTTTACGCGCGCGTCGATCATGCGTTCGAGCGCGCCGACATCGAGTTCGCCGCTGGATTCACTCGGCACGACTTCAATGACCGCGCCCGTGCGCTTGGCAACTTGCAGGAATGCGACATAGTTGGCGGCGTATTCCGCTTCGGCGGTCAGGATCCGGTCGCCGGCGCGAAACGGCAGCGCATAGAACGCCATCTGCCAGGCGACGGTGGCGTTTTCCATCAGCGCGATCTCGTCCGGCGCGGCGTTCAGCAGGCGTGCCACCGAGCCGTAGACAGCGTCGAGCCGGCCAGCCTCGCGGTCGGCGGCAGCATAACCTCCGATCTCGGCCTCGAGGTCGATATGCTGCTTCATCGCTGCGACAACGGGTGACGGCATCAGTGCTGCGCCAGCGTTGTGGAGATAGGTGAGCCGGGAGGTGGCCGGAGTGTCGGCCCGGATTCGGTCGATGTCGATCAAGCGCGTCTCCCTCTCGCAGGCCCCCCATATGGATTAGACGCGCCAAAGCAGGCGGGCAAGACCGCGGGCCGACGAGGGACCGGATCACCTTCGCCTCAGATGCAGAGGCCGAGCAGCTTGACGTGGCAGTTGGCGACTTTGGGCTTGCTGGCGGGTGTGACCTCGCGCTTCACAGCCACAAGGGGCTCGTTGTCCTTCTTGCCTTTGCCCTTGCCGGGCTTCGGCTCGTAATCGCCGGCGATCACCATGGCCCAATAGGTGCGCTTGCCGCTGGCGTTCTTCGCACTCGCGATCCCAACGCGGGAGGCGTTGTGGAGCAGCAGGTTCTTACGATGGCCGGAGGAGTCGATCCACTGTCCCAGCGTCTTTTCGAAGGTGTCATAGCCATAGGCGATGTTCTCGGCGGCGCGGCCTGCGCCCGACGGCGCGACGCGCTTGGTGAACGGACCGAGGGCGTCGTGGCTGAGATCGTCCTTCGCCGCCATCGCGCGCGCCTGGTCCCCGGCAATGCGGTCGAGCGTTGCGTCGCGCACGACGCGGCCCTCACCATGCTTCGCCCGGAAGCCAGAGATCTGTTCGGCAGGGGATTCTGCCGCCGTCACCGGCGTAGCCGCCAGCAGCGCCAGACCTGCAAGCAGCAGGGCCGCGCGGCGCCTTATGGTGGTCCCCCAGCGAGTCATTGGTCCCCAAATCAGTGCAGTCCCCCGGCTTCTCCAACGGCATTGTGGACGCTTCAAGGCACCCCGCATCCCGTAGTCTAACCGGTCGGCAGGTCCGCCTCGAAGTTGAAGCGATCTCGCAGGTTCTTGCGCTGCTCCAGAATGTCCTTGAGGAAGGCGCGATCCTGGTCGTTTCTCATCATCGGCTCGATCAGGTCGAGCTGGTTCATCGCGACCAGTTGCAGGATCTCGGTGCGGGGCCTGCCGCCAGCATCGCGCGGGAGCGCGTGGACGACCTGGATGTGTTCCGGCGGCCTTGGCCCCTTGGCAGCCGCCAATTCGTTACGGAGCTGGCCTTCGAGCGCGGCCTGATCGGCTTCCACGAACGCATAGAGCCCGACGCCGGAGCGGCGATCGGCAAAGGCGACGATGGCGGTGTCGCGCACGGCGGGGTTCTTGCGGATCAGCTCTGCGATAACTGGCGCATCGTTGACGAGTCGGCGGCCGCCACCCTCACGGTCGGTGAAGTTGAACAGGCCGCGGGTGATGGCGCGATAGACCTTCTTGCCGGTGGCAAGCCAGAGGCTCGCGGCGAACGATTTCTTCGCCAGCACCTTTCGCTCGCGTGCCGTCAGCGCCTCCGGCGCGTAGGAGCGCTTGTGCTTGAGCAGATGGCGGAGGTCTTCATAGGCGAGGATGCGGTAGAGCCGACCGCGTCGCTTGAAGCAAGCCGCAAGCTGGAAGTCGGTCACATAGGCGCGGCCATCGCGGCCGACCAGCCAGTTCTGCTCTTTGGCGAGATCGTTGTGGCAGATGCCAGCGCGGCGGAGCCGGCGCAGCGCGTCCTTCGCCGAGCGGAAATAGGCGAGATCGCCATGAGGCTTTGCCAGGTGCAGCGCGACGCCGTCGACAAAGCCGCGCACCAGCGCACGACGTCCGGCCCAAAGCAGCTCAGGGCCGACATCGAGGCCTTTGGCAAGCACCAATGCGTGTTTCTCGCGGGCGAACAAATGGCGCGCCAGCAGGAACGACCACCACGGCACTTCATCCAGCCGGCGCAGCACGGCGTCGACCTCGCCGCTGTTACCGCGGAAACGGCCGCGTTCGACGGTCGAGAACACGTCGCGCTTGAGCAGTACGCCCTCAGTCCAGCGCGCCGAGAGCACCGCAGCGTCGTCTTTCGGGAGACTCATCGAAAACTCACGCGGCTGCGGCAATGCGCAAATGATCGGCGATCCAGCGATCGAGGTCGGCAAGCGCCAAGGCGCTCATGGCCTGCTTCTTGGCTACCGTCTTCTCATTGCCACGAAGACGCGTGCCGTCGGGCTTCTTTGTCGGCGGGCTGGCAAGCGGCGGGAATAGGCCGAAATTGATGTTCATCGGCTGGAACGAGCGCGTGCCCGGCTCGATAGTCTCGATATGGCCACCAGTGATATGGCCGAGCAGCGATCCAAGCGCTGTCGTGGCCGGCGGGCTCGCAAGCCGCTCGCCGCGCGCGTCGGCGGCCGCATAGAGGCCGGCTATCAGGCCGACGCTGGCGGATTCCACATAGCCTTCGCAGCCCGTCATCTGGCCGGCAAAGCGTAGTCTCGGCTGGGCTCGCAGGCGCAGCTGGCTGTCGAGCAGTTTGGGAGAGTTGAGGAAGGTGTTGCGATGGAGGCCGCCAAGGCGGGCGAACTCGGCCTTCTCAAGGCCCGGAATGGTGCGGAAGATGCGCTGCTGCTCGCCGTATTTCAGCTTCGTCTGGAATCCGACAATGTTGTAGAGCGTGCCAAGCTTGTTGTCCTGGCGCAGCTGCACGATCGCGTAGGACTTCGTCGTGGGATCGTGCGGATTGGTGAGGCCGACCGGCTTCATCGGGCCGTGGCGCAACGTCTCGGGGCCGCGCTCCGCCATCACCTCGATCGGCAGGCAGCCGTCGAAATAGGGCGTGTTCGTCTCCCACTCCTTGAACTCGGTCTTCTCGCCGGCGACCAGCGCAGCGACGAAGCCGTCATACTGCTCCTTGGTCATGGGGCAATTGATGTAGTCGGCGCCGTTTCCACCTGGGCCGACCTTGTCGTAGCGCGACTGGAACCAGGCCACCGACATGTCGATGGATTCGCGGTGCACGATCGGCGCGATGGCGTCGAAGAAGGCGAGCGCGCTCTCGTCGGTCAGTTCGCGGATGGCATCGGCCAGCGGCGCTGAGGTGAGGGGGCCCGTCGCAACGATCACGTTGCTCCAATCGGCTGGCGGCAGGCCCTTGATCTCGCCGCGGGCGATCTCGATGAGGGGATGGTCGTTGAGCGCCTTGGTCACGGCCGCGGAGAAGCCATCGCGGTCGACCGCGAGCGCTCCGCCGGCGGGCACCTGGTTGGCGTCGGCCGCACGCATGATCAGCGAGTCGAGGCGCCGCATCTCTGCATGGAGGAGGCCGACCGCGTTGTTGGCGGCATCGTCCGAGCGGAACGAATTGGAGCAGACGAGCTCGGCCAGCCCGTCGGTGCGGTGCGCCTCGGTCATGCGGTCGGGCCGCATCTCGTGCAGCACAACGGGTACGCCAGCTTTCGCGATCTGCCAGGCGGCTTCGGAACCGGCAAGGCCAGCACCGATGACGTGCGCGGGTTTGGATAGGGATCCTGTCATGGGGCGGACAGGTAGCGCTTTTCGGCGGCCAGTGGAATCGCCGAGATCGAGTTTTCTGCCGCTGAAAACGACAGCGCCCGCACGAGGCGGGCGTTATCGGTTCGTCCGGTGAAGGGCTGAACGATATCAGCCCTGATATTGACCGGCGGCAACGCGCGGGATGTCCGAGCGATCGAGGCCGATGTCGGCCAGTTCGCGATCGCTGAGCTGGGACAGCTCGGCAACATTGCGCTGATAGTCCCGGAAAGCCTGGATCATGCGGATGAGCGAGAGCAGCATTGGTAGTCTCCTGTAGTTCGATTCAGCCCTTGCTCGGGCTTCATCGTTGAAATGAATATAGGTGAGGGTAGTGCAGTGCGAAAGTTCCGATGTTGCGATGCAGCTAAGCGAAGAACGCATGGCATTGGTAAGGAGCGATTAACCTCTTGGCACTCCCGCCTAACAGCTAGGCGAAACACGCTAAGACAAGCGATAAATATCCGTGAAATCACGGATTTATCAATCGTTCTGCGGTTCCGATTGTTGCAGAAAATGGGTTACGTTCCCGTGACCTTCAAGGCCGAGGCTTAGCCTCTAGACCCAACTCCGGCATGCATGATTCGCATGAACTAAGATTCTTTGATATGAATATATATTCATATCTTCTAGTCGTGGGTGCCGGTTTGCCGAGGTGGGCGAGCACAACGATTCGCTGGAGGAACGGCCTCATGGTGGGCTCGGGGCGCGTAGCCGCGTCTGCTCCAGCCGATTGCTCTCCCTCCTGCTCAACTGCACCCCAATGCTGCGGTGCACACACGTCAAACGTGCAAACCCTGATTAACAAGTTGTAATGAAAATCAGAAATTTCGCATGAGGCTCTGCGCAGCGCGCAACATCACGCAATTCTCGCGCGGAATTTATTGCGGCAACTTGCCGCGTCGGCAGCAAAGTCATGGTGCGGATTCCGGCAATGTCGTCGGGTCCCAAGAACAAGAGAAGGAAAGTAACATCATGACGAAGTTACTCGGGGTTATCGCAATTGCCGCCGTTGCATTCGCCGTCGCGCCAGCTCAGGCCGCCAAGCACAGCATGGGCGGTTGCAGCGGAGCCAATCTCGAGAAGACCGAGACCGCGATCGAGGCCATGCCCGACGGTGACGGCAAGTTCGTCGCCGAGAAGGAGGTCACGGCGGCTCAGGACGCGCTGCTCAATGGCAAGATGGGTGCGTGCGGCATGCACCTGAACAAGGCGATGCAAGCCACCATGGGCAAGTAAGCGGGCAGGTCAACGCAATCCAAGAGAGGGCCGGTCGCCATGTCGATCGGCCCTACGCGTTTTGATTTCTGCGTGCCTTAAGGGGCGTGGGCGAGCTGGGTCGCAAAATAGGCCACCGTCTTGGAATAGACCTCGCTCTTGTTCCACTGCTGCAGCACCGCGAAGTTCGGGCTGCCCGGCTGCCAGTCCTTGCCCTTCTGCCAGCCGTATCCGGCGAGATAGTTGGCGGTGGAGGCAAGTACGTCGGGAGCGTTGTGCAGCAGGTCACGCTTGCCGTTGCCGTCGAAATCGACAGCGTATTTCATCCAGGACGACGGCATGAACTGGGTTTGGCCGAGTTCGCCGGCCCAAGCGCCCTTCATCTCCGCAGGCGCGAGATCGCCTCGCTGGACGATGCGTAGCGCATCCATCAGTTCGCCGCGAAACTGCTCGGCGCGCCGGCAGTCATACGCCAGCGTCGCCAGTGAACGGATCGTCGCGAACTTACCTGTGTTGACGCCGAAATCGGTCTCGAGACCCCAGATCGCGACCAGGATCTCGCCGGGCACGCCATACGTCTGCTCGATGCGCGACAGCACCGATCCGTATTGCTTCATCATGTTGGAGCCGCGCGTCATCCGCGGCGGCACCATGCGGCCGGAAAACTCCTCAAAGGTCTGGGTGAAGACCTTTTGCGACTTGTCACGGTTGAGCACGCTCTGGTCCAGCGTGACGCCGGCAAGTCCGGCGCTAATAGCCTGCTGCGAGATCCCCTTGGCCGCGGCCTCGGTTTTGAAATCCGCAAGCCAGGTGTCGAAATTGCCCGAGTTGCAGGCGACGGCGGCCAGAGTGGGCTCGACGGACACGATTGAGGCTGAAAGGGCGAGAGCTGCGAGAGCGAGACGAGAAATCGTCAGGGTCATCAGAGGTAATTGATTCCGTGAAGGGTCATGACCGGCGGCGGCAATCTCTGATGTAACCGCGGCCAAAGCAAGGCGTATGACAGCGCCGCTCCCGCCGGGTGACCCCGGCGGGAGCGCTCTGATGAGGTCGCCTGGCTCCTGTCCTATTCCCTGTTCCGCCATGGGAAGAGATTGGCGGGGAAATCGGCCGCCGGCTTGCGTGGGCGCTGTGGCGGGGGCGGCACCGGCCGGGCACCGGGCTCGGAGACGATGACCTTGCGATAGAGATGCCAGGTGGCGTGGCCGAGCAGGGGAATGATGACGGCAAGCCCGAGGAACGCGGGGATCGTTCCGAGCGCGAGTAACACCGCCACGATCAGGCCCCAGGCCGCCATCGGCACCGGGTTCTTGGCGACGACGCGTAGCGAGGTGACCATCGCGTCCAGCGCGCCGGCGTGGCGGTCGAGCATCAGCGGGAATGACACCGCGCTGATGCAAAGCGCTGCGAGCGCGAACAGGAAGCCCGTGCCACAGCCAACGACGATCAGCCACCAGCCCTGCGACGTCGTCAGCACGCGCGTGACGAAATCCGAGATTCCGGTCACGCCCTCATAGCCGAACGCGGCCACATAGATCGCTTGCGCGGTCGCAACCCAAGTCACGAACAGTGCGAGCAGCAAGGTGCCGAGGCCGAGCATGGCGCCGAAGGAGGGCGAGCGCAGCACATCCATGGCATCCCAGGCGCTCGCTTCCTCATAGCGTTCGCGGCGGCTGGAGAGCTCATAAAGGCCGAGTGCTGCGAACGGACCGATCAGGGCGAAGCCAGCGGCGAGCGGAAACAGTAGCGGTATTACTGAATAGCCCATCGCGACGCGCGCAATCACGAGCCCCAGCACCGGATAGATCACGCAGAGGATGATGGCGTGGCTGGGCACCGCCTTGAAATCTTCCCAGCCGCGCTTGAGCGCGTCGTGCAGGTCGGAGAGTTGGATGGTACGGATCACGGGTCCGGCCGCGTCTGCGGACTGGCCCATCGTTGGGACATTGCCCTGATAGAGTGTGGCCATGGTCGGCTTGCTCCCTTGCCATGCAGCCGAATTCGGCGCCGACAACGGCGCAAGCGGCCGCTCTTCTAGGTTTCGCGAGTCCAACCAGACGCGAATTCCTGGTGGCATCGCGAGCTGAGCAGAGAGCGTACGCCTATTTCCGAGTCCTGTCCCTCACGCTTGGGTGAGATTCGTTGCCGCAGTGCAACCTTGCTGACGTCATCCGGTCGTCATTTCGCCGCAGATAAGCTCATGCTGTTTGCGGCTCGCGGAACTTCGCGGGCGCAGCGGCGTAACTTCGTCTATAAGTGCCCACTCAGGGCCTTCCAACGGGATCCTTTTCGGGGAGCAGACATGAGCATTTTCGGGAAAATCATGGGCGCAATCTTCGGCAGCCATGCGGCTTCCGCTGCGCCCGCCGGCGGCGCACCCGCGGGCAGCGCGCCTGCGCCTGCAGGGGCCGCGCCGAGCGGATCCGCGCCAGCGTCTGCGCCCGCAGCAGCGCCTGCCCAAACGGTGGACGTCGCCGCGATCGTCGACAAGGCGGCCGCCGCGCATAAGGGCGAGAAGCTGGAGTGGCGCACCTCGATCGTCGACCTGATGAAGGCGCTCGACGTCGATTCAAGCCTGGCTGCGCGCAAGGATCTTGCCAAGGAGCTCGGCTATACCGGCGACATGAACGACTCCGCCAGCATGAACGTCTGGCTGCACAAACAGGTGATGTCCAAGCTCGCTGCCAATGGCGGCAAGCTGCCGCCGGAAATCAAGCACTGATCGGGCGCGCGTCAGGCGACGCCAAGTAACAGAAAAGGGCCCGCGAGATCGTGGGCCCTTTTGCGTTCAGGCGACCAGATCGGCATCCTCCGGATGCTTGTCGAGATAGTCGACGACGAAGCCGCAACCTGCGATCACCTTGTGGCCGTCGCGGCGGACCAACGCGAGCGCGCCCTTGATCAGCTCGGACGCAATGCCGCGGCCGCGTAGCGCACGCGGCGTCTCGGTGTGGGTGATGATGACAGCCGACGGCGTCAGCCGGTAATTGGCGAAGGCGAGCTCGCTGCCGACATCGAGCTCGAAGCGGCTCCTGTCCTTGTTGTCGCGTACCGATGCCGCCATGCCTGATCCTTCCAAAGCGATGTTCATTCCCTGATCTAGGCCCCTGAACCCTCGCTTGCCAAGGCGCGACCAAGGGAGGTCGCCGCAGGGGAGATATCTGCAAAATGCGTGTTCAGCTCGGTCTGATGGCCTTGCTCGCCGTGCTGGCCTTGGTCGCGCCGGTCCCGGCCGCAGCCGAGGGCGGTCCAGCGTGGGAAGCCTGTGTCAGGCTGACCAGCACGCCGGATGAGCGGGTGCAGGCTTGCTCGACGGTGATCGACAGCAAGAGCGAGGTTGGCCGCAGGCTCGCCGGCGCCTATTGCAACCGCGGACATGGTCTCACCGAAAAGCGCGAGCTCGATGCGGCGCTGTCCGACCTCGATGAAGCGCTGCGCCTCGATCCGAACTACGCCTGCGCCTACAACAATCGAGGCCGCGTCTACAGCTTCAAGCGCGACTATGACCGCGCCATCGCCGAGTACGACCGGGCCATCAAGCTCGATCCGTCGATGGCGGTGGCCTACAGCAACCGTGGCGAGTCCCGCTACAACAAGGGCGACATCGACGGCGCGCTCGCCGATTTCGACGCGGCGATCACGCACGATCCCAGCTATGCCATGGCCTATGCCAATCGCGGCTACGTGTACGCCCGCAAGCACGACACAGCCCATGCGCTCGCCGACTACACGATGCGGATCAAGCTCGCCCCCGATCTGCTGGCCTATATCGACCGCGGCAACGTCTATCGTGACAGCGAGCAGCTCGACCGCGCCGCCGCCGATTATGGCGAGGCGATCCGGCTCGCGCCGACCGATGCGCGCGGCTGGCGCAATCGCGGCATGATCCGGCTCTATCTCGGTGACAACAAAGGCGGCCTCGCCGATTACGACAAGGCGCTGCAATACGATCCTGCCGACGTGTTCTCCTGGAATAATCGCGGCCAGGCCCGGATGCGGCTCGGCGACACCAAGGGTGCGATTGCCGATTTTCGCAAGGCGCTGGAATTGAAGCCCGGCTTGCAGACGGCACAGGACTCGCTGAGGAAGCTCGGGGCGCTGTGATGCCCCGGTTCGGCTAGACCTTCACCAGGTCCTGATAGTCCGGATGCTTCTCGATCCATGCCTTCACGAACGGGCATTGCGGGATCAGCTTCAGGCCGCTCGCGCGGACCTGATCGAGCGCGCCCTGCACCAGCCTCGAGCCGACGCCCTTGCCGGCGAGCTCCTTCGGCACCTCGGTATGTTCGAACGTGATCACGTTGCCGTCGAGCTTGTAGTGCTCGGTCGCGAGATAGCCGTCTACCTCGAGCTCGTAGCGGTGATGGGCCTTGTTGTTGATCACATCGCTCATGATGTCTCCGGTCAGTTCTTCAGCGAGGCCGTCAGCATCTTGCGGATCGCCCAGGCCTCGCCGTCGGAGGAGCCCTTGATGTCGTCGATCTTCCAGCTGCCGGCCTCGCGCACGAAGTCGTAACGCACGATCTGGTCGGCGGGTTTGCGATCGTTGCGGTGGCCGGTGATGGTCACGGCCAGCGTTGCCTTGTCGGCCTCCGTCTTCTCCGCGTCAACCCTGAACGACTTCACGTCGGGTTCCTGCGAGTTGGTGACGGGATCGAAATCGATCGGGCCTACATCGCCCTTCGGCGTATGCGCATCCGCCTTGGCCCACAGCGTGACCAGCGCCTTGGAGAGATATTTTGCTTTCGCCGCCTTGTTCTCGGTGACGAAGCCGGCGCCACCATCGCCCTTGCCCTTGGCGGCGCGGGTGTAGATCGCAGTGAGTATGGATGTGGGGTCGTCGGCGGGCGCCTGCGCGAAGGCGGGCGAGGCGGCGACGACGATAGAAGCGACAATGAAGCTGCGGCGGGTGAGCATGGTTCGTCCCCGAGATGATGGCATGGCGACAGTGGCTGGGTAGCCGATGTCAGCGCGGTATCTCAGTAGACCGGCGCAACAGCCGTTCGGTTCAATCCGCCGCCTTGGCGAGCCGCGAATCTTCCGGCTGAGGTTTGGGGCGTAGGCAGCCCTGGCAGATGACCAGCGAGCGGACCGCGGCGTCCTGGTCGGCGTCGATTCCGTCGTGCTCGGGCTTGGCGGCGATGCGTGTTGCCCGGGCCGGCTCAGCGGCGCGCGGCTGATTGGGATTCTCGCCTGCGCCATCCCAGGCATAACGCGCGGGCTTGAACGCGGGGTCCGAAGCGAGGTGGGCTTGCGGGGCCGCGGCGCATCCGGCAAGCGCCAGCGACAGCAGGAGGAAGGCGGGCGCTTTGACCATGGTGCGGCACTCTGTACGCGAGGACTGAGCGAGGTTGCGCTGATCATGTTTAAAATTCCCTGAACGATGGGGCCGCGCCTGCGACCAACGCCTATGCGATATCTGCTCGTCCTGCTCACGATGCTCACGGCCGCGGCGCGCGCCGATGACGCCAAGCCGTTTGACCCCGCCGACTATCCGCCTGCCGTGCAGAAGGCGCTGCGTTATGCCCATGAGGAATGCGAAAGGCAGGGTGGCGGCGCCGTGACCTTTGGGCCTGATACGGTACGCAGGGTCGACCTCACCGGCGACGGCAGCGACGACTACATCGTCGATTTCCGCGATACCAAATGCGGCGAACGCGAGAGCACCTATTGCGGAACCGGCGGTTGCCTGCTGGACATCCTGGTGACGCTGCCGGACGGCAGCGTGCGCACCGTATTCGACGGCTATGTCCGCAGCTACACCATGGTGGCGCCGCCGATGAAGCGCGGCGCGACGCGCACCATCCGCTTCGACCTGCATGGTAGCTATTGCGGTGGTTTTGGTGCGCAGGCCTGCGTCAAGGAACGGGCGATCACGGCGACGCCGTTCGGGTTCAAAAAGCCGTAAGGCAGGTGCGCGGCCGGCGGCCTTGCTACGCCGCGGGCGATCGCGATAAATGGGCTGTAATGAGCGGGCGGTCAGCGTGCCGTTCGCCGTCGAAGAGGAAGCCCGATGCAGCCGCTCCGCATGTCCCGCCGCGTCATGAATCTCGCTTACATGCTGACGCAGAACGCGCGGCGGCATGGATCGCGGCCCGGGTTTGTCTGGGGAGACAGACCCTGGACCTGGCGCGAGATCGATGCGCAGGTTTCGGCGCTGGCCGCGGCGCTCGCTGCGCGCGGCATCGCCAAGGGCGATCGCATCCTGGTCCATTCCAAGAATGGCAACGAGATGTTTGTCTCGATGTTCGCCGCGTTCCGGCTGGGCGCGGTCTGGGTGCCCACCAATTTTCGCCTGATGCCGGACGAGGTTGCCTATCTCGCACAGGCTTCGGGCGCGAAGGCGTTCCTGTGCCATGTCGATTTCCCTGAACATGCCGCGGCGGTGACGGGCGGCGCGTTGGAGTTCACCTGGAGCGTCGACGGCAAGGCCTCGTTTGGCGAGAGGTCGGTGGCGGACGCCATCGCGTCGCGGGCCGGCGCCGTGGTCGAGAACGTCGCGGTTGAGCATGACGATCCCTGCTGGTTCTTCTTCACATCGGGCACCACCGGCCGCTCCAAGGCCGCGGTGCTGACGCATGGCCAGATGGGTTTTGTCGTCACCAATCATCTCGCAGATCTCACCCCCGGCGTGACGGAAGCCGACGCGTCGCTGGTGGTGGCTCCGCTGTCGCACGGCGCTGGCGTGCACCAACTGGTTCAGACCGCGCGCGGTGTCTGCACCGTACTGCTGCCGACCGAGAAATTCGACATCGACGAGGCGTTCCGCCTGATCGAAAAACATCGGGTCGGCAATCTGTTCACGGTGCCGACGATCCTCAAGATGATGGTCGAGCATCCCGCTGCCGACAAATACGATCATTCCTCGCTGCGTCACGTGATCTATGCCGGTGCACCGATGTATCGCGAGGACCAGAAGGCCGCGCTCAAAAAGCTCGGCAAGGTCATCGTGCAGTATTTTGGCCTCGGCGAGGTCACCGGCAACATCACCGTGCTGCCGGCAGCGTTGCACGATCCCGAAGACGGCCCGCACGCGAAGATCGGCACCTGCGGCTTCGAGCGCACGGGCATGCAGGTCTCGATCCAGGACGACGAGGGCCGTGAACTCGGCGCGAACCAGAGCGGCGAGATCTGCGTCATCGGGCCAGCCGTGCTCGCTGGCTATTACGACAACCCTGAGGCCAACGCGAAGGCGTTCCGCAACGGCTGGTTCCGCACCGGCGATCTCGGCCACATGGACGAGGAGGGCTTCGTCTACATCACCGGGCGCGCGTCGGACATGTACATCTCTGGCGGCTCCAACATCTATCCGCGCGAGATCGAGGAGAAGATCTTGACGCATCCAGCCGTCGGCGAGGTCGCCGTGCTCGGCGTGCCCGATGCGACCTGGGGCGAGGTCGGCGTCGCGGTCTGCGTTGCGCGCGAGGGCGCGAAGCCGGTCAGCGAAGCCGAGATGGCCGCGTTCCTGTCGCCGAAGGTGCCGCGCTACAAGATGCCCAAGCGCTTCTTCTTCTGGGAGACGCTGCCGAAATCCGGTTACGGCAAGGTGCCGAAACGCATGGTGCGCGACGAGCTCGAGGCGCGCGGGCTGCTCGACCTCGACAAGACCAAGACGGGCTGAACGCGGACCATGCGGAGCATCAAGCAGCCGGGCGCGCCGGTCCCCGAGCGTATCCAATGGGTGGAGGCGAGGGGACGCGCCTTTTCGTTCACGCTTCAAGCCGGCTTGCCGCTGCTCGAAGCGGCCGGCCGCGGATTTGCTGCCGAAGGGTTTGCCGGCGGCGTGCTGAATTTCAGCCAGGGGGCGCTCGGGCCGTTTGGCTATGTCATGCCGGCGCTGTCGAAGACTGGCGAGAATGCAGCGTTCTACAGCGACACCTATCGGCCTGCCGGCGTGACGCGTACCAGGCTCGGCAGCATGACGTTGGGATCGCGCGACGGTGCGCCGTTCTTTCACTGCCACGGGCTCTGGACCGAGGCGAATGGCAAGGCGAGCGGCGGCCACATGCTTCCGGATGAGACAGATATCGCCGAGCCGTTCGAGGTGCAGGCTTTTGGGATCGACGGCGCGATGTTCACTGCCGAGCCTGACCCCGAGACAAATTTCAAGCTGTTTGGGCCGATAGCCTTCGCGAGCAGCGGTGCGCGCACGACGAGCCGCGCCCTCGCGCTGCGGCTTCGCCCCAACCAGGATTTTGCCGGCTCTCTCGAGGCGTTTTGCCGCGAGCGCGGCATTGCGCGCGCCAAAATCCACGGCGGCGTCGGTTCGACGATCGGCGCGCGCTTCACCCATGGCGGCGTGACCGAGCCGTTTGCCACGGAGCTCGCGATCACCGCCGGGACGATTGCGCCTGCTGCGTCCGGCGTGCTGGAGGCGGCGCTCGATGTCGCCCTGATCGACTACACGGGCGGAATCGCCGAGGGCCGCCTGATCCGGGGCGACAATCCCGTGCTGATGACCATGGAGCTGGTGCTGGAGGTCTTGGGTTAGCCTCGGCAGCCTCACGCGGCGGAGTCGATCCGATCACCACGGGCTGGCGCGCATTTTTGCCATCGCCAAGTACGTCGATTCACTGATGCCTGACGTCCCTGAGTTCGATCCCTGGAAGAGATCGAGCACGGGCGAGTAGGTCTGGCTGGCGTTCTTTGCGTCATACATGGCCGAGAAGCGGCTGAGCAGCTTCGCAACTTTCGTGGGATCGCCGAGATCCCTAAGATTGAGGTACTTTTCCACGATCTTGGCCTGCTGATCGATCTGCATCGACGCCATCTGATCGGGCAGGTCGAAGGCGGTTCTGAACACCTCCGAGAGAGCCTTGTCGGCGAGAATGTCGTAGGCAGACGTGACGTGTCCCGCCATGCGCTGGAAATACAACGCCAGGCGCACGCCCGGATTGGCATCGCCCTGCTGCTGCTCCAGGCTTTGCTCGAGATAGTTTTTTTGCGTTGCCAGGAATTGATCTCGCTTTTGCGGTCCCACCATCGGCAGCCGCGCGACGTTGCCATCCTTGTCGAAATTGAACGACGCTGCGATCTCGGCAAAGCGAGGATCGCTTTCCGTGTTTGCGAAGCTCTTGGGGTCATTCAAGTCGGAGGCGAATATCTTCTTGAGATAGGCGGTACTCACCTTCGCCGGGTCCAAACCCTTGCCGACAAGAACGAAGTCGACCAGCTTCCTGTTTGCGAGCAGGTCGGAAACGCTCTTGATGCCGCCGATCGCCTGTTGATAGCTAGATGCGTCTTTCTGGGCCTGAGCCTTGATCTTTGCCTGATCCTGCGGGCTCGCAAATTTCAATTTCGCAATGACGTAGTTCTTGGCGATATCGAGAATTTCGGCTGCATCCTGGGCCGCCAGCGGCGTCGTCAGATTGCCCTTGGCGTCGAAGTTGAACGCACGCGCGAGCTTGACGTAGCGATCGTCCTTGAGCGTATAGACATAGCTTTTGGGGTCGCTGAGGTCGCTTTCGAGAACGGCCTTCACGGTCGATTGCGGGACTTGTGTGGGATCGAGGCCGACGGCCGCCAGCGCAAAACCATACGCGCCTGGCGCGGAGACCAGCGCCTGGAGTGAAGTCACGCTAGGGATAGCTTTTCTGAATTGCCCGATCACCACAGCTTCCTGCAACGGGCTTGCCGCTGCATAGACAGCCGATTTGCTGTCGTTGAATTTCTGGTTCGTGCTGGCAAGGTTTGCGGCGGTCTGCGCTGACATCCCCGGTGGAAGCGAGCCGTCGGGTGAAAAATCGAACGCGCCGGCCAAATCCATGAACCCGCCGGTCGTCGCGATCGCGTCGTTGGTGCTGGATATGCTTGTTACCGCCGATTGCAGGCGATATCGTTCGACCAATATCTGCACCTTCAACTGATTGACGTCAGCGCCGGGCTGCGACAGTTGCGTCGTGTAGTCGGCGATCTTCGCGCTGGCGTCGGTGGCATCCGATTTGGCCTGGGCAAGCTGGGCCTTCAGGCCATCCAGCTTGGACGCGAACGTGACATTGACGTAGCTGTTCGGATCGGATGGGTCGCTGGTCAGGACCTGCTTGATCGTGTCGCGCGGCCATTTGCTCTGATCGATCCCGAATGCCGAGGCGACATAGTTGCGGAGGCGATCGTCACTCAGAAGCCGGTCGACGCTGGTCACGGTGCCGATCTTGGCATTGTAGTATTTCGCGTCGGCGGCAACGGAATCGACGTTGCTCTTCATGGCTGCGGTGTACAGCCCGATCATGTCGTCGGTCTGGCTTTCCGATTGCGCGACCTTGGTTGTGCCGCCGCCGAAGGAAAATGCCGCGGCGAAGTCCCGGTAACGCTTGTCGATCAGCGTGTTGGCGAAGCTCTTGGGGTCCGAGAGATCGCTCTGCAGCACCTTCTTCATGAAGGCCTTGGCGTAGGCCATGTCCTCCAGGCCATAGGCCTTCGTGACGTAGTGATACAGGCGATAATCCTTCATCAGGTCGTCGACGCTATGCACCTTGCCGATGTTCGCCTTGTAGTAGGCGGCTTCGCGCGAGACGTCCGATTGCTGCGCCACCCGCGTCAGGGACTGCGTGAGATTGCGCGCGATATAGCTGTAGCTGAAATAGGTGGACACCATGGGCAATTCCTGACGGCTCGTCGGAGCTTGTTGGCAGGTCCTGGACGTCCGTCATTCATTGCCGGGTCGCAAGGTAGAAGACTGGCCTCATGCCAGCAGGCAGAAACATTGTTACATTTTGTTGCTGCGATTCTGGGTGACAACTTCAGGTGTCGCTTGCGTCCAAGCGCCGCATCGTAAGGGGTGCTTCCAGCAAGCTCCGCGCAAGCAAGCGCGAGTAGGAGTCTTCGTTGTCTTGTATTTGCAATCGCGGACACGTCTTCGCCATCTCGCGGCACGTTGTGCCCGAGCTTTGCGGTGATGCGCCCTCGAAAGTGCCGAGGGCGCAGGGAAGGCCGGGAGCCGGCTGGCACCCGCGGATCCACTGTGCGTTATATGCCAAAAAAGTCTGCACAGCGGCGTACAGGGCTGCCTGGATATCCCGGCCGTTCCCTGCGCAGTGGGTTGACGGCTTATGTCGTGCTCTCCCCGGGGACGATGCACTAATGCCCCGTCGCCATGCAGATGACTGATGCGCGCGCCCGGTTGGACAGCGTGCATCACCACAAGACTTGGCGCGCAGCCTTCGGGCGCCAGGACCACACGATTTTGCCGTATGCAGGCTGCACCGGTCGTTTGCGCGCGGCATTCGCTCACGGTTTCCCGCCCTGCGAAGGACCCTCGCGCCAATGCGGCCTGCATCCACCACGTCCCACCCGCGTGTCGTGACGATCGCGATACGCCCCTCGGACCGGGTAGGGTGGATCCCGTATGCGCTAATTCCGAATTCTAGTAAAGCGAATTATTTGCGGCGGAGGCATTGACCGCGCGGTGGTGTGTTTTGCCTGTCGCGCGACACAACGGATAGTGGGGTGCGAACAGTGGTGGATTATGCTTCGCCAATCCACCCCACGTTTCCGCACAAGGTATTCGCGATCTCATCCATCTGGGCGAACATGTGATCCGGCGCAAGCGCCTGCAACGCGGCGGGAGCAGCATAGCCCCAGCTGACCGCGCCGCAGGCAGCGCCGACCGCCCGGGCCGCCTCGATATCGCGGACCTCGTCTCCGATTGAAATGACGTTTTTTGGGGTGACGCCGGCGCGTCGGATCACGCGGCGGAATTTCGCGGGCTTGCCGAACACCGAGGCCGCGCAGTCGAAATGCTGGAAGAGCGCAGCCGACGCACCGAGCTTCTGCCGCGCATTGGCCTCGCTGTCCGACGTCACCAGCGCAAGCTGCACGCCGTTCCTAGCCAACATCCGCAGCATGGCGTCAGTGCCTGCAAACAGCGAAATCTCGGCTGCTGCCTCGCCCTTCAGCCGCCGCGCATACCGCGCGATCGCCGGCAGCTTCCACACCGGCACTTCGAGGCGACTGAGGATCTCCCGTGTCGAGGCATGCCGCAGCCCCTCGACATCCTCATCCCGCACACGCCGAAAGCCGAAGCGGTCGGCGACGTCGTTGATGGTGCGCAGGAACCAGGGGAAGCTGTCGACCAGCGTGCCGTCGAGGTCGAAGATGGCGAGGGAGTAGGGCATGAGGAGGGCACACTGCGGGCGACACGCTGACAGATGCTATATTGTATTCGAAGAGGTGGCAGATGTCGGAGCTACTGGCAAGAATTACGGTTAACCCGCAACCTATGCCTGGACGCCCGCGCATTCGCGATCTGCGCATAACTAGCCATGCCTGATTGGTGCTCAGCTTCCCGATCGCAGCTTGCGGACGTGGACATTGATGTCGAGATCGATGTCCTTGATGCAGGTCTGTGTCGTCCGATGCGAGCCGCCCTCGTGCCAGCGACCATCGCGCGCCCGGGCGCCACGGACGTTGGCGAGCTTCAGGCATCGCCATTGCGGCAGCGGTCCGCTACTCTGGCCGCCAAATTGCCAGGCCAGCACGGCTTCCTCACCGCCCTTGTCAGTGCCGATGATATGTGGGCAAAGCTCGCGATGTCGGCCCTCATAGACACAGGTCACCTGCTGCTGGGCGAGGATGGCGTTGCGGAAGAGTTGGTAGGTTCGGCTGGGCATCGCTACCTCCAGATCGCCTCATCTGGCATTGTCGCACGCTTGAGTGTAGAGGTGCGCGACTGGAAGGAAAACCATGCCGATCAGTGACACCCAGCTCAGCAAATTTCTGAGCCTAGTCCTGCGCCACCAGCCGGAAGCGATCGGGTTGGTGCTGGATTCGCAGGGATGGGCCGGTACCGACGACCTGATCGCCAAGGCAAATGCCGCTGGCACAGAGTTTGGTCGCGACGATCTGCTGCGTGTCGTCGCAGAGAGCGACAAGAAGCGTTTCTCACTGTCCGCCGATGCACATCGCATTCGCGCTGCACAAGGCCATTCCGTCTCGGTTGAACTTGGCCTGGCGGCGCAGGAGCCGCCGTCGGTCCTGTATCACGGAACGGCAACCCGGTTCGTCGAAGCCATCCTGTCCGAGGGCCTGAAGCCGCAGGCGCGCCAGCAGGTGCATCTGTCCTCCGACGAGGCCACGGCGGAGCGTGTCGGTCAGCGCCACGGCAAGCCGCATATATTCAAGGTTGATGCCGACGGCATGCATGCCAAGGGATTCAAGTTCTTTCGCGCGGACAATGGCGTGTGGCTGACCGACCATGTGCCGCCCGAGTTTCTGGCGTAGCTGACGTCAGGGTTTCCAGATGGTCCCCTCGGTCCAGCCGAGTTCGGCAAACTCGGCGGCCCGAAGCGGAGCTTCTCCCTCGGCAAAGAACTCATCGAGCTGAGGCGGCGCGACTGAGGTTTCGGACAGCATGGCATGGGCCTGCCCGCGGTGATGGATCTGATGCTGGAACAGATGCATCAGCAGCCGGTCGCGGCGCTCGGTCTGGACGTGCGTGTCGCGGTTGATCCGGACAAGGCCGGCCAGAAGCTCTGATGTCAGCGCATCGCAGATGGCAAGCAGGCGCTTGTCCATGGCAGCCTGGGCCGACTTCAGCGCGGCAAGCGAGGGGTACGGCACCTCGTTCGCCCAGGCGCGCGGCCCGAGCCAACCACCTTCGAGCGCATCGATGTAGAAGAGGTCGATGACGTAGATGTGGTTCAGCGTGCGTTGGATGCTCGGGAAGAAGCCGGCCCGCGCGGCTTCAAACTCGGCCTGGCTGAGGCGGGCGCAGGCGGTGAGCAGGCGATGGTTCGCCCACGCATTGTTGTAGGCGAACGACCGATAGGTCTGCACGAGTCCTGAGGACACAACTATTCTCCGTGGACCGATCTGTCGGCGGACTACGGCCGCAATCTACTCCGCCGCCTCGCTCGTGCTCCGCCGCTTCGGTTTCCGCGCCTTCTTCAGCACCGGCTCCAAAAACTTGCCCGTGTAGCTCCGCTGCGCCTTGACGATATCCTCGGGCGGGCCCCAGGCGACGATCTCGCCGCCGCCGTCGCCGCCTTCGGGGCCAAGGTCGATGACCCAGTCTGCGGTCTTGATGACTTCGAGATTGTGCTCGATGACGACAACTGTGTTGCCCTGAGCGACCAGCTCGTGCAGCACTTCCAGCAGTTTCTTGACGTCGTGGAAGTGCAGGCCGGTGGTCGGCTCGTCCAGGATGTAGAGCGTGCGGCCGGTGGCGCGCTTGGACAGCTCCTTCGCCAGCTTGACGCGTTGGGCCTCGCCGCCTGACAGCGTCGTCGCTTGCTGGCCGACATGGATGTAGTCGAGACCGACGCGGTGCAGGGTCTGGAACGTTTCGCGCACGCGCGGGACCGCCTTGAAGAACTCGGCGGCTTCCTCGACGGTCATGTCGAGCACGTCGGCGATGGACTTGCCCTTGAACAGGACCTCGAGCGTCTCGCGGTTGTAGCGCTTGCCCTTGCAGACGTCGCAGGTGACGTAGACGTCGGGCAGGAAGTGCATCTCGATCTTGATGACGCCGTCGCCCTGGCAGGCCTCGCAGCGGCCGCCCTTGACGTTGAAGGAGAAGCGGCCAGGCTCGTAGCCACGCGCCTTGGCTTCGGGGAGCCCAGCAAACCATTCGCGGATCGGCGTGAAGGCGCCGGTGTAGGTCGCGGGGTTCGAGCGCGGGGTGCGCCCGATCGGCGACTGGTCGATGTCGATGATCTTGTCGATATGCTCGAGGCCCTCGATGCGATCGTGAGGCGCTGCGCCTTCGCTGGCGCCGTTGAGCTTGCGCGCGATCGCCTTGTAGAGCGTATCGATCAGCAGCGTCGACTTGCCGCCGCCGGACACGCCTGTCACGGCGGTGAACAGGCCGAGCGGAATTTCGGCGGTGACGTTCTTGAGGTTATTGCCGCGCGCGTTCACCACCTTGATGGTGCGGCGATGGTTCGGCGGGCGCCGCTCCGGCACCTCGACCTCGAGCTCGCCGGTCAGATATTTTCCGGTGAGCGATTTCGGATTGCGCATGATCTCGTCGGGCGTGCCTTCGGCAACGATGTTGCCGCCATGCATGCCGGCGCCGGGACCGATGTCGAGCACGTAGTCGGCGAGGCGGATGGCGTCCTCGTCATGCTCGACCACGACCACGGTGTTGCCGAGGTCGCGCAGCCGCTTGAGCGTATCGAGCAGCCGCGCGTTGTCGCGCTGGTGCAGGCCGATCGAGGGCTCGTCCAGCACGTAGAGCACGCCCGTCAGGCCCGAGCCGATCTGCGAGGCCAGGCGGATGCGCTGGCTCTCGCCGCCGGATAGCGTGCCGGAGGAGCGGGAGAGGGTGAGATAGTTGAGGCCGACGTCGAGCAGGAAGGTCAGGCGCTCACGGATTTCCTTCAAGATTCGGCCGGCGATCTCGTTCTGCTGCGCGTTCAGCGTCTTAGGCACGGTCTCGAACCAGGCACCGGCGCCTTTCACGGACAGCTCGGAGATCTCGCCGATATGCTTGCCGCCGACCTTGACGCAGAGCGCTTCGGGCTTGAGCCGGAAACCGTTGCAGGCGCCGCAGGGTACGTCATGGAAATACTTTGCCAGCTCTTCGCGCGCCCACTCGCTTTCGGTCTCGCGGTAGCGGCGGTTGATGTTGGTGATGACGCCTTCGAACGGCTTCTTGGTGTCGTAGGAGCGGACGCCGTCCTCATAGGAGAACTTGATCTCGTCCTCGCCGGAGCCATGCAGGATCGCGTTCTGGGTCTTCTTCGGCAGATCCTTCCACTTGGTGGTCAGCGTGAACTTGTAGTGCTTGCCGAGCGCGGTCAGCGTCTGCACGTAATAGGGCGACGATGATTTGGCCCAGGGAGCGATCGCGCCCTTGCCGATCGCGAGCTCCTTGTCGGGGATGACGAGGTCCTCGTCGACATGCTGCTCGACGCCGAGGCCGCCGCAGGCCGGGCACGCGCCATAGGGGTTGTTGAACGAAAATAGACGCGGCTCGATCTCGGGGATGGTGAAGCCGGAGACGGGGCAGGCGAATTTTTCCGAGAACAGGATGCGCTCGGGTCCGCTCTTGTCGTGGATCTTTGCGGTCTTCTTTTTCTCTTCGACCGGCGCCGCCGCCGGGCTGTCGGCGAACTCGACGACAGCGAGGCCCTCGGCGAGCTTCAGCGCGGTCTCAAAGCTTTCGGCGAGGCGCTGGCCGATATCGGCACGCACCACGATGCGGTCGACGACGACGTCGATGTCGTGCGGGAATTTCTTGTCCAGCGTCGGCGCTTCCGCGAGCTCGTAGAACGTGCCGTCGATCTTGACGCGCTGGAAGCCCTTCTTGAGCCATTCGGCGAGCTCTTTCCGATACTCGCCCTTGCGCCCGCGCACGACGGGCGCGAGCAGATAGAGGCGGGTGCCCTCGGGCAGCGCCAGCACGCGGTCGACCATCTGCGAGACGGTCTGGCTCTCGATCGGCAGGCCCGTGGCCGGCGAATAGGGCACGCCGACGCGCGCCCAGAGCAGGCGCATGTAGTCGTAGATCTCGGTGACCGTGCCGACGGTCGAGCGAGGATTCTTCGAGGTCGTCTTCTGCTCGATCGAGATCGCCGGCGACAGGCCGTCGATCTGGTCGACGTCAGGCTTCTGCATCATCTCCAGGAACTGGCGCGCATAGGCCGACAGCGATTCGACGTAGCGGCGCTGGCCCTCGGCGTAGATGGTGTCGAAGGCGAGCGAGGATTTGCCGGAGCCTGATAGCCCGGTGAACACCACGAGCTTGTCGCGGGGAATCTCGACGTCGATGTTCTTGAGGTTGTGCTCGCGCGCGCCGCGGATCGTAATTGCGCGCAGGCTGGAGCCCGCGTTCTGCTGTTGGCGCTTCGCCTTGATCACTTCATCCATCCGATTTGCCCTCAAGGAATCCAAAAGCGCGCGATCGCGCCAACGTGCAGGCGCGCTTCGCCCGGAACCGGGATCGGCGCCAATGGGGTTGTGAGCGAACGTAGGAAGAACGAAGGCGGATTTCCAGTGGGACTTGCGAATCGTCAACGGATTGTTGGGTCGCTGGCGGGACTTGGCAGCAGCGCCGGGCAATCGAGGCCGACGGGACAAACAAAAAGGCCGGCGCGAGGCCGGCCTTTCGTGACGATCTGACGTCGGTCGCGAAGATCAGTACTGAACTCAGTACTTGGCAACGACCGGGCCATTGAAGTGGTAGTTCACGCCGAGCTGCACGGTGTGCAGGTTGAGCGTGCCGGTCGGCAGGGCGCCCGAGAAATAGGTCTCGCCGCCGAGGCTGCGATACAGGTACTCACCCTTGACCGACCACTGCGGAGCGATGAAGGCCTCGACGCCGGCGCCGACGGTCCAGCCCGAGTGGAACTGGCTGTCGGAGATGCTCACACCGAGCGCGGAGAGGGTGATCTTGTTGTCGATCCAGGCGTAACCACCGGTGCCGTAGAACAGCACGTTGTTGACGGCGTAGCCGATGCGGCCGCGCACGGTGCCGAGCGCGTCGGTCTTCGAGTTCGCGGTCACGACACCGAAACCGGGAACGGTGGCCGCAGCGGAGGCGCTGACGTCAGCCCAGGAGCCATCGGCCTCGATACCGAACACGACGTTACCGGTCTGCCAGTTGTAGCCGGCGGTGCCGCCGACGAAGCCGCCCTGCATCCGCGGGCTGTTCGCATCTTCCCAGGCGCCGCCGCCGACGAGACCGAGGTAGAAGCCGGTCCAGTTGTAGACCGAGGCCATCGCCACGGGAGCCTTGGTGTAGGGGCGCGCCGCCAGGTCGGCAGCCGAAGCGGCGCCAGTGAGGGCGATCAGAGCGGCCGAAGCCAACAAAACCTTCTTCATTTTCAACTTATCCCAGTCCCAGTTTCTGTTGTTGCCTTCCGCAAGATCGGAAGGGCATCGGACGTTCCGGTCCAACTGATGACGTGCTTACACCACCAAAGCTGCAAGTTGTGTCTCTCAAAAGCCACAACAAATACAAAATGTAACGATCGCTGACCTATGGTTCCCGCTCGGGAACAGAAAAACAAAAGGCCGGCGCGAGGCCGGCCTTTTATTCTCGAACGATTCCAGGTGGATCAGTACTTCGCGATGACAGGGCCGCCCCAACGATAATTGACCCGGACGAGACCCATGTCGACATTCTGGCCGATTCGGTCGGTCTGGAATGCAGTGCCACCGGGCGCATTGAGCGTCAGAGTTCTGCTCCCCAGGAAGATGTGGTCGTACTCGAAGCCCACCGACCAGTTCGGCGCAAAGCCGAACTCGACGCCGGCGCCGACCGTGCCGCCCCAGCGGTTGTCGCTGGTCGAGGCGAGCAGGGTGCCGGCTCCGGCGAGTCCGGGCGCGGTGTAGATATTGAACTTGTCGGCGATCACGGCACCGCCGCCCTTCACGTAAAACAGCACGTTGTTCCAGGCGTAGCCGACTTGGCCCGTGATCAAGCCAAAGGCGTCGATCTTCGAGCGGTTGCGCTGGGTCAGGATGAGCGTGCTGACATTGTCACCGGCGAAGTCGGCCCAGTTGCCCTGACCTTCGAGGCCGAACACCCAGTTGGCGGACTGCCAGCGGTAGCCGACCTGGCCACCGACCGTGCCGCCGGTCGCATTGTGGCAACCCTCGCCAAGCAGCGCGCCGGTGGTCGGCGCGACGAAGTCCCAGCACTTGTGGCTCGATCCGCCACCGCCGTTGATGCCGATGTAGAAGCCGCTCCAGTCATAGATGGTGGCGATCATTGGCGCCGGCGCCTTGGTGTAGGGACGCGCCGCAAGATCGGCTGCACTCGCCGGTGCAGACAGGCCCAAAGCAACAATACCGATTGTACTGAACAGAATTTTCTTCATTGCGGTCTCCCCAGTGTCGTCCGCTCCAGTTGTCCCCTGAAGCGGTCAATCAGGCGCGACGCCCATTCGAACCAATTCCGACTCAACGGTAGTCCAATCGGGCGGCAGAGTCCGTCTCTGGAATGCAACAGTCGTCAGGCAATTGATCTGGCCTAACCTAATGAATGTTAAGCGCTTTCTTGCCTTTCCGGTTCCAATTCATGGCGCCGTGCATAGCGGCATTTGATATCGTTTGCACGCTTGGGTCGCGCCAATTTCACCGGGAACAAATCTGGAACACATGTTCGATCGGTGCTATATGTGGGGATAACCGAGGGCGTGCCGGGCCGATCGGCCCCTGTAAGCGTATAGGGTCGACCCAACAGGCGGCAGCGCGGGCGCGCCTTTTCGAAATTCAGTGGCATTTGGAGTGGAGAGCGGCGATGGCGGGAAGCGTCAACAAGGTCATTTTGGTCGGGAATCTCGGCAAGGATCCGGAAATCCGCCGCACCCAGGACGGGCGGCCGATCGCGAATCTGAGCATCGCGACCTCCGAGACCTGGCGCGACAAGAACAGCGGCGAGCGCAAGGAAAAGACCGAGTGGCACCGCGTCGTGATCTTCAATGAAGGGCTCTGCAAGGTCGCCGAGCAGTATCTGAAGAAGGGCGCCAAGGTTTACATCGAGGGCGCGCTCCAGACCCGCAAATGGACCGACCAGAGTGGCGTCGAGAAGTACTCGACCGAGGTCGTGCTCCAAGGCTTCAATTCGACCCTGACCATGCTCGACGGCCGCGGCGGTGGCGGAGGAGGCGGCAGCTTCGGTGATGAGCCGGGCGGCGATTTCGGCTCGTCCGGTCCGGTCAGCAGCGCACCGCGCCGCCCCGTGGCTGCTGGCGGCGGTGGCCGCAACAACGACATGGACGACGATATCCCGTTCTAAGGCCAAGCGGGCTTCGGCTCGGCTCGCGTAAAGCGACAGAACTTCTTGCCAATTGGCGGGCTCAGCTTGGCTTTTCCTGGCTGGCCTCATGTATTGCCTCAAGCCTTTGACGGGGCGTGATGTGAATGATATTAACTTCATGTTAATCTTGTTCACATGGTCGGCTCCCCGGTCGAAGAACGTGCCACATGAGCCTCGCGCCGCTGCTTGATGCTGCTCCGGCGATCCCGTTGCATGCCTTCGCAGCGATGGCGGCGTTCGTGCTTGGCCTCGTCCAGTTCGCGGCGCCCAAGGGCACGCTGCCGCACCGGACTATCGGCTGGATCTGGGTCGCGCTCATGGCCGTAGTGGCGGCCTCGTCGTTCTGGATCCATGAGATTCGCCTGGTCGGATCGTTCAGCCCGATCCATCTGCTGTCGATCTTCACACTGGTGATGCTGCCGCTTGCGGTTTGGCGGGCGCACACCCACCGCGTAACCGATCACCGGCGCATCATGATCCTGATGTTTGCTGGCGCGCTGGTGGTGGCAGGCCTGTTCACGCTGCTGCCTGGCCGCATCATGCACCACGTGGTTTTCGGGACTTGAGCGGCGGTTCCCGGCGGCTCGCTCAGGCCGCGCCCCGGGCGGTGACGGGTAGGGCGTAAGTCTCTGGAAAAACAGTCGGAAAAAGCGCTTTCCGGAAGCCCCCAAGGGTGGTTATCAGGGCGTCGATGCGCTATATGATTCCCAGATAAAATCTCACCGGATTCCCCTTTGGCTGACGACGACAACAAGCCCGGCGACCAGCCGGCGCAACCCTCGGACATTCGCCCCGTCTCCATTTTCGAGGAGATGAAGAAGTCCTATCTCGACTACGCCATGAGCGTGATCGTGGCGCGCGCGCTGCCCGATGCCCGCGACGGTCTGAAGCCGGTGCATCGCCGCATCCTCTACTCGATGAACGAGCAGGGGCACACGCCCGACAAGAAGTACGTCAAATCCGCCCGCGTGGTCGGCGACGTCATCGGTAAGTATCACCCGCACGGCGACCAGTCGATCTATGACGCGATGGTCCGCATGGCGCAGGACTTCTCGATGCGCGTGCCGCTAATCGACGGCCAGGGCAATTTCGGCTCGGTCGACGGCGATCCCCCCGCCGCCTATCGCTACACCGAAGCGCGCTTGACGAAGGCGGCGCTGGCTCTGCTGGCCGACATCGACAAAGACACCGTCGACTTCCAGCCGAACTACGACAACAACGAAACCGAACCGTCGGTTCTTCCGGCCAAGTTCCCGAACCTGCTCGTCAACGGCGCCGGCGGCATCGCGGTCGGCATGGCGACCAACATCCCGCCGCATAATCTCGGCGAGGTCATCGATGCCTGCGTCGCTTTGATCGACAATCCTGCGCTGACCATCGACGAACTCATCAATATCGTGCCGGGACCGGATTTTCCGACCGGCGGCGTCATCCTCGGACGTCAGGGCATCCGCTCCGCCTATCACCTCGGCCGCGGCTCGATCGTCATGCGCGGCAAGGTCGCGATCGAGAACATCCGCAAGGAGCGTGAGGCGATCATCATCAGCGAGATTCCCTACCAGGTGAACAAGGCGACGATGGTCGAGCGCATCGCCGAACTGGTGAAGGAAAAGAAGATCGAGGGCATCGGCGACCTGCGTGATGAATCCGACCGCGAAGGCTACCGCGTTGTCATCGAATTGAAGCGCGATGCCGTGCCGGATGTGGTGCTGAACCAGCTCTACAGATTCACGCCGCTGCAGACGAGCTTCGGCGTCAACATGGTGGCGCTGGATAGCGGCCGTCCGCGGATTATGCATCTGAAGGACCTGTTGGCGATCTTCGTCGACTTCCGTGAGCGGGTCGTCACGCGGCGGACCAAGTACCTGCTCGCCAAGGCGCGTGATCGCGCGCACATCCTGGTCGGTCTGGCGATTGCGGTCGCCAATATCGACGAGATGATCCGCGTCATTCGGACCTCGCCAGACCCGGCCACTGCGCGCGACACCCTGATGTCGCGCGACTGGCCGGCACGGGACGTCGAGGACATGCTGACGCTGATCGACGATCCACGCCACCGCATCAGCGAAGACGGCACGATCCGGCTGTCGTTGGAGCAGGCCAGGGCCATTCTCGACCTCCGCCTGCAGCGCCTCACGGCCCTCGGCCGTGACGAAATCCGCGACGAACTCGACACGCTCGCCGGCGAGATTGCCGATTATCTCGATATCCTGCGTTCGCGCGCCCGTGTCCTGGACATCGTCAAGACCGAGCTTGCCGAGGTGAAGGCGGAGTTCGCCACGCCGCGCAAGACTGTGATCATTGAGCAGGAAGGCGAGGTCGAGGACGAGGACTTGATCCAGCGCGAGGAGATGGTCGTCACCGTCTCGCACGCCGGCTACGTCAAGCGCGTGCCGCTGTCGGCCTATCGCGCCCAGCGCCGCGGCGGCAAGGGCCGCGCCGGCATGCAGACCCGCGACGAGGATTTCGTCAGCCGCCTGTTCGTGGCCTCCACGCACACGCCGGTGCTGTTCTTCTCGTCCCGAGGCCAGGTCTACAAGGAGAAGGTCTGGCGCTTGCCGATGGCCGCGCCGAACGCGCGCGGCAAGGCGATGATCAACATCCTGCCGCTGGAGCAGGGCGAGCGCATCACCACCATCATGCCGCTGCCCGAGGACGAATCGACCTGGGCCAACCTCGACGTGATGTTCGCCACAACGGGCGGCAACGTCCGCCGGAACAAGCTGTCCGACTTCGTCGACGTCCGCCGCTCCGGCATCATCGCCATGAAGCTCGACGACGGCGAGGCGATCGTCGACGTGCAGATCTGCACCGAGCATGACGACGTGCTGCTGACTGCGGCCGGCGGCCAGTGCATCCGCTTCCCGGTCCCTGACGTGCGCGTCTTCACCGGGCGCACCTCGATGGGCGTGCGCGGCATCGCGCTTGGCGAGGGCGACAAGGTGATCTCGCTGGCGATCCTGCGCCATGTCGAGACCACATCCGATGAGCGTTCAGCCTATTTGAAGATGCGCCGCGCGGTCGCCGGCGAAGCTGCGGCGGAAGAGCCGGCAGCGGATGCCGAGGCGGAGGAGACCTCCGGCAGCTTCCAGCTGGCGCAAGAGCGCTATGCCGAGATGTCGGCGGCCGAGCAGGTCGTCCTCACCGTCTCCGTCAACGGCTATGGCAAGCGGACTTCGTCGTACGAGTACCGCACCACCGGCCGCGGCGGCAAAGGCATCGTCGCCATGAGCGTCAACAACCGCAACGGCAACCTGGTGGCGTCCTTCCCCGTCGAGGATGCGGATCAAATCATGCTGGTCACCGACAAGGGCCAGCTGATCCGCTGCCCGGTCGAAGGCATCCGCATCGCGGGCCGCTCGACGCAAGGCGTGATCGTGTTCGACACCGCCGAGGACGAGCACGTCGTCTCGGTCGAGCACATCACGGAAGAGGCGGAGAGTGGGAATGGCGCGAATGGGGAGACGAGCGGGGATTGATGTGTCATCCCCGTAGCCCTGATGGCGCAAAGCGAAATCCGGGTTGCTTGCCATACGCTGAGAGACCCCGGATTGCGCTTCGCGCCATCCAGGCTACGCACTTGCCCTAGATCTCCAGCTCCGTCCCGAACTCCACGACCTGCTTGGTCGGCACGCCGAAAAACGCCGCTGACCGCTCGGCGTTGCGCTGGAGGAAGGCGAACAGGCCTTCGCGCCAGACCCACATGCCCGGAACGTCCTCGCGCGGGATGATGGTCTCGCGCCCGACATAGTAGGTGATGTCGGAGAGATCGATGCCGGGCAGCTTGCCCTGGCGGCAGACGAGCTTCAATCCGTCATAGATCGTCGGGTTCTGCATGAAGCCGTAATGCAGGATCACGCGGGTGATGCCGGGAATGATCTCGATGATTTCGGCGCGGTCCTCGTCGGCGATGTGCGGGGATTCTTCGATCAGCACCGTCACGAGGAGGATTCGCTCGTGCAGCACGCGGTTGTGTTTGACGAATTGCGTCAGTGCGAGCGGCACACCCTTCGGCGCCGAGGCTAGGTATACGGCTGTCCCGGGCAGCCTCGCCTTACACTGGTTGACGGCGGTTTCGATCAGGTCCTCCTCCGGCTGGCGCAGCCGGGCGCGGGCCGCCTCGACCAGCTTCACGCCGGCGCGCCAGGTCAGCATCAGGAAGGCGACGAGGCCGGCGAGCAGCAGCGGAAACCAGCCGCCCTCGAACAGCTTGATCGAGTTGGCGGAGAAGAAGATCACGTCGATCACGAAGAAGAAGCCGTTCACGGCCACCACGAGCCACGGCGAATAGCCCCACTGGATCGCGACCAGCGCCGCGAGCAGTGTGGTGATCGCCATCAGCAGCGACACCGCGATGCCATAGGCGCCGGCCAGCGCATCCGAGGTGCCGAAGCTCAGCACGGCGCCGAGGGTTGCCGCGGCGAGCAGCCAGTTCACCAGCGGCACGTAGATCTGGCCGATCGCATCGCTCGTCGTGTGACGGATCTGCATGCGCGGCAGGAAGCCGAGCTGGATCGATTGCTGGGTGAGCGAGAACACGCCGGAGATGATGGCCTGCGAGGCGATCACGGTCGCAACGGCCGAGAACGCCACGAGGCCGTAATGCAGGAAATCAGGGCAGAGCTGGAAGAACGGATTCTCGATCATCGATGGATCGGTGATCAGCAGCCCGGCCTGGCCGAAATAGTTCAGCACCAGTGCCGGCAGGCAGATCGTGAACCAGGCGAGTCGGATCGGCAGACGGCCGAAATGCCCCATGTCGGCATACATCGCCTCACCGCCGGTGACCGCGAGGAAGGCCGCGCCCAGGATCGCGAAGGAGACCTGGAAGTCCTGGTGGATCAGGAAGTCCACGGCGTAAAACGGGCTGAGCGCCGCGAGCACCGCCGGCGCCTTGAGGATGCCGTGGATGCCGAGCGCGGCCAGCACGATGAACCAGGCCAGCATGACCGGTCCGAAGATGCGACCGATGAAGCCGGTGCCTTGTTTTTGCATCACGAACAGGCCCACCAGGATGGCGATCGTCAGTGGCACCACGACCGGCGAAAGCGAGGGAGCGTCGACCTTGAGTCCTTCGATGGCCGATAGCACCGAGATGGCCGGCGTGATCGCGCCGTCGCCATAGAGCAGCGCCGCGCCGACCAGGCCGACGACCAGTAGGTGCGCGCGCCAAGTGCCGGGCTGGGCGTGACGGGCATGCAGCAGCGCCAGCAGCGCAACGATGCCGCCTTCGCCGCGGTTGTCCGCGCGCAGGATCAGCAGAGCATATTTCAGCGAGATGATCAGCAGCAGCGCCCACAGGATCAGCGAGGCAACGCCGAGGACAGCGTCTTGTGTCACGGTGCCGCCATGGGCGGCCGCCTTGGCGGCTTCCTTCAGCGCATAGAGGGGGCTGGTGCCGATATCGCCATAGACCACCCCGAGGGCGCCCATGGTCATTGCAAGCGGAAGCGGATTGGGATGATGGCCGGAAGCGACTGCGGGCGTACTGGACAAATGCAAACCCCTCAATGGGACCTCGCCCGTCGGGCCATTCCGAGGGGCGCGCGCGCCAAACACTCTGCGACGAGACGTCGCAAATTGCCATGGGGTTTCTATCGGGGCTTGTGCCGGCGTTTTATGACGCCAGCCTGACAATCCGCCTACGGGGTGCGGTCTGCCGTGACGAGGCGAGCAATGCGGACGTCAGCCTTGGTGCCGGCGCGGCGCAGGCAGGAGGCCTCGAAATTCGGCCACGCCTGCTGCGAGCAATCCCTGCCGATGGCCTTGATGTCGAGCCGGTCGCTCTTGGCCAGCGGTTGCGGCACGCTGGCTTCGACTGTCGGAGCGAAGCCGGGCAGGAGGGTGAGGGCTGCAGCAACACACGCAGCAAGAGCGATCGCTGAAAGAGCCTTGATCATTGACTGTCCCCTGTGATGCGGCCGCTACGCCCAGTATGCGGCCCGTCGTTCGTTGGCTGGATTGATAACCATGGCCAGTTTCCGGACGTCTTCACCGATGCTGGAAATGGTTTCGTGCGCGTGCCGTTGTGTGTCGTGGACGCCCCGAGGACGAAACAAACCGGGGCCTTCCGCCGCGCAATGGCGGAAAAATCGGCGAAAACGGGCAGGGAACCGGTCCGGCTTGCCGGGCAGGGCCGGGCGCGGTAGGACGTGGGCATGCCGCGTATTGCCTTTTACCCAGGTTCCTTCGACCCCATCACCAACGGCCATCTGGACGTGGTCCGGAGCAGCGTGCCGCTGTGCGACCGGCTGGTGGTCGCGGTCGGGATCCATCCCGGCAAGAAGCCGCTGTTTTCGACCGAAGAGCGGCTCAAGATGCTTCATGACGTCTGCGGGCCGGTAGCGGCCCAGGCCGGTTGCACGCTCGAGGCGGTGACCTACGACGATCTCGCTGTGGCTGCGGCGCGCAAATACGGCGCCACCGTCATGATTCGGGGCCTGCGCGACGGCACCGACCTCGACTACGAGATGCGGCTCGCGGGCATGAACGGCACCATGGCGCCCGAGGTGCAAACCGTCTTCCTGCCGGCCTCACCTCTGGTCCGCCCGATTACCGGCACATTGGTGCGTCAGATCGCCGGCATGGGCGGAGACGTCTCGGCCTTCGTACCGCCGCTCGTTGCATCTCAGCTCAAGGCAAAATTCGCCTGAAAACGGCGCGCTTTTTCATCTCACCTGATCCGGAGTTTCCATGATCCGTCGTCTCGCAATTCTTGCCACGATGTTCGTCGCGCTTGTTGGCGCGGTCCCGGCCGTGGCGCAGCAGCTGCCGGCCAATCTCGACAAGGCCAATGCGCTCGTCATCGACACCACCAAGGGCCGTATCATCATCAAGCTCAGGACCGACCTGGCGCCGCAGCACGCCGAACGCCTCAAGCAGCTCGCGCGCGAAGGCTTTTACAACAACGTTCCGTTCCACCGCGTCATGGATGGCTTCATGGCCCAGACCGGCGATGGCCAGAACGGCAACGGTACCGGTGGCTCGAAATATCCGAACCTGAAGCAGGAATTCTCCAAGGTCCACTTCTCCCGCGGCATCGTCGGCATGGCTCGGCGCGGCGACAGCGTCGATACCGCCAACTCGCAGTTCTTCATCATGTTCGCCGACGGCGGCAGCCTCGACGGTCAGTACACCGTGGTCGGCGAGGTCGTGCAGGGCATGGACGTCGTTGACAAGCTGAAGAAGGCACCGGCCGGTTCGCCGAGCGGCACTGTCACCGATCCCGACAAGATGGTGAAGGTGCAGGTCGCCTCCGACATCAAGTAGGAGGGCTCATGGCGCGCCGCGGCGACAGGCTCCTGCTCGCTGCCGCGGCGCTGCTGTTCGGCCTCACCAATGCGGCCGCACAGGACGCACCTGTCAACACCATCCAGGACGTCTTCCAGCACTTGCGGAGTTGCTGGAAGCCGCCGCCGCCGGCCAAGGCCCGCCCACTCGACATCACCGTCGTGGTGAGCTTTAACCGGTCCGGAAACATTCTGGGCCATCCGAGGATTACCTATGAATCCGCGGAGGCCTCCGACAATGACCGGCTGCAATACCGGATCGCGGTGATGGAGGCGTTGCAACGCTGCACGCCGGTGCCATTTACCGATGCAATGGCGGGCGCTGCCGCGGGACGTCCATTCGCGATCCAGTTCCGCAGCCGCAAAACGTCACCTGACAAGACTTCACCCTCAGCACAAGAGAGACGAGCATGAGCGTCACCGAAAACACTTTGATCCTCGAGACCACGCAGGGCCCCGTCACCATCGAGATGCGCCCGGACCTAGCGCCCGGCCATGTCGCCCGCATCAAGGAGCTGGTCCGCGAGGGCTTCTACGACGGCATCGTGTTCCATCGCGTGATCGAAGGCTTCATGGCGCAGACCGGCTGCCCGCATGGCACCGGCACCGGCGGCTCGGGCAAGAAGCTGAAGGCCGAGTTCAACAAGGAGCCGCATGTGCGCGGCACCACCTCGATGGCTCGCGCGGCGAGCCCCGATTCCGGCGACAGCCAGTTCTTCATCTGCTTCGACGATGCCCGCTTCCTCGACAACCAGTACACGGTGTGGGGCAAGGTCACCGAGGGTATGGAGAACGTCGACAAGATCAAGCGCGGCGAGCCGGTACAGAACCCGGACAAGATCGTCAAGGCGCGGATGGCGGCCGACAAGGAGTAAGCTCCTCATTCCAGGGGCGCGCATCGGCGCGCTCCTGGTGGCAAGTCACGAATGCGCACCGACCTCTTCGATTTCGACCTGCCGCCCGAGCGCATCGCGTTGCGCCCGGCTAGTCCGCGCGACTCCGCGAAAATGCTGGTCGTCGAGAACGGCGCGCTGCGCGACCAGACCATCGCGGATTTGCCGCACTGGCTGAAGCCGGGCGACCAGCTCGTCGTCAACGACACCAAGGTAATCGCGGCGCAGTTGAAGGGCCGGCGTATCGGCCGCGAGACCGAGCCGAAGATCGAGGCGACGCTGATCAAGCGCCTCGACGGGTCGCGCTGGCAGGCGCTGGTAAAGCCCGCGAAGAAGCTTGTCGCCGGCGACAGCATCCGCTTCGGCAATGAGGGCAAGGTCTGCCTGCTCGGCCATCTCGATGCCGAGGTCGAAGCCAAGGGTGCTGAAGGCGAGGTGACCCTATCATTCTCGTTCCATGGCCCGGCGCTGGATCAGGCGATCGCCGACCTCGGCAGCCCGCCGCTGCCGCCCTACATCGCCTCCAAGCGCACGCCTGACGATCAGGACATCGCGGACTACCAGACCATGTTCGCAGCCAACGAAGGCGCCGTCGCTGCGCCAACCGCGGGACTGCATTTCACGGCGGCGCTGGAGCAGGCGCTGCGCGACCGCGGCGTCGACATCGTCAGGGTGACGCTGCATGTGGGAGCAGGGACGTTCCTGCCGGTGAAGGTCGACGACACCGACGCTCACAAGATGCATGCCGAGTGGGGCACGATCTCCGCCGAGACAGCAGAGCGGCTCAACACCGCGCGAAAAAACGGTGGCCGCATCATCGCCGTCGGCACCACATCATTGCGATTGCTCGAGAGTGCCGCGAGTGAGGATGGCACCATCCAGCCATTCGCGGCCGAGACCTCGATCTTCATCACGCCCGGCTATCATTTCCGCGCCGTCGATATCCTGATGACGAATTTTCACCTGCCGAAGTCGACATTGTTCATGCTGGTGTCGGCCTTCGCCGGCCTGAACACGATGAAGCAGGCTTATGCGCATGCGATCGCGAGCGGGTACCGGTTTTATTCGTATGGCGATGCGTGCTTGCTGTTTAGGGCGCGGGCATGAGCAACAAGCGCCGCTTCATCACCGTCACCCTGAGGTGCTCGCGCCTCTTCAGCGAGCCTTGAAGGGCGACGGCCCCGCTGCTCCGTCTCGGCCGTTCATCCTTCGAGGCTCTCCCAGCGCTGCAAAGCAGCGCTGGGCTCGCGCCTCAGGATGACGGGTCGAGGGCGCGTTACGCCATCACCCGCTGCGGCAACAGCTCCGCGATTTGTACCGCGTTCAGCGCAGCGCCCTTCAGCAGCTGATCAGCCGCCACGAACATCGAGATCGAATGGCCGGAGGGGTCGCTGAGGTCCTTGCGGATGCGGCCGACCAGGACGTCGTCCTGGCCCGAGGCGTCGATCGGCATCGGGAAGTAGTTCTTGACGCGGTCGTCGACCACCTTCACGCCGGGCGCCTGCGCCATGAGGCTGCGGACCTCGTCCTCGGTGATCGGCTTTTCGCATTCGAAGGTGATAGCCTCGCAATGCGCGCGCAGCACCGGCACGCGGACGCAGGTGACGCCGATCGCGATCTTCTCGTCCTCGAAGATCTTCCGGGTTTCCTTGATGACCTTGGTCTCTTCGTCGTTGTAGCCGGTCTCGGAGTCGATGGCCGTGTTGTGATTGAAGAGATTGAACGCGTAGGGATGCGGCATCACCTTGGGCGTATAGACCTGCCCGTTGAGATTGGCGCGGGTGCTCTCGACGAGCTCGTCCATCGCGGCCGCGCCGGCGCCGGAGGCCGCCTGGTAGGTCGAGATGATCACGCGCTTGATGCGGTTCTTTTGGTGGATCGGCCAGAGCGGCACCAGCGCGGTGATCGCGGCACAGTTCGGGTTGGCAATGATGCCCTTGTGATCCCTGATGCGGCTGCCGTTGACCTCTGGAATCACCAGCGGAACGTTCGGGTCCATGCGGAAGGCGGAGGAATTGTCGACGACGACGGCGCCGGCCTTGACCGCAATGGGTGCGAACTTCTTGGAGATACCGCTGCCGGCGGAGAACAGCGCGATGTCGACGCCCTCGAAGGCGCGCTCGGTCAGTTCCTCGATGACGACATCCCTGCCGCGGAACGACACCGTCTTGCCGGCGGAGCGGGCGCTGGCGAGCGCCTTGAGCTTGCCGACGCGGAAGCCGCGCTTGTCCATGGTGGCGATGAATTCGGCGCCCACCGCACCGGTGACGCCGACAATCGCGACGACGGGATCGTTACTCACTGTGTCCTCCATTGAGATCGATTTAGACAACAAAAAAGCCCCGGACCATCATGGGCGGGGCTGCGGTAGAGCTGATGCGTTTTAGTCGACGACTATGCGCGCACGCGTCCCCAGGCCCCGAAGGCCGTGGTGGTTTTGGTCGTGCGTTTGGTGGTCGCGAACATGGCGGGACTTATGCGGGAGAGTTCTGCGTCCGTCAATGGCTTTCGGGCGGGATTGTGGCCCCGTTATTTGCCGCGGGCGCCCGGCGGCTCGAGCAGGACCTCCTTGAGGTCGTCGCCGCTGATGACGACGATCGCGAAATTGAGCCGGCCGCGCTCGCGCACCAGCCCGCCGCTGATGGCCTTGCCTGATGCCGCCTTCTCGGCGACGCGCACCGCGTCAGCCAGGCGGTGCTTGATGATGCCGAGTACGGCGAGGTTGCTGCGATCCTCATTGTCCAGCTCGGTCAGGGGAAGGGCAGCTTCGCCGCCAATGACCTCGCCGGTCGCCGCGTTGATGGTGTACCGCCAGATCCGGTCATTGTGCAGGGTCTTGACCCGATACACCGGCACGCCCGAGCCGCCATCGAAGCTGATGTCCGCGGTGGTCGCGCCGGCATGACGCGCTTCCGCGATCGCCATCGCCTGGCTGATCGAGACCGACGAAGAGCGGAAGCGTTCGATTTCGCGGCTGACGGCCTGGCGGTCCGCCGCGGCGTCCCCATCTGTGTCGCTGTGGAGGGCGGCGGGCGTAGAGACCGCCGAGATGGTCGCGCGAGCGGGCGCTGCGATGAGCAGGCCCGACAGGGCGATCGCCAGCAAACCGCATACCCCTGGTCTCGTCGCGCTCATGGTCCAAACCTTCGGCCGGCAGGTCTCACGCCGGCAAGTCTGCCGGATGTTCGTAAAGAAATCGCGGCCGACCTTGGGCACCGGCCGGCCGCGGAACGTCACCACGGGCTGTACCCGTCGCGGCGATCCAAGCGGCCCGGTCCTCTTTGGGGCTGGTGAAAAAAGTGGCCCGCACCGCTCTATAAACAAAACCATACCGTATCGTTTTGTTATGGTCAACGAAGCGGCCAGCGTCCGCAGGGGACAAATCGCAGGTCTCACGGAAATGTCAGCGGGAGGGACGGCGCCGGTGCGCGGCTTTTGGCGCGTTTGGGATGCGGTCCGCAGGACCGATCGCGCCGGCCAGGAACAGCTTGATCGCCGCGCGCATCCGCTTCTCGGCGGCCTTCAGCTCCATCGGCGTCCCGAACGTCGCCATGCGGTGCGTGTGGCCGACGACAACGTCGAGGAACACTTCGGCCGCGATCATGGTGTCGTCGACATCCAGCGCGCCTTGCGCCACCAGACGGTCGAAGAAGCGCGCGGTGGTCGCGACGGCCTTCAGCCAGCCCTCTTCCTTGCCGAGCTTGGCGACGTCGGGGAAGTTGATGGCCTGTGACGTCATCATGCGGCTGAAGGCCACGGCGTCGGGACCGCAGGTGAAATTGAGCATCTCGCGCCCGATCTCGACCAGCCGCTGTTCGACCGGGATATCGTTTGCGCTGCTGAGCTGCGTCTCTGCCGCAGCCGACAGCGGCGCGAGCCAGCGCGCGATCTCGCGGCGGAGCACGGCGGCAAACAGGCCGCGCTTGTCGCCGTAACGGGAATAGACGGTGGGCTTGCTGACCCGCGCGGCCTCGGCCACCGCATCGAGCGAGGTCGCGTCAAAGCCGCGATCGAGGAACAGGCGGGTGGCGACCTCGATCAGCCGCTGATCGCGTTCGATTGCGGCGCTCTTGGTCGGCCGGCCGCCGCGCGATTTCGAGACCTCGCGTCGCGACGTTGCCGTTCTTGCCTTGGTCGCAGCCAATCCCATGCCCGATGATGTGCCCAATGATCCGCCCGATGATTCCTGCGCGGTCGTGCCGGTGGTCATTGCTCTATAACGCGCGGCAACCGGGGCGTCATCGCGAATCTGGCCGAATTGGCCGTATCGTCAACGGTCTTCCACCATCGCCGTTCCGCCTCATGGCATCCGCGAGGTCCAGGCTTGACCGCCCGCCGCTTTCTCATAGCCGTACTGGTAGAGCGCACGCATATAGCCGGTATCAAAACCTTCGGACGGCGGCGCCGGATAGTCACGCTCGATGTAGGAAAGATGGAAGCCGAGGTGGTTGCGTTGGGCAAAATCGTAGGTCGACAAGATGACCGAGCGCGTCTGCGATTGAGTGATCGAGGAGAGGCTGCGTGAGGCGACATCGATCGTGCTGTTGGCGACCAGCTCGAAGTTGCGCTCGATCTTCTTGTTGACGAGGATGTAGATGTCCATCTTCGCGTTGCCGGGCAGGCGTCCCTGCAACAGCAAGGCTTCGGGCAGCGTCAGCACCGGGGCGGTCACGCCGCCGTCGACATGCATCTCCTGAAACCTGCGCCCCTGGCCTTCGGCCTCGATCAGGATCGGCGGAAACACCAGGGGAATGCTGGCGGAGGCCGCCATCACATCACGAAACAGCTTTAGCGCTTCGGGCGTGCCGACCGCGGCGATCTTGCCCATGTCCCAGATCGCGGTGCGCTGGGTGTCGAGATCGGTGGTGACGACCAATAGCCGCCGGCCCTTGGCGTTCTCGCGCGCGACCTGCGCCATGATCTCCGGCCCGACATAGCGCGCGACCAGCTCGCGCAGCCGCGTATTGCCGAACAGGCCGGAGCCGAACAGCACGCGGATGATGCTCGGATCGTTCAAGAGGCTCTCGGCGATGCCGCTGGTGTAGAGCTCGCGCAACGTGTCGTCATATTGCGATCCGAGGAACGCAAAGGGCGCGATCAGGCCGCCGGTGCTCACGCCGGAGACGACGGAGAAGGTCGGACGGTTGCGCGCTGCGGTCCAGCCGTTCAGGACGCCGACGCCATAGGCGCCATCGGCGCCGCCGCCTGAGAGTGCCAGATAGGTTCGGCTGCCGGTCGCCTTGTCCTGCTCGAAGCTGAATTTGGTGACAGGCTCGTCGGCGTAGCGCCGCAGACCCTCAATATCGAGCACGCGCGAGCTGCTTGCATCGGCCGCCGTGTAGGGTGTCCGGGGGATCGAGGTGCAGGCGGCGAGCGCCAGGCTGCACGCCACGGCCAGCGACCTGATCAGGCGCTTTGTCCAGTCGTCTGAGACGGCGGACATGTCCGTCGAACATGTGGGGAGGGGCATCGGTCGGTGGCTGACGATCACGCATTTGCGGCCGCCGGCCATTTGCCGCGGCGTCTCGTCCAACCCCCGGCAGCGAAACTATACTGTATCGTTTTGTTTATCAAGCGACTGCGATCATCACGTCCCCGTCAACGCTGTGCCAGTCTGAGGCATCCTGCGGGTTGATCGGGCTCGCCCGACACGCAATAAGCACCGCCATGAATCCTGCTGACACCGCTCTACCCAATCATTTCGAACTGCTCGCCACCGATGGCGCCGCGCGCACCGGCCGCCTGACCACGCCCCATGGCGTGGTGCGGACCCCGGCCTTCATGCCCGTTGGCACCGCCGGCGCCATGAAGGGGATGCACTGGCGCGAGGTGCGCGATGCCGGCGCCGATATCGTGCTCGGCAACACCTATCACCTGATGCTGCGCCCCGGCGCGGAGCGTATCCACGCGCTTGGTGGCTTGCAGCGCTTCACGGGCTGGAACGGGCCGATGCTGACGGATTCCGGCGGCTTCCAGGTGATGTCGCTGGCGGACCTGCGCAAGGTCAGCGAGCATGCCGTGACGTTCCGCTCGCATATCGACGGCGCCAAGGTCGAGCTGTCGCCGGAGCGCTCGATCGAGGTGCAGCGCTTCCTCGGCTCCGACATCGCGATGCAGATGGACGAATGCGTGCGGCTGCCGGCCGAGCGCGACGACATCGAGCGTGCGATGCGGCTGTCGCTGCGCTGGGCCGAACGAAGCAAGCGTGCCTTCGAGAGCGCGCCAGACGGCTACATGCTGTTCGGCATCGTGCAAGGCGGCGACGTGCCGGAGCTGCGCCATGCGAGCGCGCAGGGCCTGGTCGAGATCGGCTTCCACGGCTACGCGATCGGGGGCCTCGCCGTCGGCGAGCCGCAGGCCGTGATGCTGGCGATGATCGACGAGACCGCGCCCCGGCTACCGACCGACCGGCCACGCTATCTGATGGGCGTCGGCACGCCCGATGACATTCTCGAAGCGGTGAAGCGCGGCGTCGACATGTTCGATTGCGTGATGCCGACGCGCAATGGCCGTCACGGGGTCGCCTTCACCCGTTTCGGCCAGGTCAACTTGCGCAACGCCCGCCACGCCGACGATCCGCGTCCGCTCGACGAGGAGAGCGCGTGGCCGTCGACGCGCAATTGCGCGCGCGCCTATCTGCACCATCTCGTCAAGGCGGGCGAGACGCTGGGGGCGATGCTGCTGTCCGAAATCAATATCGCCTACTACCAGTTCCTGATGCAGGGCATCAGAGACGCGATCGCACACGGAACATTCGACGAGTTCTATCAGCGTACGCGCGAGGACTGGGCGAGGGGCGATATCGCCCCGCGCTAGGTCGATCAAAGGTCAGTTGCACACGATCCGCTGCTTGACGGCATGCTTGGTCACGAAACCATAGCCGCAATTGTCGCAGGTCCAGAGATACGAGATCACGTGGTCCGAGACGTAGGCGGACGCTTCAGCGGCAACCATTGAATCGGCGCAGACGGGACAGGTGGGCAACTCACTACAACGCGGATCACGCGTTGGCGCGACGGTCGACAACACTTCAGCAACTGCTGACATCGTGGTGACCTCCCTGCTTCGAGACCTAAGTCTAACATAAGCAGAATCAGTTGACGAGGTCGCAACACGAACGTGTTGATTTTTCGTAATTGCTCCCGCTTCGGCGACGTCTTTGCGATTGTTCCGGATCTATCGCAATGCAAACAACAGTGTGCATTGCGATAGGACGGATGAATTTGTGTTGATCAGATGTCGCGCGAAGCTGCTTACGGCGCCTGCACCTGCACCGGCTTTCCAATCTCGGTCATTGAGCCGGGGGCGATCACGAGATAGCGGCGTGAATCAGCTGTGTCGCTCTGCACAATTTGGCGGATCGGACCAAGCGCATTGACGATCGCCGATCCAGCCGGATTGGTCATGAAGCCAGCCAAGGGCTCGAGCTTGCCGCTGCCGTCGGGATGCGTGGCGAGCGCCAACACGTAGTTGTGTTTGGGCTCGAGCCCGGTCGCTGCGGCCTGCAACACCTGGGACAGGCCCTGGTCGAACAGGCTGACGCTGGTCAGGGCCTTCGTGCTCTCCGAGACCGGACCGACCCGAGCCATGGCGAAATGCGCGACCGCGCCGGCAATGCCGAGCTGCTGCAAATTCGTGGCTTCAGGACTCGTTGCCTCGTCCACGACGCTCATGGCGCCGTTTCCGGACTCACGTACCGTCGGCACAGCATCGGGCACATAAGCGACGGCCTGGGGCGCCTGGCCGATCGGGATGTTCGCGATGACACGGTTCGTGAGCGTGTCGACGGCTGTCAGCTGATCGTCATTCTCCAACCCGACATAGACCCGCGAGCCGTCGCCGGATGGCCAGATGCCATGCGGCAGCTTGCCGACCGGAATGGTCGCAACCTTGCTGAAGTCATCAGTGCGGTAGACCTGGATCTCGTTCAGACCGCCGACGGTGATGTAGGCGAACTGCCCATTGGCGTTGCGGACGATGTTGACGTGATTGGTGATCGGCCCTGTATCCAGCGTCTTGAGCAGGTTGAAGGGAGGGCGGGCGTCGAAGACCTGCGCCTTGCCGGTATCCTTCAGGGTGAACCAGACTTGCGCGCCGTCAGGCGTGGCTGCGAGATCGGGACAGAACGGGCTGGCCTGCGCAACCTTTCCGACGACGGAATGATCGGCCACGGAGATGACCGCGATTTCCGGAACGAACGACGAGCAGACATAGCCGTATTTGCCGTCGGGCGAGAAGATCTGCATGCCCGGCCCGTTCGCCAGCACGATCCGCGCCTTCTCTTCAAAGCTGACGGGGTCGAGGACGGCCACGTAGTTCTCGCCGCGCACGGTCACCCAGACCTCCTTGCCGTCGGGCGTGAAGAAGGCTTCATGCGGCGAGCGGCCGACATAGGTCGTGTGCTTGACCATGTTGGTCGCGGTATCGATGAAGGTGACGGAGTTGGATCCGATCGAGACCACGGCCAGCGTGCGGTGGTCAGGCGAAAATCCCATGCCATGCACCAGCAGCTGTCCCCGATAGAGCGGGCTGAAATTGGCCGGCGACGGCGCGCCCAGCCTGATCACGCCGAGCAGCTTGTTGTCGGCGGGATCGGAGACCGAGATCGTGTTGGAGAATTGCTCGGCTGCGTAGACCCGGTCGTGGTGGCTGACGGGAATGTCGGCCGCGGCCGAGGAGCCCGGCGCCTGTCCGCTCCAGGCCGGCAGTGCCGAAAAACCGGACAGACCAAGCGAAATTGTGAGCGCGAGAATTCGCTTCATGGCGGGCTCCTCCTATTTGCGAACCAGGGCCGCCGTGGTCGTTGACGGCGGCGGCGGTTGATTGAGCGCAAGCTGCATGACGGCGATCTCCTGCTGCTGATCGACGATGATCTCCTGGGCGATGCGGCGCAGGGATTCATTTCGGCCGTAACGCAATTCGGCCTGCGCCATCGCGATCGCGCCGCGGTGGTGCGGGATCATCATCGCGGAGAAATCACGATCGACATCGCCTGACGGCGCGATATCCATCTCGCTCATCATCCGATGCATCGCGGTCTGGTTTTCGGCCATGAAAGACCCTTCGTCGCCGCACAGCTCCGACGTCATCGTGTGGGATTCCAGATGGGCGGGTTGGCTGGCGAACCTGGTGCCGCCGGCGAACGCCGCCACGGCGAGGGGCAGGGCGACTGCCAGGGATTTCCACATGGGCGCTCCTGATTTTTACTTCGGCAGTTGGCCGACCTGTTGCAGCAGGGTGAGATTGTCTTCCAGGTGCCAGTTCTCGGCGATGCGCCCGCCCGCGACCCTGTATATGTCGGTCGCGATGAATTCGATGACCTCGCCCTTTCCTTGCGCTTCCTTGAAGCGGCCGGTGAAGTGTCCGCGGAAGTGCAGATGCGCGACCACGCGATCTCCGGCCACGATCATCTGTTCGATCTCGCAGCTCAGATCAGGGATGGCCGTGCGCACGAATTTCGAGGCGGCGAGCGGGCCCTGGATGCCCTGGGCCCGTCCGGGCGGCAATGTGCGGTCCATGAAATCAGGCGCCAGCGCATCGGTCGCGAGCTGCTCTTCTCCATTATTCCAGAACGAGTCGTAGCGGCGGGCCGCAAGGATTTGCGCCTCGCGCTGCGCTTCGGGCAGGCTGGCATCGACGACGAGCTGCCTTGGCTGGACGAGCTCGGCCGCCTGGGCGGGAGGAACGACAAAGGCTGCAACGGCAATCGCCATCGGGAGCAATCGCTTCTTCGTTGCGGTCATTTCAGAGTGGAAATCCATCGCCAATTGTCTCGGGGCATGGGAAGTCAGTACGTGCCGCGCATACTGCCTCCGAGGTCGCCCTGAGACACCCGAAAATGTCCGCAAGCGATTGAGTATCCGTGCGAATGCGAAATCTGCATCGCTTGATGGAAGTCGATCTCGCCTGTTGCTAAGGTGATTGCATCGACGTTGGCGGTCATGCGATCCAGACGCACGGGAAACGCCACGAATCGTCGTAACAGGGAGTTGATCATGGACGCATCGTCCAAGACGGGACGCCAGCCCGGCCGCGGCCGGATCTATGACTCGATCGTCGAGGCGTTCGGCGACACGCCGATCGTTCGCCTGCGCCGGCTGCCGGGCATGCGCGGCGTCAACGCGACGATTCTGGCGAAGCTTGAATATTTCAATCCAGCCGCAAGCGTGAAGGACCGCATCGGCGCCGCCATGATCATCGCCATGGAGAAGGCGGGCATCGTCAAGCCCGACACGGTGCTGATCGAGCCGACATCAGGCAATACCGGCATCGCACTCGCCTTCGTCGCGGCTTCACGTGGTTACCGTCTGAAGCTGGTGATGCCGGAATCCATGTCGATCGAGCGGCGCAAGATGCTGGCGTTCCTCGGCGCCGAGCTGGTGCTGACGCCGGCGGCGCAAGGCATGAAGGGCGCGATCGCGACCGCCGAAGAGCTGTTGAAGACGACGCCGAACTCGGTGATGCCGCAGCAATTCAAGAACCTCGCCAATCCCGAGGTGCATCGCCGTACCACGGCGGAAGAGATCTGGAACGACACCGCTGGCAATATCGATTACTTCGTCGCCGGCGTCGGCACCGGCGGCACCATCACAGGCGTCGGTCAGGTTCTGAAGCCGCGCAAGGCATCCCTGCGCGTGGTTGCAGTCGAGCCCGAGGAGAGCCCGGTGCTATCAGGCGGCACGCACACGCCGCACAAGATCCAGGGCATTGGCGCGGGCTTCGTCCCCGACATTCTCGATCGCTCCGTGATCGACGAGATCGTGAAGGTCAATTCGACGACAGCGATCGAAACCTCGCGGGCGCTGGCGCGGCATGAGGGAATTCCGGGCGGCATCTCCTCGGGGGCTGCGATCGCCGCCGCGCTCGAGATCGGCAAGCGGCCGGAAGCTGCGGGAAAAACCATTTTGGCTATCGTGCCGTCGTTCTCCGAGCGCTATCTTTCGACGGCATTGTTTGAAGGGATCTGAGAGATGGCGGATCAACCGAGGCGGCCGCGGACATTGGGCGATGCGCGCACCGAAGCCGAGGCGGCATTCAAGAAGGTGACGGCCAAGGTGGCCGCACCGCCACCGAAGCAGAACGTGGCGCCTGGCATCAAGGAGCAGGTGACGCTGCGCATCGATCAGGACGTTCTGGAGTTCTTCCAGGAGGGCGGCCCAGGCTGGCAGGACCGCATCAACGAGGCGCTGCGGAAGGCCGCGGGGAAGTAGGCGCTTGGCTTGCTGTGAGCCGAGACGCTCGCGTGAGGCACGCCTCTCTCCTCGTCGTTGCGAGGAGCCCTTGCGACGAAGCAATCCAGACTATTGCCGGGGCGGGATTCTGGATTGCTTCGCTGCGCTCGCAATGACAGAATTTGCGGCAGCACTGTCCTTCTGCCTTCACCAAGAACAGCAAAGAAAAAGCCCGGCGTGAGCCGGGCTTTTTGTTTTGAGACTGGATTTTTGCCTCAGCGGCGGAACATTCCGCCCATCATGCCGCCGACCACGCCGCCCATGAAAGCCGCACCGGCGTCGCCGCCACCGCTGTGGCGGGGGGCGGGCGCGCTCTGCGCCTGTGCCGGGGCTGCGCGCCGGGTCGGCTTCGGGCTGTCTTCGCTCGCGGTCGTCGTGGTGGCGACGATCTCGGACAGCAGGGCCTTGTGCTGGAGCTTGTTGAGGAAGCCCGTCGACGGATAGCCGCGGGCGGCCTGCCAGCGCTTGAGCACCGAGCGGGTCTCGTCGCTGAACGCGCCGGTGACCTTGGTGTCGAAGCCGAGGCCGGTGAGGCGGCGCTGCACGTCACGGCGCTGACCCTTGTCGAGACCGATCTGGTCCTCGGTGAGCTGGGTGGCGTCGTCGGTGAAAGTTGCGGGATCGACGCCGGCATTGAGGTTGCGGGTCGTGGTCGACGGACCGTTCTGGATCGCAGCGAGCCGCGCCATTGCCAGCGGCTTGAACTGGCCGTTGGGATAAGCGGAGAGGTAGGCGTTGAGCTCTTCCGGCTTGTTGGATTCCTTCACCGAGCGCCAAAACTCGACTTCAGCCTCGGAGTTGCCGGCCACCGCGGCTGGCGCGGCGGTAGCCGTCGGCGCCGCATTGGCGACTTGGGTCGTCGGCGCCGGATTGAGGTAGACGGCGCCGATCAAATTGGTGTGGCCCCAGGGAAGCTGGCCCTTGTGGGTCTCTTCATTGACCTGCGCGCGCACCGAGGTCATCGCCTGCTGAATCTCGACGCCGGGCTTGGTAATGTTGTCGATCAGCGCGCGGGTGAACGGGCTGTTGTTGCCCTCCTGGCCGTCGAGCGCAGTCTGGCCCGGGCCGGTGGCGAACGCGATCAGCGTGCCTTCGCCCGACTTCATCTCGGCGAGACCGCTGCCGACATTGACGCTGCGGGTGGCCGAGTTCGACTTGATCTTGGCGGCGAAGGGATTGTCGCGGCAGGCATCGAGGAACACCAGCTTGACCTTGGCATCGCCCATGGTCTGGTCGAGGGTCAGGTCGATGTTAATGGCCGCGCCAAGCTTGACGTCCATCTCCGACTTGATGTCGGCATCGACGGGCAGGAGATAGTTGGTGCCGCCGACGGCGATGCCGTGACCGGCATAATAGAACACCGCAACATCGGAGCCCTGCGCCTTGCGGCCGAAATCGAGCAGCTTCTCCGTCATCTGGTCGCGGGTCAGGTTGGATCCTTCGATCACCTCGAAGCCGACATTGCGCAGCGTGGCCGCCATCGCCTTGGCGTCGATCGGCGGGTTCGGCAATTGCGCGACGTTCTTGTAGGCGCCGTTGCCGACGACGAAGGCGACGCGGCGGTCGGCCTTGGCGGCGCTGACCGACAGCGCCATGCACATCAGCGAAACGATGATGGTGAGAGTGCGCATCTGAAATCCCCAACAGAATCGAATGACAGGCAGCAACAGATTGGCGTCGAACCTACACGAAAGCGGCTGGCCTCGCGCTAGCAAAACAACTGATGACCCAACCCATTGCCCTGTGACCAAGTGTGCACGATGGAATGCCCCTCCAACGTGATCCAAATCACGCTCGACCACTCGGATGTGTCGCATCAGGCCGCGTGGCGGTTCACTGAGCGCGGGCCGAAACCAGGGCGGCCGGCTTCAAATTCAGGAGATTGCCAAACAGGATCAGCGCCGCGCCAAGCACGGTCCAGGCGTCGAGCCGCTCGGAATAGAGCAACCAGCCGGCGGTCGCGGTGAGGGGAACCCGCAGGAAGTCCATGGGCACGACAATTGTGGCGTCCGCATAGCGCAGCGCGCTGGCGAGGCAGTAGTGCGAGAAAGTGCCGCAGACCCCGATGACAAGCAGCCAGCCCCAGAGTGTCGCCGACGGCCATGTCCAAACGTAGAGCGTCGGCGCGAAGCCCACCACCATCTGAACCACGATCATCCAGAACAGGATCGACAAGGCGCTCTCGGTCCGGGTCAGCGACTTCGCCAAAGCCATGGAGATGCTGAAGCCAATCGCGGCGCCGAGCGCGATCAACTGACCCGGATTGATCTCGCCGGTAGCGGGCCGCACGATCATGACGACGCCGACGATGCCCAGCACGACGGCGGCGATCTTCCAGATGGTCATGCGCTCGGACAGGAAGGTTGCGGCGAGCAGTGCGGTCCAGATCGGCATCGTGAATTCGATCGCGACGACCTGGCCGATTCCGATCAGCATCAGCGCGTAGAACCAGCCGAGCTGCGCAAAATAATGCACGCCGTTGCGTGCGAGATGCTGCGGCAGACGCTTGGTCGCAACGGCCTTGAAGCCGCCGGAGCGGTAAATGATCGGCAGCAGCAGCGTAAAGCCGATCAGCGAGCGCACCTCCATGATTTCAAAGACGTTCAGGAAGCGTGTGGTCTCGCGGCCGGCAACCGCCATGATCAGCATCAGGGACAGCCAGCCGGCCATCCACAGTGCAGCCATCGTTCTCGACGGTGTTGTGCTCATCGGTGCGGGCGGGAGATCGAACCAGAGGGGAGGCCGGTATCAGCGACATCGCCGGTGATTGCAACGGCCAAATCTGCCGATGCAGCGATGCGCGGCGACGTGCTAAGCCAAGCCTAGACCAACAAGAAAATCGGGAGAGCTTCGCTCATGCGCATCTTGCAGCCAGCCGAATGGAAGAAGCCGCGCGGCTTTTCACATGGCGTCGTGGCCGAGGGGCCGGGCCGCTGGGTCGTGCTGGCCGGACAGACCGGCGGCGACGAGACCGGCAATTATGAGCCCGACATGGCGGCCCAGGTTGCAACCGCGCTGAAGCGGATCATCAAGCTTCTCGCGGAGGCCGGCGCCGGTCCCGAGCACATCGTGCGCCTGACCTGGTACCTGACCAGCCGCAGCGAATATGAGGCTGCGGGCGCCGGTATTGGTGCCGCCTGGAAGGAGACGCTCGGGCGCAATTTTCCGCCGTCGACGCTGCTCTATATTGGTGGGCTCGTGGACGACCGTGCCAAGGTCGAGATCGAGGTCACGGCGTTCGTGCCGACTTCGTAAGATCCTGCGCATAAAAAATCGACCCGGCGAGGTCACCGGGTCGATGATCGTGTCACCCGTGCTGTCGGCCTATCTCGACAGCGAGATATTGGCGCCACGGAACTGGCTGTCCGCACGCATTGTGACGCTCTGCTTGTTGCCGCTCGTTCTCAGCGCAATGTTGGCGTTGAATCCGGCGGCAGAGGCGACCACTTCGAAGTTCCCGCCGCCGCCGCGGCCCTGAAGTGAGCCGGAGATGTTGCGGCTCGCCTCGGACCAGCTTCCCGTAATGGTATTACCCGCCGACTGAACGTTCGCGGAGAGGATGAATTTGTAGGCGTCGCTGGCGCAAGTCAGCGTCATTTCCATCGTGGGTCCAATGGGGGCGTATTTGGCCCGGCAACGGATGCGTTCCGTCGATCCGTCCTCGAGGCTGACGGTGCCGCTGCCGCTCCAGCTGCCCGCAAGCGGCGCGAAGGGGCCAGCCTGGGCCTTGCCCTCCGAGCTGGTGGCAGCAGCAGTCACAAACAAAACGGCGACCGCCATGAGCAGCCGCCGATTGAGGACGTTCATTCCGAATTGCTTATTGGCGCGATGCTTCCCACCGCCCGCTGCACGGTATGCCTGCAGATGCTCCATTCCACTTTCCCGATCCGGCGTTGCCGCTGAGTTGACCGTTGGCATATGCACCATTGATCGAAACTTTCACAAGACCCCCACTGCCGATGGTGCCGGAAACGTTAGCGCCGGGCGCGGTGATCTTGCCGTCGGCAACCGTCAGCATGGAACTCGCGGTCGCCTCGCAGGAACCGGTCTTGGTTACAATCGTGACCTGCCAATTGCCGTCATAGGGGGTCTGGGCGAAAGCGGGAGCGGCGAGAGTGGCAGTAATAATTGAAGCGGCACAGAACGCCGCGATGCGACCAAAACGCATGAATTCCGTCCTTGAATGTGTCTGATATGCTGACCGTTATTCGGGCCAAATGTGACGGAAATTTGGTGCAATGCAAAGTCGAAAATTGTTCCTGTGGAAACAATGGTTTATTTGCGTTTTGGCCCCAATTTTTGAAGCAGAATCAATGCGACTTCACGTTAATCCTTAACGCGATAGGCGACTCAGGAAAGACTGGGCGCTGAGGTCGCGAACTGCTCGTCCTGAGTCTTGGCCGGCAGCGCCTTGTGGACCTTGGCGTAGTCGATCACATCAGCCAGCAGCTTGAGCCCGAGCGGCGCCAGCGCGCGTTCCCAGAGCTCGCGGGCGGTCTCACCCTTCTTCACGAAGCACCAGTCCTGAGCGGCGATGGCGCCGGCATCCATACGGTCGGCGAGATGATAGATCGTGCCGCCGGCAATCGGGTCGCCTTCCTTGATGGTCCATTCCACTGCGGCTTTGCCGCGATGGCGCGGTAGCAGCGAGGGGTGATAGCCGATCCCGCCGAGCTTGCTGGCTGCGAGCGCGTCCTTGCCGATCCGGGCATGGCTGTGCGCGGTGATGATCAGATCGGTGTCGGGGGCGATTTCGGAGGCCACCACCAGCTTCGGATTGGCCTGCACCACGACCTCGATGCCGGCAGCCTTGGCGGTTGCGGCCAGGCGGTCGTCGGCGTCGGCTACCACGACCCGCACGACCCCGACGCCGTGCTCGCGAAGCATGTTCAGGGTGGTCACGCCGAAATGGCGGGAGCCGACGAGGGTAATGCGCATGGGTGTCTGATCCGTCTCGCAGCTGCGTCCTCCCCCGATAACACGTCCGGACGCCCTGTCACCACCCGCGCGGCGTTTGCGCCGGTTATCAACAACGCGCGGGCAAGAAACTCGGCGATTGCACCACGGGCCGTTCCGGTGCTTCGATACGCAGACCGCGACCTGCCCGGAGCGAGCCTATGCGCTGCGTGTTGTCTGTCATTTTCGCGACGCTGATGGTGGCGGCTCCAGCCCACGCCGGTGGACCATACCCGGCGGTCCCGCCCGAGATCGGGGTGGCGCCGTTCATCGGCCCGACCTGGGACGGTTATCGTTGCGCTGAAGGCACGATCTATAATTTCTACCATGGCGCCTATTACGGCGAGGAGCCGCCGGCGCTCCATCGCGGCTATGCCTACAGGCCGTATTACCGCTACAGCGCTTATCGCAAATGGCCGCACAAATATTTCTGCGTCTCGGACTGAGCGTTGCCGCAGCGCCACGGTCGGCGGCAAATGATCAATGCGCCGGTTCCTGTGTTTCGTTTTTAACAGAGGAATTCCGTATGTGCGGCTAAACTCTGCGCCAACCGGGGCTGGTCAGATTTCATTCCGGATCCGTTTTCGAACCCGGCTGAAGCCGCTGGCGCAATCGCCAGCGGCTTTTTCGTTGTCCGCCTCACCGGATCATCAAACGGTAACACGTTCTCAACCTCATTGTCGTATCGACGAATCCGTCGCGGATTTGTATTGCGTACCGCGACACCAAGAATGTCCCGCCGGCGTGGGTGCGCCGTGCCGGCATTTTTGCCGGGACCTTTTTCATGTCGAACGCAATTGCGCAGATCGTTGACGCCTATGTGCGGCTGAAGAACCGCCGTGGCCTCGATGAGCTGATGATGCACAGGCAGCGCCTCGCCGTCGATCTGAAGAGCAAGTCAGGCGCTTACGACTTCAGCCTGCCGATCAGCAAGATCGACGAGGAGATCGCGATCATCGAGGAAGGCCTCAGCCGGCTGAAGGCTGAATCCACCGACACCGGCACAACGCGTCCGATCTGACGCTCAGTCGCGCCGTCCGCCATCGATCACGGTGAACAAGGGCCGCGCCGGGGTCGGCTCGACCAGCAGTTCCTCCACCAGCGCGGTTGCCGCGTCGACATATTTGCGCGTGGGCTTGTCGAGCTCGCGTTCCGCCTCGTCATCGAGCGCGACTTTTGCGGCCTCGACCAGCTTGCGCATCCGCGTCGCGTGGTCATCGCCTGCCGTCAGCGTCGCGCGTGCCAGCGAACGCAGCACGAACAGCTCGCCTTCGAGGCGAAGTAGGCGGTCGTTGAGCCGGGTGAGGACAGCGTTGAGGTCGGCCATGGCGTGCTGTTCGTTGCAGGGGTCCTGACCCGTCTAGCTGTCATCGGTGAACGGAGTGCAAATGCCGAAGGCGCAATTGGTCCGATCTGTCCGAGATCAGACCGCATTTCGCGCCAGATAGTCGCGCGCGAAGACCAGATACCAGTCGAGGCAGGCCGGATTGGCCATCGCTTCCTTGTTGATGACCTTCTCGACGGGGTGGCCGAGCAGCAGCTTCTTGATCGGCAGCTCCTGCTTCTTGCCCGACAGCGTGCGCGGGATCTCGGCGACGGCAAAAATCTCATTCGGCAGGAAGCGGCGTGAGAGACCTGCCTCGATCGCCTTGTTGATCTTCGCCTGCATCGCGCCGTCGAAAGCGACGCCCTCGCGCAGCACCACGAACAGCGGCATGTAGCTGTCGCGGCCGAGATATTCGAGGTCGACGACAAGGCTATCGAGCACCTCCGGCAACGCCTCGATCGCGGAATAGAGCTCGCTGGTACCCATGCGCAGGCCGTGCCGGTTGATCGTCGCATCGCTGCGGCCGTAGATCACGCAGGAGCCATCCAGGTTGACCTTGAGCCAGTCGCCGTGCCGCCACACCGGCCCGCGGCCGCTGCCGTCGAAATTGTCAGGATAGGTCTCGAAATAGCTGGCGAGATAGCGCGCATTGCCCTTGTCGTTCCAGAAATAGAGCGGCATCGACGGCATCGGCTCGGTGCAGACGAGCTCGCCGACCTCGTCCGTGACGGCACGGCCCTGTTCGCTGAAGGCTTCCACGGCGGCGCCGAGCAGGCGGCATTGCATCGCCCCCGGCGTCTGCGGCAATTCCCTGTTGCCCCCGATGAAGGCGCCGGCGAAATCGGTGCCGCCGGAGATGTTCGCCCACCAGATATCGGCCTGCGCCTTGCTGCCGTTGGTCTTCGACAGTGCTGCGAAGCGCTCGTTGAACCAGGCCTGGGTGTCGGCGCTGAGCGGCGAGCCGGTCGAGCCGAGACAGCGCAGGCGTGAGAGATCGCCGGCAGCGGCAAGGTCAATCTCCGCCTTGGCGCAATTGGCGAAGAACGCCGCGCCCGCGCCGAAGAAGGTTGCTTTCGATTGCGCCACGAAGCGCCACAGCGTGGTCCAATCAGGCTTGTCTCTGGTGCCGCCGGGGCTGCCGTCGAAAATGCAGCAGGTGGTGCCGCTCAGCAGACCTCCCACTTGCGAATTCCACATGATCCAGCCCGTCGATGAGTACCAGTGATAGCGCTCGCCGAATGAGTTCTCGTGATAGGAGCAGCCGATGTCGTTGTGCAGTCCGAGCAGAGCCAGCACGACGATGACGATGCCGCCATGGCCATGGACGATCGGCTTCGGCAGACCGGTGGTGCCGCTGGAATAGACGATCCAGAGCGGATGATCGAACGGCAGCCATTCCGGCTCGAACGCGTCGACCGCGGCGCCCGTCGTCGCGGTGATGTCGGAGAGCAGGGCGTCCGGCGCCGCGGAAGCTTCGCTATGCAGGATCACATGCTCGACCGTCGGCAGCGATCGCCGCAGCTCGGCGACGACGTCCTTGCGATCATGCCTGCGCCCGGCATAGGTGACGGCGTCGCAGGCGATCAGCACTTTTGGCTCGATCTGCTTGAACCGGTCGATCACGGCCGGCGCGGCCATGTCGGGCGCGCAGACGCTCCAGACCGCACCGATGCTGGCGCTGGCGAGAAACGCGATGATGGTCTCGGGGATGTTGGGGAGGTACGCCGCGACGCGGTCGCCGGGCTTGATCCCCTTGTCCTTCAGATGCAAAGCGAGCGCGGCCGCCTTGCGCCGCAGCTCGGGCCAGCTGGTTTCCGTGAGCTTGCCGTCCTCGCCGCTCGAGACGATCGCGGGCAGGCCTGCGGCATGCGCCGCGTCCACATGCCGGAACACCTGCCGCGCATAGTTCACCTGCGCGCCGGGAAACCACACCGCGCCGGGCATCTTGCGCTCGGTGATGACGGCCGCAAATGGCGTCGGCGACTGCAGGTCGTAATAGTCCCAGATGCTGCGCCAGAACGCATCGAGGTCGCGCACCGACCATTGCCGCATCTCTTCGTAAGTCGAAAAGGTCAGGCCGCGTTGCTCGGCGAGCCAGCTGCGATAGAGGGCGATCTGCGGGACGAAAGGAGCGGTCATCATGTATCGGCTTCAGTTGCGGAGAAGGCGAACTTAGCCGGTGTCGACCTTTAGCAAAAGCCGCGCATCGCCCGCCGAATGGCAGGCATGACTTCGCGACCTCGGTGTGCTTTCGGCCAGCTCCAATGCCGCACCCATCGTTGATCTACGTCAACGTTGCCCGTGCACCGCGACGCACGTTGCGTTCAGTTCAGGCTGGGGCACAGCCATCACTATCCAATTGTGCAATGAGGGAGGATCACCATGCGCCGGAGCGAGCGTCGTTCGATGAAGCCAGTGGTTGTCGCAGCGATTGCGGCCGCCGGTCTTTTGGGGACCGTTGGTGTCGCGCTTAGTCCGACACCCGCGAGGGCCGTGGTCTATTGCCAATATATCGATTATCCGCCGTCCTGCGTCGCACGCGCCGGCGTGGTGCTGCGGCCACGCCCTGTTGCACGTGCGGCGGTTCGGGCCGGCACGGCGAGCAGGACCAATCTGAATGGCGGTGTCAACCGCGTCGGCGTGCGTCGGTAAGCGATCTGCGATCGTTACTACTGCACGCCGGCCCAGCGCCGGCCGAACACCGCTGGCTTGGTCCTCACGGCCTGCCAGCCGAAGAAATGGTGCTTGCCGGACCAGCTGTGCACCACGCTGCCGCAGATGGCGCATTTGAAGCTGCCGGCATGCGGCTCGGCATGCTCCTCCCGGGTCGCGGTGTAGTTCATGCTGCAACCCGTGCAGGTGAATTCTTCGATCGTCCAGATGCTGTTGGCCATTGCACCGCAAGTGTTTTTGGGACCTTGCGACGAAGCATAAATGCGAGCCTTTGCATCGGCGTAAATTGGTCGGCTGAAATCCGGTTAATCGTCGTTAGGCAATCCCGGCGCACGTTGCGGATCTTTCTGGATTTTCCTGGATTTGGGCTAGCCTTGCAGGATCGGGCCCGTCTCCGGCCGTCTTGACGGCCGGCCCGGGGCTCGCAATAACCCGGGGCCGCGCAAGCGCCGGCACCCGCGTTGATGCCCGCAAGAAAGCCGTGCCTGTGAAAAGTCTGCGTCAGCTCCTGACCGGCGAGGACGTCATCCAGCTCGTGATCCGGCTCGGCCTGTTGGCGCTGCTGATCATCTGGACATTCCTGATCGTCCGGCCGTTCGTGCCGATCCTGGCCTGGAGCGGCGTGCTCGCGGTCGCATTCTATCCGGCCTTTAGCTGGCTGGCCAAAGTGCTTGGCGGCCGGCCCAAGACCGCAGCCGCCATCCTCACCCTGGTCACGCTCGGCATCGTGCTCGGTCCGGCGACATGGCTCGGCGTGAGTGCGGTCGACGGGGGCAGGGAGCTGGCGCATCAGCTCAGCACCGGCGACCTCGCGCTGCAGTCCGCTCCGGAACAGATCAAGTCATGGCCGGTGATCGGTCCGACATTGTTCGAGTTGTGGGACCAGGCCTACACCAACATCCGCGCGGTGCTGCGTGAGGTCGCGCCCTATCTCCAGCCGCTGGCAGGACCGCTGCTGACGCTCGCTGGTGATGCCAGCCTCGGCACGCTCCAATTCCTGGTCTCGGTGTTTGTGGCCGGCTTCCTGTTTCCGCACGGGCCACGGCTGGTTGCGGCCGGGCGCGGCTTCCTGTCGCGCATCGTGCCCGAGCAGAGCGAGCATTTCCTCACGCTTGGCGGCGCCACCATCCGTGCGGTCGCACAAGGCGTGATCGGCGTTGCCATCGTGCAGGCGCTGCTGGCCGGCATCGGCTTCAAGCTCGCTGCAGTGCCGAGCGCCGGATTGCTGGCCTTCCTCGTGCTGCTGCTGTCGATCGTGCAAATCGGCGCCTTTCTCGTATTGCTGCCTGTCATCATCTGGATCTGGACCGCCAAGGACGTCACCACCGCCCTGGTGCTGACCGTGTTCTTCGTCGTGGTCGGCTTCATCGACACCATGCTGAAGCCGCTCGTGATGGGACGCGGTCTCAACACGCCGACCATCGTCATCTTCGTCGGCGTGATCGGCGGCACGCTGGCCCACGGCATTGTCGGCCTGTTCATCGGGCCGATCATCCTGTCGGTGGCGTGGGAGATGGCAGCGGCGTGGATCGGGAGCGAGGCGGGGAAGCGGACCGCTATATCGCAGGCTTCCGACGAGGTCCCATAGCGTCTCACGCGCGGGCCACACGCCTTTCGCAGAATGTGGACAATTGGGGATGGCGGTGGCCATCAGGGCGGCCGCGGAACTTGTCTAATGAATTAGACAAGTTACGATGGCGCCAGATTCTTTTTTCGGTTTGCGATAGGAATGGCGAAGTCTTCCAAGCTGGTTGCCGCCAAACGCGGCAAGGTCTTGTTGGTCAGGAGACGGTCGGACGGCCTCTGGATGTTCCCGGGCGGCCGCAAGCGTGCGCGCGAAACCGAGAAGGCCTGCCTGCGGCGCGAGATCAAGGAAGAGCTGCCGAAGCTGAAACTCGGCCGGATCAGCCTCTGGAAAGAGGTGAAGGCCAAGAACAAGCGTTCGGGCCGCAAGATGAGCGACGCGATCTTCATCGCCAAGAGCGCCAAGGGGCGCCTTGCGATCGGCGACAAGAAGGAGATCGACCGCGCCGCCTGGCAGAAGCCGCGCGGCATCCGCCTGACCGCGACCTCGCGCTACATCCGGGATCGCCTGTTTCCGCGGAAGTCGCGCCGGAGCTAGCCGCCAAGTGCGACAACCGAGGGCGTGACAATAAGGGGTGTGACAAAGAATCCGACAAGGCGCGCATCGCATGTGAAGCAGTTCACAAGCCGCCACGCAGAGGGCTGCTACACAAGCGTCATTGCCCTTACCAATTCATAATCTTTGAAACACCCCCAGTGTCTCCACGCGCTGGGGTTTTTCGCGTCCAGCCCCGGATGGCTCAGCCCTGCCGCCGCACGAAGCCGGTGATCGTGACTTTCTCCCAGATGCCGGCCGCCGCGAACGGATCGGTGCGATTGAAGGCTTCGACCTCAGTACGGCCAGGAGACTCGATCAGGAACAGGCTGCCGATCATGGTGGCGCCGTCGTCGGCGACCAGCGGGCCCGACATCACGATCTTGACGCCGAAGCGCGAGGTGTCGCTGAGGAAGGCCTTGTGCGCCTCATAATTGGCAAGCCGCCTCGGCAGTGCACCGGTGCGGTCGATGGCGTGGATGGCAAACAGCATGATGTCTCCGGGAGCCCTGAGGGATGATTGTCACGTTAGCCATCCCATTGCGCCATCGCGGCTGGATCGGAGCAACATTGATGGCCAAGTAGCCGCTACTCGGACCTTCCATGCACCCGAGCCCGCCCGGCGGATGACGACCGCGAGCGCGGAGCCGCCCGCGGTTCTGGCGGGGTCGCGATCCTGACCGCCTCGGCCTCGCGCTGCTCTTTGCGCGCCTGCCGTGCGCTTCGCATTGCGCGCTTGATGAACGGGTGCTGAGCGTCGTCGGCGAAGAACAGCACGACTTCGCAACAAGGACATTGCCTGGAATAGCCGTCCTGCAATCGTCCTGCGCGATCGCGAAACATCGTCTTGCAACGCGTGCACTGGATCTGGACGAAACTCATGCGCCGACAACAATGATCATTGGAAATCGGCAGCCACGGTGGGGCCGAACATCTGAAGAAACCCTCAACGCCGGCGTCCGCTTTCTCGTTGCCGCGTGCATTCGCGTGCGAGGCCCTACTGCTTCGCCACCATCGCATCGAGGCAGTGATTGACAAAGTCGGCCCGATCTCGCGGCAACACCTTCGCCAGATCGGCCTTCTGCGCGCATTCGCGCTGGCGGATCTGCTCGGCGCGGCGTTTTTCGGCCGCCTCGCGGTACTCGGGTGCAACCTTGCTGGGATCGACGAGAGCTTGTGAGCGGGCAGGCGAGGTGGCGAGCAGCGCGACAACTGCGACAGCAATAATGACCTGTTTCAAATGAGCCTCCGTAAAAGGCTCATCGTAGCCCCCGCTGCCGGGCGGCTCAACCGTGCATGCGACCGATAGCGGAGCAGCTGTCCGCGCGGCTAGCGGCCGTCTGAACAGTTCATCCCGAGGACATCAATTCGGTTAAACGACGTCACTTTGGGACATGGTCGATCTTGTGTCCCAAATGCCCGGTGTCGTGGTCACGACGCAATTGGCTCAGCGACGTTTCGTTCAACTGATGCAAGACCTCGCCGAGAGTTGCCGTATCCGGATACCCGGCCGCAAAGCCCTTGCCGTAGATCTTCCGCAGTGTCCCGATCAGCGTGTTGCCGTGCTTCTTGCTGATTGCGCCATCCTTGTCCCGGTGGCGACCATCAAGGCCCGGTTCCTTCATGTTGCACTCCCTCGCAGCGTCTGCGCGCCTGGAAAAAGCGTGCGCCCAAAACAGTCGGTTGGCAATGGGACGGCACGTGCAGGCTGAACACTTGCGTACGGCACCGCCGCGACATTGCTTTCGCTTCCGCAAGGGATCGCGAGCCCAAGCGACCCAGGTGCGCGGGGAGGCGGCTAGGCGGCCTGCTCCTCGAAGGAGGTGTAGACCCGGCCATCGGGATCGACGATCTGAACGTCGCGGCACCCGTCCTGGATCAGCTCCCTGGCCTTCTTCAGGGCGGCGGCGAGGGACTCACGCTTGAGGCTGACGACGCCTGCCGTGTCGAAACCGGTGATTTCAAACATGCCGTTCCCTCCGTTTTGTCGAATCCTACACCTTTCGGGTCTGATGTCTCCTGGCTTTTTTCGGCTGGGCAGATGGAACAGGGGACAGCATGAGCCCGCCGTCACGGCTCGCAGCGCCCCGTAATCAGCCGGGGTCACGGGACCTGCCCGGCGACCGCGTCGCTAACGTGGAATTAATCCGAAAAGCCCACAATTTTAGGCAGTTGTGTAAGTGAGTGCTGCGTAAAGGAGGCGTCGAGAGGACGTTCCGGCGACGGCCTCCTTTTGCTCGCTCATGAGGTCAATGCGCATGACCACGACATCCGAAACGCTGGGCTTCGCCGAGCACCTCGACGCTGCAGCCCTTGCAGCCGCAGCGTCAGAATCCCAGCCTGAGTCCGAGGCCCTGGAAGCTCCAGTACCGCTCAAGCGCTCCAGCCGTAAATCGGTCCTGGCCTTCGCGGTGTGTGCCCTGGCGATCAATGGCGCGGCGGCCATCTACACTTCGCCCTTTGATCTGCCTTCACCTGACATCAGCAACCTGGCCGCGCTGTTTCCGCGCCAGGAAGAGCCTGCGCCGAAACCGGATCCCGTTGTCGCTGCCCTGAAGGAGATCCAGTCGGCCCAGCAGCAGCAGGCCGCCGCGCTGCAGGAGATCAATTCGTCCTTGCAGCAGAACACGGCGCTGCGTCAGCAGGACTCGACGACCCTGATGTCGCTCCGGCAGAGCATCACGGACGAGCGGGGCGATGTGAAGAAGATATCGCCGCAGCTTTCGACGCTGATCTCGAAGATCGACACGCTGCAAAACACGATGATGTCCGATGTCACGGCCTCCATCCCGCGCTTGCGCGCGCGCGATCGGCTGTTGCTGCGCAAGCGGATGGTTCGGCAGCCGAAGTCGATCGGGCCGGTTTCGATTGGGCCGGTTTCGGTCGGAGGCGCTCCGCTGAGCGCGCCCGCGACGGTGGCGGTCCCGGAGAGCTGAAGGCGGGGCGGGCAAAGCGCGGGGCCATTTCCGCGCAAGCCTCCTTGCGGGAGGCGCCGTGCACAGTCACCTTGAATCGAACAGGGGAGATTGGCGATCGAACTTCGCGTCGGGTCATCACCATCGAGTTAGCAGGCGGGCTGA